>NZ_JAHXBH010000016.1:0-178521 GCF_020103775.1 Allostigmatella hybrida
TCTCAAGTCCAGAAGGCCAGTGCTCAGCGCGTGCTCTCGAAAGCGCAGAGGTGTGCGCTCCTCGTGGCCTCTCTCGCTTGGGTCGAGGCAGGCTGCCCGGGTGTGCAGACGCGCCCGGCTCCGGAATTGTGTCCGGAGAAAGCCGTGAAGGCCATGGAGCAGGAACTCGATTGGTCGTTGGACTCTGGAGAAACCCTCCTTGTCACCGTCGACGTGACCAAGGGGAAGATGCCCCGCCGCACCAGCAAACGGGAGGAGACCGTGACAGTGTTCAAAGATGGTCCCGTGACAGGGGCTCTTTCCGAGCCAAACGGGAAGGCCCCCGAGGGGACGATTCTGGACGGGCATCTGTGGACAACCGGCGACAAAATCGTTGGCCGGTATTTCCGCGCCCGCCTTCCCAACGGACGCACGGTTCCGATCTGTCTTGAGCTGAGGTACGGAGGCTTGTTCAAGGAAGAGGGCTCCAAGCCCGGAAAGGCCGTGGGCAGGAAGGAAGCAGACGCGAACGGCGTGACGCGGTGGGAGTGAACCGGACGCTGTATCGAGCGTGTCGTGGTGGGCTTCTGCTGACGCTGTAGTGGCACTGCGCGGTACGGCCAATCCCCAGCGTCGTTCATTCCGCTGGCTCATGCTGGGTAGTGTTTCGCTCCATTGAGCGGCGCCTTTTCGCGCTGCGAGGAGTCACCACCGCATGTCTACGGCGAGGCCGCCCTGGAACATCCCGGGCGTCATTCTCTTCTCTCAGGGCGAGCTGTCCTACGAGGTGGATCTGTCGCGCGGGCTCGTCGAGGAGTGGGCGCAATCGAAGTTGGGCGAGAGGACCGCCGTGGCGTGGGAGCGCACGAGCAAGAGGCGTCTCCGCCAGGTCATCGTCCGCAGCCTGCCAGCGACGGCAGACGATTCCGAGGCACTTGCCAAGGCACGTGCCCGGCTCCGCGAGGAAGCGCGCTTGGCGGCCCATCTGCACCATCCCGGGATTGCCCAAATCTTCGGCATCCATGAAGTCCAGGGGGCTCTTCACATTGTGTCCGAGCTGGTCGAGGGCGCCTCACTCAACACCCTGATCACCTACTCGCTCATGCGCAAGGCTCCCTTGACCCCCGCGTTCTGCCTCTACGTGGGCGCGGAGGTAGCCAGCATCTTGCATTACGCGCACAGCCGCACGGATGAGAGAGGAGCCCCACTGGGCATCGTGCATCGTGACGTGAGCCCCACCCGCATCTACCTGGGCACCGAGGGCGAGGTGATGCTCACAGACTTCGCCTGCGTGCGCTCTCTGCTTTCGGGCCGGGTGACAACGACGCTTCCGCGTCCTCACGGGGAAGTTTTCTACGCTTCGCCGGAGGCGCTCCTGGGAGAAGAGGTGGATCCGCGCTCGGACCTGTTCTCGCTGGGGCTGGTGCTGCTGGAACTGGCCACGGGGAGCCACCTCTACAACACGTTCACTGCACGGCCCGGGGACTTGGACAAGGCGCTCACGCCAGAGGTCAAGGAGCAAGTGCTCGGTGCCGCCATGACGGCCATGGTGGCGGACCTGCCTGAGCACGCGGAGGATTGCATCCTGCGGGCAGCCACGTTTTCCCACCGAGACGTGGCGGAGCTGACCGAGCCACTCCCTCTCCCGCTGCGTTCCATCCTCCGCAGAGTGCTCCAGCGACGTCCGGAAGATCGCTACCTGTCTGCGGCTGCATTGGAAGCGGAACTGCGAGCGGGCCTCGCGATGCTCGAAGCTCCGTACGGGGCCATGGAAGCCCTTGAGGAAGGCCGCCATTCCCGCGATGGGGCCAGCACGAGCCGGGGCGTCATCGAGCCCACGGGTGATGATGCGTTTCCCCCCGTGCTGGTGGAGGAAGAGGACATCACCACCCAACCGGGCGGCACCAACTGATCGCCCTTGCTCCAACGGTACGCCGGGATGGATGCGGTTCTTTCTTATACATGATTGCCAGCTTGAGCCCCGCCTCGTGGCGGCGTAGCGCATGAGGTTTCCAGCATGAAAGGTAAAAAGTTCCGGGCAGGAGCGCGTGTTTCTCAGCGCCCAAGGCACCGGAAGAGGCCCGGACTTTCCCACCATGTAAAGAGAAGGGAACAACGGCTCGCAGTAACCCTCGGCGAAGCTGCGAGCTTGGCGCGTAGGGAAGCCGGGCTCACGCAGCAGGACGTGGCCGAGAGCATTGGCATCGTCCCAGAGGTCTACGGCCGGATCGAGCGCGGGGGGTCGCTGCCGAGCATCACGACGTTGTTCCGGCTGTGCGTCACGCTCTACAGAGGTCCGAATGAGCTGATGGGTTTCGTCCCGTTACGTGGTCTGCCTCCTCGATCTTCGTGGGCAAGGGAGATATCTCCTGCATTGGCGGAAACGCCGGAAATGAGGCGCCTACTGCGCTTGATAGGGTACCTCCCACGGCTACAACTCAAGCTGATGGCCCGCGTGGCCGCATCCCTGCTGCGCGACGAGCGCCGCCAAGTTCCCGAGAAAAATCCGGGCTGAACTAGTGGAATGTCCGCGAAGTCTTTGGACAGGGTCCTTGAGGGGGCGCTGCCACGGCTAAGATCTCCTACCAGTGATTGACTTAAAGAGTCGGTTTCGCGTGGCCCGAGACGATGTCCACGAATTTGTAAGACACTCCACTAATATTACCCGGCCACATCAGGCGCCTTCCCGAGGTAAGTTCCCCGTAGGAATCCCCTCCAGTGCCTAATGAGCTATTCCGAGGGCAAAGCCGCCCGAGTGCCGGAGAAAGGGAAGTGGCCGCGTACTACTAGGAATTCAGCCTTCGCACCTCGTTTTGCAAAACCATTTCAATAATCATAGTGAGGTATGGAGTAGCCCCTTTAATCAAAACAAGCTTCTTGAATCGATCCATTCCCAAATAGCGTAGGAGACCACAGAAAAACTCATCAACATACGAAGGGGTTGCAACAAGCACCTCTTCAACAGAAACCACAACTCCTCGCTCCAAAACACCGGATGTCAACAGCTTGTCGAGATCCTTTTTGGCAGAATCACGTGTAAACAATCGACGAGTTCCGTCTCCCAGCACATGAAGAGCGTACTCGCCAGGAGCAGTATTCGAAAAGTTCGCAACAAAGTCACTTTCTTCTTCAGCAGTCGGCAGCTTCGCCCACACGCGACTGCCATCAATCCTGGAGAGAGTACTCAACAGCACGTAAGCAATGGTCCCTTGCCAGTACGGATGCCGCTCAATATGTTGATTTCCATTATAAATAAAAAGTGACTCATCGCCGGACGTTAAGCAAAACGTACCGTGTGCTTCGCGACAAAGCTCGCTAGCATAGAATAAACCCCATCCGGAATGACCCATGCCGTATTTGCTGCTAATAAATGGTTCTATTGCCAGTTCCAGTGGATCGTCGCCAGCTGCGATTCTCTCCGCAGGGACTTTATAAGGTCCTCTAGCAAAGCTATCCCTGATTCCAACGCCAGCATCGGCAATACAAAAGCTAAACTTGTGTTGCTTTGGATGAGCTTGCGCACAGACAAAAGCAGGACTATTGCTGGCAGAGTGTCGAACCACGTTTTCAAGAATCTCGGCTATCGCTGTATACGTTGACCGATGCGCATCTTCCGACAGAACGATGCCAGTTCGATCTATCAGGTCCATAATTTTAACTGAAATTCTATCTGGCGCGTTCTTGTCTCCAGGCGAAATATCAACAAGAGCCATGGAGTTGTTTGACGCGGCTTGAGCTGGCCGATGCCCTTCAATCACATCGTGCAATCCAATGCTACGCAACCAAGCCTCTACTCCATGGTCTGATGGAGGATGAATGCGGACCTTTAATTCGCGGCTAGAGGAAGCACTACCATGCAGCCATGCGCACAGAATGGCCGCAAAATTAGGATACGCATTATTCAGTCTAGAGAAATCCAAGACCAGCAAGGCAGCCTTTTGCAGTTCATCTGCACTTGGTAATAGCGCAATAACATCCCGCAGACGCTCAAGCTTTGTTTCCGAGAACCCAACAACGATCTTTGGTTCCAAGGCGAAGACCCTAAGAAAACCAGCTGAATTCTCTACATACCGTGCCTTCATTGCTGCCTCTCCTTTGTGATTAAAACTATCGAGATGCTCATGAAAAACTCAGTAGACTGACTGGCTTTCAGTCATTAGCGATTTCTTCAGCCGGAAAGCACGGGAGGCCGATCCCAGTCCTCCGGGGGCGCCCAGAGTGAACGCCCGGGGGGGGACCCGCGCTGCCTGCTCCCCGGGCCGTCCAAGTCCTCCGCCGCTTGATTGAGGAGCAGTAGGAAGCGCGCGTCGAGGAGCACAACCGCAAGGTGCAGCCGGTAAGACCGCCTACTTCACGTCGTTGGTGGTGGGGGGAGTGAGTGCCTTGCACTTCCCGAAAGAGACGATTCCTCGCCCCATGTCCTCCATGAAGTTGAGATTAGCGAAGAGTTGGACGGTCATCTGCGACGTGAACCGGTACATCTTGATGTGCCCCACATAGGGGTCCACATCCACGCGATCCATTTCGTACCGGTCGCATGTGACCTTCTTCGCGACTGTGGAGTACGCGCAGCGTGATGCGTACGAGGGGCTGCTCTGATTGATCTCCAGGATCGTAGAAGGCTGCCACTTCTTCAGATCCGCTGGAGAGTCCTCGCCAGTTGCGTACACCTTTCGTGTGACCTTGCACTCGTAGATGTCTGCTACCGCAGATAAGGGCACGGTCATCAGCAAGATGAGGAGTAGGCGCATAGGCCGCTCATAATTTCGTCACCTACTCCTCCAGATCAACGCTGCTCCTCTAGCAGCGCTGTTCCTCAAGTGGTTCCAGTTTTCGTTGTAGGGCTGGGACCGACAACTACCGGCAGCGAGTCAGCTACGACCCTGTGAGAGAAAGTCCTCCACGTCCGCAGGCCGGATGCGGATGGCGTTGCTCACCCGCACGTGGGGTCCCCGCCTCTCGCACAGCCGGTAGACGGTGGAGGGCACAGTGCGCCGAGTAGCAGTCTTGAGCGGTTCCCGGTTCCCGCTATAGGGGCGGGAACTGGGAACCACCGGCCCGTGCATCAGCGCCGCCCTCGGGTGAGAAGCGCCTCAAGCGACGCCACCGGAATGCGGATGGAGCCTCCCACCCACACCCGCTCCAGCTCCCCGCGCTCCAAGAGCGCATAGACCGTGGCCCGGCAGACAGCCAGTTCCGCCGCCACCCCGCGCACGGTGAGCAGTAGTGGGGCCGCTGGCCGCACCCAGTTCCGCACCACCGGCGCACCACAGCCAGTCGAAAGGGTGGAAACCGTGCTAAGCGGCACCGCCGTCACAGACTGCGAATCTCCTGTACTTTCCGCAGCTTGCGAAGCGCTGCCAGGGCCTGCCACCCCTTGCCAACCGCCCCCGCCCCGGCTCATCACCGATGGGTCCCCGGTTCGAATCCGGGAGGGCCCACTCTGAGGAACCCTCCCGCGCCTCGGGATGAAGCCGAGGCGCGGGAACAGTTCCGCGCTCTCAACGGCTCACAGCCTCAAGGTGCGGAATGAAGACGGGACGCGGAGCGTCATCGTCTCTGGGGTGACGTTCCCTTAGACTGGAACCCTCCTCTCTCTGGAGGGCGTCCCGTGGCAACCCGTCTGACCGCTGCGGTCCTGTTCTTGGCGCTGCTCCATGCGTGCGCCACCCCGCATCTGGTGCGCCTCAACACGGGGCAGGGGGCGCCCCTGGAGTACAGGCCGCCCACCTCGAACCCGTCCGCGAAGGTGGACGAGGAAGCGTTCGAAGAAGCGCTCATGCGGATGGTGCTGAATGCGCCCCTCACCCTCCGCTCCCCCCAGCAAGGCTGGCTGGTGCGCGCCTCCTATCCCAACGACAACCCGGACACCCGTTGGCAGCGCCTGATGAGCAAGAGCTTCGGCGGCCTCTGCGAGCCGGGCCAGCGCAAGGAAAACTGCCTCTCCCTGCTCGATGATGTGATGGGCCTGAGCAAGTGGGACAAGTTGGGGGTGGCGCTGGGCCTGTCGATCGATCCCCTCAAGGCGAGCATCTCCAAGGCGGTGGAGAAGACGCTAGCCCCCCAGCTCTTCTTCACGGTGATTGCTACGGGCCTTATCTCCTGGGCCGTCTTGGCAGCCAACCCCGAGCCCGTCTTCACGAAGGCGGCAGCGATCGTTTCTGCACTGCTGTTGATCTACCTGGGAGTAGAGACGTTCCTGGAGGTGGTGGACGCGAGCCGGGAGTTGAAATGGGCCAGCGACCGGGCCACGACTTGGGAGGAGTTGAAACGCGCCAGTCAGCGCTTCGCGAACCGGGTGGGCCCGGAGGTGGCCCGCCTCTTCGTCCTCGCGGTGACGGTGGTGGTGAGCCATGGAATGACCGGGGGCGCTGCGTTGCTGTCCTCACGGCTGGCGATGCTGCCCAGCTTCTCAGAGGCAGCGGCGATCGGGGCCTCACGGGCGGGCATCAATCTGGCGAACGTGGGAGAGGTGAGCGCAATAGCCGTCGTAGGAAATACCGTCGTCATCTCCCTGCCTGCCACGGCGGTTGCCATGGTGGCCTCGCGCATCAGTGGGCAAGGGGAACTTCGGACGGTCAGCTCATCTCAGGGCGAGCTCTTCGAGAACCAGGTGCCAGAAAGATTCGCCTCGGAACTGGCGCGCGCCAAGAAGCTAGGGGTCCGCCCCGTCAACCCGTCCGATCCTGACTTCCTGCGCTATGTGAATGAGGGGACGGTGAAATGGGCTGTCACTCAAGAGGGTGAGTTGCTAATCATTCCACGCACTTGGCGCGGCATGGAAATCGCACACTCCGTCGCCAGTGGGGGCCGTCCCGTGCTCGCCGCGGGTGAAGCGGAGATCGCCATCCAGGGATCCACTCGCTTCGGCACCGAGATCACGTCTCACAGTGGTCACTACCTGAATGGGGCTTCCAGGGCTGTGAACGACAGGGTGGTGGAAATCGGAAGGCAGGCGTTCGCCCGTTTTGGAATCACTTTCCCTCCGTAACCGTGATCCATGAGTACAAAGACAACCCTTCTGCAAACCGTTCTGAACTGGCCTCTTCACCAAGTGGCGGCATGGCTGGATGGGCTTGCCCTCGGTGATCCAGTCGAAGGCGAGTACTTCAACTGGGAGCTTCTAGCCTTCACTGCCGCCACACGGGCGCATGAAGAGCGGAGCCTCTCGTGGGCACGCATCGCCCTGATGTTGTACGGAGCGCTCGCGGAGCGTGCATCCGCCCGCGAGAGGTTCTCCTTGATGATTTCTGCGATGAATTTGCGTGCATTGATGATCTGTGAGTTCGGCGCACGTGAAGGTGACGGCGTCTTGGACCCCGAGAGCATCGTGACGTGGTTCCAGGGGATCGCCACCATGTCCATCGAGGAAGTTGCTAGGGCATCCTCGGAGGACTTGCGCACTCTCCCAACCGAGACGCTCCGCAAGCTGCGCGACATCAAGAACGCACTCAATGCCGTGTCACTGATATCTGGAACGGGTGTGTTACAGAAACATCGTGAGTTGGAGAGCTGGCTTCATCTCAGACCCAGGTTGCCGTGAAGAGATAAGGGCTTGATCAGAAATTACTTGGCCGGTTTGGGCTTGAGGACATAGTTCCAATCACCATGGAAGTCCGAGCGGACGAGGTGGAACTGGTGCATGGCCGCTTGAGAGACGCTGCCCCCTGTGCGGTAGCGCCGTCGGTCCAGCCGTGCCTTCACCTTCAGGCCCTTGGACGTAGTCGTTGAGCCGATGAGGTTCACCACCGTCTCGTAGTCCTCCAGCGGGCGACCCCTCCAGTTCATACTGATGTAGCTGAAGAGTCGGTGCTCCACCTTGTTCCACTTGCTGGTGCCCGGCGGGAAGTGGCTCACGCTGATGGCCAGGCCCGTCGCGTCCGCCAGCCGCTGCAGTTCCGCCTTCCATACGCGGCTCCTCGCGCTGTTGCTGCCACCCGAGTCGGCTGTCACCAACAACTCCTTCGCTTCCGGATAGCGCGCCCTGCCCATCTTCCGCCACCAGGCGGCGATGCTGTTGACGGCGAACACGGGCGTGTCGTGGTCCACGCCCACCGACACCCAGGCGCTGTTGTCCCCCACGTCGTACACGCCGTAGGGAATCGCCTTGCCCATCGCGGTGTCCGGGAAGTCATTCGTCAGACTCAGCACGGGCGCCCCAGTCGGCTGCCATTCGTGGCCCCCGTTTTTGAACTCCCCCACCCGTTCCTTCTTCTTGGTATCCACCGAAATGACCGGCTACCCCCGGGCCTGGAAGTCCTGCACCTGGGCGTTGATGTGCTCGAACTGGGCGTTGCGGTCCGGGTGCTCCTCTGCCTCCAGCGACTTGGCGACCGCCGGCAGGCTATAGCCCTGGCTCTTGAGCAACTCGCCCACCTTCTGCGGGCTCACTTCGTTGCCTTGTTTCTCCAAGTCCGCAGTCAGCACCCTCGTGCTCTTGCACGTCCAGCGCAGCGGCGACTCCGGGTCACCCCGAGTCATGGGGTCCACCATCGACTCCAGGGTTTCGGTCAAGCCCGGCTGGGCCACTTCCACTGGCGGTCGGCCAGCGCCCTTGCGCCGAACTCGCACCAGTTCTCCTGGGGGCTTCTTTCCGCTCACCTCGTCGCGCCCCGCCCGGACCGTCATGCGCGACAAGCCCGTCGCGCGAGCAACCGCAGTCACGCCGCCTCGTCCCAGCGCGAGCGCCTCGGCGCCCGCCCAGCAGCGCGTCACTCGCTCATCCATGACGTCCCGGAGTGCCTGGTAGCGCTCCGCCACGGCTTTCCCTGCGTCCATATCCGGCCAACATGCTTGGCTACCAGCCTATTCTTCCATTCGAACAACTAATTTCTGAGCAGGCCCTTTAATTACCCGCCGGTATCCGGAAGGCACTTTCCTAAGATGGTGGAGGCTCCGTGCACCAAGGAGTAGCCTTTGGCGGGAACTGGGAATCACGGGCAGGGAGTCAGCGGGGACCCTGTGAGAGAACGTCCTCCACGTCCGCAAGCTGGATGCGGATCGAGTTGCTCACCCGCACGTAGGGCCCCCCCTCTTTCGCACAGCCGATAGACGGTGGAGGGCCCAGTGCGCCGAGTAGCAGTCTATAGCGGTTCCCGGTTCCCGCTATAGAGGCGGGAACCGGGAACCACCGGCCCGAGCATCAGCGCCGCCCTCGGGTGAGAAGCGCCTCAAGCGATGCACCCGGGATGCGGATGGAGCCGCTTGGTCCCCGGTTTGAATCCGGGAGGGCCCATTCTGCCAGACTCTCCTCGCGCCTCGGGAGTATCTCCGAGGCGCGAGGGCGAGAGACAGATCTCACTGCGATAGCTCATATATAGGACCGATCATGCTCCCTCTGCTGCTTCTCCTCATCACCACCCAGGCCCCGCCGGTGCCCGGAGAAACCACCCTGGTGTCCTTCTGCAAGCAGGGGAGGATGACCGCCTGTCAGGAATTGAAGAAACTCTTTCCTGACAAGTACGCCGAACTCGCGAAGGCAGCCCTGCGGCAAGAGGCAGCAGTCAGGGGCGCGGAGGAAGCGGCCCGCGGCGAAGCAGACCTCAATGACGCAGAAGCCGCCGGTACTCAAGCCGCAGCCTCGGGAAAGCCACCCCACTGCGATGGACAGAACCACCACATCATCTCCCGCCCTATCGCCAACGCGCTTGACGAGCATAGAACCCTTCGCGGGTTATACGCGCAACGGGATGCGCGCTTCGTCGCTAAGGCGAAGGACAAAGAATCGCACTGCGGCTACCAGGATTGGCACCGAAAGGTGGATGCCGAAGTCATCCAATGGCTCAGGGATCATGACAAGGCAACACCGGCGCAGTTCATGCAGAAGCTGCGTGAGATCTACAGCCGCAAGGACATGCGTGAGAGGTTTCCTCATGGCTTCTGACGTGCCTGGCTCCCGTTTCTTCGTGCTTGAAGAAGGCATGTTCGGGCCAGATGACACCAAGTTCAGCAAGGTGGCGCCCGTCAACCGTGGAGACCCTCCGCAGTGCCCACTCTGCGGGGAGCCCATGGGAATGCTGACGTGGCTGTCACCTTACCGTGTTGAGCTGGAACTGTATGGCGCGGCGCCTGGTGATTTCGTGGAGGGGCCCGGCTACGACGTGCTCATCTCACAGCGCGTCGCCGAGGCTTATCAAGAGGCAGGACTGACAGGACTGCTCGGCTTCAACCCCGTTGAAGTGGTGCGCGTACGAAGGAAGCGCAAGGGGGCCGTGCAGGGTGCCATTCCCCCCTACTTCGCCGTCACCGCCTGCTTCGGCCGTGGCGCCGTGGATGAAGCACGAAGCCGTATCCGCCGCTCAGAACCGGTCACATGTCCGGAGTGCCGTTCGGCCGGAGCCGATTCCGTGCATGGCTTCACCTTGGAGCCGGACACCTGGCAAGGCGAGGATGTCTTCCGGCCTCGCGGCAAGCGGGGCAGCATTGTCGTCTCCGAGCGCTTCGCCGCGCTCGTCCAACGGCATGGATTCACGAACATGAAGTTCACTCCCATTGAGGCGTATGTGTGGGATCCTGACGGGAAGGGTCCGCCAGCAAGTCCCCGCATGGGGCCCGGCTGAATTTTCCGCGCCGAGAGGCATTCACCGCCCTGCGAGCTGCTCTCCAGTTTCCCCCAGGACACGCTCCTCGCCCCGGGTTGTTTGACGCATGATGCGTCCCATGTCGCGACCGCCTCCCCTGCCGGGCCCCTCCCTGTCCTCCGCCCTCGGAGAGCTGGCGCACGCCCAACAGCGTGCCGGACGCTCCGCCACGGTGGGACTGGCGCTGCTCGGCGTGGTGGCCCTGGCCAGCCCCCTGCTCGCCTACCGGGAGGATCTCCAGAACGCCCGCGAGGAGATGCTCGGCAACCTCTTCAGCCAGGCCCAGGTGCAGGCCGAGGCGCTGGGCGTGCACCTGGGCCTGCTGGAGGCGGAGCTGCGCCGGCTGGCCGAGCACCCCCAGCTCATCCCCGAGGATGGCTCCTCGGACCCGGAGGTGGCCATGCTGGACAGCGCCTTCCACCACTCGCCCCTCTTCTCCGAGGGCGTGGCCCTGCTCACCCCCGAGGGGCGCCGCGTGTGGAGCGACCCGGACCAGATGTCGCTGGGGGACTCCCCCCTGACCCACCGCCCCTGGTTCCGCCGGGTGCTGGCCGAGGGCGTCTCGGACATCAACCTGCTGGAGGGGACGGATGGGCCGCTGGTGGTGGCGGTCCCCATCACGCACGGCGGCGAGGTGACGGGCCTGCTGGTGGGCGAGCTGCGCGCGGGGGCACGTCCCCTTCCGGGCGTCCGCTTGGGGGGCGCGGACATGTCGCTGCTGCTGGATGGGGACGGCCAGCTCCTGCTGCCCGTGCACGCGCCGAACTTCGCCTGGAGCGCGGAGCGCGCCTCGCAGCTGCGCGCCCTGGCCGAGGCCCCCGGGCCCCTCGTGTTGGACGGCAAGCGCATGCTGGGCGCGGCGGCCCATGTCCCCGTCCCGGGCGTCAGCGGCATGCTGCTGGCCGTGCTGGAGGACGAGGAGCGGGACATCGCGCGGCTGCAGCGCCGCTTCCTCGGGCAGCTGCTCTTCCACATCGCCCTGCTGAGCAGCACCCTGCTGCTCTTCACCTTCCTGCTGCGCCGCTCGTACCACTCGCTGCTGGAGGCCGAGGAGCGGCTGCGGCACCAGGAGACGATGGCCGCGCTGGGCGTCGCCAGCCAGCTCATCGCCCACGAGGTGAAGAACGCCCTCAACGGCATCCAGGCGGCCCTGTCGCTGCTGCGGCCCGCCGCCACCGCGGGTGAGGTGGCCCTGCCCGCGCTGCGTGCCCAGGTGCAGCGGCTGGGGCACCTGGCCCGCTCGCTGTTGTCCTTCGGCGCCCCGAAGGCCGCCGCCCCACGCCGCCCCTGCGAGCTGCACCTGCTGGTGGAGGAGGCCCTGCAGTCGGTGCGCCTGGTTCCGGAGTCTGAGGACGTGCCCGTGCAGGTGACGCTGCAGGAGGGCCTCACCACGCAGGCAGACCCGGCGCTGCTGGTGTCCGCCATCGACAACCTGGTGCGCAACGCGGTGGAGGCCGGCGCGGTGGCGCGCGACACGGGCCTGCGTCCCTCGCCCTGGGTGCGGGTGACCCTCGCGCGCGAGGCCAACGAGGCCGTCCTGCGGGTGGAGGACAACGCCGGCGGGGTGGACACGGACCTGGAGCCGCGCCTGTGGGAGCCCTTCGCCACCGCGCGCGCTAAGGGCGTGGGCCTGGGGCTGCCCATGGCCCGGGCCGCCGTGGAGTCCCATGGAGGCCACCTCACCTATACCCGCCTGCCCGATGGCAGCCGCTTCACCCTGCGGCTGCCCCTGGAGAGCACCCCATGAGTACCTCGCTGCTCCTGGTGGACGACGACCGGACCTTCTCCTCGCTCGCCGCCTCCGTGCTCACCCAGGAGGGCTTCCGCGTCCGCACCGCGCGCTCGCTGCACGAGACGCGCGCCGCGCTGGCCCGCGAGGCCCCCGACCTGGTCATCCTGGACCGCCGGCTGCCGGATGGGGACGGGCTCACCTTCCTGCCGGAGCTGCGCACCCTGGTGCCCGGCGCCGTGGTGCTGATGGCGACGGCGCACGGGGACATCGCCAGCGCGGTGGAGGCCATCCGGGCCGGCGCGCGCGACTACCTGTCCAAGCCGGTGGAGCTGGATGACCTGGTGCTGCGCGCGCGCCGCGCCGCCGAGGACGTGCAACTGCAGGAGCGGTTGCGGCGGGCCGAGAGCGCGCTGGGGGGCCGGCACCGCATGGTGGTGCCACGCTCACCCGCCATGCGCCACACCCTGCAGATGCTCGAGCGCATCGCCACCTCGCCCCGCAGCCCCGTGCTGCTGCTGGGGGAGACGGGCGTGGGCAAGGAGATCATCGCCCGCCACCTGCACGTGCTGCGCGAGGAGCAGGGGCCCTTCGTCCACGTCAACTGCGCCGCCCTGCCGGACACCATGGTGGAGAGCGAGCTGTTCGGCCACGAGCGCGGCGCCTTCACCGACGCGCGCACCGCCCGGCGCGGCCTGGTGGAGGTGGCCAACGGCGGCCTGCTCTTCCTCGACGAGGTGGGCGAGCTGCCGCTGGCCCTGCAGGCCAAGCTGCTCACCTTCCTGGACAAGGGCGCCTTCCGGCGGCTGGGCGGCAGCAGCGAGCTGAGCAGCACCGCGCGCGTGGTGGCCGCCACCAACCGCAACCTCACCAGCGAGGTGGCCGACGGCCGCTTCCGCGAGGACCTCTACTTCCGCCTGAGCGTCTTCAAGGTGGACATCCCCCCGCTGCGCGAACGGCGCGAGGACGTGCTGCCGCTGGCCGAGTCGCTGGTGGCCGAGCTGTGCGCGGAGCTGGGCCGCCGCCCGGTGGGCTTCTCCGCCGCCGCTCGCGAGCGGCTCGAGCGCTACCCCTTCCCCGGCAACGTGCGCGAGCTGCGCAACGTGCTCGAGCGCGCCCTGGTGCTCGAGAGCGGCCCCAACCTGGAGCTGGAGGCGCTCGCGCCGCGTCCCGGGGGCCCCGCCCAGACGTCCGATCCCCACGCCTTCGTCGTGGCCGGCCCCCCGCCCCCCCTGGAGGAGATCGAACGGCGGTATGTCCGCCACGTCCTGGAGCGCATGGAGGGGCGCCGGATGGATGCCGCCCGCGCGCTCGGCATCTCCTATCCCACCTTCCTGCGCCGGCTCGGCGAGGAGTAGGCGGGCAGCACTTCAAGATTCTTGTTCAAGGTTCTTTCATTGACCCCAGGCCCACTTCAAATTTCTTGAAGTCTCCTGGGACGTCCCTCCAAGCCCTTCAGAGGGAAACCCCCTTCACACACGTGGCACGGCTCTTGCCCATGTGAGCCGGACACGCGCCCCGTCTCCCGCGAGGAGACGCGGCGCCTTCCTGTGTGTGGAGGCTGAGAAATGAAGTCCAACGAGCAGAAGGCCGGCGAAACCGGCTCGCTCCGGACAGTGCTGGCCAGTGACTTGCCCGCCTCCCTGGTGGTCTTCCTGGTAGCCCTGCCGCTGTGCATGGGCATCGCCCTGGCCTCGGGCGCTCCCATCATGTCCGGGCTCATCGCCGGGGTGGTGGGCGGCCTGGTGGTGGGCTTGTTCGGCGGTGTGCCGCTGCTGGTGAGCGGCCCGGCCGCGGGCCTGGCGGTGATGGTGTTCGGCTTCATCAATGAGCTGGGCTTCGCCGTCACGTGCGCCGCGGTGGCCGTCGCGGGCGTCATCCAGATGGTGCTCGGCGGCGTGAAGGTGGCGCGCGCCGCGCTGGGCATCTCTCCGGCCGTCATCCACGGCATGCTCGCGGGCATCGGCATCCTCATCGTGCTGGGCCAGCTGCACATCGTGCTGGGCGGCGCGCCGCAGTCCAACGCCTGGGCCAACCTGCGCGAGCTGCCGGGGCAGATCATGGACCTGCATGGCCCCGCGACGATCCTGGGCGTGGTCACCCTTGGCATCCTGGTGCTGTGGCAGGTGATGCCCAACAGCCGCCTCAAGAAGGTGCCCGGACCGCTGGTGGCGGTGGTGGTGGGCTCGGTGGCTGCGGCGGTGTGGGGCGCGGACGTGAAGCGGGTGGAGCTGGCCGGGAGCCTCTTCGAGAGCCTCCAGCTGCCCAAGATGCCCGACAACTGGGGCGCCTTCGCGGCCGCGGTGTTCTCCCTGGCCCTGGTGGCCAGCGCCGAGTCGCTGCTGAGCGCGGTGGCCACGGACAAGCTGCACACCGGCCCGCGCGCCAACCTGGACAAGGAGCTGTTCGCGCAGGGCATGGCCAACACCCTGTCCGGGCTGATGGGCGGCCTACCCATCACCGGCGTCATCGTGCGCAGCGCGGCCAACATCGCCGCAGGCGCCAAGACGCGCGTGTCCGCCATCATGCACGGCGTGTGGATGCTGCTCTTCGTATCCCTCCTGGGCTCCTACCTCGGACTGGTGCCGCTCACCGTGCTGGCCGGTCTGCTCGTCCACGTGGGCGCCAAGCTGGTCAACATGCACCACATCCAGGAGCTGCGCCGGCGCGGCGAGCTCGCCGTGTACGTGGTGACGGTGGCCGGCGTGGTGGGCATCAACCTGCTGGCCGGCATCGCGCTGGGCTTCGCGGTGGCGGTGGCGCGGCTGCTGTGGCGGCTGGGCCGGGTGCAGGTGCAGGTGAAGCAGGTGGGTGAGGTGCACCAGGTGCGCGTGGGCGGTGCCCTCACCTTCGTAGGCGTGCCGCAGCTGTCGGCCGCGCTCGCCCAGGTGCCCAATGGGGCCCAGGTGGAGCTGGACCTCGCGGTGGAGACGCTGGACCACTCTGGCTACGAGGCCCTGGAGAGCTGGTGCCAGAACCACCGCAAGACGGGCGGCAAGGTGTGGATGGAGCCGCTCGAGGAGGTGTGGGCACGCAAGGGCTCCCCCTCCTCCAACAAGTCCGCAGTGCCCGTTTCCGCAACCACGACTCTTTCCTCGGAGAGTGCCTAATCATGAAGAAGCTCGTTCAGGGTATCCTCGATTTCCAGCGTCACAGCCTTCCCGCCTACCGCTCCACCTTCGCGCGGCTGGCCCATGGACAGGCGCCCGATTGCCTGTTCATCGGCTGCGCCGACAGCCGCGTGGTGCCCAACCTCTTCGCGTCCACCAACCCGGGTGACCTCTTCGTCATGCGCAACGTGGGCAACATGGTGCCGCCCTCGGACTCCGCGGGCCTGTCCCTGAGTGACCGCTCCGAGGCCGCGGCCCTGGAGTTCTCCCTGCTCACCCTGCCGGTGAAGGACATCGTGGTGTGCGGCCACTCCAGCTGCGGTGCCATGAAGGCCATTCTGTCGGGGTACAACGACCAGAAGACGCCCAACCTCAGCAGCTGGCTGGATGTGGGCCGCCCTGCCCTGGCCGCCTTCGAGCGCGGTGGGAAGATCGGCGAGGGGCTGGCCCCGTATGACCGGCTCAGCCAGTACAGCGTGCTGCAGCAGATGGAGAACCTGAAGACCTACCCCCTGGTGCGCGATCGTCTGGCGGCCGGCACCGTGCGGCTGCACGGCTGGTGGTTCGACATCGGCCATGCGCGGGTGCACACCTACCATCCGGAGCTCGAGCGCTTCGTTCCCCTCGATGAGCTCGAGGGAGAGCGCATGCTCAAGGAGATGGAGAGGTCGAGCGGCGCGGGAGAGGCGTCCACCTCGGCAGCCTAAGCCTCCATCGCTTGGAAAACCGCCGCCCTTCCTCGGATGGGCGGCATGGATGCCCAGCGCTTCGCCCAAGGATTGGGCACACGCCGGGCCAAGCGGCCCAGCCAGGCCGCAGGGGCGTGGGCGTCCAGGTCACTGTAGGTACGAGGCTCAATACCCCGCGCTCTGGGCGGGCCCCTGTGCTGGGGCCCACCGAGCAGGCCACGAGGGCAATGCCAGGTGCTCCACCATGGCGCTCACCCCACCGGGCGCCATCAGGGATGCCCTACTGCGGCCTCCACTCCCAGCGCAGGCGAAGACTTCCAGCGCTTTCCGTCCGGCGCAGCAGCCCCATCCCATCCCATCGCGGCGTGCGTTCCTTCGTCGGCTCCACCGTCGCAGGCGGCGTGGCCAGAAGGACCTCTGGGGCGGCTGGAAGGACGCGCCCGAGTTCGCCCAGGCTGACAAGTCCCGCATCACCGTGCATCAGCTCCTCGCGCATAAGGCCAGCCTGCCCGCTTTCGATGAGTGGATGGAGCCGGTGAAGCTCGCGGGCCTTGACTCCCTGGCCCGGGGGCTCGCCTGGCAGGCCCCAGCGTGGGAGCCCGGCACGCGCCACGGCGACCCCAGCTTCACCAGTGGCTGATTCCTGGGCGAGCGCATCCCGCTCGCGCAGGCGCTCCGGCTTCGACTCGCCCGTGTACCGCTCCCTCGCGCGGCCGGCCGCGGGCGGCATCGGCCAGGCGCACGCCATTGCCCGGGCCTACGGCTCGCTCGCTACCGGCGGACAGGAGCTGGGCCTCACGCCCTCCACGCTCGCGGCCCACACCGCCCCGCCCGTCCTGCCTCCGGGCACCCTCACCGAGGAGGACTCCCTGAGCTTCGCCGGCCCGGATGCCCAGTTCGGCTTCGGCTACGTGATGAACCGCGCGGGCCAGCTCATGACCGGCCCGCGCGCCCTCTCCCTGCTCGCATGTCTGGCTCCACCTCACGCGCGGCGTGAGCCGGACCTCGGCCCTGGGCCGGCTACGAATCCATGACCGGCGCCCGGGTAAGGACGGGCCGGGCCTCCTCCTGTACGCCCACGGCGGCGGCGGCCTTGTGACTCCGGGCGATGTGCTCGAGCGCATCGTCATAAGAAGACACCAGGCTGGCGGACGGAGACTGCCGCGGGAAGCCCCCCTGCTCAAGCATCCGCCCCACCTCGCCCCACGCGACGACGACGACCACGCCGTCGCGCGTGACGAGGCAGTCCCGAAGGTTCAGCACCTCCTGGAGTCCCGCGGCATCCAGGTAGGGCACCGCGGTCAGATCGAGCACGGCGTACCTCGGCAAGGGGTGACTGGCGAGCGCCGTATTGAGGACGCCAGGAGAGAGGAAGTCGAGCGGCCCGCGGACGCGGATGCGCTGGAGGGGCGGCCGCTCGTCCTGCCCGGCGGCGGCCGCGCTCAGGGTGCGGAAGTGGGGGCGTCCATCCAGCCGGAGGATCCGCGTCTGGAGCTCCGTCCGGGGCCGGGCCTTCAAGAGCAGTCCGAGGGAGAGCAGCACGCCCGCGCCGAGTCCGAGCAGGAGATCCACCGAGGCGATGACGATGGCGGTCACCGCCACCACCGCCACCTGGGGACGCTCCTGATCCCACAGCTTGCGCAGGCCCCGGAAATCCAGCAGCCGCACGCCGACCACCACGAGAATGCCCGCGAGCGCGGCGATGGGCACGCGAGCGACGAGCGCTCCGGCCACGAGGCACACCACCAGCAGCAGCAGCGCATGGAGCACGGACGCCGCGCGGGTACGGGCTCCCGCCTGGATCGACACCGAGGAGCGGACGATGGCCCCCATCACCGGCATGCCGCCGAAGAGCGAGGAGGCGAGGTTGGCCATGCCTTGGGCCATCAGCTCCTGATCATGGTCGCTCTGCTGCTTCTCGAAGCCCGGAAACTGATCAATGGCGCTGGCCGACATCAACGAGCCCAGCGACGCGAGCACAGTGAGCGAGAGGACGTCGGGCAGCAGCGCGCTCCAGTCCACGCCCGCCAGCAAGGGCAGTTGGGGCAAAGGCAATCCCGCGGGCAGGCTCCCCACGCGGGCGAGCTCCGGCCCCAGCAGTCCGCCGAGCAGCGTGGCCACCACGAGCCCCACCAGCACCGAGGGCACCCGCCGCTGCACGCGAGGCAGGCCCACCATACAGGCGATCGCCAACACGCCGATGGCAATGCCTCCCCCGTGCATCATCCATTCCCCCGCCTGCGCGGGCAGCGAGGACAGCGAGCCGACCGTCTTCGGCAATCCCAACAACCGGGGCAGCTGGCTGTTGAGGAGGATCAGACCGATGCCCGCCATGAATCCGCGCACCACCGGCGCCGGCAGCAACTTCGCCAACCGGCCCACGCGCAGCAGGCCGAGCACGATCTGCAAGAGCCCGCAGAGGAAGGTGGCCACGACCATGCCCGTGATGCCATGGCGCTGGACCAGGAGGAGCACGATGGGCACCAGCGCTGCCTCGGGCCCCGTCACCTGCAGACGGGAACCGCCCAGCAACCCGGCCACGACACCGGCGATCGCCCCACTGATGAGACCCACGCTGGCTGGCAGACCCGACGCCACCGCGAGTGCGAGATTGAGCGGAAGCGCCACGCACGCCACCGTGAGAGCGCCAGACAGGTCCTGCCCCAATGTCTTGGGAGAGACCATCTGCTTCCAGTCCTGCCACAGAAGGCGCGCACGAGCCGTGGCTCCAAACGAGTGATGTTCGAGCATGATGCCGGCGCGTCTCTTCACGCCGCGTGCCGCGCCGCGTTCCCTCGGAAGACGTCCGCCCCTGTCGGCATTACCCAACACCCGGGTTGAGGGGATGAACCGACACCTGTCCGTTCCAGCCGACACCGGCTTAACGAGTGAACAGCCGGGCCCACTCCGCCGTGCACGCAGGCGGAGAGCGCGTTAGGACGCGCACCCCGGAGCCTGCCCACAACATGCGTCTCGTTCAGCGTCTGCTCATCTCCCACTCCTTGCTCACCGCCATCCTGCTCGGTGCCGCCGGCTTCGCCGTGGTGGCCCTGGTTCGCATGACCAGCCTCCTCACGGAGATCCGCGAGGAACATCTGAGCAAGGTGCAGGAGGAGGAGGCCGTGCACCAGGCGGCCTGGGGCGTGGAGGTCGCCGCCCGGCACGCCATCCTGGCCTGTGAACGCGATTCGAACGCCGGGCCCGAGGTGGCGCTCTCCCTGAAGGAGTCCTTGCGCCAGCTGGAGTTGCTGCTCTCCCATCACGGAGACGCCATCCAGCCGAGCATCCGGAACTCGGCGGAGAATTACCGCGACTATGCCCGGTACGTGAGCGAGGAGAACACCTGCACCCGCCTCTTCGATCCCGAGCTGCGGCAGAAGCGGCTCATCTGGGACGAGAACCTCACGGATGCCTGGATCACCGTCGTGCGCTCCCTGCTCCAGGAGGTCCTCAAGCGCGAGGCCGAGGCGTATGCCATTGGTGCCACGGCGATCGGCGTGGGGTCCATCTTCGGGGCCCTGGCGATGTTCGCCGCCTGGGGCGTGGCGCGCTGGATGGCGCGGGGGGTGACGCGGCCCCTGGAGCTGCTCGCCACACAGGCCCAGCAGGTGGGCCAGGGGAACTTCGCCCCCATCGAGCCGGTGGGCGGTCCGCTTGAGGTGCAGGAGCTGGCCTCCGAGCTGGAGCGGACACGCGCGCGTCTGGCGGAGATCGATCACCTCAAGGACGCCTTCGTGGCCTCCGTGTCGCACGATCTCCGGACGCCGCTCACGCGGCTGCGGGCCGCGCTCGGGCTGATGGCGGACGGCACCACCGGCCCGCTCAATGCGCAGCAGCGGCGGGTGATCGATCTGGCGCGAAGCGCCTGCGAGCGGGAGATCCGCCTGGTGTCCGCGCTGCTCGACATGTCCCGCGTGAAGTCCGGCAAGGCGCTGCGGCGCGAGGCGGGCTGCCTGCTGGATGACGTGCTCCTCCGGGCCCTGGAGGACATGCAGGGCGAGGCCGAGGAGGCCGGGGTCCAGCTGGAGCTGGAGAAGGAGGGGCCGCTGTCCCCCGCCTCGCTCGACGCGGCCCTCATCGAGCGCACGGTGGCCAACCTCCTGGGCAATGCCATCCGCGTCTCCTCACGGGGGCAGAAGGTCCGGATGCTCCGCACCGTCACCCAGGAAGGGCCTCCCGGGCACACCGCGTCCGGCACCTGGGCCCGGGTGGTGGTGCGCGACGAGGGCCCGGGAGTCCGGCCCGAGGTGCGAAACCGGCTCTTCGAGCACTTCTTCACCTCTCCGGTGGGCAACACCGCCAACCCCCCCGGAATCGGCCTGGGCCTGCCGCTGGCGCGCGAGATGATGCGCGCGCATGGTGGCGACGTGGCGTTCCTCGACGAGCCGGGCCCGGGCGCGGCCTTCGCCCTCTGGATACCCCTCGAAGGCCCGGCCTCCCTCCGCTACGCTCCCGAGGCAACTCCTTCTGCGTCGCCTGATGCCCGGAGCCCTGAATGAGCCAGTCCCCCCAGCCTCCGTCCTCTCCCGCCAACCGCGTGCTGGTGGTGGATGACGACCTCGAGCTGTGCGAGCTCATCTCTCTGCGCCTGGAAGCCCAGGGGATGGAGGTGGCGAGCGTCCCCACCGGCCAGCAGGCGCTTGAGCGGGTGGAGGCGGGCAAGGTGGACGCGATGGTGCTCGATCTCCGGCTGGGAGACGTGGATGGCCTGGAGGTGCTCGCCCAGGCGCGCGAGCGCATTCCGGAGCTGCCGGTGGTCATCCTCACCGCGCACGGCACCATCGAGACCGCGGTGGAGGCCATGCGCCGGGGCGCCTATGGCTTTCTCACCAAGCCCTTCCAGGACCACGAGCTGGTGCAGAAGCTGGTGCACGCGCTCGAGCGCACGACCCTGCAACGCGAGGTGGATGACCTGCGCCGCATCGTGGCCGGCGTTCCGCGCGAGCGGTTGCTCGGCCGGAGCCCGGCCATCACCCAGGCGCGTGCGCACATCGCCCGGGTGGCGCCCTCGGATGCCACGGTGCTGGTGCTCGGCGAGTCGGGCACGGGCAAGGAGCTGGCCGCACGGTTGCTGCACGGGCTCTCCCGCCGCGCGCATGGGCCCTTCGTGGCGGTGAACTGCGGGGCGCTCCCGCCGGAGCTGCTGGAGAGCGAGCTGTTCGGCCACGTGAAGGGGGCCTTCACCGGCGCCACCCAGTCGCGCGAGGGGCTCTTCGGGGCCGCGCGGGGTGGAACGCTCTTCCTCGACGAGGTGGGCGAGGCGCCCCCCAGCGTGCAGGTGAAGCTGCTGCGGGTGTTGCAGGAGCGGCGCTATACCCGGGTGGGCTCGAGCACCGAGGAGGAAGCGGACGTGCGGGTGGTGGCGGCCACCAACCGGGATCTCCGCGAGGAGGTGGAGCTCCGGCGCTTCCGCGAGGATCTCTACTACCGGCTCTACGTGGTGCCGATCACCATGCCGCCGTTGCGCGAGCGGGCCGAGGACATTCCGCTCCTGGCCCAGCTCTTCCTCGAGCGGGCCGCGGCGCACAATGGAATGCGGGTGCCGCGGCTGAGCCCGGAGGCCCTCCAGCTGCTGCGGGACTACACGTGGCCGGGCAACGTGCGCGAGCTGCTCAACGTGATGGAGGCCGCCGTCCTGCTGGCCGCCTCCGAGGAGCTGCGGGCGGAGCACCTGAGGCACCTCGTGCAGCCCTCCCCCCGCGCCACGCCGCCCGGGATGGAGGAGGCCTCACCCGGCGCCGTTTCTCCCCGGGCGTCCGAGACCGAGGCCCCGCTGCCCACCCTTCGCGAGGCGCGTGACGCGTTCGAGCGCGACTACCTGATGGAGGCCCTGCGGCGCAGCGGAGGCAACGTGAGCGCCGCGGCGCGCATGGCCGGGCGCAACCGCACCGACTTCTACGAGCTGCTGCGCCGGCACGGGCTGTCGGCCTCGGACTTCAAGGACACGGGCCACGGGCGCTGAGCCTGACAACCTTCTCCTGAAGTTCCTGGGTCCGGCGGATTTCTCACACCTGGCTTGGTGATTGGATGTCTTCAGGCCTTGCGGCAAGCGGAGCAGCATCGTCGTCTCCGAGCGCTTTTATTACCCCCAAAAACATAAAATCATGCAATACGCGTCTTCCAGGAATTAATATTTGACCTAAAAATAAGAGAATGCCATACGCCCCCTCGCTGTTCGCTGGCGAGCCATACATGTCTTGCATTTCAAATCTTCGATGAGGTGTTACGTATGAAGAAATTGTTCAGAGCGCTCCACTCCTCCGGAACCGTCTTCTCCGCCACTTCGGCCCTCCTCCTCTCCACAGCCAGCATGGCGGAGGGAAGCAACAGTGCATCCACCCTCTCGGGATGCGCGCCTCTGTGCGTGGGAGGCGTTTGCACGCCCGTCCAGATCGCGGACTTCTGGCCCACGACATCCATCGCAGTAACTGACCAGGACGTGTACTTCTCCGGCGGCGCCTACCCGACTCTCTCGAACGGCTTCGTGGGCAGGGTCTCCAAGTCAGGAGGCCCCGCCGCACGCATCCTCACGAATCTCGCGGCCATCCCAAACGTCCGGGAAACCGGCGGAGATCTCTATGTCCTGGGCTCCGCACGTCCCCTGCCGGGCAAGGTGAACCGGCTGAACGCGGACGGCTCCTTCACGGCCATTCCGGCCTCGGCCGGTAGGCAGCGATTCTTCACGGGGGATGCCACCCACCTCTACTGGATCGACACCAACGATGGGCACTTCTACGCGGTGCCACGCGAGGGAGGCTCTCCCATCGTGGTCGCGCAGAGTGGCCTTCCGACCATGCCGCTCCAGGCCCTTGCGGACGAGGACAACCTCTATTGGGTGAACCGGCCGGCGAGTGGAAAGGGATGGACCCTCTGGAAGGCGCCGAAGGACGGCGGGGCCGCGCCCACCCAGCTTCTCTTCATCCAGGCGGGCAAGTTCCACCAGTTCGCCATGGATGCGGACACCCTCTACTTCCTCGACTACTACACCGGGCTCAACAAGATCTCCAAGAGCGGCGGCGCCGTGACGAACATCGCCTACGCGGACAGCCCTGGGAGTGTCCTGGCCGTCGATGGCGAGCGGCTCTACTGGATCAAGGACGAAGTCCTCACGGCGACCTGCAAGGATGGGAGCGGCGATCAGGTCCTGACCACGGAGACCTACTCCACGGACGATATCGCTGTGGATGATTCGGGCATCTATTGGGCCCAGTTCTACAAAGTCTGGAAGCTCGCGAAGTAGCCCGGCATTCTCCAGCCAAGACAGCCGGCCTGGATGTTGTTCCTTGGCGGGTCTGAAGGGGCTCCGGCTGGGATGGCGGAGCCCTGGGGCTGCCCCCAGGGGCCTCCTCTGAGGGCGAGAGTGAGCTGGGCTGCCCGGCCGGTCGAAGCCCCAGTCCGTGGCGCAGATTTTCTGCATCATCTTCCACACGGCCGGCTCATTCCGTGTGAGCGAGCTCCGCTCCCCCAAGCGGCACCTGAGGAATCTACTCAACATGAAGAATTTCAGTAAACCTTCGACGTGGCCTCTTTCGGCCGCCCTGTTGCTTCTCTTGACGGTCAGCGTTCCCTCCTCCGCGAGCGCGGACGGGCTTGCGCCTGAACTGACAGAGGTGACCCAGGTGCAGAAGCTGATTCCGCGTCCGGAGCAGTCCGCCCTGAAGCCACTCAAGGCGCTGCCGATGCTGCACCGCGCGTCCCGGGTGGATCTCTCCCTCCTGGAGGCACACGCCAAGACCCTCCATGAGGGGGAAGTTCATCCGCTCGCGACGAACACGGACCCCAACTCAGCGCTCTACATGAGCCTGAACACCGCGGTCAGCAACACCCTCTCCGCGCAAGGCGAGCAGCACTGGTACTTCGTCCACTCGGCGGACGCAGGCAAGTTGACCTTCAACCTGCAGGTGGTGAACAGCGCCAGCGTCGACTATGACCTGCACGTCTTCAAGCTCAACCTGGACACCGGCATGCTGGAGGAGGAGCAGGTCTCCGCCTTCGGGCCGCAGACGAGCGAGCAGCTCAGCACCCTGGTCAGCGAAGACTCCTACTATTTCATCTGCGTCAACGCCTACCAGGGCTTCGATGCGGCGCGTCCCTATCAGTTGGCCGCCCTCTACTCGCCCACGAGCGACGCCGCCGAGGCGGATGACCACCCGGCACAAGCCAAGGCGTACTCGGTCAGGTTCACCGCCAACCAGACCCTGGACAACGCCTATGATATCGATTGGATCCAGTTCACCGCCCCGAAAGCCAACAATTTCACGTTCACGTTCAGCAACGTGCCCTCCTCTTCCAATTACCAGGTGGGCATCTATGACGGAAACTTGAACCGCCTGGCGACCCTCACGAAGAACTCCACCGTGACGTACTCAATGGGCGCAGGCGTGTACTATCTTCGCGTCGCGTCGCTGGACACAGCCGTTCCGGCCGCAGCCTACCAGTTGAGCGTGAACACCGCCGCCACCTCGGCCTACTTGGGCTGGGTGGACACGGACGGGGGAAATGCGGGATTCGTCAATTACGGCGCGGGGAACTTCTGGCGCGTCTACCGCTCGACCATTCTCGCGGGCGCCCTGACGGATATCAATGGCGACCCTGTCGTGAACGCGCCTGTCACCATCGTCGTCAATACCCCTCAGACGTATGTCTCCACCACCACGGTCTCGGGCGTCACGGATGTGGGTGGCAACTTCGGCCTCTCCGTGAACCTGCCTTCCGCCAAGGGCACTTACGTGTATGACAACTGGTCCAGCTATCACTATTTTGACATGGCGACCGTGAGCATCCGCTCTTCCATCCTCCAGTACAACACGAGCGTGTATCACTTCGCGTACTCCACCTACAAACCGCACTGACGCCTGAGTCCCCCGCCCCCTTTCCTCCACTGGGAAGGGGGCCATGTACCGGCCCAACCCCGTCGGCAGTCCCGCTCGTCCGGAACGGGTACGCGGGCCATGCCGCGCAGGAAAACCGAGGAAAGTAGGAACTCGTAGGTTTCGAGAGTCATCACTTGCCCTTGTACGGGGGCGGTTGATTTTTCCGGTCACTGGCTGGATCCTGGCCCTGGACGAGCCGTGGAATGGGCACAACCGTGGAGGGGCGGGTGGCAAACAAGACGCAGGCGACCGACGCATCCGTTGACAGCTTTTTCGACAAGATCGAACCCAAGGCACGGCGCGACGACGCGAAGGCCGTCGCCGCACTCATGGCGCGGTGCTCTGGGGCTCCACCCCGAATGTGGGGCAGCTCCATCGTCGGATTCGACAGCTACCACTATCGCTACGAGAGTGGCCGTGAAGGCGATGCGCCGCGAATCGGCCTCTCCCCGCGCAAGGCCGCGCTCGTGCTCTACATCATGGATGGTTTTCCCCGCTACGAGGCGCTGCTCTCCAAGCTGGGCAAAGTCACAACCGGCAAGGCATGCCTATACATCAAGAAGCTTTCCGACGTTGATCTTGCGGTGCTTGAAAAACTGATCACCGAATCGTTGGCTTATCTGCGAAAGCTCTATCCCGCCTGAAGCTCGCGAGTGTGGACCGCAGACGCGGGTGAAGTTCGTGGAAGCGGGCATGCATGTGCGCTGGCAGCAGATCAGGACGCAACAGCATCGGAGTGGGGCTCCGTTTAGACAGACGCTCGCTCGCGAAACTCGGCGACCCGGTCGAGGAGGCGCATGATCGCTGCGAAGTGATCGCCGTGTGCGTCTGCCAGGAAGCGAGCGTGCCAACCCTCGGGAGGGAACTCGTCCTTCTCGTCTCGAAGCCAGTCTCGAAAGCGAACGTACTCTATATCAACTCCCTGCCATTCCTGCCGGGCGGCTTCAACGCCAAGGACGAAGCCCCACAACACGGCAATGTTCGGTTCACCGATGAAGGGCAGAAAGTGTGGCCGATGACGGCCTGCACGGATTTGCAGCAATAGGTCAAGCATGGCGGAATAGCTCTGAGACATGACGAAGACCTCTCAGGGTAGACCAGCAATAGGCGCTCCAGTGCCTGTAAAGATTCGCTGGGTATATTCTGCGACAGACTGCCCCAATGGCCCTGTGAAGGCATCATAGATGCGGCCCTCCAGAAAAACGACGGCGTGTTGTCCATTGAGGGAGGCCTGAATGGTGCTGCTGGCCACGCCAGGTGCTTTCTCAATCCCAATAAGATTGGAGCCATCTGCTGGCCGAAGGATGAGTATATCGGGCTTCTTGCCGAGTTCTCGAAACCCTTTGGAAACACTGTCAGCCACTTTGAAGCAAGGACCGGCAACCCTGTTTCCTGTATCGAAGGCACGCTGAAAATTCAGCAGCCAGTCCGGCGCATCCTTGCCAGTTTGAGCTGTGTAGAACTGGATGGCTCCAGCAATGTTGCCAGATGCGATTCGCGTCCAAAGCCCAGCCCTGAGCGAGTCGGGTAATGCCTGTGCCGTCGTGGTGGCGAGTAATACTCCCGATAGCAGTAAGGTTCGAAGAAAACCGAGCATTTCTCGATTAGTCTCTTGAAGTGGCCCCCTAAGCGGGAGCCACCCGTTCTTTGGATTTCGAGCCGACTATACCGTAGGTGGAGCCCCTCCCGGCCCGGCACCTGTCGGGCTTCGTCGCGGGGCTTGATGACATGGTCACACCAGGCGCACCTCATGGCGCCTGCCCGGCGAGGGGGGCGTGAGCGGGTCAAATTTGTCCAATACGGCGGGCAGCCCTCCCTAAAGTTCCGGGCATGACGCATTCCCGCGTCCCCACGAGGCCCTCTCCATGACGCAGCCCACCGCCAGCTCCGCCCCGACCTTCTACCCCACGCTGCGCTACAAGGACGCGCCCGCCGCCATCCGTTGGCTCGCGGCCGCCTTCGGCTTCCAGGAGCACCTGGTAGTCCCCGGCCCCAACGGCACCGTGGCCCACGCCGAGCTGCGCTTCGGCACGGGCATCTTCATGATGGGCAGTCAGAAGGACGACCTCTACGGCAACGCGGGCATGGCCCCCTATGTCTACGTGAGCGACATCGACGCTCACTGCGCCCGGGCCCGGGCCGCGGGGGCCGAAATCGTGAGGGAGCCCTTCAACACCGACTATGGTTCGCGGGATTACGCGGCGCGGGACTGTGAGGGCCACGTCTGGAGCTTCGGCACCTACCGCCCCGCGCCGGATTCCCGCTGACGCGGCTCGCCCCGGGCCGCAGCCTCCCCCGCGGGGCACTCTTGCCGACTGGAGTCCTCACACCATGATGAGAATCCTTCGCTTCGCCTCGCTGGGACTGGTCCTGTGGACTGCATCCCCGGCGTTCGCCGCCCCCTCCTGGGGCACCTTCAAGAAGGACCGCTGCACGGACTCGGGACGGCGCCAGTACTCGGCCCAGCTCCTGAACATCCCGTCCGGCACCTCGTGGGAGAGCGCCTGTCAGACCACCCCCGCCTTCGTGGCGAGCTACGCCTTCCGGCAACCCACCCGCTGCGTGAACAAGGGCGTCTCGGGCATGTGGGGCGAGTTCGAGGTGGATGACACCACGTGCAACCCGGTGACGGAGTGCACCGCCGCCCCGCCCTCCGGCACCTTCACCAAGACGGGCAACACCGGCGCGGTGAGCTGCGAGGCCTACTGCGCCAACCGGGATGCCGCCTGGGGCACGCGCGGCGCCTGTGTAAAGGGCGTGGTGACGAGCGGCCCTCACGCGGGCGCATGCATCGCCTGCAATGACGTGGCCGCCGACCAGGGAGACACCGGCGTCACCTGCTACTGCAAGGCCCCCGCGAAGGGCTTCGCGGACCTGCACGCGCACCCGTTCGCCCACCTCGCCTTCGGGGGCCAGGCCTTCTTCGGCAAGTCCTTCGGCACCCTGGCCACCGCCCTGCCCTGGTGCGACAGCGTCCACGGCCCCGGGGGCACCCGGGACTCCTTCGGCACCCTCATGGCCACCCTCGGCTATGGCACCGGCGGCGTGGGCCACAAGGTGGGCGGCAATCCCCAGTTCGACGGCTGGCCGCGCTGGAACAGCTTCACCCACCAGTCCATGTACGAGGACTGGCTCTACCGCGCCGTGCAGGGCGGCCTGCGGCTGGTGGTGGCGCTGGCCGTCAACAACCAGGACATCTTCGCCTTCCCCATCTATGCATCCAAGGCCCCGGGCCGCACCGGCGAGGACATGGAGGCGGTGGACCTGCAGCTCGACGAGGCCTACCGCATGCAGAGCCACATCGACACGAAGGCGGGCGGCGCGGGCCGCGGCTGGTTCCGCATCGTGAAGACGCCCGCCGAGGCGCGTACCGTCATCGCCCAGGGCAAGCTCGCCGTGGTGCTGGGCGCCGAGGTGGACTACCTCTTCGACTGCCGCCGCAACGGCACGTGCACGGCCGCCCACGTCGAGGCGCGGCTGGAGCACTACCACTCCCGCGGCTTGCGCCACCTGTTCCCCGTCCACTTCAAGCAGAACGCGTTCGCTGGCCCCGCGCTCACCAACCTCGTCACCGAGGGGGACTCGCGCGGCTGTGCCCAGGAGGGCTACGAGTACCAGCGGGACATCGCCCAGCCGCCCATCTGCGGCGCCCAGGGGCTCACGGACCTGGGCCGCACGCTGGTGCGCGGGATGATGCGCCGGAAGATGATCATCGACATCGACCACATGTCCAAGCGAGCCTTCGATGACACGCTGGGCCTGGTGGAGCCCTACGGCTACCCGGTGGTGAGCGGCCACACCACGCTGTTCGAGACGGCCCACGGCGGCAAGCGCCACGAGGGCAGCCTCAAGGCCGAGCAGCTCCAGCGCATCCGCAACGTGGGCGGCATGGTGTCGCTCATCCTCGACCAGGGCAGCCGCGAGGAGGTGCCCACCTGGCGCGGCGCGGGCCAGCCCGTGGTGGAGCACCAGTGCGGCGGCACCTCCCAGAGCTGGGCCCAGGCCTACCTCTACCTGACGAAGGAGCTGGGCGGCCGGCCCGTGGGCCTCGGCTCGGACTTCAACGGGCTCGCGGGCCTGCCGGGCCCCCGCTTCGGCGCCGAGGCCTGCCACGGCGGCAGCTCCGCCGCGCAGGTGGCCCGCACGCGCTACCCGCTGAGCATCGCCGTGGAGAACAGCCCCACGAAGCTGGAGCGCAGCGGGGTGGGCGCCAAGACGTTCGACATCAACGAGGACGGCCTGGCCCACACGGGCATGCTCCCGGACTTCGTCGCGGACCTGCGCCGACAGGGCTTGCGCCACCAGGACCTGGAGCCCCTCCTGAACTCCGCCGAGGGCTACCTCCAGGTGTGGGAGCGCGCCGAGACCGCGGGCGCCCAGGTGCCCTGAGGCCACCTTCTGACAGGGCGCTCAGGCACCGCGCCGGGCGTAGCCCGACGTCAGGCGCCGGATGCTCTCGCATTCGGCCTGGATGTCCACCGGCCCCTCCTTCTGGACGAAGGCCATGGCCTCCGCCGGGGCGGTCTCGGGCCGTCCCGCGTTGAACGGCGGCGCCGGCGTATACTCCAGCAGGAGCTGGATCGCCTGCGCGACGACGGGCCCCGCCAGCTCCGCGGCGAGCGTCAGCGCGAAGTCGATCCCCGCCGTGACGCCTCCGCCGGTCAGCACATGGCCATCCCGGACCACGCGGCCCGCGTCGGGGGTGGCGCCGAGATCCGACAGGATGTCGCGCATGCCCCAGTGGCACGCCGCTCGCTTGCCTTCGAGCAGCCCCGCCATCCCCAGCAGCAGCGAGCCCGTGCACACGGACGTCACGTACCGCGCGGTAGCGCCCAACCGGCGGATCGCCGCCATGTAGACGGCATCCTGCATCACGTCCGCGGACGGGCCGCCCGGCACGCAGAGCACATCACACCGCTCCACGTCCTCCAGCCGGGTCAGGTCCGTGAGCGTCAACGCCCCCTCGCGGATGGGCTGCCCGCCCACGGAGGCGAACACCAGCTTCGCGCCGGGCACCGCCTGGAGCACCGCCTGCGGCCCCATGAAGTCGAGGAACGTCACCTGCGGATAGAGCGGGAAGACAATGACGAGGGGCTCAGCCATCGGAGGACTCCAGGGGTTGGGGGTTCCACACCGTGAAACCCGATTTGACAGGGCCCTTTATGCGCCGTCATCGTCATGGCGGAAAGGACGTATATCCCTTGATTCGCGCCATGCTCCGAGACATTGGGTTGTTGGCCTTCCCCGGCTTCCAGATCATCGATCTCACCGGTCCCGCCGCCGTGTTCGAGGGGCCCGCGGATCCCTCGCTGCCGCGCGCCTACCGGCTGCATCCTCTGTCCGAGCACGGGGGAATGGTTCGAAGTTCCTCGGGCGTGGAGATCCTCACGCAGCCGCTGGAACGGACCGCGTTCGACACGCTCCTGGCCGTGGGCGGGCCGGGAACCCTGACGGCCATGGAGTCGCCCGCGATCCGCGAGTTCTTGAAGGCCGCGGCCGCGGACTCCCGGCGCATCGCGAGCGTGTGCACCGGCGCCTTCCTCCTGGCCGCCGCGGGCCTGCTCGACGGCCGCCACGCCACCACCCACTGGAAGCAGGCGGCACTGCTGCAGCGCCTCTTTCCCCGGGTGCGCGTCGACGAGGAGCGCATCTTCATCCAGGACGGTGCCGTGTGGACCTCCGCAGGCGCCAGCGCGGGCATCGACCTGTCGCTCGCACTGCTCGAGGAGGACCTCGGCCGCGAAGCCTCTCGCGCCGCGGCCCGGGAGCTGGTCGTCTACCACCGCCGTCCGGGCGGCCAGTCCCAGTTCTCCACGCTGCTCGAGCTGGAGCCGCCCTCGGACCGCATCCGCCTGGCGCTGGCGTTCGCGCGCGAGCACCTGCACGAGCCGCTGCCCGTGGAGCGGCTGGCCCAGGCGGCCTGTCTCAGCCCTCGCCAGTTCGGCCGGGAGTTCCTCGCGGAGACGGGGCAGACCCCCGCCAAGGCCGTGGAGCGGCTGCGGGCCGAGGCCGCCCGGCTGCGCATCGAAACCAGCACCGAGTCCATCGAGGTGATTGCCCGCGAGACTGGCTTCGCGGATCCCGAGCGCATGCGCCGGGCCTGCATCCGGGTGTTTGGCCATCCCCCCCAGGCGCTCCGGCGGACGGCGCGGGCCACCGGGTGAACCCCCTCACGTCGAAACGTTTCGAACCTGTCTCCGCCCCATTGACGCACCTGGCCCATCACGGCCGCCCTTTCCCCACGGGGCGATTCACTTGGGGGGCCCGGTTGACGGCCCGGACCGCCATCGCCTATGACCGCAAGGACTTGTTGGGCGGCAGCGCGCAATTTCAGAAGAAATGGATGTCCGCGGCGCCTTGCGCAGCCGTTGGATTCCGGGCTGGAAGACGTGAGCACCCAAAAACGCCAACGGCCGGTGAGCGGTAAGACAGGCAAACCCTCTGCGGCCCGTGCAAACCTCAGGACGCTGGCGGACCATCTGGGGCTGTCGATCAGCACCGTGTCCCGTGCGCTGAAAGACGGACAAGAGGTCCGGCCGGAGACCATCGCCCGGGTGAAGGAGGCCGCCGCCCAGTTCGGCTACGTGCCGAACATCGGGGGCATCCACCTGAGGACCGGCAGGACCCTCAAGGTCTGCTCGATCCTCTACGCGCCCGAGGTAGGTGACCACGGCGAGCCGGGCTTCCTCGCCCAGGTCGAAGGCATGTCGAATGGCCTGGAGACCTCGGGCTACAACCTGCTCGTCCTGGTGCAGACGGGCCAGCAAGCGCCCCTGGAGTCGGTCCGCAAGGTCTATGACCAGCGGCTCGCCGACGCCCTCGTGTTCTCCCGCACCATGCCCATGGACGAGCGGGCGCGGTTCTGCCTGGAGAAGGACTTCCCGTTCGTGAGTTTCGGACGGACCGAGCTGCAGACCCCGCACGCCTTCGTTGACCACGACGACGAGCACGCCGTCTTCGATGCCACCCTGCGGCTGGCCCGCGAGGGGCACAAGAAGATCGTGATGCTCAACCCGCTCGGCGGGCTCACCTACATCAGCATGCGGATGCGAGGCTACCAGCGGGCGCTGGCCGAGGCGGGCCTGCCGTGGAACGAGTCCCTGGTGTACCAGGGAGATCTCTCCGTCCGGGCCACCCGCGAGGCCATCGTGCAACTGCTGCAGCGCGAGCCGGCGGCCACGGCGTTCGTCTGCGGCAACCAGATGTCCATGGTGGGCACGCTGGAAGGACTGTCCGAGAGCGGCCGGGACACGAACCGGGACGGGTTGAGCGTCGTGGGGTTCGGCGGCATGCCGTTCCTCACGCTGTCCGAGGAGCGCGTCATCTACTACTACCTGCCGCAGGTGCGCGTCGGCACCGTCCTGTCCAACCACCTGCTCGCCCTGCTGAACGGCGAGTCCCCGGAGCAGCTGCAGACGGTTCTGCCCTACACGCGCATGGAGGACTTGCGCGTGTTCCGCACGCACGGCCGCTTCGATCCGTCCAAGCTCCCCCCTCCGTAATCCCCCAGAGGCGGCGGTGGGCCGCCGCCTCGAGGTGCCGACCGTTAGAGCGGGCCGATGAAGTCCAGCTTGCCAATGTCCACGCCGTTGTGGCGCAGGATGGCGTAGGCCGTGGTGAGGTGGAAATAGAAGTTGGGCAGCGCGAAGTGGAGCAGCAGGGACTGGCCCACGAACTGGAGCTCGCGGCCGCCCACCTTGAGGGTGATCTTCCGGTCCTCGCTGCCATCCACCTGCGCCGCGTCCACGGTCTTCAGGAACGCGAGCGTCTTCTCGATGCGGGCCTTCAGCTCGGGGAAGGAGCTCTCGGTGTCCGGGTGGCTGGGCACCTCGATGCCCGCCAGCCGCGCCGCACAGCCCTTCGCGGAGTCACAGACCATCTGCACCTGGAACGTGAGCGGCAACATGTCGGGCGCCAGCCGGGCGTTCATGAAGACCGTGGGGTTGATCTTCTTCGCCTCGGCGTGGGCGGCCGCCTTGTCGAGAATCCCAGACAGGTGGCCCAGCATGCGGATGAAGACGGGAACGGACGCTTGGTACATGGAAAGGGACATGGGCGCGCTTATACGGTCTTCGTCCCGTCAGGGAAAGCAGCCGCGCACCGCGCTGCCTTTCGCGACAAGAAGTCGCAAGGGCGCATGGAGCGCCCGAGCGGACTTCCTCCCGCGCGCAGGCTCAGGCCCGCACAGGCTTCGAGGCATCCTCGTCGCGGCCGTGAACGGCCGCCGGGGGGCTGGTGGCCTCCACCGCGGAGAAGGTCTCCAGAATCTTGTAGGTGTGACTGGAGCCGCGGGGCACCAGCCAGGAGTCGCCGGGGTTGAGCAGAATGACTTGCCCCTCGAGGTGCAGCTCGGCCCGGCCCTTCAGCACGTAGCCCACTGTCTCGTAGTCCCGGGCCACCGCGGGGGCGGGCTCTCCGGGACGCTCGTCTTCCCACAGCCGCATGGACACGCGGGTTCCCGAAACGAGGTACTTCTGCCCCATCTCCCCGTGAGGAGAGTGGCGCGCTTCGACCTTCTTCACGCTGGTGTCACCCATGGCAGCTCCTTCCAGTCCGCGGTGGCGTCCGCTGGACGGCCTTCAAGGGAAGGTAAGGAAGCCGTGGGGGCCCTCACGCCGGGCCGTGCCCGTCTGCCCCCTCTCCAAGGAAGGGGGGCAGGGGCCCCGGGTCAGAAGCCCTCGGGCAAAGGCTGAGGCCCGGGGATGATGCCGGCGATGTCCGGGTCAACCCCCTCCTCGCCCGGCTGGCGGTCCGCCTTCTCCTTCTTGCGCTGATCCCGCCGCGCGTCCTTCTCCTTGTTCTTTTCCTTGCGAGCCAGTTCCTTCTGTCGCTTGGACATTCCTGGGTGTTGCGGCACGGTGCCCTCCTTGGCCGTCGCTGCATATACGTGGGGGAAAACAAAAGGCCCAGACCCTCATGAAGGGCCAGGCCTCAGTCTGGCGAGTGAATGACGCGATTCAGCTTGCGGCGCGGACGTTCTGCGCCTGGAGCCCCTTGGGGCCCTTCGTCACTTCAAACTCCACCTTCTGTCCCTCGGCCAGCGTCCGGAATCCATCCATGTTGATGGCGGAGTGATGGCAGAACACATCCTCCCCGTTGTCCTGGGCGATGAACCCGAAGCCCTTCGCATCATTGAACCACTTCACGGTACCAGTAGCCATTGCTCTTCTTCTTTCGACTGCCCGAGCGGACATCGCTCTAGCAACACCCCCCTACCACAGCCGGGGCGCCACAGGTGTAACGTCCACCGCACGCTCTGTCATTCCCAAGGCACTCCAGGCCTTCACACTTCTTCACCGGGCCTGGGCACGCCGTTTACACCCACTTTCTACGTTCGGCTCCACACACAACGGGCCCCCAGCGCCAGCGCGCCGGGCCCCTTTCCAGGAGCACGGCCATGTGGGGATTTCGCTTCAATACCGCCTGTCTGGCAGGCCTCTTTCACACCCTGCGGGGGGATGGACACTCCGGGCGCTCGCCCGGGCGCTGGGGCTGGCGTGGCCCGCTGCGGCGCGTCTTCCAGCGGCTGGACACCTCGCCCGGCCAGGAGAAGGTCTTCGTCCAGGCCGCGGACGATGTGGCCGCGTCCTTCGGCAAGCTGCGCGGCGAGCTGGAGGCCACCCAGACCGCCGTGGCCCGCGCCCTGCGGGGCGAGCACTTCGATGCGGGCGCGCTGCGCGAGCTGACGGAGCGTCAGGAGGCCCAGCTCGCGGACCTGCGTGAAGTGCTGCGCACCTCGCTGGCGCGCATCCATGAAGCGTTGGATCCCCGCCAGCGCGATGAGCTGGCGGACCTCATCGAGCACGGCCCGGGCATGGGGTACGCCGGTCCTCACGCCTTTCACCGGTGCGGCCACGGAGGGCGGGGCGGCCCGCATCCGCGCGCCTGAGCCCCGCCACCGCACACCCGCGTTAGAGTCCCCGCCCGCCATGCCCACCCGCGTCCTGCTCATCGACGACGACACCCGGATGTACGAGCTGCTCTCGCAGTACCTCGGACAGAACGGCATCTCGGTGGCCCATGCCGCCGATGGGGGGCGTGGCCTCGCCGCGCTGGAGGCCAGCGCCTACGACGCGGTGCTGCTGGACGTGATGATGCCGGGCATGGATGGCCTGGAGGTGTGCAAGCGCATCCGCGCCAAGACGCAGGTGCCCATCCTCATGCTCACCGCCCGGGGCGACGAGACCGACCGCGTGGTCGGCCTGGAGCTCGGCGCGGATGACTACCTGCCCAAGCCCTTCAGCCCCCGGGAGCTGCTGGCCCGGCTGCGGGCGGTGCTCCGGCGCGCCCAGCCCACCTCCGTGGCGGACCGGATGGAGGCCCACGGCATCTCCATCGACGTGGCGGGGCGGGAGGTGAAGGTGGCGGGGCGGGCCGTGGAGCTCACCGGCCTCGAGTTCGATCTGCTCGTGGCGCTCGTGCGGCGCGCGGGCCGCGTCATTCCCCGCGATGCGCTGCTCGGCGAGGCGGGCCGGGGGGACACGGTGGTGGGCGAGCGCACCGTGGATGTTCACATCTCCCACCTGCGGCAGAAGCTCGGCGACGAGGGCGGACGGCTCATCAAGACCGTGCGCGGGGTGGGCTACGTGTTCGCCAAGGAGGGCGGATGATGCGCCTCCCGCCCCCTCCAGGCCCGGGAGCTCCCCGAGGCCTCGGGCGTGGCGGGCCCTGGGACCGCCATGGCCGCAGAGCCCCCTGGCGGATGACGCGCCTGGGCCACTACATCCGCGCGCGCCTGCACCGGCGCATCTTCATCTGGTTCGGCCTGTCCATCCTCATCACCGGCGTGATGGTGGCCACGGTGATGAACCTGATGGGGGGCTCGCACTGGAACCAGGAGATGGATCGCGCCCGGCGGTTCGTCAGCAACCGCTTCGCCGAGGTCTGGGACGTGCCCGCACGGCGCGAGGCCCTCGTCCAGGGCATCTCCCAGGACCTGGACGTGGACCTGGAGCTGCGAAGCCCCGCGGGCGAGCTGCTGAGCCGCGCCGGGCCCCCCTGCGACACGCCAGACTTCTCCGTGGACGTGGTGCGCGAGGGCACCCCGCTGGGCTCGATGCGGGCCTGCTACTGGAACTCGCGGCGCAAGAGCCCCTGGCGCGTGCTGCCCTTCGTGCTGTCCGGGGCGATGTTGTGGCTCCTGTCGGGAGCGATCGCCCGGCGGCTGACGCGCCCCATGGATGAGCTGGTCCGGACCGCCCGGGCCCTGGGCTCGGGAAGGCTGGAGACGCGGGCCCAGCTGGGCCGCGATGCCACCAGCGAGGTGGGCGTGCTCGCGGATGCCTTCAACGACATGGCCGCCCGCATCGAACGGCAGATGGCGGATCAACGCGAGCTGCTCGCCACGGTGTCCCATGAGCTGCGCACGCCGCTGGCCCACCTGCGGGTGCTCACCGAGCTGCTCCGGGAGGGAGGCAGCACCCCGGCGACGTTGGATCAGGTGGACCGCGAAGTCGTCGAGCTGGACGTGCTGGTGGGCGAGCTGCTCGCCAGCTCCCGGCTGGACTTTGGCCAGGTGACGTCCCGCACCCTGGAGGGCGTGGAGCTGGCGGCGCGCGCCCTGGAGCGGACCGGCATGCTCCCGGAGCTGCTGTCCGTGGAGACCCCGGACACGGCCCTCTCGGGGGACGCGACGCTGCTTGGCCGGGCGCTCGCCAACCTCTTGGACAATGCGCGGAAGCACGCCGGGGGCGCGGTGGCGCTGCGGCTCCTGGAGCGGGACGGCGCGCTGGCCTTCTGCGTGGAGGACCGTGGGCCCGGGCTGCTTCCCGGCGAGGAGACGCGCATCTTCGCCCCCTTCTACCGGCAGGACCGGGGCACCGAGGCCCGCGAGGGGGGCTCCCTGGGGCTGGGGCTCGCCCTGGTGCAGCGCATCGCCCGGGCCCACGGGGGCGAGGCCTTCGCGGAGAACCTCCCCGCAGGAGGCGCCCGCGTGGGTTTCACCGTCCTGAGGACTGGGCCTCCACCGGTCCGTCCCCCGCCCCCCGCCTGAGCTGCGGGCACTGCGCCTGGAGGGCTACCCCTTCACGGCTGCGGGGAACGCGAAGGACACCTCCGCGGGCGTGCCCTCCTTCACCGTGACTTCGGCCGTCTGGGTGCCCAGCGTCTCGTGCCACGCCTCCAGGGTGTACGTGCCGGCCGGCACGCCCTCCAGCGTGAAGGCGCCATCCTCGCCGGTGACGCCGAAATGGGGGTGGGGGCTCACCGCCACGTAGGCGCGCATCCAGGGGTGCACGTCACACTTGAGCTGGAGCAGCTCGATGTCCGCGGGCATGGGCTTCGTCACCGGCGGGGCCGAGGGCGGCTGCGCCACGTTGAAGAGGGCCTTGGTGCCCAGCATGCCCCGCACGTTGTGCATCGTGCCGTCGCTGTTCTTGATCTGCATGGGCTGGCCAGCCACGGCGGCCTGCACGCGCGGCTGGTAGCTGCACTTCTGCTGGTCCACCACGATGGGCGTGTCCACCGCCCCGGCCGCTCCCGGCACCGGCCCGCGCACGCGCACCAGCACGTTGCGCACCTTGCCGTCCTTCACCAGGAGCGCCTGGTCCTTCAGGGGCATGCCCTCGCAGGCCGGGTCCGCGCTGGGGGCCAGCTCCGCCGGGGCGGGCGGCTCGCCGTTGAACGTCACCACCCCACGGATGGTGCCCCGCGAGGTCACGGGCGCAGGCGCGGGCGCCACGGGGGCCTTCGCCGCTTCGGGGGCCGAGGGGACGGAGGGAGGAGGCGCCGGCGCCTCGTTCTTGCAAGCGGGAACCAACACCAGTCCCGAGACCCCCACCACCGCGAGGCCCAGCGTGCGCAGCGTCATGTGCGAACTCCTCACCCCGGAACGGGGAGGTGCGTTACTGCCAACCCCCGATGCCGGTATCGAGCGCCATCGCGGCGAACAGACCCGAGAGGTAGAGCAGCGAGAAGAAGAACGTCTGGCGCGCCCAGGGCTTGCCCAGCTGCCGGAAGAAGCCCCACGCGCCGAGCGCCAGGAAGGCCAGGCCGAGCACCACCGCCGAGGCCAGGTACCACCCGCCGGCGATGTGCAGCTGGTAGGGCAGGAGCGTCATCGGCACCAGCGCCACCAGGTAGAGGACGATCTGCGCCCGGCTGGACTCATCCCCGCGCTCCAGCGGCACGGACTTGAGGCCCGCGGCGGCGTACTCCTCCTTGCGGAAGAGCGCGATGGCCAGGAAGTGGGGCATCTGCCAAAGAAAGAGGATGGAGAAGAGGACGAAGCCCCCGGCGTCCACCGCGCCCGTGACGGCCGTCCAGCCCATCAGCGGCGGCAGCGCGCCCGGCACCGCCCCCACCAGCATGGCCGCGGAGGTGCGGGCCTTGAGCGGGGTGTAGAGCAGCACGTAGCTCAGCAGCGCGCTCAAACCGAGCAGGGCCGTGAGCAGGTTGGCCCCCAACGCCAGGGCCGGCAGCGACACGGCGGCCATCGACAGGCCGAACCATAGCGCCACGCCGGGCTCCATGCGCCCGGAGGGCAGCGGACGGCCGCTGGTGCGCGCCATGAAGCGGTCGCTGTGGCGCTCCAGGTAGCAGTTGAGGGCGTTGGCGGCGGCCACGGTGCCCGCGGTGGCCAGCATCGTCACCAGGACGCGCGAGAAGTGCAGGTGGCCAGGGGCCAGCCACACGCCCCCCGCGGTGGTGGCAAGCACGAGGCTCGACAGCCGGGGCTTGGTGAGGGACAGCAGATCCGACGCGGTGGTCGGCTGGCTCTCGGCTCGCGCGTTCACGCGGACTCCAGGATGGGGGGCTCGATAGACCCCCTCCCATACCGCCATCAGAGGGGGCCCGCAAGCGGAGCGCATCAGCCCCGCTTGTGGGGTGCAACGAAAGTGCTACCCGCCCGAGGCGAGCTTCTGCGCATCGGTGGCGTACTCGCCCTTGGGGTCCCGCTTGAGGTACTCCTGCGCGAGCGCCCGGGTCTTGTCCCCCTGCTTGCGGTCCTTGCTGAGGGCCGAAGCATAGAAGTAGTAGGCCGGCGAGTAGTTCTCGTCCGCGTTGAGCGCCTTCTGGAAGGCATCCTCCGCCTTCGTCGCGTCGCCCTTGCTCTGGAAGACGCGGCCCAGCTCCGTGAACGCCAGCGCGGCCCGGTCACCCTGGCCGATGAACTCCTGGCTGGCCTTCTCGAGCTGCTCCTGGGCCTTGTCCCACTCGGAGCGCTCCCGGTAGATGGCGCCCATGGCCAGGCGCGCCTCGGGGTTCTTGGCCTTCGGGTCCTTCACCGCGCGCTGGTACTGGGTGAGCGCATCGTCGAGCTTGCCCTGGCGGCGGTAGGCGTTGCCGAGCATTACCACCAGCTTGGGGCTGTCGCCCATGGTCCGCAGCGCGGTGGTGAGCGCCTCGGCGGCCTCCTTCTCGCCGCCCTGCTTGCCCATGAGCGCCTTGGCCAGCTCCACGTGGAACTGGGCGCGCGAGCTGTCCATCTTGATGGCCTTGCGCATCTCCTCGGCCGCGGCGTCCGGCTGGCCCTCGGTGAGCAGGCGGCGGCCCTTGATGAGCAGCAGCTCCGGGTTGGCCTTGTCGAGCGCGAAGCCGTCCTGCTCGGCCTTGAGCATGTCCGTGCGCGCCTTGTCCTTGTCCACCGGCACGCCCGTGGCCTCGGAGAGCTTCGTCTGCACGTCGGGCTTCAGGGTGGCCATCGCGGTGGACACGCGGCTCACCAGCAGCGAGCGCGCCAGCTGCGCCGCGGCGAGCTGCCGCGGCGACGGCGGCGGATCGGCCACCAGCAGCTTCTTGAGCATCGCCGCCGCCATCTCGAAGTTGGGCTCGTCCTGCTCCAGCACGAGCAGCGCCTTGCCGAGCAGCGACTCGGGGTGGTCCTTCTCGTAGCGCAGGGCGAAGTCGTACTTCTGCCACGCCACGGCATCCTGGCCGAGCCGGCGGTACGCCGCGCCCAGGCTCGCGTAGATGCGCGGGTCATCCGGAGACAGGCCCTGGGCCTTCTCCAGGTTGTCGCGCGCGTGCTCCAGGTCGCCCGCGTTCATCTGCACCAGGCCCAGGGTGAGGTACAGCAGGGAGCTGGCCTTGCCCTCCGCGTCGAAGGTCTTCACGCGGGCCTCCAGCTCGCCCAGACCTTCCTTGCCCTTGCCCCCGTACGTCTTGATGAGGGCCTCGGCGGCATAGAGGTGCGAGCTGACCTCGGTGCCCTTCTTCGCCGCCGCCAGGTGCTCCTCGGCCCGGCGGCGCGCGTCGTCGCCACCGCCGTGCTCACCCCAGCGGATGGCGTACGCGTAGGCCAGGTAGCCATGCGCGGCGGTGCCGTCCGGGTACACCTCGAGCGCCTTGTCGGCCGCCTCGCACGCCTTCTTGTACGAATCGAAGGAGTCGTGCTTGAGCTGCTCGGTGGCCACGTCCAGGCTCTTCTTGTAGGCGATGTTGTTCGCCTTCGTCCGGCTGGAGACCACCGAGTAGCCGACGACGGACACCACGATGGCGACGAAGAGCCCCAGCGAGATGTACTTGCTGTTGCCGCTCTTCTTCGCGCGGCGGCGGGGGCTGGCGTCGTCGTCATCATCGACGTCGTCGTCCTCCTCCACCACCACCGGGCGCCGGGGCGCGGGCTCCGCCGGGCGGGCCACGTTCTCGGAGCGGGCAGGCGTGCCGTTGGGGCGGGCCGCGGGCAGCCCCGTGGCCGCGGGCTGTGCGTGGACGGGCGCGGCGGCCACCGGAGCAGCCGCCACCGGGGCAGCCGCCACGGGCGCGGCGGCCACCGGAGCAGCCGCCACGGGCACGGGCGCCACCGGCGCGGGGGCCGGGGCGGCGGGCTTGGGCAGCTCCACCTTATATTGCTGGAGGAGCGACAGCGTGTCCGAGTCGTTCGGATCCGCCTGCCACGCCTTCAGCAAGTTGGCCTTGCCGGGCTCCGGCTCGCCGGTCTTGAGTTGAAGCGACCCCGCCATGCGGAGGGCCGCCTTGTCCGAGGGCTGAACTTGAAGGGCGCTGAGGGCTTCCTCCAGCGCCTTCTTGTCCTTGCCCTGCTCGGCATAGACGCGAGCAAGCAGCAGGCGAGGGTCGGATGCATTGGGATGGGCTTTGACGCCCTTCTTGCATACGACCATCGCCTCCATGAAGCGGCCCATGCCCAGGTACGCCTCGGCGAGCGGCTTATAAGCGTCGGACGACGGATCGGCAGCGAACGCGTGCTCTAGCTTGGCAAGCTCGGCCGGGCTCAACGTCTTCGTAAGAGAGGTAGACATTCCTGGAAATGCGCCTGAGAAGGAGAGTTTTTATGACACCCGCCTCGCTGCGCGTCAAATGCAGATGCGGGGGGGGACACCTGCTGCTTGACAGCACCCCGGGGCTCCGGTATCTCGCCCCTCGTCTTCGGCAGCCCTTCCCGGGGCGCACCGAAGGGTAGCCAACAGTTCAGCCGTACTCCGGGGGTGTAGCTCAGTTGGGAGAGCGTCGCGTTCGCAATGCGAAGGTCACCGGTTCGATCCCGGTCACCTCCACTCGGTAGACGAAGGGCCTCACTGGAGACAGTGAGGCCCTTTGCATTTGGGCCACAACCGAATTGCAAAGGCCCCCCGCTTTGTTATCCGGGGCCGATGACCGAACAGCCCTCGCTCTCGCTCCTTGCCCGGCTCTGGCTGGCGTTCCTGTGCTTCTGGCGCGTCCTGGCGTCCCGGCCCTTCGCCCAGGCCGTTCTGCCCCTCAGTGAGTCCTACGACGCGGGCAAGCTCGTCTCGGGCGCCCCCCCTCCGGCCGCCCTTCCGCCCGCCCCGCCCCCGAAGGCCGCCCCGGCCCCCGTGCTTCCGCCCGAGCGCGAGCACGCCTCCGCCCTGGCACTGCTGTCCATGCTCCAGCGCGAGGGGCGCCTGGTGGACTTCCTCCAGGAGAACGTGGCCGCCTTCTCGGACGCCGAGGTAGGGGCCGCGGCCCGCATCGTCCACGAGGGTTGCCGCAAGGTGGTGAAGCAGTATCTGACCCTGGAGCCCGTGCTGCCGCAGTCCGAGGGCGCGAGCGTCACCGTGCCCCCGGGGTTCGACGCGCACCGCATCCGCCTCACCGGCAACGTCGCCGGGCAGCCCCCCCACGCCGGAGCGCTCAAGCACCACGGCTGGGTCACCACGGAGGTGAAGTTCCCCTCGGTCAGCCCCGCGTTGGATTCGCGCGTGCTGGCCCCCGCTGAAGTCGAACTCGCCTGACCCTCGCCAAGGAGCCCCATCCTTATATGGCCCGCTACGCGATTGGCATCGACCTGGGCACCACGCACTGCGCGGTGTCGTACTTCAACCTGGAAGACGGCAAGCCCCGGGGCTCCGCCCAATCCATGCTCCCCATCCCCCAGCTCACCGCGCCGGGGACGGTGGAGCCGCGCCCCCTGCTCCCCTCGTTCCTCTACCTGCCCAGCGAGCAGGAGTTCCCCGCGGGCAGCCTCGGGCTGCCGTGGAACGCGGATGCCACCACGCTGGTCGGCGAGTTCGCCCGCTCCCACGGCGCCAAGGTGCCCACCCGCCTGGTGTCCTCCGCCAAGAGCTGGCTGAGCCACCCCGGCGTGGACCGCCGCTCGCCCCTGCTCCCCTGGCAGGCCCCGCCGGAGGTGCGGCGCGTGTCCCCGCTGGAGGCCTCGGCGCGCTACCTGCGCCACCTGCGCGAGGCGTGGGATGCCACCTTCGCCCGCACCCGCGAGGAGGCCGCCAGCGCCTTCGCCGCGCAGGACGTCATCATCACCGTGCCGGCCTCCTTCGACGCGGCGGCGCGCGAGCTGACGCTCGAGGCCGCCCAGGCCGCGGGCATCCCGAACCTCACCCTCCTGGAGGAGCCCCAGGCGGCGCTCTACGCGTGGCTGGAGGGCCAAGGCGAGTCCTTCCGCAAGAAGGTGAAGCCCGGCGAGGTCATCCTCGTGGTGGACGTGGGCGGCGGCACCTCGGACTTCTCGGTCATCACCGTGCGCGAGCAGCAGGGCGAGGTGGAGCTGGTGCGCGTGGCCGTGGGCGACCACATCCTGCTGGGTGGCGACAACATGGACCTGGCGCTCGCCCACACGCTCTCCCAGAAGCTGGCCGCCGAGGGCAAGAAGCTGGACCCGTGGCAGTTCAACGCCCTCACCTATGGGTGCCGCCAGGCCAAGGAGGTGCTCTACGCGGATGCCTCGCTCAGCCGCGCCCCCATCGCCATTCCGGGCCGGGGCTCGTCGCTCATCGGCGGCACGCTGCGCACGGAGCTGGCCCGCGAGGAGCTGGACCGGCTGCTCACCGATGGCTTCTTCCCCCCCTCCCCCGTGACGGAGCTGCCCCGCACGGCGCGCCGCACGGGCCTCGCGCAGATGGCGCTGCCCTACGCCCAGGACGCGGGCGTCACCCGCCACCTGGCCGCCTTCCTCACCCGTCAGGCCCAGGCCCTGGCCCACTCCCCGGATGCCCCCGTGGACGTGGGCGGCAAGTCCTTCCTCCACCCCACCGCCGTGCTCTTCAACGGCGGCGTCTTCAAGGCGGGCCCCCTCAAGGCCCGGGTCATGGAGGTCCTCAACAGCTGGCTCACCGCGGACGGTGGTGCCCCCGCCCAAGAGCTGCAGGGCGCGGACCTGGACCTCTCGGTGGCCCGCGGCGCCGCCTATTATGGATGGGTCCGCCAGGGCCATGGCCTGCGCATCCGGGGCGGCACCGCCCGGGCCTACTACGTGGGCGTGGAGACCGCGATGCCCGCGGTGCCCGGCATGGAGCCCCCGGTGAAGGCGCTGTGCGTGGCCCCCTTCGGCATGGAGGAGGGCACGCAGGCGGATGTGCCGCCCCAGGAGTTCGGCCTCGTCACCGGCGAGCCCACGCGCTTCCGGTTCTTCGCCTCGTCCGTGCGGCGCGATGACCGCGTGGGGGCGATGCTCGACGACGTGTCCGGGCGGGAGGACCTGGAGGAGCTGGCCCCCATCGAGACGACGCTGCCCGGCCAGCCCCAGCCCTATGGGGACCTCACCCCGGTGAACCTCCAGGCGGCGGTGACCGAGGTGGGCACCCTGGAGCTGCGCTGCGTGCAGAAGGATGGGCCCGAGCGCTGGAAGCTGGAGCTCAACGTGCGCATGAAGGAGTAAGAAGCACCGCCACGGGAGGCTTATGCGCATCGTCGGCATCGATCTGGGCACCACTCACTGCGCGGTCGCATCGGTGGACCCCGCGCTCGGAACGGGCGCCCCCATCGAGGACTTTCCCCTCCCCCAGCTCGTGCGGCAGGGGGAGGTGGCCCCCCGTGCCCTGCTCCCCTCGTGCATCTATGTCCCCGCCGGGCATGAGCTCGCCGGCGAGTCCCTCCAGCTCCCCTGGGGCGACCCGGGCCCCTATGTGGTGGGCGAGTTCGCCCGGTGGCAGGGCGCTCGGGTCCCGGGGCGGCTCGTGGCCTCCGCGAAGAGCTGGCTGTGCCACCCCGGCGTGGACCGGTCCGCGCCCATCCTCCCGTGGGGCGCCCCCGCGGACGTGGCCAAGCTCTCGCCGGTGGAGGCCAGCGCCCTGCTGCTCTCCCACATGGCCCGGGCCTGGAACGCCGCGCACCCGGACGTGCCCCTGGCCCAGCAGGAGGTCGTCATCACCGTGCCCGCCTCCTTCGATGAGGCCGCGCGCGCCCTCACCGTGAGCGCGGCGCGCAAGGCGGGCCTGGAGAAGTTCACCCTCCTGGAGGAGCCCCAGGCGGCCTTCTACGACTACACCGCCCGGCACCGCTCGGACCTGGGGCGCGTGCTGGAGAACGTGCGGCTCGTGCTGGTGGTGGACGTGGGCGGCGGCACCACGGACTTCACCCTCGTCCACGCGGGCGTCTCCCCCGAGGGCCCCATGCTCCGGCGGCTCGCCGTGGGCGAGCACCTGATGCTGGGCGGCGACAACATGGACGCCGCCCTCGCCCGCCGCGTGGAGGAGAAGCTCTTCCCGGAGGGCCGCCGCCTCTCGGCCACCCAGTGGACCCAGGCCATCCAGGCCTCGCGCACCGCCAAGGAGGCCCTGCTCGGCCGGGAGCCCCCGGAGCGCTACGGCGTCTCGCTGGTGGCCGAGGGCAGCCGGCTCCTGGGCGGCGCGCTGTCCACGGACCTCTCCCGCGCGGAGGCCGAAGCGCTCGTGCTCGATGGCTTCTTCCCCCGCTCCGGCCCCGGGGACCGGCCGCGCCGCGCCGCGCGCATGGCCCTGCAGGAGCTGGGGCTGCCCTACGCCCAGGACGCGGCGGTGACGCGCCACCTCGCCGCCTTCCTGCACCAGCACGCGGCCGCCGGTTTCGCGGCCCTGGGCGAGACGCCGGCCTCGGCGGACGCCCTGCCCCGCCCCGACGTCATCCTCCTCAACGGGGGCGTCTTCAACTCCCCGCAGCTCTCCGAGCGGCTGGTGGAGGCGCTCTCGGCGTGGTGGCCCAGCGCGCCGCGCATCCCCCTGCTGCGCCACGACTCGCTGGAGAAGGCGGTGGCGCGGGGGGCGGCCTACTACGGGCTGGTGCGGCGCGGCCACGGCCTGCGCATCGGCGGCGGCGCGGCGCGCGCCTACTACGTGGGCCTGGAGCGCCCCGAGGGCAGCGGCGAGCCGCCCATGCTCTGCCTCATTCCCCGCGGCTTCGAGGAGGGCCAGGTGGTGGACCTGGGCGAGCGCCCCTTCACCCTGTCCCTCGGACGGCCGGTGCAGTTCGCGCTCTACTCCACGACGAGCGACCGCATCGACAAGCCGGGCGACATCATCCCCCTGGCGGAGGACCTCAAGCCGCTGCCGCCCATCCACACGCTGCTCAAGGGCGCCTCGGGCAAGCTGGCGGAGGTGCCCGTGCACCTGCGCGCCGCGCTCACGGAGATTGGCACGCTGGAGCTGTACTGCGTCTCCAACGTGGCGGACGAGCGCTGGCGGCTGGAGTTCGAGCTGCGCGGCTCGGGGGCCGGCAAGGACATCACCGTCACCGAGTCCATGCCCGCGCGCTTCGCCGAGGCGAAGGAGAACGTGGAGCGCGTCTACGGCAACAAGCCGCTGCCCCTGGGGCCCAAGGACGTGAAGCAGCTGTCCAAGACCCTGGAGAAGGGCCTGGGCCCCCGGGACACGTGGCGCGTGCCCGTGCTGCGCGAGCTGTGGAGCACGCTCTACGCGGGGGCCAGCAAGCGCCGCCGCTCGGCGGACCACGAGCGCGTCTTCTACAGCCTCGCCGGCTTCACGCTGCGGCCCGGCTTCGGCTACCCGCTGGACCACTGGCGCGCGGAGCAGACCTTCGGGCTCTTCGAGCAGCTCGTGCAGTTCCACACCGAGAAGGCGGTGTGGATCGAATACTGGGTCATGTGGCGGCGCATCGCGGGCGGCCTCACCGAGGCGCAACAGGCCAGGCTCTGGGCCTACCTGGAGCCGCACCTGGCCCGCCGGGTGCCTCCGGAGCCCGCCCTCCCCGGCAAGCTCAAGGGCATCCAGCCCGAGGGCCTGGAGGAGATGGTGCGCGCCGCGGCCTCGCTGGAGCACCTGGAGGCCGCGCAGAAGGCCACCCTCGGTGGCTGGGTGGCCGCACGCCTGAAGGCCGAGGCGAAGTCGGGAGGCCCCTGGGCCTGGGCCCTGGGCCGGTTGGGGGCCCGGGTGCCGCTCTATGGCAGTGGCCACAAGGTCGTCGGCGTGGACACCGCCGAGGCCTGGCTCACGCTCCTCTTGGAGATGGACCTACGCCGCATCGACGGGGCCCCGTTCGCGGCGGCCCAGCTCGCGCGGCTCACGGGGGACCGGACGCGCGACATCGATCCCGCGCTGAGGGCCCGCACTGCCCAGGCGCTCGCCGCGGCCAGCGCCGCCGCCACGTGGATCCTCATGGTGAACGAGGTGGTCGCCCTGGAGGCGGCCGACGAGGCCCGGGCCCTGGGAGACACCCTGCCCGCCGGGCTCAGCCTGACGCCATGAACCGGCCAGGGCGGATCCTTCCCCACAGGCTGAAGCAGGGCTTCAGCCTCCAGGGTTCGTACGGGGAGCGGACACCGCCTCAGGCGTGAGCAGGCTGCTCTTCGCCCATGGAGGACGGGAGCACAGGCTCACCCGGGGCGGCCTCTTCGGCCACCGGCGGCTCGATCTGCATGGACTCGGGCGCCTCGGCGAGGACGGCCGCGGGGGCCACGACCTGAAGCGCGGGAGAAGACACCGGGCCCTGGGCGGGCACCGCGGCGGCCTCGTCCTTGGGCTTCTTCGTCCCGGCCCCGGAGCGGCACGTGCGGCACCACGGCTGGTTGCGGATGGCGCCATCGGCCATCTTGCGCAGCCCGAACTGCGCCAGCGGCTTGAGCGTCCGGCACTTGATGCACATCAGCGAGATGAGCACCTCGTTGCCGTCCGCGTCGTAGACCGCAGATTTGCGCCGCTTGCGCGGCTGCCCCGGCTCGCGTGGCTGAGCTTTTTCAGGCGCGGGCGGCGCCATCATCGGGGTCACTTTGTAAAGCATGTCTTCCCTCCCAGACTTCCACACGCGTCTGTCTCACGGGTCCTTGGAGAAACCCTCCGACAGCTCGCGGCATGCCCTAGAGTAAGGAGGAATCTGAGAGTTGGAAACTGATCGGAGGCCGAAAAATCGGCCTCCGGCGTGATTCTCGTGAGATCTCGCAGGCTTGCGTGTGATCAATGAGATCACCCCGTCCCACTCGCCCTGAGCCCCGGGGATGACTTTTTCAGTGCGCTTGAACGGCCACCCCGCGCGTCATCCCCGGATCATCCTGTAGCACCAGCCTCAGCGCTCCCGGCGGCGGCGGCCCCCCCAGCCCAGCCCCACCAGCGCGAGGAGCGCCAGGCCGGGCAGCGAGGCCGAGGAGCAGCCGCACCCTTCGTCCACGGGGTTCGTCGGGCCCCCGCCGATTCCGGTCGAGCCATCGGGTTGGCCCGCATCCGGGCTGCCCGCGTCCGGGACGCCCGCATCCACCACGCCCCCGTCGGGATCCAACACCAGGCCCCGGCTCTGGAGCGGCGGGGTGAAGGCCTTGGCGAGCTCCACCCAGGAGATGAACTTGTAGTTCTGGCTGGGCGCGTTGTTGGCGTCGTGCACGGCGATCATCCCGTTGGGAAAGTTCTTGCCCACCGGCAGGGAGGTCACCTCCACGAAGCGCGGCCGGTCCACCTGGTCCACGCTGTCCTTCTGCGGAACGGTGAAGCTGCCCACCTGGGCGTGCGGCGAGCGCCGATCATAGATGGCGATCTCATCGCTCTGGTCGGTGGTGGCCAGCAGGTAGCCTTCCTGCTCATCCACCGTGTAGAGCCCCAGCCCCTGGGGGACGCTCGTGCCCAACGGCACCGCGACGGTGCCCTCGGTGGTGTCCGTGGGCTCCGCGGGGAAGCGCCAGATGCCCGTGTTGGGCACGGAGATGAACAGGGCGCGCTGATCCGGATCCACCACCACCCCGGCGATGCTGCCTCCCGCCTCGAAGCTCCGCACCGCCGTGCCGCTGATGCCCCCGTCCTCGATGGTCTTCAGCTCCAGCTGCTGCACGGTGCCGCCCGGATTGGCCGTGAAGGCATAGATCTTTCCGGTCACGCCGCTGCGGTACAGATTGACCGTGCGCGGGTCGAAGTTCTGCGCGCTCAAGAGGGTGCCGCCGACCGGGATCAAGGTCAGCTGGACCGGATCCACCGTGTAGGCATTGAGGGTCCGGCCCGTCCCATTGGCGACGACGACCAGCGGGACGGTGCGCCCGGACAGCGGGAACCCGTCGATGACATCCACCGCGTAGGCCACCCCCGTGCTGTTGATGACCTGCCGCTCCGAGCCATCCATCAGGTAGGTGGCGATGCCCAGCGCGGAGTCCGCCGTGAGAAACAGGCTGCGCTCGGGAAAGGTGGCATCGCGCAGCAGCGCGGCCTCGGACTCGCCGCCGCTCACGCCACTGACGGGCTGCGTTTCGAGGAGGGAGGGAACGGACACCGGCTGGGCCGCGGCCGGCAGTCCGCCCAGGGCCGCGAACAGCGTGAGGAGTCTTGGAATACGCATGGGTGCCTCCAAAGAAATACGGTCTCGATCGGCGCGCAGTACCCCCCAGCGGGCCTACCCGTGCAAGCAGTCTTGCTCGCGAGGGTTGGCGATAGGCAAAGCGTCGGGTACAACGGCGCGGTTTTTGTACAGGGACTCCAGGAATGACCAAAAAACGCGCACTCATCACCGGCATCACGGGGCAGGACGGCAGCTATCTGGCGGACCTGCTGTTGACCAAGGGTTACGAGGTCCACGGAATGGTGCGGCGCTCGTCCGAGGAGAAGTTCGAGCGGATCGCCCACCTCCAGGGGAAAATCGCCCTGCACCAGGGAGACCTGCTGGATCAATTCTCGCTGGCGGCGCTGCTCTCCTTGGTACAGCCGGACGAGGTGTACAACCTGGCGGCCCAGTCCTTCGTGCCCACGAGCTGGAGCCAGCCGGTGCTCACCGGTGAGTTCACGGCGCTGGGCGCCACGAAGATGCTGGAGGCCATCCGGCACACGCGGCCCCAGGTGCGCTTCTACCAGGCCTCCTCCAGCGAGATGTTCGGCAAGGTGCTCGCGGTGCCCCAGAACGAGGACACGCCCTTCTACCCGCGCAGCCCCTATGGCGTGGCCAAGGCGTACGGCCACTTCATCACGGTGAACTACCGCGAGTCCTTCAACCTGTTCGCCGTGAGCGGCATCCTCTTCAACCACGAGTCGCCGCGGCGCGGGCTGGAGTTCGTCACCCGGAAGGTGACGCACTCGGCGGCGCGCATCAAGCTGGGGCTCCAGGAGCAGCTGGCGCTGGGCAACCTCGACGCCAAGCGCGACTGGGGCTTCGCCGGCGACTACGTGGATGCCATGTGGCGCATGCTCCAGCAGGACACGCCGGAGGACTTCGTCATCGCCACCAACGAGACGCACACCGTGAAGGAGCTGGTGGAGATCGCCTTCGCGCGCGTGGGGCTCGACTGGCAGAAGCACGTCGTCATCAACCCCGCGTTCGTGCGGCCCGCCGAGGTGGACCTGCTCATCGGCGACTACAGCAAGGCCCAGCGAAAGCTGGGCTGGGAGCCCAAGGTGCGCTTCCAGCAGCTCGTGGAGATGATGGTGGACGCGGACCTCGAGCGCCTCAAGGCGGGTGGACGCTAGGATGCGGGTGCTGGTGACGGGAGCCGATGGCTTCGCCGGGCGCCACCTGTGTGCCCTGCTGCGCGCCTCGGGCGACGAGGTGGTGGAGGCGCACGGGCCCCGCGCGGAGGGCATGAACAGCAACGCCCTGAACTTCGACATCGCGGACGAGGCGGCGGTGCGCACCGCCGTGGAGAAGGCCCGCCCCGAGGGCGTCATCCACCTGGCCGGCTTCGCCTCCGTGGCGCGCAGCCATGGCAACCCGGCCCGCGTCTTCGCGGTCAACACCCAGGGCACCGTCCACCTGTTGACCACCCTGCGGGATACCTCGCCCAAGACGCGCGTGCTGCTCGTCAGCTCCGGCGAGGTGTACGGGCCCGTCACCGAGGGCACGCAGGCGGCGGAGACGTTGCCGCTCGTGCCCTTGAGCCCCTATGCGGCCTCCAAGATCGCCGGGGAGCTGGCGGGCGAGCAGTTCTTCCGCAGCTACGGGCTGCCCGTGATGGTGGCGCGCCCCTTCAACCACCTGGGCGAGGGGCAGGACCCCACCTTCGTGGTGCCCTCGTTCGCCACCCAGCTCCACGCCATCGCCCAGGGCAAGGCGAGCCCGGTGCTGCGCACGGGCAACCTGGATGCCATCCGCGACTTCTCCCACGTGAAGGACGTGGTGGCCGCCTACCGGCTGCTGCTGACCTCCGGCATCCCGGGGCAGACCTACAACGTCTGCAGCGGCACGCCCCGCTCCATCCGCGCCGTCGTGGAGGAGATGCTGGCCGTGTCGGGCGTGCAGGCCCGCATCGAGTTGGATCCCGCGCGGCTGCGGCCCTCGGAGATTCCCAGCCTGGTGGGAGACCCCTCCAAGCTGCGCGCCCTGGGCTGGACGCCGAAGGCCACCGTCACCCAGGCGCTGCAAGAGGTGCTCGGGCCCACGCTCCGCGCTATGCCCGGAGCGCCGCCTCGTACACCCTGAGCGTCCGCTCCGCGGCGCGCTTCCAGGTGAACTCCGCGGCCCGGCGCTGGCCCTTCTGGGCCCAGTGCCGCCGCTCCCCGGGGGAGTCCAGCAGCCGCTCCAGGAGCGCCGCCAGCCCCGCGGCATCCTCCGGCCCCACCGAGGGCGCCGCGTCCGCGCACACCTCGGGCAGCGAGCCTGCGGTGGAGACGATGGCCGGGGTGCCCAGGTGCATGGCCTCCAGCGGCGGCAACCCGAAGCCCTCCCCCCGCGAGGGGAAGACGAAGACGGCGGCCCGGCGCATCAGCTCGTAGAAGACCGGCGCGGACTGGTAGCCCAGCGGGCGGATGTCGAAGCCCTCGGCCCGCATGCGCCCCACGCGCTGCTCCACGGGCCCCGAGCCAAACCAGCTCTGTCCCGCGAGCACCAGGGTCACCTGCCGTCCCCAGGCCCGGAGCCGCTCCAGCGCGTCGAGCACCAGCTTCACGTTCTTGCGCACGTCCAGCGAGCCCGCGTACAGCACGAAGTCCCGGGGCAGCGCCAGGGAGCGCAGGAACGCCTTGCCCGTCTCGTCCAGGGGCTCGGCCACCACGTGGTCCACCCCGTTGTGGACCACCTCCGTGCGGCCCACCGTCTCCGGGAAGCGGGCCTCCAGCGCCTGCTGGGTATGCGCGCTCACGCACACCACCCGGTCCGCGAGCATCAGGCTGCGCGAGAGCCACAGGCGGAACTGCCACCGGAAGGCCGTGGACACCGTCTCGGGCATCGTCAGCGGCAGCAGATCATGCACCGTGAGGACGTAGGCCTTGCCGGGCAGGCGCGTGAGCGGGAGGTTGAAGTTGCCCAGCGCGTGGTAGAGCCGCGCCGCCGAGCCGCTCAGGTCCCCAGGCAACCGCGCCAGCACGTAGCCCGAGCGCCCCAGCGTGCCCCGGGGAAACTCTCCCGAGCTCCGCGCCCCGAAGCGCTCCAGCGAGGCGCCTTCCGCCTCCAGGGCCGAGGCCAGACAGCGGGTATAGAGGCCGATCCCGGTGGTCGGCTCATCCCAGAGGCTCGCGTCGAAAGCAATGGGGCCGGTGGACACGGGGCGCCTCATACCATGGGCGTGTGATAGGCAAGACAGCCCATGGCGGTCCATCAGTTGATTCCCAGCTTCGTCGCGGGTGACGCCACCGGCCAGGCCGCACTGCACCTGCAATGGCTGCTGCGCCGCATGGGCCACTTCGGGGACATCCACGCCGCCGAGGTGGGCCCCGGGCTGGAGTCCCTGGCCCAGCCCCTGAAGGCGCTGAGCCCTGGCCCGAAGGACCTGGTCCTCTACCACCACGGCATCGCCTCGCCGCTGAGCGGCCGGCTGATGCACCTGCCCTGCCGCCGGGGCCTCGTCTTCCACAACATCAGCCCCGCGCGGTTCTACGCGGGCACCCCGCTGGCCGAGGCTCTCACCGCCGGCCGGGCCCAGCTCGCCGCCATGGGGCCCTTCGTGGACCTGGCGCTCGGCGTCTCGGACTTCAACACGGCGGAGCTGCGCGCCGCGGGCTACCGGAACCTCCACACCGTTCCCCTCTTCATCGAGCCCGGGCGCTTTGCGGCCTCCTGCGCGGACCCCGCCCGGCGCAGGGCCCTGGAGGGCCTCTCCCCCACCGTGCTGAGCGTGAGCCGGGTGGCCCCGCACAAGCGCTTCGAGGACCTGATCGCCCTGCACGCGGAGCTGCTGCGGCTGCGGCCCCAGGCCCGCCTGCTGCTCGTGGGGGGCTATGAGCCGGGCAGCCGCTACTTCAAGTCGCTTCAGCGCGCCGCGAAGGGGCTCTCCGGGGTGCACTTCCTGGGGCGGCTGAACCACGCGGAGCTGGTGGCGGCCTACCGCTCCGCGCAGGTCTTTGTCTCCATGAGCGAGCACGAGGGCTTCGGCGTTCCGCTCATCGAGGCCATGGCGGCCGAGGTGCCCGTGCTGGCGTTCGGGGCCGCCGCCGTGCCGGAGACGCTGGGCGGCGCGGGGATCGTCTTCGACCAGAAGCGCTTTGCCTTCCTCGCCGAGCTGGTGGTGGAGCTGAGCGAGGACGAAGCCTTGCGGAAGCGGATCCTTCAGGGCCAGGCCCAGCGCCTCGGGTTCTTCTCGGCGGAGCGCAGCCAGCAGGCCCTGGAGAAGGCCCTCGCCACGGTGGCCCCCGCCCCTGCCGCCCCCCGCCGCCGGACGGCGAAGCCCAAGCGCCCCCGCGTGGCCATCGTCGTCCAGCGCTTCGGGGAGGTGACGGGCGGCGCCGAGCGCCACGCCCAGCAGGTGGCCGAGCACCTCGCCCCGCACTGGAACCTCACCCTGCTCACCACGTGCGCGAAGAACCACCTCACGTGGGAGAACGTCTTCCCCGCAGGCGAGGACCGGGTGGATGGGCTGCCCGTGCTGCGCTTTCCGGTGACGCGCACGCGCAACATCCGCCCCTTCAACGGCCTGTCGCGCCAGGTGTTCGACCGCCCCAACGAGCGGCTGCGCGAGGAGCACTGGGTGGCCGAGCAGGGCCCGCTCTGCCCCGGGCTGCTCTCGCACCTGGCCGCCACGGCGGACACGTACGACGGGTACCTCTTCTTCACGTACCTGTACGCGCCCACCGTCTGGGGCCTGCCGCTGGTGGCTCACCGCTCGATGCTGGTGCCCACCGCGCACGACGAGCCCCCCTTGCGCTTCGGCGTCTACGCGGACGTGTTCGAGCGGCCCCGGGTGCTCATGTGCAACACCCCGGAGGAGGTGGCCCTCATCGGCCGCTTCTACCCGGATCATGCCCGGACCCGGGTGGTGGGGGTGGGCGTGGACCGCCCCTCCGCACAAGGGGAGCGCTTCCGCCAGAAGCACGGCCTGAAGCGGGACTACCTGCTCTACGTGGGGCGGCTGGAGCCGGGCAAGGGCATCCCCGAGCTGCTCTCCCACCACCGGGCGCTCCAGGAGCGCTACGCGGACGCGCCCGACCTGGTGCTCGCGGGCGATGCGAACATGCCGCTGGGCGGCCCGAGCGTGCACTACGTGGGCCGGGTGAGCGAGCAGGACAAGCACGATGCCCTGGCCGGCGCGCTCGCGGTGGTGGTGCCCTCGCGCTTCGAGAGCCTCTCGCTGCTGACGCTGGAGGCCTTCGCCCAGGGCACGCCCGTGCTCGTCAACGGGCACTCGGAAGTCCTCGCCGGCCAGGTGGCCCGGAGCCAGGCGGGGCGGACCTATACGGACCTGGAGTCCTTCATCACCGGACTGCGGGAAGTGGGCGAGCAGCGCCAGGCCCTGGGCAGCCAGGGGCTCACCTACGCGAAGCGCCACGGGTGGCCTCAAGTGGTGGAGGCCTACCGGGAAGAGATGGACCTCATCCTCCAGGAGAAGCGCCGATGAAGCTGTTGGGACGGGACATTCCCGCGCGCGAGCTGATCAGCCGTATCGAGGAGCGCCTGCGCCTCCGGGGCCTCCCCACGTCGGACCCCGCGGACGTGCCCGAGGAGGGCGTGGCGCCCCGGGTGGATCCGCTGTCCTTCAACCTCCAGGCCCTGGAGCAGCACGCGGACCCCACCCCGCCGCTGCCCCTGCACACGCACCGGGGCGGCGCGGGCCAGCTCGTCCTGGTGGCGAAGTGGGCCTTCCGCAAGACGTGCCAGGTGCTCATCAACGAGACGCTCGGCCGCCAGCGCGTCTTCAACGGCCACGTGCGCGACTCCTACGCGCAGCTGTCCGCCGAGGTGATCCGGCTGCGGCGCGAGGTGGAGGCGCTGAAGGCCGCCCAGCCCCCCGCCGCCCCCTCCAGGCCGAGCCGCCCCAAGGCCCCGCCTCAGGGGAAGCGATAGACGGTGTAGAGCCCGTCCCGGTGGACGCGCTCACCGCCCAGCACCTCGGTCACGAACTTGTCCCGGGGGGGATAGAAGTAGTGGGAGACGTACCAGCGGAAGTGGTGCTCCTTCAGGTAGGCCTTCATCTGCTGCGCCTCCTCGGGGGAGACGGGGCCCGCGAGGCCATTGAACCCCTCCAGGGCCCGGAACAGCCGCAGCTCCAGCATCTCCGCCTCGCGGACCGGCGTTCTCGAGAGCCGCGCGAAGGAGACGGGCTTGCCGTGCAGGGTCTGCTCCCACTGCCCCAGGACGTTGTCCGTGAAGACCGCCGCCGGGGCGGGTGCGTTGCGAATCTCCTCGAACACGGGGGGCGGCTTCGGCAAGGCCACCATGTTCATGGGCTTGTTGCGGTACTCGAGGTTGGGCACCAGCGCGGTGAGCAGCGCCACCCCCACCCCCAGCCGCACGTCCTTGCGCGCGGCGAGCGCCCCCAGGTGCGCCGCGGCGAACGCCACCAGCACCGCCAGCGCCAGCGTGGTGAGCAGCTCGAAGCGGACGGGCATTCCTCCCTGCTTGAAGAGCGGCACCACGTGCTTGAAGACCACGTAGGGCATCGGCACCTGGACCCTCAGCTCGCGGCCGAATGAGGTGAAGGGCTCGTAGAAGGCCATGACGGTCAGGTAGGCGAGCAGCACCAGGACATCCCGCCGCCAGACCCGCTGGCGCCAGCCCGGCACCAGCGCCACGAGCCACAGCAGGAGGACGAGCAGCAAGGACACGGGGTGCTGGGTGACGCCGCCGAGGGCCAGCACCGTCCCCATGGACAGCACGGCGAACCCCACGCCGATGCCCACCCAGCGCCGCCCGTCCGGCACGCCCCGCCAGAGCGCGAACGCGGCGAGCCCCAGGGTCAGGATGCCCAGGAACGTGCCGGCCTCCTCGGCGTTGCTCGCCATCTTGTCGCGCACCAGTCCGCCGATGAGCGACCGGGCCCAGACCGGCGCCTTGTCGAACCACGCCGAGGACGGATCCGGCAGGAACAGGGCATACACATCGGTGTAGTAGTCCGAGTCCCCATGGTGGCCGCCAATGGGTGCCGGATGGAGGTGCGCGAGCAGCGGCAGGAGGGGCGGCGTACAGGCAATCCCCGCGGCCAGGGCGGCCCACCCCGCCCGGCGCAACAGAGGGTCCTTCAGCGCGTCCAGGGACAGCACGGGGCCGTGGCGCCAGCGCTCCGCGACGACCCACACGAAGGACAGCAGCGCGATGTAGAGCAGGTAGTAGTAGTCACACAGCAGCACGTAGAGCGCGCCGAGCGCCACGCCCCAAAGCCACCGGCGCTTGCCCCCGTCCAGCCACCGGAAGAAGCACAGCAGGTAGAACGGAATCCCCTCCAGCGCCGACAGGTTCAGGTGCGCGTTGGCGTGGCTCAGGTGGTACCGCGAGAAGTCGAAGGCACACGCCCCGGCGATCGCCGCCGCCGCCGCCAGCCCCGGGCTGAACCCCGCCCGCAGCAGCAAGTCCCTCAGCAGCAGCCAGGCCGTGTAGCCCGTCAGCACGAAGGTGCCAAAGATGACGAGGTTGTAGGCCACCTCCAGCCGCAGGAAGGGCAGGAGCACCACGCCCCAGCCCGTCTTCGCGGGCGACAGGGTGTGCCAGTACAGCTCGGCGCCCAGGGGCCAGTGCAGCAGCGGGGAGAAGAATGGATTCTGGGGGGCCTCCCACAGCGCCCGCCGCATCCACCAGAGGTGCCACATGTTCATGTAGCCGTCCTCGCGGCCCCCCAGGACAAAGCCCTGGAGGCGGCCCAGCAGGGGCCACGTGTGGAAGGCGGACAGCAGCGTGAAGCACAGCAGGATCAGCGGGTGGAGCACCCACCGCGAGAGTGGAGACATACGGGGAAGGCCACCGGTTCAAGGCCGCTCGGCGGCCATCAACATGTTGTCGCCCAGGTTGAAGGGCACCGACCAGCGCGAGGGCACCAGCCGCCGCAGCCCGCCCATCACGGGCGCCAGGGGCTGGAAGCTCGCCCCCAGCTTTCGCAGGAGGTAATCGGCGGAGATGATGTGGGTGTAGGTCCGCGCCTCCACGACTTGGAACCCCACCTCCTCCAGCAGCATCGCGAGCGTGGAGCGGCCGAAGTAGAACAGGTGCATGTCCATCAGCCAGGGCCACTGGCCGCCCAGCACGCGGGCCACGAGGCTGCTCACATCGATGGTGGACAGGTAGAGGCGGCCCCCGGGGCGCACGAGCTGGAACGCCGCGGCGAGCTCCTCGCGCGGGTCGGCGAAGTGCTCCACCACGTCCCAGAGCGTCACCACGTCGTAGGTGCGGCCCTCCGTGGCCAGCTCCCTCAGGGGCCGGCCATGCACGGTGAAGCCCAGCGACCGGGCATGCCCTGCGGCCCAGCGCGACAACTCCAACCCCTCGGGTCGGAAGCCCCCCTCGCGGGCCACATCCAGGAAGTAGCCACAGTAGGCCCCCACATCGAGCAGGGTCCGGCCCTGCGCGGGCCCCAACGCCTGGAGGACGCGCCGGAAGGTCCGGTAGCGGTTGTCCTTCTCCGCCACGTACAGCGGATCCTCCACGTCCTGATAGGCCCGCAGCAGCTCCGCGGCGGACGGCAGGGGCCACTGGAAGAGCATCTGGCACTCCTCGCACTCCCAGATGGGCGGGTGGGTGCGGTGGCCAAAGGAGGTGCACCGGTAGGCCGCGGCATCCCCCGCGCCCCTCGGCCCCCGGGCGGGGTAGCGCAACCGCAGCCGCCGTCCCTTGCACAGGTAGCAGGCGCCGGGGACCGGGGACAGATAGGGCTCGGACGGCGCTCGGGCGGTTACATCTAGGGGCATGGGGGGTTGCACCGTAGTCCCAACGGAGAAGAGACCTCAATCCCCGAGAATAAACCCTATTGACGCAGCGGCCTTCCTGAGCATCGGCCCTGCCCGTGCGCCAGACGATGGACCGCGAGCCTGAAAACAGTGTAGCGAAGAGCCTGTTCTCCCCGGTTCCCCGTCTATCCAAAGTCACATGCCTTCCTTGAACGCCTCCACTGCTTCCTCCAGCCCCACGCTGACGTTGGGCCTGCCCGGGTTCACCTTCGAAGACCTCTACCGTCCCCAGGGGCTGCGCCGGCTCGCGGACCGCTTCGACGCGTGGATGTCCGAGCACGAGCCCGAGCTGCTCCAGGCCTTCGACGCCTACCGGAAGTCGGGGGGAACGAGCGTCTCGGGCCCCGCGGAGTCCGAACTGCTCATCCGCGTCTCGCGGCACGTGGGCGCCTTCCTGGCCCGCCTGTTCAGCATCGGCGAGGAGACCGAGAGCCTGGCGCGCCGGCTGACCGGGGAGCTGCCGCTGTTCGACTTCAAGCGCGACTTCATCACCCGCCGCGTCTTCAAGAAGGGCGCTCCGGACCGCCCGTCGCTCGCCGAGTACCCCTCGCTGGATGCCCGGATGCGCCTGCTCCTGCAGCTGGGCTTCCCGGAGGCCCTGGCCCTGGACCCGGAGCGGAGCCTGGCCGAGTCCGTGCTCACGCTGATGGACCTGGAGCGCGTCTTCTCGGGCGCCCTGCCCCCGGCGAACAAGGCCCGGGAGCCGGAGCTGCGCGCGCGGTGGACGGCGCTGCGCACCGCGCTCGCGTCCACGCCCGAGGGCAAGGAGGCCTTCGGCGCCAGCCTCGTCACGCAAGGGGAGGACGCGGCGGAACTCCAGGCCGTGCGCGCCCTGCTCTCCCTGGCCGACCGCTGGACGTACGCCCGCGCGTTGCACCCGGAGCTCAAGGAGCTGTTCCACACCTGGCCCACGCACCGCATCCCCAAGCCCCTGGTCTTCGACCAGCTCGTCACGCTGCACCGGCCGGACCCGCAGCTGCCCGAGATTTCCGAGAGCCCCGGCCACCACCTGCGCCACCGGGATGGGTTCAAGCTCACCGACCGCCGCGGCACCCCGCGCGACGTGATGAACGAGGTGGACTACTGCGTCATCTGCCACGAGCGCGAGAAGGACTCCTGCTCCAAGGGCTTCAAGGCGAAGGACCCGGTGGCCGAGGGGCACACCTACAAGAAGAACCCGCTGGGAATCCCGCTGACGGGCTGCCCCCTGGATGAGCGCATCTCGGAGGTCCACGCGCTCAAGCGCGAGGGGCTCTCGGTGGGCGCGCTGGCCATGGTGATGCTGGACAACCCCATGTGCCCGGGCACCGGCCACCGCATCTGCAACGACTGCATGAAGGCCTGCATCTTCCAAAAGCAGGAGCCGGTGAACATCCCCCTGGCGGAGACCTCCACGCTCACGGACGTGCTGGATCTGCCCTGGGGCTTTGAAATCTACGGGCTCCTGTCCCGGTGGAACCCGCTCAACGTGCGCCGCCCGTACGCGCTGCCGTACATCGGCCGCAACGCGCTGGTGGTGGGCCTGGGCCCGGCGGGCTACACGCTCGCGCACTACCTGCTCAACGAGGGCTTCGGCGTCACCGGCGTGGACGGGCTGAAGATTGAGCCCTCCCCCGACGAGCTGGTGGGCCGCAACGGCCAGGCGCTCCAGCCCATCCGGGACTGGCGGGCGCTCACCCGCGAGCTGGACGAGCGGGTGCTGGAGGGCTTCGGCGGCGTGTCCGAGTACGGCATCACCGTGCGCTGGGACAAGAACTTCCTCACCCTCATCCACCTGACGCTGGCGCGCCGGGCGAACCTGCACATCTACGGCGGCGTGCGCTTCGGTGGCACCCTCACCATCGACGATGCGTGGGCGCTGGGGTTCGACCACATCGCCATCGCGGCGGGCGCGGGCCGGCCCACCATCATCGGGATGAAGAACAACCTCATCCGGGGCATCCGCAAGGCGAGCGACTTCCTGATGGCGCTGCAGCTCACGGGCGCCTTCAAGCGGGACTCCCTGGCGAACCTCCAGGTGCAGCTGCCCGCCATCGTCATCGGCGGCGGCCTGACGGGCATCGACACGGCCACGGAGCTGATGGCGTACTACCCGGTACAGGTGCAGCGCATGCTGGAGCGCCACGAGCAGCTCACCGCGGAGCTGAGCGAGGAGACCGTCCTGGCGCGGCTGGACGCCGAGGAGCGCGCCACCTACCAGATGTTCCTGGAGCACGGCCGCGCGGTGCGCGCCGAGCGCGAGAAGGCGCTCGCGGAGGGCCGCAGCCCGGACTTCATCCACCTGGTGCGCAGCTGGGGCGGCGTGAGCCTCGTCTACCGCCGCAGCCTCACCGAGTCCCCCGCCTACCGCCTCAACCACGAGGAGGTGGTGAAGGCGCTGGAGGAGGGCATCCGCTTCATCGAGCGAATGAGCCCCACGGAGGCGCTGCAGGACGCGAGCGGCGCGGTGCGGGCCATCCGCTTCGAGCGCATGGTGACCCAGGACGGCAAGCTCAAGGGCAGCGGCGAGTTCTTCGAGATGCCCGCGAAGACGGTATGCGTGGCCGCGGGCACCTCGCCCAACGTCACCTACGAGAAGGAGTACCCGGGCACCTTCCAGCTCGACGAGAACAAGGAGTACTTCCAGGGCTTCGAGCTGGACGAGGCCGGTGAGGCCTTCGCGCTCAGGCCCGTGGAGGCGGTCGAGGACCTGGATGCGAAGGTGGGCTTCTTCACCTCGTACCAGAAGGACGGACGCTTCATCTCCTTCTACGGGGACAACCACCCCACCTACGCGGGCAACGTGGTGAAGGCCATGGCGAGCGCCAAGGATGGCTACCCGCAGGTGGCCCGCCTGTTCGCCCGGGAAGTCGCGGCGATGGACTTCTCGGACGGGGCGGCCCAGGCCGCGCGCGAGGCGCGGCTCGCCGCCCACTTCGCGAAGCTGGACGAGGCGCTGAACGCCACCATCGTGGCCGTCAACCGCCTGACGCCCACCATCGTGGAGGTGGTGGTGAAGGCGCCGTTCGCCGCCAGCCACTTCGAGCCGGGCCAGTTCTACCGGCTGCAGAACTTCGAGCGGCTGGCGCCCGTCGTGGACGGCACGCGGCTGACGATGGAGGGCCTGGCGCTCACCGGAGCGTGGGTGGACAAGGAGAAGGGGCTGATGGGCACCATCGTGCTGGAGATGGGCTCCTCCTCGCGCCTGTGCGCCGCGCTGCGGCCCGGTGAGGCCGTGGTGCTCATGGGCCCCACCGGCACGCCCACGGAGATCGCCCACAACGAGACGGTGGTGCTGGTGGGCGGTGGCCTGGGCAACGCGGTGCTCTTCTCCATCGCCCGCTCGCTCAAGGCCGCGGGCTGCCGCGTCGTCTACTTCGCCGGCTACCGGCAGAAGGTGGACAGCTTCAAGCAGGCCGAGATCGAAGCCGGCACGGACCAGATCATCTGGTCGGTGGACAGCGGGGAAACCATCCAGCCCCGGCGGCCCCAGGACGCCGCCTTCCGGGGCAACGTCGTCCAGGCCATGCTCGCCTACGCGCAGGGCCAGCTCGGCCCCCAGCCCGTCATCTCCCTGAGCGAGGTGGACCGCATCATCGCCATCGGCTCGGACCGGATGATGCGCGCGGTGCAGGAGGCCCGCCACGGCGTGCTGCAGCCCTTCCTCAAGCCGGGCCACGAGGCCATCGGCTCCATCAACTCGCCGATGCAGTGCATGATGAAGGAGATCTGCGCCCAGTGCCTCCAGAAGCACGTGGACCCGCGCACCGGCAAGGAGACGTGGGTGTTCTCCTGCTACAACCAGGACCAGAACCTGGACCAGGTGGACTTCGTCAACCTGAACCAGCGGCTGCGCGGCAACACCGTCATGGAGAAGGTGTCGGACGTCTTCCTGGCGCGCCTGCTCCAGAAGGCCCCGCAGCTCAAGCGCGTCTGAGGCAAGCGGCTCAGCGCTTGCCGAAGGTGCTCATCATGTCCTGGTAGTTCTTCGCCAGGTCCGCCTCACGCGTCAGGACGGTGTCGACGTTGGCATCGCCGTACGTGCGGCGGACCTCGGTGAGCTGGCGCAGGGACTCCACGCGCTCACGCATGGCGTCAATCTGCGGGGCCAGCTCCTTCTGCTGCTCCTGGCTGAGCTTCGCCTGCATGGCCTCCAGCTTCTTCAGCTCCTCGTCGAACTGGAGCGTCTGCAGCATCTGGCGCTGGGAGATGACCGCCGTCACCACGTCGGCCAGGCCGTTGACGTCCACCTCGGAGAGCCCCGCCGCCTTGCGCGCGTTCTCCTCCGCCACCGCCTTGCCCTCGATGTACTTCATCGTGGCATTCACCTCCGCCATGGTGCCCACCGTGTCCGGCTTGCTCTTCACCGTGGCCAGCTCCTTCGTGAGCGCCGCGTAGGCCTCCAGCAACTGGCGCTGGTAGCCCACGTAGGCCCCGAGCTTCTCGGGCGTCACCCGGTAGGTGTTGGGCACCTCCCCGGCCTCCCCTCCGGCCGTCCCGGGGTCCTGCTCACCTGGGGCGGGGGCCGCCCCGGGCGAGGCGGGGCCTGCCTGAGCGGGGGCCGGCGCCGGGCCGGGTTGTTCTTTCTTGCACGCTGAGCAGGCAAGCGCCGCCCAGAGCACCCACAACGACCGACGCATGCCTACTCCCCTTGGAATCACGGGGGCGACTATAGGCCCGGGACCCTGTCCGATGGGATTCGATGCCTCCCCGACAACCTACCGGGAGGGACGGCAGCATTGAACAATCGCCGCATTACCTTTGACCAACCTGCCCACGGTCGTGTACGAACCGCGATTCGTTGTCGAGAGCGGTGGAGGGACTTTGAGGCTTTTCCTGGTAAGGCACGGCGATGCGGACGCAGAGATCCCCGAGGGACTCGGCGACGAGGCGCGCGCGCTGACCGCGAAGGCCCGCGCCAACACTGCCCTGCACTTCGCGTCGCTGGCGGAGCGCATGGGGCCCATCTCCCTCATCCTGACGAGCCCCCTGGTCCGCACGGTCCAGACCTCGCAAATCCTCTCCGCCGCGACAAAGCACGAGGGCCTGCTCCGGGTGCACCGCTGCCTGCTGCCCGACATGCCCGTGGGCGCCGTGGAGCCCGTCATCGCCGAGCACGCGGACCAGAACCTGGTGCTCGTGGGGCATCAGCCCTCCATGGGCGCCCTGGCGGCGCACCTGCTGGGCATGCAGTCCTTCCCCAAGCCGGTCAACCCCGGCACGGTCATCGCCCTGGAGCGAGCCGAGGAAGCCGGCGCCCCGCTGAAGTTCCTGTTCTACGCGGCGCCCGGGCAGCAGGTCCTCGACGTCATCCAGTGAGCGGCCCGCGGGCCGGAGCAACGCGATGATGGACGAAGCGCGCTACAACCAGCTCGTCGCCACGGTCTTCAAGCGCATGGTCGCCGCGGCGGATGTCATCGATCCGGACGTCCTCGAGGCCGACACCACCGGGGACATGCTCACCCTCACCGCCCCCTCGCGCGAGAAGTGCATCGTCAACACCCAGCGCGCCGTGCGGCAGATCTGGGTGGCGGGCAAGAGCCAGGGCATCCACTTCTTGTATGACGAGGCCACCGGCACTTGGAAGGACGACAAGGGCCGGGGGCTGGAGCTGTTCTCCTTCGTGGCCCAGGTGGTGCGGGAGATCAGCGGCGCGGACTTCGCCTACCCCTCCTGAGGCGCCTCGCCCGGAGGCGGCGGCCCCCGCTCGCTGAACACCACCCGGTCCCCGCCCGCGGCCTGCGCCTTGCGCAGCGCCTCGCTCGCATCCCGCATGAGGTTGCCGAAGCTGACCTGGGTCTGCCCCCGCGCCGAGGCCGGCTCGAACACCGCCAGCCCCAGGGACAGGGTCAGCTCCGGCAGCGGGGCCAGCGTCTTCACCCGCTGGCGCAGCCGCTCGGCCACCATCATCGCCCCGTCCTTGGCGGTGTGGGGCATGAAGGAGACGAAGCGCCCCTCGGACAGGGGGACGGTGACGTCGATGTCGCGCATCGCCTCGGTGAGCAGCGCCAGCACCTCGGCCAGCACCGCGGTGCGCCGCGGGGGGCCCAGCGGGGCCAGGTGCTCGGCCAGCCGGTCCAGTTCCAGCAGCACCAGGGCAATGGGGTAGCGGTAGCGCCGGCTGCGCTTCACCTCCATGAGGAGCAGCCGCTTGAGGAACTCGAAGTCCGGGGAGCCCGCCGTGTCCGAGCGCCGGTTGGGGGCCTCCGCCTCGGCGGCGGGCACCGCCTCGGCGGCGGCGCGCGCCTGGAAGAGCTGAAGCAGCAGCCCCACACAGGTGACGACCGTGGTGCGCTTGAGGGGCCCCACCAGGAAGGCATCCGCCCCGGCGCCCGCGGCGCGCGGCTCGGGATGCTCTTCCTCCGGCAGGTAGAGCAGGAGCACCGGAAGCTCCGGCACCTCCGCCTTCACCTGGCGGCAGAGCGCCTCGCCGTCGAGCGAGGCATTCTGGGAGGCCAGCAGCACCGAGGGCGAGCGCGCGTGGACTTCCCGCAGCGCCTCGTCCAGGGTGCTGACGATGCTCACGTCATAGTCCGCGCTCTCCAGGAACTTACGGAGTGCCGTGGAGACCGGGAGGGACGGCTCGGCAATGAGTGCGGAGCGCATGGGGGCATTAAAGCCCCAATTTCAAACGGACATAACCTCCTTTTCCTTGGCCGCGATGATTTCGTCGACCTTGGTCACGCCCGCGTCGGTCTCCTTCTGCACCTTCTCCGAGGTCCGCTTGTTGTCGTCCTCGGTGATGGTCTTCGCCTTCAGCTTCTCCTTGAGGGCCTCGTTGGCGTCCCGGCGGATGTTGCGGATGGCGACCTTGTGCTCCTCGCCCTTGGACTTCACCTGCTTGGCGATGTCCTTGCGGCGCTCCTCGGTCAGCGGCGGGAACGGCAGGCGGATCATCTCGCCGTCGTTCATCGGGTTGATGCCGAGGTTGGCCTCGCGCAGCGCCTTCTCGATTTCCTTCAGGACGCTCTTGTCGAAGGGCTTGATGGTGATGAGGCGGGGCTCCGGGGCATTCACGTTGGCCACGCCCGCCAGCGGCGTCGGCGTGCCGTAGTAGTCCACCCGGACGCCATCCAGGATGGCGGTGCTGGCCCGGCCGGTGCGCACCTTGGCCAGTTCGCGCTTGAGATCATCGATCGTCTTGTCGATCCGGCCCTTCAACTCCTTCAGCACGTCTTCATTCGCCATTGTGAGCTCCCAGGTTAGAAGAGGTCAGGCCCAGACCGTCTCGGCGGTCCCCACCACGGTCCCGATGTCGCCGGTGCCCAGCACCGCGCGGCCGATGTTGCCCCGCACCGTCAAGTCGAACACCACGATGGGCAGCTTGTTGTCGCGGCAGAGCGAGATGGCCGTGGAGTCCATCACGTTCAGGTCCTGCTTGATCACATCCAGGTAGGAGAGGCTGCGGTAGCGCCGCGCCTCGGGATCCTTCTTCGGGTCCGCGTTGTACACCCCGTCCACCTTGGTCGCCTTGAGGATGACCTCGGCGTTGATTTCCATGGCGCGCAGGGACGCGGCCGTGTCGGTGGTGAAGTACGGGTTGCCCGTGCCCGCGGCGAAGATGACGACGCGCCCCTTCTCCAGGTGGCGCACGGCACGGCGGCGGATGTAGGGCTCGGCGATCTGCTCCATCTTGATGGCCGACAGCACGCGCGTGTGGACGCCCTGCTTCTCCAGCGCGTCCTGCATCGCCATGGAGTTGATGCAGGTGGCGAGCATGCCCATGTAGTCGGCGCTCGCCCGGTCCATGCCCTCGGTGGCCCCGGCCACGCCCCGGAAGATGTTGCCGCCGCCAATGACGAGGGCCACCTGCACGCCCGCCTCGATCAGCTCCTTCACCTCGGAGGCGATGCGCGAAAGCGTGGGCGGGTGGATGCCATACTTCCCATCGCCCATCAGGGCCTCGCCCGAGAGCTTGAGAAGGATGCGCTTGTAACGGCCAGAACGGGTCGGGTCGGACATGTGGCCCCGCTTCTATCCCCCACCCTGGCCACGATCAACGTTCGAGTCGCAAGGACTCCCTCGGACCGTCGCCTGTGAACCCTTCGGCCCCGCACGCCCCCAAGTCCCGAAAAACAGAAGGGGCCGCCCTCCGGAAGGCCCCTCGCAGGGACTTGCCGGAGCCGCGGCCCCTCACTGGCACGGCAGGAGGCCTTACGCCTGGGCGGTGCCCAGCGTCTTGGCGACCTCGGCGGCCAGGTCATCCTTCTTCTTCTCGATGCCCTCGCCCACCACGAACCGGGCGAAGCGGCGCACGGACACCTTCTCGCCAATCTTCGCGGCGCGCTCGGTGATCATCTCGTGCATGCGCTTCTTGTCGTCCTTCACCCAGAACTGGTCCACCAGGCAGACCGTCTCGTAGTACTTCTCGATCTTGCCCACGAGGATCTTCTCCCACATGGCCTCGGGCTTGCCCGCCTCCTTCAACTGGGCGCGCTGGATCTCCTTCTCCTTCTCCAGCACGTCGGAGGGGATCTCCTCGCGGCGCACGTACTGGGGCGAGGCCGCCGCGATGTGCATCGCGACATCCTTGGCCAGCGCCTGGAAGTCCTCGTTGCGGGCCACGAAGTCCGTCTCGCAGTTGACCTCCACCATCACGCCGATGCGGCCGCTGTGGACGTACGTGGAGATGATGCCCTCGGCCGCGACACGGCCTTCCTTGCTGCCGGCCTTGGCGATGCCCTTCTTGCGCAGCCACTCCTCGGCCTTGACGAAGTCGCCGCCGGTCTCGGCCAGCGCCTTCTTGCAGTCCATCATGCCCGCGCCCGTCTTCTCGCGGAGTTCCTTCACCATCGTGGCGCTTACCTCGGCCATGTTCTTCTCCAGGCCCCGCGTGTCCGGCGCCATGCGCTGGTGGGGGAATTGAGGTTCAATACGTCAGCTTGGGAAATGCAACGGCCGGACGGCGGGTCCCCACCGCCCGGCCAGACTTCATGCTCGCCACCGCGCGAGCGGCTTACTCGGCCGCGGGAGTCTCGCCGCCAGCCTCGGGGGCGTCGGAGGCGGCAGGCGCCGCGCCCTTCATCTCCACGAGGGGGCCGCGGCGCTCGCCGCCACCACCCCGGCGATCCCGGTCACCGCGGCGCGGGCCACGGCGGTCATCGCGGTCGTTGCGGCGCTCGTCCCGGCCCTCACGCTCCTCCTGCTCGTCGCGGTCGGCCGCGCCCGAGGCACGGTAGCGCGCCGCACCCTCGAGGCACGCGTCGGCGATCTTCGAGGTGAAGAGCTTGATGGAGCGGATGGCGTCGTCGTTGCCCGGGATGACGAAGTCGATGCCGTCCGGATCGCAGTTCGTGTCCACCACGCCGATGACGGGGATGCCCAGGCGGGTCGCCTCGTGGATGGCGATGTGCTCCTTCTTCGGGTCGACGACGAACACGCAGCGGGGCAGCTTCGCCATCTCCTTCACGCCGCCCAGGTTCTTCTCAAGCTTCTCGCGCTCGCGCTCCAGCGAGGCGACTTCCTTCTTGGGCAGGCGGTCGAAGGTGCCATCCTCGGCCATCTTCTCCAGCGTCTTCAGCCGGTCGATGCCCTGCTTGATGGTCTTGAAGTTGGTCAGCGTGCCACCCAGCCAGCGGCTGGTGACGAAGAACTGGCCAGCGCGCGCCGCCTCCTCGCGGATGACGTCCTGGGCCTGCTTCTTGGTGCCCACGAAGAGCACCGAGCCGCCGCGCGAGGTGATGTCCGCCACGAAGCGGAAGGCCGAGCGAGCCATCACGACGGTCTTCTGCAGATCGATGATGTAGATGCCGTTGCGGGCGCCGAAGATGTAGGGCTTCATCTTCGGGTTCCAGCGCTTGGTCTGGTGGCCGAAGTGAACACCGGCCTCCAGCAGCTGCTTCATCGTGATGCCGCTCGCGGCGGCCATGGCCTGCGCCTGGGTCTGTGTGTCCTGCGTTCCTTCAATCGACATGTTGCTCTCCGGTTGGTCCGCCACACCCGAGCGAGACACCGGCCATCTCTCCTGCTGAGGGGCGCCTCGGGTGAGGACGTCCTTCGCGGGAGCACCTGGGCCGGAACGGGCGTGTGTGAAGTGGGTACTGCTTGCCATCCACCCCCGGCATAAGCCAGGGGCGGGCGGTTCCTAACAAAACCCCTCTGGCGTGCGCAAGCTTCGCGTCAAACCACCCCCACATCCCCCCACGGGAGCCTGCCTGGCCGCCCGGCCCCCGGCCTCCCGAGCCCCTGAACGCCACCGGCGCGGCCCGCTTCCCAGAGGGGAGAAGCAGCACCGCGCCGGGTGGGTGTAGGCAGAAGGAGGACAGCGCCTAGACGCTGGCCTCGTTCGCCCCGTGGCACTTCTTGTACTTGCGCCCGCTGCCGCAGGGGCAGGGGTCGTTGCGGCCCACGCCCTTGGCCTCGGGCGCCTTGGCGGGGGCCCGGGGCGCCGCGGCGGCCTCGTCGATCTTCCCGTCCTCGCCGGCACGCCCCTCCAGGGCCTGCTTCTGGCGCTGGGCCATCTGGCGCTGGAGGCGGGCGGTCTCCTCGGCGGTGTTGCGCGCCTGCACGCGCATCATCTGGCTGACGAACTGCACCTTGATGGCGCCGAGCATCTGGATGAAGCCAGAGTAGCCCTCCTTCTTGTACTCCTGCTTCGGGTCCTTCTGGCCGTAGCCGCGCAGGCCGATGCCCTGGCGCAGGTGGTCCATGGCCAGCAGGTGGTCCTTCCAGAGCTGGTCGATGGTGGCCAGGTACCGGTACTGGAGGAAGCGCAGAAACTCCTCGCTGAACTCCTGCTCGCGCTGGAGGATGATCTTCTCCGCGGCCTTGTAGATGTCCTCCTCCACCTCCTCGCGGCTGCCCTTGCCCGAGAAGGACATCTCCAGGTTGAAGACCTCCTTCACGTTGCGCTCGAGGGACTCGAGGTCCCACGTGGCCGGGTTCTTCGTGGGCAGGTAGGTGTCCGCCTGGGCGACGATGGCGTCCTCCAGCGCGTCGAGCACCATCTCCTTGAAGTCCGCCCAGGAGATGGTCCGCTCGGTGCGGATCTTCGCCCGCGTCTTCTTGTCCTCCTCGTACTCCACCAGCGGCAGGCCCGCGCCCGCGGCCAGCACCTGGCGGCGCAGCTTGTAGATGGTGCGCCGCTGCTGGTTCATCACGTCGTCGTACTCGAGGAGGTTCTTGCGGATGTCGAAGTTGTGGCCTTCGACGCGCTTCTGGGCGCCCTCGATGGCGCGGCTGAGCCACGCGTGCTCGATGACCTCGCCCTCCTCCATGCCCAGGCGCTCCATCAGCCCCGAGATGCGCTCGGAGCCGAAGATGCGCATCAGGTCATCCTCCAGCGACAGGTAGAAGCGGCTGGCGCCCGGGTCGCCCTGGCGGCCCGCGCGGCCGCGGAGCTGGTTGTCGATGCGCCGCGACTCGTGCCGCTCGGTGCCGAGGATGAACAGGCCGCCCAGGCCCATCACCTCCGCGCGCTCGGCCTTGGTCTGCGCGTCGAACTGCGCCTTCGTCTCCGCGAAGCGCTTGCGGTAGTCCTCCAGCTGCTGCTGGTAGCCCGTCAGGTCCGCGGGCTGGCCGTCCACGGGCGCGGGCGGCTCGGGCTCAGGCCCCATGGCCGCCTTGGTCATCACCTCGGCGTTGCCGCCCAGGAGGATGTCCGTGCCGCGGCCGGCCATGTTGGTGGAGATGGTGACGGCGCCCTTGCGGCCCGCCTGCGCGACGATGTCGGCCTCGCGCTGGTGCTGCTTGGCGTTGAGGACGTTGTGCGGCACGCCGCGCTTCTTGAGGAACGAGGAGACCACCTCGCTCTTGGCAATGGACACCGTGCCCACCAGCACCGGCTGCCCCTTCTTGTTCAGCTCCTCGATCTCCTTGGCCGCCGCCTCGAACTTCTCGCGCTCCGTCTTGTAGACGAGGTCCTGCAGGTCCTTGCGGACCATGTCCCGGTTGGTGGGGATGACGCGCACGTCGAGGTTGTAAATCTTCGCGAACTCCTCGGCCTCGGTGTCGGCGGTGCCCGTCATGCCCGACAGCTTCGAGTACATGCGGAAGTAGTTCTGGAACGAGATGGTGGCCAGCGTCTGGTTCTCGTTCTCGATCTTCACGCCCTCCTTGGCCTCGACGGCCTGGTGCAGGCCGTCCGACCAGCGGCGGCCGGGCATGAGGCGGCCGGTGAACTCGTCGACGATCATCACCTCGCCGTCCTTCACCACGTAGTCCTTGTCGCGCTTGTAGAGCGTGTGCGCGCGCAGGGCCTGCTCCACGTGGTGCAGGGTCTCGATCTCACCCGGATCGTACAGGTTGGCGATGCCCAGCCGCTTCTGGAGCTTCTCGATGCCGTCGTCGGTGAGCGAGACCGAGCGCCCCTTCTCATCCAGCGTGTAGTCCTGGTCCGGCACCATGCCCGGAATCACCTGGTCCACGCGGTAGTACTTGTCGGTGCTGTCCTCGGTGGGGCCCGAGATGATGAGCGGGGTGCGCGCCTCGTCGATGAGGATGGAGTCCACCTCGTCCACGATGGCGTAGTTCAGCTCGCGCTGGACGTAGTCCTGCAGGCGGAACTTCATGTTGTCGCGCAGGTAGTCGAAGCCGAACTCGTTGTTCTGCCCGTAGGTGATGTCCGACCGGTAGGACTCCTGGCGCTGCTTATCCGTCAGCTCGTGGAGGATGCAGCCCGTCGTCATCCCCATGAAGCGGTAGACGCGGCCCATCCACTCGGCGTCGCGGCGCGCCAGGTAGTCGTTCACCGTCACCACGTGCACCCCGCGCCCGGACAGGGCGTTGAGGTAGGTGGGCAGCGTCGCGGTCAGCGTCTTGCCTTCACCGGTGCGCATCTCGGCGATGCAGCCCTCGTGCAGGAACATGCCGCCGACGAGCTGGACGTCGTAGTGCCGCTGGCCAATCACCCGGCGCGCTCCCTCACGGATGAGGGCGAACGCCTCGAACAGCAGGTCGTCCAGCGGCTTGCCGTTCTGCACTTCCTGCTTCATCCGGGCCGTCGCGGCGGCGAAGTCCTCGTCCTTCAGCTCCCGCATCCGGCTTTCCAGCTCGTTGATGCGGATCACCTTCAGACGGGACTTCTTGAGCTCGCGCTCATTCTTGGTCCCGATGAGCTTCTTCAGCGTCCATTCGATCATGAATTCTGGCTCTCTCGCGCGGGAGAATCCCCGAATGACGGCAACGAGTGAAGGGAAATCCCTGGAGATGTAAGAGACAACCCTGGGAGAACCCCACGCGATCCCGAGGCATTCCTCTTGGCCGTCTGCCCTGCGCGCGGTCAAGACACAGTAAAGCGGAACCGAGCCCACGCAATGTCCCCACGCCGAAATCCCCCGCCCCGCTCCGGCCGCCGCCCGGGCCCGCGCCCCTCCCGCCCTCCCGGCCGGGCCCCCGAACGGCCCACGCCCGCCTCGCCAGGCCCTCAGGTTCCCCCCCGGGTGCGCATCCCCCACACACCCGCGCAAACCCTACCGCCGCGGCCTGACAGGTGGCTATGGACCTGCCGTGCAGGCTTCGAGCCCCACCTCTTCGAGGAGCTGGCCTGGGCGGGCACCGCCCCCCGGCTGCTGGGCGAGGCGCTGATCGAAAGCGACGGCGCCCCGGGCCTCTCCCCAGCCTTCGCCCGGCAGGGCATGCGGGTGTTGGCCAGCTTTCCCTCCCCCTCGCCCGGGCTCTCGGCGGATGCCCTGGCCCGGAGCGTGGCGGCCCGGCCCCGGGGCGCGCCCCTGGTGCTGCAGGCCTACACACCGGACACGCCCAGCGGCAATGCGCTCGCCCCTCAGGCGGACGCGCTCGTGGAGGCCGCGCGCGCCCTCCTGCCCCCGGAGCGGCTGCTCGAGGACCCGAACCGGGCCCGGGAGGCTGGGGCGCGGCTGGTGGCGCTGTGCCTTGCCCCCGGCGTGGCCGTGCTGGGCGAGGTGCTGGCGCGGGAGGCCCTGTCCCTGGCGCCCGGAGGACGGCGGCGGATGCGGCGCGAGGGCGATGCCCCCTCGCGCGCGGCGATGAAGCTGGAAGAGGCCCTCGATGGCCTGCCCTTCGAGCCCGGCCGGGGCGAGGTGTGCGTGGACCTGGGGGCGGCACCGGGCGGGTGGACCCAGCGGCTGGTGGCCCGGGGCGCCCGGGTCATCGCCGTGGACCCCGCGAAGCTGATGCCGGAGCTGGCCGCCCATCCCCGCGTCCGGCACGTGCAGGAGAGCGCCTTCGCCTTCGCCCCGGAGGACCCGGCGGACTGGCTCTTCTGCGACATGGCCTGGCGGCCGCTGGAGGTGGCCCAGTTGCTGGCCAAGTGGGGCCGGCGCGGGTGGGCCTCGCATCTGGTGGCCAACATCAAGCTGCCCATGAAGGACAAGAACCCCCTCTTGCTGCGCGTGCGCCACCTCCTCACTGAGGACGGCGGCTGGAGTGGGCTCACCGTGCGCCAGCTCTACCATGACCGGGATGAAGTCACGGTGACGGCCCACCGCCGCTAGGGCGGCACCGGCTGCGCCCGGGGAGGCCTTCGCGTTACAAGGGCGGCGATGCCCTACCCCATCGACGATGCCACCGCCACCGCCCTCATCGCCCTCCACCCGTGGACCGTTGCCCGGAGCGCCCAGCCGGTCCAGCTCGCCGTGGAGACGCTGCTGGAGGCCGAGCGCGCCCGGCAGGGCCAGCCCGACAAGACGGGCGCCTTCGCGGCACTCGCGCTCACCCAGGGCCCCCTCCTCAAGGAGGAGTTCGACTTGTCCACCCACGCCCACCACGACGGCTGGCGCGTGGGGGCCGTCCTCGCCGATGTCCAGGCGATGATCTCCGTCAACGCGCGCTTCGGCTTTCCCCTGGGGGACGCGGTGCTCCAGGCCACCGTGAGTTCCCTGGCCGCCCAGTTTCCCGGCGCCAAGGTGGTCCGCATCCACGCGGATGCCTTCGCCGCCCTGCTCACGCCCTCCTCCCAGCTCTCGGTGCAGGCGGATCAGCGAGAGGCCACCCGCGCACGCCTCGCCGCAGACGTGGCCCAGCGGCTGTCGGCGGACACCCGCCCGGAAGAGCTCCCCCGCCACACGGTGACGCTGCTGGAACTCACCGTGGATCAACCGTCTCACTGGCAGGTGCTGGGGCCACTGCTGTGGGCCGAGCTGGAGCGCGCGCACGTGCTCGAACGGCTCGGCCGGACGCGCGACACCGTGCAGCGGCGGCGCATCCGGCTCGATGGCTTCGTCCCCGCGGGCTGAGGCCGCGCGGGGGCGGGGCGCCTACTCCTCGAGGATGAACTTGCGCGGGTTCTGCGGGATGCCGTTCACGCGGACCTCGTAATGCAGGTGCGGTCCGGTGGAACGGCCCGTGTTGCCCACAGCGGCGATGAGCGCCCCGCGCTTCACCTTGTCACCGGCCTTCACCAGCATCTTCGCCAGGTGGCCGTAGCGCGTCTTGATGCCGTAGCCGTGGTCGATGACGAGGACGTTGCCGTAGCCGCCCTCGAGCCCCGCGAACACCACCGTGCCGTCCGACGGCGCGTGGATCTCCTTCCCGTGGGGGGCCGCGATGTCCAGGCCCGCGTGCGTCACCCGCTCGGCCGTGTACGGATCCAACCGCTGGCCGAAATCGCTCGTCACCCACCCGCGCGCGGGCCACACGGACGGCGTGGAGGCCAGCAGCGACTTCTGATCCTGGAAGTAGGCCTGCAGCTCCTGGAGGCTCTGCTCCTGCCGGGTAGCCTCCGCCGAGAGCTTGTCCAGCTTGCCCAGCAGCACCCCGGGCACTTCCGCGTGGGACAGCTGCGTGAACTGCGTGTCCGTGGTGGGCGAGGTGGTCCCCGGCTCCGTGGGGCCCATGGCCAGGTTGCGCTGCGGATCCGACAGCAGCGTCATGGCGCGCAGCTTCTGGTCGAAGCGCTCCACCCGGTCCAGCGTGGAGCCGATGTGCTCGATGCGCTCGCGCACCGACTTGAGCTGGCCGCGCAGCGTGAGGTTCTCCTCGCGCAGGATGCGGTTCTCCGCGGCGTCCTTCGCCACCTGGAAGTAGTGGGCCGTCGCCCCCAACGCCATGCCGGTCACCAGCACCACCCCTACGCCCAGCTGGATCAGAAAGGCCCGCTGGATGTGGAAGCGCTTGACCGGAGAGTTGTGGTCCGAGACCACCATGAGGGTGTAGGACTTTTTCGCCACGAACAGCTCTCCCTGTGGATGCCCGGCCTGGTCCCCACCGACCCCATGACTGCCGGGCATTTCGCTGCGGTTGGAACAGTTTGCGCAGCTATCATCCGGTTTTTCAACGTGTCAAGTTGAACGGCCCCCCGAGGCCCTGCCTACTCCACACACGGCCCTGAAAACTCCATCAGGCCTGAACTTGTACAACGATGACGGTGATGTTGTCGTCGCCGCCCCGCTCGTTGGCGAGATCAATCAATTTCTGCGGCACATCCTGGAAGCGGGCCGTCTGGAGCACCAGCTCGTGGATCTCCTTGTCCTCGAGCATGTTGGCCAGGCCGTCGGAGCACAGCAGGAACACGTCGCCGGGTTCGGAGATGACACCCATCACGTCCACCTGGACTTCCTCTTCGAAGCCCACCGAGCGGGTGATAATGTTCTTGTACCGGGAGTGCTTGGCCTCCTCGGGGGTAATCATGCCCGCTTTGATCTGCTCGTTGACCAGCGAGTGGTCCTCGCTGATCTGCTGGATGAGCTCGCCGCGGATGAGGTAGGCGCGGCTGTCGCCCACGTGGGCGAAGAAGGCCTGGTCATCCTTCACCACCAGGGAGATGACCGTGGTGCCCATGCCCGACAGGCGCGAGTCCTCCTGCGCCGCGGTGTAGATGGCCAGGCACGCCTTCTCGACGGCGGTGCGCAGGGCCTCGGGAATGAGCGCGTCCTGGAGGTTGCTGGTGGAGATGAACGGGTTGTCCCGGCTCTCTCGCGCCCGGCGCAGCTCTTTGTCGATGGTCTCGACGGCGATGCGGGAGGCGGTACCGCCCCCTGCATGGCCACCCATGCCATCCGCCACGACGTAGAGCTGCAGCTCCTCGTCGATGAGGAAGCTGTCCTCGTTGTGGTTCCGCTTCCGGCCGACGTCGGTGAGACCCGCCGAGACGACCTTCAGCCGCGGAGAAGCGGTCTGTCCTGCCGTTTTGGACACACCCGAATGCTATGTGACGGCTTGGACCGGAGCAAGGACGTGAATCTTCCGTCCAACATCAAGCGCTCCGCCGGAGCCGCCCCCGGGTCCCCCCCCCCGGCGCCGGATCTCTCCGGGGACGGGGGGAGCCGCCCATGGCGCGGTGAGCCGAACGGACCAGGGCCTCGGCCGCCCCCATTGCCTCGCGCGTCACCTCCACGCCCGACAACATGCGGGCCAGCTCCCGGGTGCGCTCGTCCCCGGCGGCCAGCGGCACCACCTCGGACACCGTGCGCTCCGCCTTGAGCCCCTTGCGGATGAGCAGGTGAGCGTCCGCATAGGCGGCCACCTGGGGCAGGTGGGTGATGCAGAGCACCTGACGGTGGCCGCTCACCTCCTTCATCATCCGGCCCACCACGTCCGCGATGGCGCCGCTCACCCCGGAATCCGCTTCGTCCAGGACATACGAGCCACACCCGTCGCTGTCGGCCAGGGCCCGCTTGAGCGCCAGGAGCAGCCGGCTCGCCTCACCGCCGGAGGCCACCTTCGCCAGGGCGCGCGGAGGCTCACCCGGGTTGGCGCTGAAGAAGAACTCCACCTCGTCCGTGCCCTCGGGGCGCAGGGGCCCCCCCGGGGTGATGCGCACCTCGAAGGCGGCCTTGCCCAGCGCCAGCCCCGCGAGCCCCTCGCGCACCTGGGCGGAGAACTCCCCGGCACACGCGGCGCGCGCGCGCGACAGACCTGTAGCACTCTCTCTCGCCCGGGCCTCGGCCGCCTGCCGCTCCCGCGACAGCTCCTCGAGAATCTCCGTGCGGTTCTCCAGCGTGGACAGCTCCGTCTCCAGCTCGCCGCGCTTCTTCAGCACGCCCTCCAGCGAGGTGGCGTGCTTGCGGCACAGCCGCTTGATGGCATCCAGCCGGTCCTCCACCTCCGCCAGCCGGGACGGATCCGACTCCAGCGCCTCCGTGTAGCGGTTGAGCCGGCGCTGCGCCTCCTCCAGTTCCGCCAGGGCCGAGCCCAGCGACTGGGCGATGGGCCCGAGCGTCGCGTCGTAGCGCACCGCATCGTTGATGAGCCCCAGCGCGCGCCCCACCGTCTCCAGGGCCGAGCTCTCATCCCCCGCGACGAGCACCTCGGCCTCGGCCGCCTGACGCTTGAGCTTCTCCGCGCCCGCGAGCCGCCGGCGCTCCGCGTCCAGCGCCACGTCCTCGCCCGGCTCGGGGCTCAGGCGGTCGATCTCATCGCGCTGGAAGCGCAGGAACTCCGCCCGCTCGCGCACCCGGGCCTCGTCGCCGCCCAGCGACTCCATGCGCGCCTCCACGTCCCGGAAGGCCGTGTAGTGCTGGGCATAGGTGGCCACCGTGTCGGCCAGGTTGCCGTAGCGGTCCAGCAGGGCCCGGTGCAGGCCCGCATCGAAGAGGCTCACGTGCTCGTGCTGGCCGGCGATGTCCACCAGCCCCCGCGTCAGGCGGGCCAGCACGCCCACCGTGACGAGCGAGCCGTTCACGTACGCCTTGCCCCGCCCGTTGCGTCCCACCACCCGGCGCACCAACACCTCGTCCCCCAGGTTGGGCAGCCCCAGCTCTTCCAGGCGCGCGGCCACCCCGGGCGTGCAGGCATAGACGCCCTCCACGGAGGCCTCGTCACACCCCGCGCGCACGACGTCCGCATCCGCCCGGCCGCCCAGCAGCAATCCCAGGGCATCCACCAAGATGGATTTGCCCGCCCCTGTCTCCCCCGTGAGCACGGTCAAACCGGCCCCGAACCCCACCTCCACCTCTTCAATCACCGCCACGTTCGAAATCCGCAGTCCGAGCAGCACACACCCTCCGAAATCCGCTAACGGCGCTGGCACTGAACACCCTAGCAGGTAACTCCGACACTGCACAGGCGTTCCGGTCGAGCGCACGCCCGGCGGACGGGGGGGAGGGAGAGCGTCTTTTGAGGCTCAACTTTCCGTGAACAGGTCGGCGATGTCCTGTTCGGTCAACAACTTGCCGAAATCGCCTTCCGTTCCCAGCACCCCGGCGGCGAGCTCTTTCTTGCGCCGCTGGAGGGAGAGAATCTTCTCCTCCACGGTGCCGCGGGTAATGAGCTTGTAGCTGATGACCGCGCGCGTCTGGCCAATGCGGTGCGTCCGGTCCGTGGCCTGGTCCTCCACGGCGGGGTTCCACCACGGATCATAGTGGATGACGTAGTCGGCCGCGGTGAGGTTGAGGCCGGTGCCGCCCGCCTTGAGGCTGATGAGGAACAGCGGCGGGCCATCCGGGCGGTTGAAGTCATCCACCTTGGCCATGCGGTCCTTGGTCCGGCCGTCCAGGTAGAGGTACTCCATGCCGCGCCGCTCGGCCTCGCCCTTGAGCAGCTCCAGCATCTCGGTGAACTGGCTGAAGACGAGCGCGCGGTGCCCCTCGGCCACCAGGTCATCCACGAGCTGGCCGAAGCGCTCCAGCTTGGCGCTCGCGGGCAGCAGCGTGTTGGGCGGCAGCTTGAGCAGGCGCGGATCACAGCACACCTGCCGCAGGCGCATCAGCGCGGCGAGGATGGACACGCGGCTGCGCTTGAAGCCCAGCTTCTCGATGCTCTCGCTCACCTTGCGGCGGCTCTCCTCCAGCACCTCGCGGTAGAGCGCGGCCTGGCCCGGCTCCATCTCGCACCAGGCGACGCTCTCGGTCTTGGGCGGCAAGTCACTGGCCACCTCCGTCTTGAGCCGACGCAGGATGAACGGCTGGATGCGGCGGCGCAGCCGGTCCCGCGCGGTGACGTCGTTGGCCACCTGGATGGGCTGCTCGTAGCGGTCGCTGAAGCCCTCGGCGCTGCCAAGGAAGCCCGGCATGAGGAAGTCGAAGAGGCTCCACAGCTCGCTCAGGCGGTTCTCCAGCGGCGTGCCGGTGAGCGCCAGGCGCGAGTCGCTGGGCAACGTCTTGCACGACTGCGCGGTGGCGCTGTCGGCGTTCTTGATGTTCTGCGCCTCGTCGAGGATGACGTAGCGGAAGCCGACCTGGGAGAGCTGGTCCAAGTCGCGCCGCACCAGGGCGTAGGAGGTCAGCACCAGGTCCATGTCCTTCAGGTCCTCGGCGCGCTCCTTGCGGTCCTGGCCGTGCCACACCATGACCTTGAGGTTGGGGGTGAAGCGCTCGGCCTCGCGCTCCCAGTTGGCGAGCACGCTCGTAGGGGCCACGACGAGCGAGGGCTTGCGGCCCTCCTCGTTGGCCACCTTCTGCAGGAGGCTCAGGGACTGGACCGTCTTTCCAAGGCCCATGTCGTCCGCGAGGATGCCGGACAGGCCGTGGCGGTGCAGGAACCAGAGCCACGAGAGGCCCGACTCCTGGTAGTGGCGCAGCGTGGCGGTGAGCCCCTCGGGCAGGGCCACCTTGGGCACCCCGGCCGTGTCGCGCAGCTCCATCATCGCCTGGCGCGCCTTGGCCTCCACCTCGGTGAACTCGCCCAGGTCCGCCAGCAGGTCCAACGCCACGGACTGGTGCAGGGGCAGCCGGGTCCGCGTGCGGCCCGGCATGGCGCCGGCCTCTTCCAAAATGTCCGCCACGCGCTTGAGCTCGGCGGCGTCCGCCTCCGCGAAGCTGCCGTCCTTGAGGGGCACGAAGCGCCGCCCCGAGTCCAGCCACATGCGCACCGCGCCCAGGTCCACCGCCTGGTCGTCGGTGACGAACTCCGCGTCGAGGTCGAACCAGTTCACCCCGCTCATGCCCACGCGGATGCGCGGCTTGATTTTCGGCCGCAGCCGCACCTTGGGGGCCTGCACGCCGAAGCGCTCCCAGGCGGCCGGCAGCGAGGCGAGCCCGCGCGCCCAGAACTCCAGCGCCGCGTCTCCGCTGGTCTCGTAGACCTGGGCCCCTCCATCGAAGCGCAGGCCCAGCTCCAGGAGCTGCTTGCCCGCGCCGCGCTCCAGCTCCTCGCGCCGGCGGTAGAGCTTGCGGCTCTCGTTGCCCACGCCGCTCGCGTAGCCCAGGTGCGTGGCCGTGGGGGACACCGGCACCGTGGTCTGTCCGTAGCGCGCGGCGAGCTGCGCCTTCACGCGCTCCGGCGTGCCCTCCAGGGTGAGCAGGAAGTGCGGCTCCACCGACTCGTCCACGTCGATGTTGTCCGCCTTGAGCACCATGCGGAAGCGCGGCAGGTGCGCGGCGAAGAACGTCAGCACCCGGTCGAGCTGGGCGGGCGGGAAGGCCATGGCCGGCTCCAGCAGCCACTTGCGCAGCAGCCGGGGCGGAAAGTCCGGCTCCACCGAGAACAGCAACTGGGCCTGGATGACCCAGGTGCGCTGGCCCGCCAGGAGGATGACGTCTTTGATCTGCGCGCCCACGCCATCCGGGAACAGCAGCTCGATGCGGGCGGTGGCCCCGTCCGGCCGGGACTCCAGGTGGATCTGCGGACGCACGGGCTCTTCCGAGTAGATGAGCGGCGTGCCCCGGTAGATGACCCGGCGGTGGCGCAGCAGCTCCAGCACCTCGGCCAGGTCCTCGTCGGACAGGACGATGCGCGAGTCGTAGCGGTGCTCGTGCCGGGCCAGCACGGCGAACACCCGCTCATCGGCCGGCGAGATGCGCGTGCCCGCCTGGAGCAGGCGCTTGACGTGCACGGGGCCCTTCATCTGGGCGTCCTGGCGGCGCACGTCCACCACCCAGTGGCGCCCTCCGGGGCCCGTGGTGGACAGCGTCAACCGGTAGAAGAACTCGTAGTCGGCCTGCGCGGAGAGCCCCAACCAGCTCTCCACCTTGGCCAGCGCCGGCAGGCTCACCGCATCCGCGCCGGACAGCTCCGGGGCGGGCACCTCATCCTCTTCCTCATGATGCTCGGGCTCGGGGGCCGGGCGGGACGGCTCGCGCGCGGCCACGGGCGGGGCGGCGGGGTTGGCCTGCGTGGGCGGCGGGAGCGGGCGGAAGCGCGCCGCGTAGATGAGCGCCACGGCCACCACGTGCTTGCAGTGAGGACCTTCGGTGTTCCACTCCTCGCAGGTGCAGGTCGAGTTGACCTTGCCGTCCTTGGGCTCCAGCGCCACCTCGTAGCGCACGCCCGTGGTCCCCGCTACCTGGGCACGGATGCGGCCCCCCTCACGCTGGAGGCCGAAGACGCGGCGGTTCTCCGCGACCTCACGGCCCTGCTTGAAGGTGGCGGACGGGACCTCGGCCTTCAGGGCACGCAGCCACTGGCCGTCCTGCGGAGAAAGAGGGTCTCGGGTGTCGACGGATGATTGCACGGGTCGCGAATGAGCCCAGAAAAGGGGAACCTGGGCGCATACCACAGACGGGGCCCTTCGCGTTGAAGGGAAAACGAGAACCCGTTCGGAACGGTGCAGGAGGCTCCCCCGCTTGGCCGACGGGTGTGAGAGCATCAACGCTTCCCAGGGCCCTCCCTTGGGGGCCTCCCTTCACGGTGTGGGAGGAAGATCTACCTCCGCTCCCCGGAGATCCGCTCATGAATCCCGATACTTCTCTCTCCGCCGAGCTTCAGGCCCGCATGCGCGACGTGCCGGACTTTCCCCGTCCCGGCATCGTCTTCAAGGACATCACCCCCGTGCTGGCCGATCCCGTGCTCTTCCCCCGCCTCATCCAGGCCCTGGCGGAGCCCTTCCGGGATCAGCGCATCACCAAGGTGGTGGGGGTGGAGGCCCGGGGCTTCATCCTGGGGGCGCCGGTGGCGCTCGCGCTGAACGCCGGCTTCGTCCCCGCGCGGAAACCGGGCAAGCTGCCTTCCCGCACCGTCACCGAGCGCTACGCCCTGGAGTACGGCACCGACGCGCTGGAGATGCACCAGGATGCGGTGCTGCGCGGCGAGCGGACCCTCATCGTGGACGACGTGCTGGCCACTGGCGGCACCGCCGAGGCCACCGCGAAGCTCATCGCGCAGGTGGGCGGCGAGCTGGTGGGCTTCAGCTTCCTCATCGCCCTGGGCTTCCTGGACGGCGTGAAGCGGCTGGGCGCCCACCGCCTGCACCGCCTCATCACCCTGTAGGCCTCCCCTGCCCCGGACCCTGCCTTGGGACGTCCCTCCAATACCGATGAGCGCCGCCAGCAGATCGTCGCCGGGCTGCTCCGGGTCATGTCCGAGCGGGGCTACGAGCGGGCCTCCGTGGCCGAGATCGCCCGGGCGGCGGGCCTGAGCCCCGGGCTGGTGCACTACCACTTCCACGACAAGCAGGAGATCCTCCTCACCCTGGTAGAACAACTCGCCCAGGGCGTGCGCCAGCGCGTGGCCGCCGGGCTGGCGCGGGTGGAGGGGAGTTCTCCCAAGGCCCGGGTGGAGGCGTTCCTGGATGCCTACCTGGCCACGGGCGAGGACGCGAACCCCGCCGCGGTCGCCAGCTGGGTCACCATCAGCGCCGAGGCCATCCGGCAACCCGAGGTCCGCGCCATCTACGAAACGGTGGTCCGCACGGACCTCCAGCACCTGGAGACCCTGGTCGAAGCCCTCACGGGCCCCGGCCGGGCCCAGAGCGTGGCGGCGGGGCTGTTCGCCGCCATCCAAGGTTACTTCGTGCTCGCCGCCTCCGTGCCGGGCGTGGTGCCCCCGGGCTCGGCGGCCAGCACCGTGAAGCGCATGGCCTCGGGGTTGCTCGATGCGGAGCCCGCCCCTGCGCCCCGCTCTTCCCTAAAAGGCTAAGACAGATTCGCGCAAGACGCGTTTGGGCTTACCCCACGGCGCTGGACGCCAGATGGGGGAGCGATGACTCGGGTGACTCGGAGAAGAGTATGACGTTGCGCTGGGGAGCCGTGGTGCTGCTGGTACTGGTGGGCACGGGTTGTGCCACCTCTCGGGTGGTGCGCCTGGACACGGGCGAGGGGCGGCACATCGTCTACACACCCCGCACGGATGAGGAGCCAGTCAGGCTAGAGGCCGGCGAGTTCCAAGCGGCGGTCCAGAAACTGGTGCGCACCGCGCCCCTCTCCTCTCGGCCAAGGGAAGCCGCGCTGAGGCTGTTCAACCTGGGCTCTTCCCCCACTTCCTCTCACGTGCGCGGGCGCCTGGGACTGGTCTCCGTCGAAGATCCGCAGCGAGGCCGCCTTCTCGTGGCCGAGGAGCCGGACGCAGAAACGAAGCTGGCGAGCGCCTACGGACGCTGGTGTCAACGCCAGAAGAAATCCCAAGACTGCCTGCATCTGCTGGCCGAGGACGTCACGCTGGACAACGCGGGCAAGCGCACCCTGGCCTTTCGTCTGGCCCTGGATTCGGTCTGGGACGAAACGGCCGAGGCCCTGGGAGACCTGACGGACAAGGAGGCAATGGTGACGATGCTCGCCACGACGGGAGCCGTCTACTTCGCCTTGTGGCTGGCACCCGACCCGGTGCTCTCGAAAGGAATCGCCGCAACGTTGACGGTGGCGCTCATCGGCTACTTGGGGTGGGACATGGTGTGGAGCCTGGTGAAGGGCTGGAGGGTGCTGGCGAGGGAGGTAGAGACGGCAACCACCTTCGATGAGCTACAGGACGCGGGAGCGCAGTACGGGAAGGTGATGGGGAGGAACGCCGCGCGGGCGTTCGTCATGCTCGCGATGGCGGCGCTGGGCAGCACGGCGCAGACGCTGGCAGCGAGGATTCCCACGCTGCCCGGCTCCGCGCAGGCGGCCTTGGTGGGTGTGGAGCAGGGCGGCTTCCGGCTGGCGGCGGCGGGGCAAGTGGAGGCCGTGGCGGTATCCACGGAAGGTGTCGTGACCATCGCGCTGGGTCAGGGGGCGGTGGCGATGATGGCTCGGGACTCCAGTGCCGCTGCGTCGGGACTCGTGGAGCCCGAGGGGCACGAGCACCACATCGCCACGAACAAGTGGTGGGATTCCACCAGCCTGGGCGGCCCGTGGTCACCGAAGTTTCAGAAACTCTTCGACCGGGCTGGTCTGTCACTGGACGACGCAGCGAACAAGGTCCGCGTGTCTGGCCACAAGGGGCCGCACCCTCAGGAGTACCATGCAGAGGTGCATCAGAGGCTGAAGGATGCAATGGGGAAATGCCGGAGCATCCAACAATGTAGAGATGCGCTCGTCCGGGAACTCCAGACTCTGGCCAAGGAAATCTCCACACCAGGCACTCAACTCAATGTCCTTGTCGCACGGAACTGACGCGCGGGAAATCCATGGCGATGAGATACTTCAAGCTCTCCGATGATATGAGTATCCAAGGCCGCTGGCTCCTGGGAGAACCCACGGATTCACAGGGACAGGAGATTGATGACCTATGGCAGTTCACGGATGGGGGACCTGTCCAGATTGATGGACGACTCAAAATTCCCATCTATCACCCTGGAAGCCCTCTCGATTTCTCCCTGGCAGGAGTTGATGACTTCCCTGTTCTTCATAACAAAGCTGCACACATCTTCGCGGAGTTGGCGCCCGAAGATGTGCAAATCATTCCGGTCGATGTCGTAGGGCAGTCCGATCCTTACAACATCCTCGTAACCACTCGACTCATCCGGTGCATTGACGACAATGCATCGGTAGAAGTGCGATACTGGAAGCCGGAGGATGGCCGGCCGGACAAGGTCGGCAAGTACCGGGCAGTGTCCGGCATGCGCATCGACCCGGCGAAGGTGGGGGGAGCCAAGGTATTTCGCACCTGGGGATGGGCTGGGGCGCTCATCGTGTCCGAAGACATCAAGAAGGCATTGGAGCACACAGGCGTCACGGGCTGCCAGTTCAAGGAGGTCACTGGCCCGAGCGCCATCAGCCCCGAGGAGCGCGAACGGAACCGGAGGCTCATCGAGCTTCGGGAACAGACGGACGCGGCCCGCGAAGCCTTCTGGCGCACGCTGGGGACGCTGGACGAGGAAGCCATCATCCCCATCGTCGTCGGTGGTGGATGGCCGGCTCGGCGCCAGGTCTGGCGCGTCATTCACCGCCCCAAGGGGCGCACCCTGCTGGTGACGGACGGGCTGTCGGACTTCTTCGTGGACCACGTGGAGCCGTCCGTGGGATTTGGCCTGGAATTGGCGCTGGAGACGAGCGAGCCTCTCCATGAGGTCGAGAAGAGCTGGCCCCTGCTGCTGCTGGAGCGGGTGGGGAACGAGATCGCGGAACACGCAAGCGTGCGCGAAAAGGTGAAGGCGGGCTTCCTATCCATGGAGGTCTCCGGCCGAGGCATGCCTGAGCCTCTGCTGATGAAGGAGGACAGGGTGGGGGTGCTGCTGGGCCTGGCGCCGAGCACGCTTCCAGGCCACTTCACCATGCCGGCCGGAGAGGTGCGGCTGGTCACCGTCAAGGTGCTGCTGCCTGTGGAGCTGACGTACCTGCTGGAAAACGGGAAGCGAGGCCGGGACGAGCTGGTGCGGCGCTTCGTCCAGGAAGGCCAGGAGCACCTGTCTCGCGCCTGGCGCCAGCCCGTGGTGTGACGGCCTCATGCAGGGATAACGTGAGCCGTAGAACTCCTGCGGCATCCCCTCATAAAAGTCCGAAGCTCTCGCTTCGTGCTCGCGGCATCCGTGCCGGGGGGAGTGCCCCCGGGCTCGGCGGCCAGCACCGTGAAGCGCATGGCTTCCGGGCTGCTCGATTAGGCCCCGGGCAGCAGGAAGATCTGCACGCGGCCGGAGTTGTCGCGGTAGGGATTGTCGCGGAGGCGCACCTGCAGCGCGCTGCCATCGCCGACCAGCTCATAGGTGTACTGGTGGGAGGGGTTGAAGGCCTCCGGGGTGGAGGGGTGCTTCCAGGTCTTTCCCCCATCCACGCTGACCTCGATGGTGTAGTTCCGCCGGGGCGAGGGCTCCGCGCTCTTCTCCAGGCTGGAGCCCTTGGACCACGCGAAGATGAACTCGGGATCGGCGCCCACTTCCTTGTTCGCACCCTTCGGGCTCGCGAACATGGGCGCGGACTCCGGCTTGCCGGACTTCGTCCCCAACGGAGCGAAGGTCGACCACACGGCATAGGTCCCCTTCATCGTGACACGGTACGGCTTGCCCTTCTGGAGCACCATCTCGCTGAGGACCGGGGCGCCGCTCTGGGAGTCGAGCCACAGTTCCTCGGCGGGCTGCACGACGAGCTGCAAGCGTCCATAGTTGTCCGAGGCCGGACTGTCGACGAGGCGCACCTGCAGCGCGGCATCGTCTCCCATCAGCTCATAGTTGTACTCGTGGCCCGCAGCATCGAAGGCAGCCTTGCTGGCCGGGTGCTTCCAGGTCTTCCCGCCGTCCAGGCTGACCTGGACGGTATTGTTTCGCAGGGGCGAGGGCTCCGGGCTCTTCTCCAGGCTGGAGCCCTGGGGCCACGCGAAGACGAACTCGGGATCGGCGCCGACCTCCTTGTTCGCCCCCTTCGGGCTCGCGAACAGGGGCGTGGCCTCCGGCTTGCCGGACTTCGTCCCCAGGGGCGCCAACGTCCTCCACGGGCTGTAGGTCCCCTTCATCGTAACGAAATAAGGCCGGCCTCGCGTGAGCACCCTCTGGCCGCTCACGGGGGTGCCGCTCTGGGAATCGAGCCAGAGTTCTTCCTTCTGTGCCCAGGCAGGCATGGCCGTCAGCACCAGGGCTCCCACGCAGAGCGCGCCCAGCTTCGAGAAACCTCCCATGACGTTCATCTCTTCTCCTCAGGATGTGCAGTGCGGGTTGTTTCCGCGCGCCGCCCTAACGCAAGAGGTGTGCCGCGAACCGCCTACGAGGGGCCGCGCATCGAACCGGAGGCCCTGACACGCCACGGCGGTGGACCGACATGTCAACCCGCGTGTCAGCGCCTTTGGTAGCGTCGCCGCCCATGCCTTTTTCCCACCTGACGCATCTGTCCTGCACCAAGTGCGGGAAGACGTATGACCCGGCGGCGCTCCTCAACGTCTGCAAGGAGCCGGGGTGTGGCGGCTCGCTCTTCGCGGAGTACGACTTGCCCCGGCTCTCGCGCGAGGACACCGCCTCGCGCGACCGGACCATCTGGCGCTGGCACGAGCTGATGCCTGCCCGGACGCCCGAGGACATCATCACCCTGGGCGAAGGGGGCACGCCCCTGCTGCACGCCCGGCGGCTCGGGGCGCGCCTCTCGATGCCGGACGTCTGGATCAAGGAAGAGGCCGGCAACCCCACCGGCTCCTTCAAGGCGCGCGGGCTGGGAGCCGCCGTCACGATGGCCAAGGCGCTCGGGGCGCAGGCCATCGCCCTGCCCACGGCAGGCAATGCGGGGGGCGCTGCGGCGGCCTACGCGGCGAAGGCGGGCCTGCCCTGCCACGTCTTCATGCCCCGGGACACGCCCAAGGTCTTCCGGCTCGAGTGCGAAGCCTACGGCGCGCAGGTGACGCTCGTGGATGGGCTCATCGATGACTGTGGCCGCATCGTCGCGCAGCGCAAGGAGGCCGAGGGCTGGTTCGATGTCTCCACGCTCAAGGAGCCCTACCGCGTCGAGGGCAAGAAGACGATGGGCTACGAGCTGGCCGAGCAGTTCGGGTGGACGCTGCCGGATGTCATCGTCTACCCCACGGGCGGCGGCACCGGGCTCATCGGCATGTGGAAGGCCTTCGATGAGATGGAGCGGCTCGGGTGGATTGGCTCGAAGCGGCCCCGGATGATTTCCGTGCAGGCCGAGGGGTGTGCGCCCATTCCCAAGGCCTTCGCGGAGGGCAAGGACGTCTCGGTGCGCTTCGAGAACGCCCACACCTATGCCAGCGGACTGAGGGTCCCCAAGGCGTATGCGGACTACCTCGTGCTGAGAATCCTCCGCGAGTCGAAGGGCGAGGCCATCACCATCTCCGATGACGAGATGCGCCGGGGCGTGAACGAGCTGGCCTCCAGCGAGGGGCTCTACGCGGCGCCCGAGGGCGGTGCGGCGTGGGAGGCCGTAAAGAAGCTGCTCGCCGCCCAGAAGCTCCAGCCCACCGAGCGGGTGGTCGTCTTCGATACGGGGACTGGGTACAAGTACATCGATTGAATCCCCTGGAGCCCTGACGCGAAAGCTGCCCTTGCATGCCGATACGCTGGATTCTCACCGGGGTATGGATCCTTGTTGCAAGCGGGTGCGGGACACCCAGTGGGGCCATCCCTTCACCGGGCGCACTGCCCGCACGGAAGTTGGAAGGGCCACGAATCAGCGTTGTGGCAGGAAGTTTCAAGCCCACGTTTTTTTACGGTCCCTGGCAGTGCAGTCAACGGTGGATGACCTATTGCCAACGCCATTGCGCCACCGAGGGATACCTCCTCAAAGGGTGCATGTGGCTTGCGGATCTCAAACTGGATTGGGAGGGCACGCCCCACAACGCAGGGGGGCGGTACGCGATCACGCACTGCTGCTGTGATTACCCCGCGATCTCCAAGGAAGCGGCCCAAGCGGCCCGCGCCCGGTGGAAGAATATTCGAGAGAAGTTTCGCGAGGATTGGAGCAAGAAGTTTGGGCATTGGCCCGAAGAGGCGGGCGAGTCATGGCCAGGGCACCACATCCGCGACCTGAAGCACGGCGGAGATCCCGTCGACCCCAACAACATCTTGCCTGCGCCTGCCGACGTTCACGACATCTTCAGCCTTGAATACCCAAGGTGCTACGACAGACTGCCTCCATGGAATACGGTGGGCCCCGATCGGCCCTACTTGGACAACGGACGATGACGCCGCCCCCCATCCCCCCCCTGCTCGATGAAATTTCACGGGCGCACTTCCCTTCTCCGCCCGCCACGGCAGCCGAGATCGCGGAGTTCGAGCAGCGCGTGGGCTGGCGGTTGGATCCGGATCTGCGAGCCTTCTACCTGCATTGCAATGGCGCCGAGTTGCTCAAGCGAGGGCCGGATTGCCCTTACCGGATCCTTCCGCTCTCCAGGGTCGTCCGGGCGCGCGTGGCCATCTTCGGGAGGGATGAGGACAAACACGGCCCCGCCTCCGTTTACGCCCTCTGTGACGTTCAAGATGGCGACTACGTGGTGATCGACGTGAGCCAGCAGGTGGCTGGCCGCTATCCTATTTCCGACGCATGGCACGAGGCCTGGCCAGATCCTTACTATTGCGAGAAGTTCGAAGACTCGTTCGCGGCGTTCTTGGAAGCGGCATTGCGCACCCGCCGCCCCTCTTACTGGCTGAAGCGGTGAGCACGAAGTTCCGGGAGTTCCCATGAGCCTGTCGTTCCTCACCCTGGGCGTTGGCGATGCCTTCTCCGCGCTGCGCTACTCCTCCTGCCTCGCCGTGGAAGCCGAGGGCCAGGTGCTGCTCATCGACTGCCCCCACCCCATCCGGAAGATGATGCGGGAGGCCTCGGAGTCCTCCGGCGTCTCCCTCGACGCGGACCGGGTGGCGGGGGTGGCCCTCACGCACCTGCACGCCGACCACAGCTCGGGGCTGGAGGGGCTGAGCTACTTCTCGTTCTTCCTGCTGAAGCGGAAGCTGTCCCTGCTCTGCCACCCGGAGGTGGCCAAGCGGCTCTGGGATGGGCACCTGGCGGCCGGCATGGAGTGCCTCATCGAGAAGCACGGCGAGGCCCCCCACCCCAAGCACTTCGACGACTACTTCGCCCACACCCCGCTCTCCACCGAGTCCGCCGTCCGCTTCGGCCCGTTCTCTATCGAGTGCCGCTTCACCTACCACCACCTGCCCACCACGGCCCTGCGCATCCGGGCCGGTGGCAGGTGCCTGGGCTACAGCGCCGACACGTCCTTCGACGAGGGGCTCATTGCCTGGCTGGCGGAGGCGGACCTCCTCGTTCACGAGACGAATTACGGGGTTCACACGCCCTACGCGAAGCTCGCGGCGCTGCCCGCGGAGCTGCGGGCCCGGATGCGGCTCATCCACTACCCGGATGATTTCGACACCGAGGGGAGCGTCATCGAACCGCTCGCCCAGGGCCGCCGCTACACGGTATGAGGGGGGTGTGCAACCTTCTCTCGCCTCCACTCCCTCGCCGCTCGCCATCGAGGTGAAGGGGCTCATCAAACGCTTCGAGGACACCGTGGCGGTGGCGGGCATCGACCTGGAGGTGCCCGTGGGCCAGTGCCTCGGCCTGCTCGGGCCCAACGGCGCGGGCAAAACCACCACGGTGGAGATCCTCGAAGGGTTGCAGCCCCCCACCGCCGGCAAGGTCGAGCTGCTTGGCCGAAGCTGGGCACGTGACGCCAAGTACCTCCGGGAGCACATCGGCATCGCGCTCCAGGAGACGCGCTTCCCCGAGCGCCTCACGGTCGAGGAGACCGTGCGGCTCTTCCGCTCCTTCTATGCCCAGGGGCTCACCGTGGAGGAGGCCATCGGCCTGGTGCACCTGGAGGAGAAGCGCCACACGTACTCCATGAAGCTCTCGGGCGGCCAGCGGCAGCGGCTCGCGCTGGCGGTCGCCCTGGTGGCGGACCCGCAGATTCTCTTCCTGGATGAGCCCACCACGGGGCTGGACCCCCAGTCCCGGCGCGCGCTGTGGGACGTCATCGAGGGCCTCAAGGGCAAGGGCCGCACGGTGGTCCTCACCACGCACTACATGGAGGAAGCCCAGGTGCTGTGCGATCAGGTCGTCATCATGGACCACGGCCGCATCGTGGCCCAGGGCACGCCGCCCCAGCTCATCGCCTCCATTGGCGCCGAGCAGATCATCGAGTTCGCCTCGACGCCGGACCTCCCGGCCGAGGCGCTCGCGGAGGTGCCCACGTTCGTGTCCGCCCGCTCCCGGGGCGATGGCCACACCCTGTCGGTGCGGGAGCTGCACACGGCCCTGCCCGGGTTGCTCTCGGTGGTGGCCGCGCGGGGGGCCCGGTTGAGGCACCTGTCCACCCGGCAGGCCACGCTCGATGACGTCTTCCTCACCCTCACGGGCCGGGCCCTTCGCGAGGAGGAGTCCTGATGCGCGCCGGCCATCCGCTCTGGCAGTTGGTGCTCTTCCGCCTGCGGGGGTTCATTCGGGAGCCCGAGGCGCTCTTCTGGGTCTTCGCCTTCCCCCTGCTCACGTCCCTGGCCCTGGGGCTTGCCTTCCGCAACCAGGCGCTGCCCGAGCTGACGGTGGCGGTGGCGGACGGTCCCGAGGCGGATGCGCTCACCGCCGCGCTCGACGCGGTGGAGGGGCTGACGGCCTCGCGGATGCCCGAAGCCGCCGGGCGGGATGCGCTGCGCCGTGGCAAGGCCGCGCTGGTGCTCGTCCCCGGCACGCCCCCCCAGCTCGTCGTGGACCCCCAGCGCGAGGAGGGCCGCACGGCCCGGCTGATGACCGTGGATGCCCTCAACCGGCTGCAAGGCCGGGTGGACCCGGTGGCCCCCCGGCTTCAGGAGGTGACGGAGCCGGGCTCCCGCTACATCGACTTCCTCATTCCGGGCCTGCTGGGCTTCGGGCTGCTGTCCTCCAGCCTGTGGGGACTGGGCTGGGCCATCGTCCAGCTGCGCATGGGCAAGCTGCTCAAGCGGCTGGTGGCCACCCCCATGAAGCGCGCCCACTTCCTGTTCTCCTTCTTGCTGAGCCGCAGCCTCCTGGCGCTGATCGAGATCCTCTTCTTCGTCCTCTTCGCCCGGCTGCTCTTCGACGTGCGCATGGCCGGCAGCCACCTGGCCTTCATCGTGCTGGGGCTCTTCGGCTCGCTGTCCTTCGGGGGCCTGGCGCTGCTGACCGTCGTCCGGGCGAAGACATCGGAGGCGGCCAGCGGGCTGATGAACCTGGTCAGCATGCCCATGATGCTGCTGTCGGGCGTGTTCTTCTCCGCGAATCACTTTCCCGGGTGGATGCAGCCCCTCATCCAGATCCTTCCCCTCACGGCCCTCAACGACGGCCTGCGTGCCATCATGATCGACGGCGCCCCGCTTGCCGCCCTCTGGCCGCAAAGTCTGATACTGGGTGCGTGGGGCTTTCTCTCATTCTTGATTGCACTGCGTTACTTCAAGTGGCTCTAGCCTTCACGCCCGGGAGGGTAAGCTCCATGCCACCCTGGAGGTGATGCCCTTGAACGCCGCACGCCGTCTGCCCGCCCGCCATGTGGTGCCCCTGCTGTTCCTGCTCCTGGCGGCGGGCTGTCCCTCGACCGCGCGGCCCGTGCCCGCCCCGGAGACGGTGCGCATCACCCTGTTGCACCTCAATGACGTGTACCAGTTCACCCCGCTGGAGCAGGGCCGGGTGGGAGGGCTCGCCCGCGTCGCCACCTTGCGCAAGCAGACGCTCGCCGCGTCTCCCCACACGCTGACGCTCTTCGGCGGGGACACGCTGGGCCCCTCGGTCGAGTCGCTCCTCGAGGTGAACGGCAAGCCGCTCCATGGCCGGCAGATGATCGACGCCTGGAACGCCGTGGGGGTGGACTACGCCGTCCCCGGCAACCACGAGTTCGACTTCGGGGATGGCGCGCTGAAGGACAGCATCCGCGCCTCGCGCTTCCCGTGGCTCGCCGCGAACATCTTCGACAACCACACGGGCCAGCCCTTCGAGGGCGTCATCCCCTACGTCCTCCGCGAGGTGGCGGGCGTGAAGGTGGGCCTGTTTGGCCTGCTCGTCCCCGACACCGAGGTGACCTCCAGCGTCTCCCCGGACACGAACATCCGGGACGTCTGCACCACGGCCCGCCCCGTCGTCTCCCGGCTGCGCGCGCAAGGCGCCACGCTCATCATCGCCCTCACCCACCTGGACCTGGCGCTGGACCAGGAGCTGGCGCGCTGCGTGTCCGTGGACCTCATCGTCGGAGGCCACGAGCACTACCGCATCGAGGACCGCTCCACCGGCACCCCCATCTTCAAGGTCGAGGCGGACGCGCGGGAGCTGGGGCGGCTCGACCTGGACGTGGATGGCCGGACCGGCCAGTTGAAGACGCTCGGCTGGCACGTGTTCCCCGTGACGGACGCCATCCCGGACGATGCCGCCTTCGCCGAGGCCATGCGGCCCTACGACGCGCTCGTCGCGGATCTGTCCCAGCCGCTGGGCAACACCCCCGTCCCGCTCGATGCGCGCAAGACGGCCGTGCGCAGCCAGGAGACGAACCTGGCCTCGCTCGTGACGGACACCTTCCGCCAAGTCACAGGCACCGACGTGGTGCTCGTCAACGGCGGCGCCATCCGCGGCGACACCATCTTCCCCGCGGGCCCCCTCACCCGGAGGGACTTGCTCGCCATCTTCCCCTTCCGGGACGACCTGGTCCGGCTGGACGTCACCGGGGCCGTGCTGCTCGCGGCCCTGGAGAACGGGGTGAGCAAGAGCGCCGAGGATCCGGAGCCCGGACGGTTCCCCCAGGTCTCCGGGCTGCGCTTCTCGTTTGATCCGGGCCTGCCCAAGGGCCAGCGCGTCCTCTGCGCGACGGTGGGCGGCAAGCCGGTGTCCCCCACCGCCACGTACAGCCTCGCCGTCACGCGCTTCATCGCCGGCGGCAAGGATGGCTACGAGATGCTCCGCGGCCTCCCCTCCAAGCCTCTGCTTCCGGAGGGAAAGACGCCCCGGGACATCGTGGGAGAGGCCCTGCGCACCGGAAAGCCCCGGCCCATGAGCCAGGGCGACGGGCGCATCCAGCGCATCGCCCGCGCCAGCCTGCGGCCCGGCGAGTGCGCGCCGCCCCCCGCCGCCAGCCGCTGAGCGCGCCCTACTCCACCGTCCAGCCGCGCAGCCGGTACACCACCCGCCCCGCCAGCTCCCGGAGCGCATCCGTGCTGGCGTTGAGGTGGTTGGCGCGGGGGAGCCAGCTCGGCGGGCGCTTCCCGTCCGAGGCCCGCACGTCCGCGGCCAGGGTGTCGGGGCGCAGGCCCACCGCGGCGAAGCACCCATAGGCCCGGGGCAGGTGCGCCGCGCTGGTGATGAGCAACAGCGTGTTCCAGCCCCGCTCCTGGATGATGAGCTTCGAGTCCAGGGCGTTCTCGCGGGTGTTGCGGCTGTGGCCCTCGATGACGATGCGCTCCGGGGCGATGCCCCACGCCTGGAGCTGGCGCTGGAGCACCTGGGACTCGACGACGGCCTCCGGGCGGGTGTCCAGCGTCCCTCCGGAGAGCAGCACGTGCCGCGCCTTGCCCTCCCGGAGCAGCTCGTAGCCGCGGAGAATCCGCTCGACGGCGGCGTTGTACTCGGGGCGGCCCGAGCGCTCGGTGGCATCGGGATCCAACCCGCCCCCCAGCACGATGACCGCGTCGTAGACGACGCCGGGCCGGTAGGTCTCCTTCGCGCCGGACTCCACCCAGCGCATGAGCGCGCCGGCCACCGGCTCGATGGAGAAGGTGTAGAGCACCCCCAGCCCCAGCACCTGGAGCCCGAGGGCCCGCCGTCCGCCCCGGCGCCACAGGAGCCCCAGCACGAGGAACAGCACGCCCCAGGTGAGCGGGCCCAGGAAGAGATCCAGAATCTTGGAGAGAATGAGGAACATGGGAAGCGGGACTGGACGTTACCCGTCCTGCCTGCCGCGATGGAGCTGGATGTAATCCCGCGCTTCCTGCGCCTTCAGGGACTCCGGCGCCAGCTCCAGGAAGCGGCCGTAGTACTCCATGGCCTCCTCGGCATTGCCAAGCCGTACGGAGACTTCGCCCAGCCCGTGGAAGCACTGGGCCGCGGCCGGATCGTTCGCCAGGCACTCCCAGAACAGCTCCTTGGCCTTCTGGAACTGCCTGCGGGCGAGCTTGTCCCGGGCCTGCCGGTACTTCTCCGCCGCGGTGGCCGGCGAGGGGTTGGCCGTGGACGTGATGCGGAGGCTCGGCCGGGAGGAGGCCGCAGCGGGCGCCGCGGCGATGCTCACGTCCACCTCCGCGTCCCCATCGTCCTTCCACCGGGGAAGCGCGAGCCACAGCTCCCGGGCCCCCGTCACCGTGTAGGTGCCGGGCGCCAGCACATGCAGCGCCTCGCCCGCGGGCTGCGAGGACACCTGCACGGTGTCGTTCTCGCCAGCAAGGGCCATCAGGGCCACGGGGCTCACGGGAGCGCCCGGCCGGGCCCGGATGGCGAGCTGGTAACGGCTCTTGGGGTCGAGCTGGCGGACCGTGTACCGCCCTTCCAGGGCGAGCTGGTGCGCGAACCTGCGAGGGTTCAGCTCCTTGCGAAGGGTCTTCTGGTCCGACTCGTCGCGCACGTTCAGGGTGAAATCCTGGTGGTCGTTCTGTTCCACCGAGTCGCCGAACAGCACGAAGGCATTCAGCGCGCTGGCGCCCGTCACCTGGCGGGGCGCGGCGGCAACGGGCATCAGCCGCGCGGCGGGAGCCAGGTCCGCGCCCTCCAGGAACAGGGAGGCCTGCCGGAAGAAGGGGGGCGGCACGTTCGAGCGGCGCCCATCCCGCACGAAGTGCCGGCCCGTGGTCCAGACCGTGTAGACCCGGTCCGGGTGGAGTTCGACGCGCAGGGAGCGCGCCACCGGGCTGAAGGAGTGCAACGCCTCGCTCAGGAGGAAGGTGGCCGGCACCTGCCTCGTGCCAAAGCGGTCCACGGCTTCCCCCCCGGGAGCCTGGAGGGTGGGCTCCTGGGGCTGCGGTTCCATCAGGGAGACGTCCAGGCGCGACTGAAGCGTCCCCGCCGCGAACTCCTGCTCCCACGGGGCCCGCCCCAGCAGGAAGAGCTCGACCCGCTGGGGCTCCTCCCGCTCGATGGTGTCCAGCACCAGCGGGGTGACGCCCAGAATCTGGCCGTTGATGCGCACCTGGGCACCGGAGGGCTCGGAGCGGATCTCCAGGGGATCCGGCTTGCTGCGCTCCAGCCACACCACCCAGGCGAGCCCCAGCACCACCAGCCCAGCCGCCACCCAGCCGGTGTACGAGCGGCCCTCGGCCACGGCCACTGTCTGGGGCGCGGTGGGGAGCGAGGGGCGCTCCTCGGGGAGCGTCTGGACCTCCAGCGTCCGGGGGGCCTCGGGGACGGCCGCAGTCCTCGGCGGCGGGGTGGGAGGCACGGCGGAGGTCCACTCGGCCAGTTGCTCCTGGAACGTCCCCGTCACGGGCGGGGGCGTGCCCCGCGCCACCAGCTCCGGCGTGTACAGCCACTCCATCAGGTGCTTGAGGGTGTTGGCCGCGAACAGCGGCGCCCGCTGGGCCAACCACCGCGTCAGCTCCAGCCGCAGCGCCTCCGCGCTCTCGGGGCGGGCCTCGCGCCGGGTCGACAGCACCCGGTCCACGAGGTGGGCCAGCGAGGGCTCCACGGTGGGGTTGTTCTGGAGCAGCGGGTCGAGCCGCCCCTTCACGATGCGCTCCATCACCTGCAGCTGCGCGCCCTCCGCCGGCAGGCGCCCACACAGCAGGCGGTAGAGCACCACCCCCACGGAGTACACATCCGAGCGGGCATCGAGCTCCCGGCCCAGGGCCTGCTCCGGGGAGAGGTACAGGTACTTGCCCTTCACCACCCCGGCCTCCGTCTCCTGGCGCCCGGCGAGCCGCGCCTTGGCGATGCCGAAGTCGGAGATCTTCACCTCGCCCTCGTAGCTGACCAGGACGTTGTCCGGAGAGATGTCCCGGTGCACGAGCCCCAGGGGGCGCCGGTGCTCATCCGTGCGCGTGTGGGCATGGTGCAGGCCCTTGCACATCTCGATGGCGATGCTCACCGCCAGGGGCGCGGGCAGCGCGGCGAGCCCCTTCGCCTGGGCGCGCTTGAGGACGCGCGACAGGGGCTGGCCCTCCACCAACTCCATGGCCAGGAAGTACTCGCCCTCCACCTGCCCGAAGTCGAAAACCTGGACGATGTTGCCGTGGCTGAGCCCCACCGAGACGCGGGCCTCCTGGATGAACATCTCCACGAAGGCCGGGTGCTCCGCGTACTGCGTCAGGACACGCTTGATGACCAGGGGCTTGGTGACGCCCGGCGCGGCCAGGTACCGCGCGCGGTAGACGGCCGCCATGCCCCCCGTCCCCAGACATTCCAAGAGCTCGTACTTCCCGAAAGGGACGGCCTGGGTCTCACGCACAATGCGTGCACCCTAGCACCGCCTCCCGCCCCCGCCCCATCCCCTCGCCTGGCCGCTCAGCGCTCGCCCCAGTGGAGCCGCTGCCGGAGGATGGTGAAGTACGCCACGCGCGGGTTGCGGATGAGGTTCACCCGGTTGGGCGAGCGCACCACCTCGATGCAGTCATTGCCCTGCAGCCCATGGCCCGTCTGCCCATCCAGGGTGAGGTACGTGTCAGCCGTCTCCCGGCGCAGGGTGATGCGGATGACGCGGTCGGCAGGCACCACGATGGCGCGCTGGGTGAGCGCGTGCGAGCAGATGGGCGACAGGATGGTGCAGTCCACCGAGGGGTGGACGATGGGGCCGCCGGCCGACAGCGAGTAGGCCGTGGAGCCGGTGGGCGTGGCCAGGATGATGCCATCGGACTTGTAGGTGGTGATGGGCACCCCATCGATGGACGTCTCGTGGTCCGCGATGCGCGCCAGCGCCCCCTTGTTGATGACGATGTCGTTGAGGACCTCTTCCTCGATGATGGCCCGCCCCTCGCGCACCAGCCGGCACGTGAGCTTCATGCGCGAGTCCACGTTGAAGCGGCCCGCCAGCACCTCATCCAGGTGGTAGAAGAGCTCCTCCACCGGCACCTCGGTCATGAAGCCGAGGCTGCCCAGGTTCACCCCCAGGATGGGCACGGCCCGGCCCGCCAGCAGCCGCGCGGTGTAGATGAGGGTGCCATCCCCGCCGAGCACCACCACCAGGTCGGCCCGCTGGGCCAGCTCCCGGTCCTCCACCCGCGGCCAGCCCAGTTCCTGAGACAGGTAACGCTCTCCCAGCACGGTGAGGTGCGGGTAGCGCTCGCAGATTTGGGCCGCCAGCGCGACCGCCTCCTTCTTGTCCCTCTTCGCGACGATGGCCAGGGTCTGCACGGTGGCGGAAGCTTTTAGTCCAGGAAGGCAAGGGGCGCTGGAGGAAATGTGCCCAAGCGATAGGTTCCACGCATATGGACCTCTTTGAACACGCGGGCCAAAAGGACCAGGAAGCCCAGGCGCCGCTCGCCGAGCGCATGCGCCCCACCACGCTGGCCGAGTTCGCCGGGCAGGAGCACCTGACGGGCGAGGGCCGGTTCCTCCGCCGGGTCATCGAGCAGGACCAGGTGCCCTCCCTCATCCTCTGGGGGCCCCCGGGCACGGGGAAGACCACCCTGGCGCGCGTCATCGCCCAGGCCGCCGGCGCCTCGTTCGAGTCGCTCTCGGCGGTGCTCTCCGGCGTGAAGGACATCCGCGAGACGGTGGCCCGGGCCCAGGAACGCTGGCGGCTCCACCGGCAGCGCACCCTGCTCTTCATCGATGAGATTCACCGCTTCAACAAGTCCCAGCAGGACGCGCTCCTGCCCCACGTGGAGAAGGGCACGGTGACGCTCATTGGCGCCACCACGGAGAACCCCTCGTTCGAGGTGAACGCGGCGCTCCTGTCCCGCGCCCGCGTCATCACCCTGCGCGGCCTGGAGGAGGAGGAACTCTTGGCCGTGCTGCGCCGGGCGCTGACGGATGCCAAGGGGCTGGGCGGCAAGGTGCAGGTGGAGGAGGAGGCCCTGCAGTTCATCGCCCAGGCGGCCGGCGGCGATGCGCGCAAGGCGCTCACCGCCCTGGAGGCCGCCGCCTCCTATGGCGGCACCCGGGTGGACCGGAAGGCCGCGGAGGAGGCGATGCAGCAGAAGGCGCTGCTCTACGACAAGGGCGGCGAGGAGCACTACAACGTCGTCAGCGCCTTCATCAAATCCATGCGCGGCTCGGACGTGGATGCGGCGCTCTACTGGATGGCGCGCATGCTGGAGGCCGGCGAGGACCCGGTGTTCCTCTTCCGGCGCATGGTCATCTTCGCCTCGGAGGACATCGGCAACGCGGACCCGCGGGCGCTGAGCGTGGCGGTGGACGCGCTGCACGCCTTCCAGCTCATGGGGCTGCCGGAGGGGGCGCTGCCGCTCACCCAGGCGGTGACGTACCTGGCGCTGGCGCCCAAGTCGAACGCCGTCATCAGCGCGTACGGCGCGGCGCGCGCGGCGGTGGCCCAGGAGGGCGCACTGCCGGTGCCCCTGCACCTGCGCAACGCGCCCACGAAGCTGATGAAGAGCCTGGGCTACGGCGGCGGCTACAAGTACCCCCACAACTTCGAGGGCAACTACGTCCCCGAGGACTACCTGCCCGAGGCGCTCAAGGCCCGGCGCTTCTACAAGCCGAGCACCCAGGGGCTGGAGCGGGAGCTGTCCGAGCGCTACGCGGACATCCAGCGCCAGCTCGCCTCACGGGGACGCGAGCCGGGCGAAGAGGGCTGAGGCCCTCGGGCCACCGCTTCAGGCCACCTCTAATGGGGAGGTGTCGTTGCCGTCCGCCTTGCGCTGCTTCATGGTGCGGCCGGCCACCTCGTACTGCTTGAGCAGGCGGCGGAAGTTGGAGCGGTCCACCCCGGCGGCGCGCGCGGCGCTGGAGACGTTGTTGTTGTTCTTCTCCAGGAGCGCGGTGAGGTAGCGCCGCTCGAAGGCGCGCATCGCCAGGCGCTTGGCCTGGGCGTACGGCAGGTGCGCCAGGCTGAACACCTCCACGGGCGAGCCGGCCTGCGGGGCCTCCTGGAAGCCCGGCGGCAGGTCCTCCACGTCCAGCACCTCGTTGGAGGTGAGCACCACGGCGCGCTCGATGACGTTCTCCAGCTCGCGCACGTTGCCCGTCCACCGGTTCACGGTGAGCGCCTCCATGGCGCGCGGGGTGAAGCCCGTCACCTTCTTGTCCAGCTTGGCCGCGTACAGCTTGAGGAAGTGGTGCGCGAGCAGCGGCACGTCCTCCGGCCTGTCCCGGAGCGGCGGCAGGTCGATGGTGATGACGTTGAGGCGGTAGAAGAGGTCCTCGCGGAAGCGGCCCTGCTCCTTGGCGCGCGTCAGGTCCACGTGCGTGGCGGCAATCACGCGCACGTCCACCTTCACGGGCTCGTTGGCGCCCACGCGCTTCACCTCGCCCTCCTGCAGCACACGCAGCAGGCGCACCTGGGTGGCGGGCGGCACGTCGCCGATTTCATCCAGGAAGATGGTGCCGCCGTCGGCCGCCTCGAAGAGGCCCTTCTTGTTGCCGGTGGCGCCCGTGAAGGCCCCCTTCATGTGGCCGAACAGCTCGCTCTCCAGCAGCGTCTCGGTGAGGGCCGAACAGTTCACCGCCACGAAGGGCTTGTCCTTGCGCGCGCTGCGGTAGTGGATGGCGCGGGCCACCAGCTCCTTGCCCGTGCCGCTCTCGCCCTGGATGAGCACCGTGGCGGTGGAGTGGCTCACCGTCTCCACCAGCTTGAACACGGCGCGCATCTGCGAGGACTGGCCGATGAGGTCCTCGAACTGGCTGCGCGCGGTGAGCGCCTCCTCCAGCGCGCGCGTCCGGTCCTTCAGCGCCTTGCGCTCGGCGGCCTTGCCCACCGTGAGGCTCAGGTCGTCGATGTCCTCGAAGGGCTTGGTGAGGTAATCGTACGCGCCGGCCTTCACCGCCTCCACCGCCGTCTCCACCGTGGCGTAGGCGGTCATCATGATGACCTCCACGTCCGGCCGCTCGGCCTTGATGGCCTTGAGCAGGTCCATGCCGGACAGGTGGGGCATGTTGATGTCCAGCACCGCCACGTCGATGGACGGATCCTTCGCCGCCGTCAGCCCTTCCACCGCATCGTCGATGGCGACGATGGGGTACCCCTCGCGCTGGAGAATCGAGGTGACGGCCTTGAGGACTACGGGGTCATCGTCCACCACGAGGATCTTGGCGCGTTTGGGCTGGTTCACGGCAACCTCTCAAGCTGCAGCGGGATAGGAAGAAAAACGGTGAAACGGGAGCCATGGCCGACCTGGGTGTCGACCTGGAAGACGCCGCCATGGTCCTGCACAATGCGGTAAGCAATGGACAGGCCAAGGCCTGTGCCCTCGCCAGGCGGCTTGGTGGTGAAGGACGGTTCGAAGATGCGCGGCAGGTGGCGCTCCTCGATGCCGGTGCCCGAGTCGGAGACGGCGAAGAAGCACCGGTCCCCCTCGCGCCCCGTGTCGATCTTCAAGGTGCCCTCGGCGCCCGGGAGCGCCTGGAGGCCGTTCTGCAGGAGGTTGAGCACCACCTGGGACAGCTGCGCCGGGTCCCCGAAGAGCTTGGGCAGCCCAGCGGCCAGGTTCAGCTCCAGCGTCACCCGGGGGTTGGACTTGAGCTGGGCCTTGAAGAGCACCGCCGCGTCCTCCACGCACTTGGACAGCTCGAAGTGGCGGCGGTCCTCCACCTTGGAGTGGCGGCTGAACTTCAGCAGGCTCTCGACGATGCGCTTGCAGCGCAGCGCGCTCTCCTCGATGAGATCCAACGACTCGCGGTCCGCCTCGGAGCGGCCCAGGTCGCGCTTCATCAGCTGCGCGAACGCGAGGATGCCGCCCAACGGGTTGTTGATTTCATGCGCCACGCCGCCCGCGAGCTGCCCCACCGCCGCCATCTTCTCCGTCTCGATGAGCCGCTTGGTGAGCGAGTACTCCTCGGTGACGTCCCGGTAGGTGCACACCACCCGGCCCTCGCCGGGCATGGGGTAGGCGGCCACCACGAAGGTGCGCCCCTTCTGCTGAATCTCCGAGCGCGCGCCCTTGCCCGTCTCAAGCGCGGAGGGCAGCGGGCAGCCGATGCACGGCGAGTCCCGGCCGAAGAGGTACTGGAAGCAGTTGACCGCCGAGGCGGTGGCCCCGTCCCCCGAGGCCGCCACCTTCAGGTAGGCGAGGTTGGCACGGCGCACCGTGTAGTCGGTGCCCTGCATCACCGCCAGGGGAGTCTCGATGCAGTCGAACGTCTGCTCCCAGTCCCGCTTGGCCTGGCTGAGCATCAGCGTGCGCGTCTCCACGCGCGCCTCCAGGTCCGCGTTGAGCCGCTTGAGCTCCGCGTTCTGGTCCTGCGTCATGCGGTGCAGGCGCTCGTTCTCCGCCAGGAGCGCGTACTGCTCGAAGGCGCTCTTGACGGTGAGCACCAGGTGGCTGTCGTTCCACGGCTTGGAGATGAAGCGGAAGATTTCCGAGCGGTTGATGGCCTCCTCGATGGCCGTCTGGTCCGCCTGCCCGGTGAGCATGATGCGCTGGGCGCGCGGCACCTGCTCCTTCACCCGGGCCAGGAACTCCACCCCGTTCATCCCCGGCATCCGGAAGTCAGAAATGACCACCTGGGGCAGGAACTGCTCCAGCCGCTTCAGCCCCTCCTCGGCGTCCGTGGCGGTCTCGATGTCCCAATCGCCCCGCCTCAGCACCCGCCGAATGGACTTGAGGATGTTCTCCTCATCGTCCACCAACAGCAGCCGGCCGCGAGCCCCCGCCTCCTGTGTGTGCGCCAATCCCACTCGCAGTCCCACCTATCTTTCGTTGTCGAACATTTGCAATGACGTGGCCATCCGCGTCTTTTTCGACCCTTGGGCCAAGCCATTGATTCTTATGTACTTTCAATTTCGTACGCTGACCAGAACATGGGTCAACCTGTACCCATTACTGACAAACGGGTAGCAAATGACCCCTGTTCCCTGGGGGAAAAATGACCCGGGTCATTTGTCGTCAACACTCTTAGATTCCCATCCCCGGGACGCGGAGTGAAGCGGAATGGGTGAGTGCAGACAGACCCTGTTGCGGCCCTCACGCTTGGCCCGGTACAGGGCCTCGTCGGCGGTCAGCAGCAACTGCTCCGGGGTGAGCACGGTGCGGTGGGGGAAACCGGACACCCCCAGGGAGGCCGTCATCCGCAGCGCGCCGCCCGCCCCCATGGGCTGGCTGGCCACACCTTTCCATACCCGCTCGGCCACGGTGATGGCACCGGCCAGGTGGGTGCGCGGCAGGAGCACGGCGAACTCCTCGCCCCCGTAGCGGGCGACGATGTCCGTCTCGCGCACGCTCTGCTGGAGGATGCGCGCCACCTCCACCAGCACGGTGTCCCCCACCGGGTGCCCGTAGCGGTCATTCACGTCCTTGAAGAAGTCCAGGTCCAGGAGGATGAGGCACAGCGCATCGTCGTAGCGCTGGGCGCGGCGGAACTCCTCGCGCAGCCGCTCCTGGAAGTAGCGGTGGTTGTGCAGCTGGGTGAGCCCATCGAGCACCGAGAGGTGCTGTAGCTCCATCACCTGCGCGGCCAGCGTCGAGAGCGTGTGGTGATTGGAGAAGCAACGGTGGATGCGGGCCCGCAGTTCCTCGGTGTCCCAAGGTTCTGCCACCACCTCCATGCCCAGCCGGAGCACCTCCAGCCGTGTGGCGCGGGCCTCCTGCGGGGCCACCACGAGCACGGGCGCCCCGCGGCCCGGCGCCTCCACATCCATGAAGCGGCGCACCAGGGACAGGTCCGCGGGCGTCTCCGGGCCCAGGCAGAGGATGACGAGATCCACCTCGGAGGCCAGCCCCGGCACCTCGGGGGCCGGGGGCACCACGCGCAGCACGAAGCCCTCGGGCGTCAGGCTCTGGACCAGCTTCGCCGCCGTTGACCGGGAATCATCCACCACCAGCAAGGCGAAGGGCTTCTCTCCCACGGTGCCCCCATCGAATGAACGGCGCGGCAAGCTAGCATGCCGCTCGCGGGCGGAGCGACCCTGACGATTGCGTCCCCCTACCGGCCTCTGTTACCCAGCCTCCAGAATCAACCGTCACGAGGTCCATTCGTGGGCACCTACCCCAGCATCAGCCTCTTCCTTCCCGCGTGGAACGAGGAGGACTACGTCGAGCGCGCCGTCACCCGCGCGTTGGATGTTCTTCCCCGGCTCACCAGCGACTTCGAGATCATCGTCGTCAACGACGCGTCCACGGACCGGACCCAGGAGATCGCCGAGTCCCTGGCCGAGCGGATTCCCCAGCTCCGCGTCATCACCCACGAGACGAACCTGAAGCTGGGCGGGGCGATGCGCACCGGCCTGTCGGCCTCCACCAAGGACATCGTCGTCTACACGGACATCGACCTGCCGTGGGACTTGCGGGAGCTGGAGCGGGCGCTGCACCTGATGGACTACCTGGAGGCGGACATGATCTGCGCCTTCCGGTTCGACCGCACGAGCGAGGGCCCCAAGCGCATCATCTACTCGTTCGTCTACAACCTGCTCATCCGCTCGCTCTTCGACATCAACATCAAGGACGTGAACTTCAGCTTCAAGGTCATGCACCGGCGGGTGCTGGAGTCGATGGAGCTGCGCAGCATGGGCTCGTTCATCGACGCGGAGCTGGTGGTGAAGGCCATCCGCAAGGGCTTCCGGGTCTTCCAGATGGGCGTGGACTACTTCCCGCGCACCCGGGGCGTGTCCACGCTGGCCTCGCCCTCGGTCATCCTGAAGATGGTGCGCGAGCTGGTGGACCTGTACCCCGAGACGCTCAAGCCCCAGCAGCCCGTGAAGCCCGTGCGCCTGCCCCCGTCCGTGGCCGCGCTGCACCCGGCCCCGCAGGCCAAGCGCCGCACCCACGGCTAAGGGCCCCCGTGCGACGCCCCACGCGCCTCATCGTCAACGCCGATGACCTGGGGATGCACCCGTCCCTGGACGCCGGCATCCTCCGCGCGCACCGCGAGGGCATCGTCACCAGCGCCACGGTGCTGGCCATGGGCCCGAGCGCGCCGGAGGCCATCCGCCAGGCCCAGGCGCAGGGGCTCGCCCTGGGCGTGCACCTGGCGCTCTCCACGCGCCTGCCCTGCGCGGCCCCCGCGGCCGAGGTGGCCTCCGTGGCCCCCGGCGGCCGGCTGCGCGCGAGCTGGGCGGACTTCGCGCGCGCGTGGCTCACCGGGCGGGTGCGGCGCGCGGAGGTGGCCCAGGAGCTGGCCGCGCAGCTGGCGCGGGCGCGCGAGCTGGGCGCGCAGGTGGACCACCTGGATGCGCACCAGCACCTGCACCTGCTGCCGGGCCTCCGGGGCTGCGTCGAGGCGCTGGCCCGCCGCGAGGGGCTGCCGGTGCGCTGGCCCGATCAGCTCCCGCGCGCCACGTGGCTCCAGGCGCCCGGGCCCGCGCTGAAGACGCTGCTGCTCACCGTGCTGGCCCGGACCGCGCCGCGCCCTCCACCCGGGGTCCGCCGGGTGAGCGCCGGGGGCGTCTTCGAGGCGGGCAGGCTCGATGAGGCCACGCTGCTGAACCTGCTGGAGACGCTGCCCGAGGGGGACTTCGAGGTGGGGTGCCACCCGGGCGAGGGAGCCCCGCATGTGCCCGAGGATCCGGCGTGGACCTACGGCTGGCAGGCGGAGCTGGCGGCCCTGACGAGCCCGCGCGTGAAGGCCCGGCTCCAGGAGCGCGGCATCGAGCTCACCACCTACGCCGGGGCCCGCCTCACGCGCTGAGCGGCTCAGCGGGCGGAGGCCTCCAGGAACCCCTGGAGGGCCGAAACCACGAAGCGCAGCTCCTGCTCCAGCAGGGGGAAGCGCTCCTCGATGGAGGGCGAGTCCCCCTCCCGCGACGCGGCCTCCAGGGCCTTCGCGTGCTCGCGCAGGGCTTCGGCGCCGACGTTGGCCGCCATGCTCTTGAGCGTATGGGCCGCCCGGTGGGCCCCCTCCCGGTCCCCGCCCGCCCAGGCCCCGAGGAACTGGGCCCAGGAGTCCGGCGCGTCCCCGAGGAACAGCTCCGCCACCGTCCGGTACAGGCCGACATCCCCATCCAGGTTGAGCAGCGCGCTCTCCATGTTCACGTGCCGGGGGTCGGGCACGCCCGGCGCCGCCCCTGCGGGGCCATCACCGGGCGAAGGCGCCTCGGCCGGAGGCGCCGGTACGGCCTCGCCTCCCCAAGCTCCGGGCACCACCCACCGGCCCAGCGTCTGGTAGAGGTGGTTGGCGTCGATGGGCTTGCTCAGGTGGTCGTTCATGCCGGCCGCCAGGCTGCGCTCCCGGTCGCCCTCCAGGGCATTGGCCGTCATCGCGATGATGGGCAGGGCCGCGAACCGGGCCATGCCGCGGATGCGCCGGGTGGCCTCGTATCCGTCCATGACCGGCATCTGGCAATCCATCAGGACGGCCTCGTAGGGGCCCTGCTCCAAGCGCTCGAGGGCCTCCGCGCCATGCGCCGCCACGTCCACCTTCAGGCCCACCCGCCGCAGGAAGTGCAGCGCCACCTCCTGGTTCAGGCGGTTGTCCTCCACGAGCAGGATTCGCGCGCCGCGCAGGTGCCGGTAGGCCTCCGGAACGCCCGCCTCCGGCGACAGCGGCGCCGCCCGGACCTGCGTGGACGGGTGGCCCAGGGCCTTCTGGATGGCATCCAGCAGCGTCGAGGCCGTCACCGGCTTGTTCACGTAGGCCTGGACCCCGGCCGCCTGGGCCTGCTGGGCCACGAGGGGGCGCTCGTCCATGGAGGCCATGATGACCGTGGGCAGCTGCGCCAGGCCCTGGCGCTGGCGGAGCTGGCGGCTGGTCTCGATGCCGTCGAGCCCGGGCATGTGGTAGTCGATGAGCATCAGGTGGTAGGGCTGGCCGTTCATGCCGCGCGCCAGCGCGTCCAGGGCCTGCGGGCCCCCCTCCACCGCATGCGCCACGAAGCCGAAGGACGTGCACATCGAGCAGAGGATGTGCCGGGCACTGGCGTTGTCGTCCACGACGAGCACCCGCAGAGGCCCCAGCAGCGAGGGGGGCACGCGCTCCGCCCCGGGGAGCTTGGCCAGCGCCAGCTCGAACCAGAAGCAGCTCCCCTGGCCGGGCTGGCTGTCCACGCCGATGCGGCCGCCCATCAGCTCCACGAGCCGCTTGCTGATGGCCAGGCCAAGCCCCGTGCCCCCATACTTGCGCGTGACCGAGCTGTCCGTCTGGAAGAAGGACTGGAAGAGCCGCGGAAGCTGCCCGGCCTCGATGCCGATGCCGGTGTCCCGGACGGAGAAGCGGCAGACGACCTCTGAGGCCCGCTCCTCCACCTTCTCCACCCGGACGACGACTTCACCCGCGGGGGTGAACTTGAGCGCGTTGTTGATGAGGTTCTGGAGCACCTGCCGGAGCCGCAAGGGGTCTCCGGACAGGGTGCGCGGCAGCGAGGGCTCCACGTCGAAGAGCAGCTCGAGGTTCTTGTCCTGGGCGGCGCTGGCGAAGACATCGGCCAGACCGGAGATGAGCTCATTCAACGGCACCGGCACGTTCTCGAGCTCGAGCCGGCCCGCATCGATTTTCGAGAAGTCGAGGATGTCGTTGATGATGCCGAGCAGGGACTGGGCCGAACGGTTCGCCTTGACGATGAAGTCCCGCTTCTCCTCGGCGGAGCCCGCGTCGAGCGCGAGCTGCGTCATGCCGATGATGGCGTTCATGGGCGTGCGAATCTCGTGGCTCATGTTGGCCAGGAACTCGCCCTTGGCCCGGTTGGCCTCCTCGGCGGACTCCTTCGCCTGCCGCAGCTCCTCCTCGGACCGGCGCCTGCCATGCAGGTTGTCCAGGAAGGCGTTGAACCAGCCCACCATCTCCTTGATTTCGTCCTGGGTGCGCGATGGCGGCAGCGGCTGGACCTGCGCCAGCCGGTCCTGCTGGATGTTCTGGAAGCCCTCGGAGATGGCCCGGATGGGCGCCACCACCCGCCGGGAGTAGCGCATCGCCACCAGGCTGATCACCAGGAAGCAGGCGAGCAGCACCAGCAGCCCGAACCCGCCGATGCGGAACATGGGCGCCATGAGGCTCGCCTGGGGCAGGATGCTGATGACCTGCCAGCCCATGGGGTCCAACCGCAGGTAGTTGAGCAGCACGTCCTGCCCGCCCAGCCGCAGCGCCACCCGGCCCTGCCCGCCCTTGAGCAGGGCCTCGAAGCCCGGCACCAGGAACTGGCCGATGAGGGCCTTGTCCGGGTGGACGAGCAGGCGCCCCCGCCGGTCGGCGACCATGAGGTAGCCGCCCTGGCCCACATCCAGGCGGCTGAAGTGCTCGTGCAGGTGGTCCGTCGAGTAGTTGATGACCACCATGCCGACCGGCTCGGGCGTCATCCCCCCGGGGGGAATGCGCCGGACGAGCCGCGTGGCAACGAGCACCTTGCGCTGGGGCGAGGACGCGTTCACGTTGTCCTCCACCCCATGCCAGACAATGGTCTGCGGGGAGGCGAGCGACGCGGCGTAGAGGCGGCTGCGCAGCTCCCACCGGACCGTGGAGATGTCCAGCGTGGAGCCCACGTGGAAGTGCCGCCCCGACGGGGTGAACAGGTCGATGGACTCCAGCCCCTTCAGGCCGCTGTAGCCGCTCAGGATGTAGCCCATCTTCGCCTGGGTGGCCAAGGCGGCGTAGCCGTCGTCGGCATCCACGGAGACGAGCGCCTCGGCGATGTCCTCGATGCCGATGATGCTGGAGGCCAGGCTCTCGACTTGCTCGGTCTGGAGCCGCAGGTAGTCGTGCTGATTGTCCAGCAGCCGCGCGTTGTACTCGCTGGCCAGGCGCACGATGGCATCGCGCGACAGCTGGTAGGAGGTCATCCCGAAAATCACCAACGGCACCACGCTGGCCGCGAGCAGGTAGCCGATCAGCTTGATGGTGATGGACAGTCGGATCGGCACGCGGGGTCCCGGAGCCGGACTACTTCAGGCTCTCCAAGGTCACCAGGCGCGCCTCGACCAGAACCACCTCGGGCACCTTCTCACCCTGGAGCGCGCGATGCGCCAGGAGGATGCCCTGGTAGCCCTGCTCGGCCGCCTGCTGATTGACGGTCACCTGCAGGCGGCCGGCCCGGATGGCCCGCTTGGCCTCGTCCAGGGCGTCGTAGGCGGCCACCAGCACCCCGTCATGCCCCGACTCCTGGAGGTACTGGAGGGCCCCCAGGGCCATCATGTCGTTGGCACAGAACAGCAGGCGGATGTCCGGGTGGGCGGAGAAGAGGCGCTTGGCCACATCGCGGCCCTCGTCGATCTTCCAGTTCGCCGTCTCGCGGGCCACGACCTGGATGAGGGGGTTCTCCTTGAAGGCGCGCTCGGCCCCCAGCTTCCGCTGGCGCGCGTTGTCCGCGCTGCGGATGCCTTCGAGGATCGCGGCCTTGGCCGGCTTGTGAACCTGCCGGGCGATGAACGCGGCGGACTCGTACGAGGCCTTCTCGTTGTCCACGCTGATGAAGGGGATCGGGGCCATCCCCAGGCCCTTCATGGCCTCGGCATCCAGCCGGTTGTCGATGTTGATGATTTGAAGCCCCGCCTCCTGGGCGGTCTTCAGGACTGGCACCAGCCGCAGCGAATCCCCCGGGGCGATGACGATGGCATCGAACTTCATCCGGATCAGATCCTCGATGATCTGGATCTGCTGCTCGATGGAGGTCTCCTGGGAGGCCGTCTTCACCAGCATCTCGATGCCCAGCTCCTTCTGGGCGCGCCGCGCCCCCTTCTCCATCTCGATGAAGAAGGGGTTGGTGAGGGTCTTCATCACCAGGGCGATCTTCCGGGCGTCGGGAGCGGTCTCGGGCTCTCCCCGGGCCTGGGGGGACACGGAGGCGACCACCTCGGGCACCATGGGCCGCTGGGAGTCGCTGCACGCCACGAGGGCGGGGATCCAGGCCAGGATGCACAGCCATCTCAAGAAGGGCACGCGGGGCTCCCGTCGCGGATTCTATCCCTGCCCCTCCATACAGCAACCGTGATACCGTGATTCAAGATGGAACCAACGGCGTCCACGTCGGGCCCTCCCTCTGACGGTCAGCTCCCATCCCCTCGACAGGTTCTGATCGCCGACGACGACGCAGCGAGTCGAAAGATCGCAGCCGCCCTGCTGGCCGCCTCGGACTACCGCATCCGCTTCGCTACGAGCGGCGAGGAAGCCCTGGCGGCCGTGGGCGAGGAGCGGCCCGACCTGGTGCTGCTGGATGTGATGATGCCGGGCCTGGACGGCTTCGAGGTGTGCCGCAGGCTGCGCGAGCGGCTGAGCGGCGAGTACGTGCCCATCATCCTCGTCACGTCGCTGGATGGCCGGGGCGATGTCGTCCAGGGGCTGAAGGCCGGGGCGGATGACTTCCTCCACAAGCCGGTGCATGGCGCCGAGCTGAGGGCACGCGTCTCCAACCTCCTCAAGGTGCGCGCCTACCATCAGCTCCTGGCCTCCCAGCGCGACAGCGCGCTGGCCACGGTGGAGCTGCTGCGCCAGCAGGTGCTGCACGCGGACCGCCTGGCCACGCTGGGCACCCTGGCCGCCAGCGTCAGCCACGAGCTGAACAACATCTCCCAGGTGCTGCGCAGCGCCCTGGATCCGGGCGCATCGGACGAGGACGGCTGGGCCCTGGCGGAGAACTCCACATCCAAGACGGTGCTCACCCACGTGGCCAACCACGTCACCGAGCTGTCGAGGACCCTGCTCCACATCGCCCGTCCCTCGGGCGGGCCCACCCCCGAAGTGGAGCTCGGGCAGATCCTGGAGGAGGTCCACCACATGCTCCGGCTCACCGGGCGCATCCGCCATGCGGCGGTCTCCCTGGTGTTGCCCCAGGAGCGCTGTGTCCTCCGGGCCAGCGCGGTGCAGGCCCAGCAGGTGTTCCTCAACCTCATTGGCAACGCCGCGGACGCGGTGGTGTCCACCCCGGGCGCCCGCATCGAGGCGGGGATCCGGACGCAGCCCGGCGGGCGGCTCGAGGCCTGGGTCCGGGACAACGGGCCGGGCATGTCCGAGGACGTCCTGGCCCGCATCTTCGAGCCCTTCTTCACCACCAAGCCTCCGGGCGTCGGAACGGGCCTGGGGCTGGCCGTCGTCAAGCAGCTCGTCGAGTCCTGGGGCGGGCAGGTCCGCGTCCAGAGCCAGCCGGGCCAGGGCACCTGCATGGTGCTCGACCTCCCGGCGCCCACCCCGTAAAGCCTACGGGGAAGGCGGGGCCGCCCCCGGCACCTGCGCCACGTAGAGGATGTGCGGGGTGGTGTATCCCCGGTCCATCTCCACCGTCTCGTGCACCTCGAACCCCGCCTGCCGCAGCAAGGCCTGCAGGGTTTCCCGCGGCTGGAGCGCCAGGGCGCCGCCCGCCTGGGTCCTGCGCAGCAGCTTCACCATCACCCACTCCTGCGCCAGGCACTTGTAGTGCTTCCAGGAGCCCGCCCCTTCGGCCTCCTTCAACAGGAACCGCCCTCCCGGCCGCAGCAGGCGCCGCACCGTGGCGAAGAACGCCGGCCACCGCGCCTCGGGCAGCAGGTAGAGGACGTCGCACACCACGGCAGCATCGAACTGGCCCTCGCGCGCCTCGGCCAGGCGCTCCACGGTGCCCACCTCGATGTGGACGTTGGGCAACCGGCCCAGCGCCCTCGACGCCCACATCACCTTGCGGGGATCCGGATCCACGCCCACCACCCTGCGGGCGGGGTCCTCCAGCGCCAGGAGCGCCGAGAGCAGCCCATGGCCACACCCCACGTCCGCGATGGAGGCACCGGCCGGGGCCCGGCGCGCCACCGCCTCCAGGGGGGCGGAGAAGGCCCGGGCGTGGACGTGGAAGCGCTCCGGGGCGGGGAGCGCCGAGAACAGGGCGAGCGCCTGGGACTGAAGCGTGCTCATGAGATGTACCGTTCCATTCCGAAAGCGGCGCTGAGGACCACGAGCCCCACGGCGCTGACGGCGAGGAGCCCCCGGCGCAGCAGGGGACGTTCCTTCAGCAGCAGGGCGAGCGTCAGGAACAGGGGAAAGGCGGAGAGCAGGTAGCGCCCCATGCCCATGAAGTCCTTGGTGGACAGGGCGGGCAAGCCCACGATGGCCAGGGTGAAGACGGCATAGCCCCACCCGAGCCTGCGGGCGGTGGGCCAGATCAGGCCCAGCGCGAGGAAGGTGAGCAGCGCGTGGGTGATGAACCGCCCCACCACCTCCGCGTTGTTGCCCGAGAAGAACACGGCCTTGAACCAGGCCAGCTTGAGCCAGGTGCGCCACCCCGGCGCTTGATCCCACCCGGGCGCGCCCTGGACCTCCACGAAGGCGAAGGGCGCACCGAAGGTCTCCCCCAGGTAGAGCACGTAGGCGATGAACCCGGCCGCGGACAGCACGGGGAGCACATCCCAGACGTCCCAGCGCAGCCCCCGCTCGCGCTTCCACTCCAGCCGGCGCACCAGCAGCCCCAGCACCACGGCGGGGGCCACGGGCCGGGCCGCCGTGGCGACCGCCCCCAGCACCACGGCGGGCACCAGGTACCCCTTCTCCAGGAGCAGGAAGGCACCCACCACCAGCAGCAGGAACAGGGCGTCCGAATACATGACGCCGTAGAGGTAGAAGGCGAACGGATACAGGCTGATGAGCATCCCGGCCTGAAGCGCGGTGGTGGGCTCCACCCGGGTGCCCGCCCAGCGGGTGAAGAGCACCATGGCCAGCGGGCCACACAGCAGCGTGACGGCGATGCCCGCCGTGTAGACGGACAGGCCCAGGCCCATGAAGAGCTGGATGGCCAGCGGGTACAGCGGGAAGAACGCCACCGAGCTCTGCTGGCCCGGCGTATACCTGTAGCCCTCCTCGGCGATGCGCTTGTACCAGCTCGCATCCCAGGCCACCCAGCCCATGGACAGGTACTCGTCCAGGCGCAGCGAGGGCGCCGCAGGGTCCTTGTGGTGGAAGTACCAGGCGCCCGCCCCCGCCGCCACGGCACAGGCGGCGACGGAGACCAGAACCAGGAGCGCGATGGTGAGCGGTGGAGAGCGGTTCATGCGGGGGCGAGGCATGGTCCAGACCTCTGCCCCCGGTCAAGGGGCTTTAGCGCGCGTGGAAGGTCTTCCCCGCCTTCACCGTCTCCACCAGGAGCGGCGCCGGGGCGAAGCGCTCCCCGAACGTGTCGTGGTAGTGCTCCAGGCGCTGAAGCAACGCCGCGGGCGTCAGGCTGTCCGCGTACCGGAAGGGGCCGCCCCGGAACGGCGGGAAGCCCAGGCCGAAGATGGCGCCCACATCCCCATCCCTCGGACTGCGGAGGATGCCCTCGCCCAGGCAACGCACCGCCTCGTTGACCATCTGCAGGACGCACCGCTCGGCCATCTCGGCGCGATCGATGGCCTTGCGGTCCTGGCCGGTGGGCAGCAGCGCGTAGACCGACGGGTCCACCTCCTTCTTCTTCCCGTTGTAGGTGTAGAAGCCCTTCTTGTTCTTGCGGCCCAGGCGCCCGTCCTCGATGACTCGGTCGAGCGTCTTCGGGGCCGCCAGCCGCTTGCCGAAGGCCGCCTCCATGATGGGGCCCACCTTGTGCGCCACATCGATGCCCACCTCGTCCAGCAGGGTGATGGGGCCCACCGGGAAGCCGAAGTCCACGAGCGCCCTGTCCAGCTCGGCGATGTCCGCGCCTTCGGCCAGCAGGTAGGCCGCCTCGTTCATGTACGGGGCGAGGATGCGCGAGGTGTAGAAGCCCACCCCGTCGTTGACGACGATGACCGTCTTGCCCTGCTTGCGGCCCACCTCCACGCAGGTGGCCGTCACCCACTCGGCGGTGCCCGGGTGGGTGATGATCTCCAGCAGCGGCATCTTGTTCACCGGGCTGAAGTAGTGCATCCCGATGACCAGCTCCGGCCGGCGGCTGGCCTTGGCCAGCTCGGTGATGGGCAGGCTGGAGGTGTTGGAGGCGAAGATGCACCCATCGTGCGTCACCGCCTCCGTCTCGGCCAGCACGCGCTGCTTGAGCTTCAGGTCCTCGAACACCGCCTCGATGATGAGGTCCACCGTCTTGAAGCCGCTGTAGTCCGTGCCCGCGGAGACGAGCGCCATCTTCGCGGTGGCCTCGCGCCCCGTCAGCGAGCGCTTCTTCACGCGCTCATCCAGGATGCTCTGCACCTGCTTGAGCGCACGCCCGGCGCCCAGGTCATCCTTGTCCTTCACGCGCACCGGCACGCCCTGGAGCGCCGAGGACACATAGGCGATGCCGCCGCCCATGAGCCCGCCGCCGAGCACGCCCACCTTCTTCACCTCGCGCGCCTTCACCTGGGGGTTGGCGGTGCCGTTCTCCTTCTTCAGCGCCGTGGTGGCGAAGAAGAGCTCCACGAGCCGCTGGGAGACGTCCGACACCACCAGCTCGCCAAACAGCCGCGCCTCGGTCTCCAGCCCCGCCTGGCGCCCGGACACCACGCCCACGCGCACGGACTCCAGCGCCTTCTCCTGCGCGGGGTAGTGGCCGCGCGTCTTCTTCAGGAGCTGCTTGCGCGCCTGGTCAAAGAGGAGCTTGCGGCCCAGGGGGTTGTCCTCGAGCGCCACCTCGGTCCACATCTCCTTGTTGGCCAGCCCCTTGAAGAACCCCGCGAGGCCCTTCTTGGACTGGGCCGCCACCGCCTTGAGCCCCTGGCCGTGGGCGCGCTCCACCTTCAGCGTCCCGGCGGCCAGCTCGCGCGCGCGCCGCAGCGCCAGGGAGCGCAGCAGGGACACCGGCGCCACCTCGTCCACCAGGCCCAGCCGCTTCGCCTTCGAGGGCTTCACGTGCTTGCCGGTGAGGATGAGGTCCAACGCCGCCTGCACGCCGATGAGCGCCGGCAGCCGCTGCGTGCCGCCCCCGCCTGGCAACAGGCCGAGCTGCACCTCGGGCAGGCCCAGCACCGTCTTGGGGCTGTCGGTGATGAGGCGGTAGTCACACGCCAGCGCCCACTCCAGCCCGCCACCCAGGCACGAGCCGTGGATGGCGGCCACCACGGGCTTGGGGAACGCATCGAGCCGGTCGAAGCCCTTCTGGGCGTTCCGGGCGACGGTAGCGGCCTCCTCGGCCGTTTTGATCTTCTGGAGGAAGTCGATCTTCGCCCCCGCCACGAAGTTGTCCTTCTTCCCGGAGATGAAGACCACCGCCTTCACCTCGGGCGCCTGCTCCGCGCGGGTGAGCAGCGCGTCGAAGGCGAGCCCCGTCTCCGGCGAGAGCGTGTTCACCGCCGAGTCCGGCAGGTCGAACGTGAAGACCGCGACGCCGTCGTCGACCTGGTAGGAAAAACCGTGCTTCACCTCGAGCTCTTCCAGTTGGATGGCCATCACGCACGCTCCAGAATCACCGCGGCCCCCAGGCCGCCAGCGGCACAGACGGTGCACAGCACCGTGTTCTTGTTCCGGCGCTTCAGCTCCTGGAGCGCCTGGGTGACGATGCGCGCCCCCGTCGCCCCGAATGGGTGGCCCAGGGCGATGGAGCCGCCGTTCACGTTGACCCGCTCCCGGTCCACCTCGCCCACCGGGCCACTCCACCCGGCCTTCTTGGCGAAGGCGGGCGAGGCGAGCGCCTGGATGTTGCTGGCCACCTGGGCCGCGAACGCCTCGTGCATCTCCACGAGATCAATGTCCGAGAGCTTCATGCCCGCGCGCTGGAGCGCCACGGGCACCGCGTAGGCGGGCCCCTGCAGGAGCTGGTCGGCCGGGTCCGTGGCGGCATATGCGTGGGCCCGCAGGTAGCCCAGGGGCTCGTACCCGAGCGCCCGGGCCTTCTCCTCGCTCATGAGCAGCAGGGCGGCGGCGCCGTCCGTGAGCGGCGAGGCATTGCCTGCGGTGATGCTGCCGTACTTGCGGTCGAAGGCCGGCCTGAGCTGGGCGAGCGCCTCCAGGCTGGTGTCGCCCCGGACGATGTTGTCTTTGGCGGCCACATCCTCGTAGCGGGGCGGGACGACGATGCGCATCACCTCCTGGTCGAAGCGGCCCTCCTGCCAGGCCCGGGCGGCGTTCTGGTGGGAGGCCAGGGCGATGCGGTCCTGCTCCTCGCGCGAGATGCCGTTCTCCTTGGCCATCTTCTCGGCGCTCTCGCCCATCGTCATGCCGGTGGAGTACTCGGCGATGGCGGGGGGCACGGGCAGCAGGTCCTTGCCCTGGAGCTTCTGGAAGGGCTTGAGCTTCTCGGCCAGGCTCTTGGCCTTGGAGGAGGCCACCAGCGCGTGCGCCAGAGGCCTGCTGGTGAAGATGGGCGCGTCCGACATGGACTCGGTGCCGCCGGCGATGATGACGTCCGCCTCCCCCACCGCGATGGCGTTGGCCGCCGTCGTCATGGCCTGGATGGAGGTGGCGCACGCACGCGCCACGGTGAACGCTTCAATCTTGCGCGGCAGCCCCGCGGCGATGACCACCTCGCGCGCGATGGAGGGGGCCGTCAGCGTGGGGATGACCTGGCCGAAGACCACCTGGTTGATTTCATTGGGATCGATGTCCGCCCGCTGCACCAGCTCCTGAACCACCGCCTTGCCCAAGTCCAGCGCGGTCAGTCCGGAGAAGACGCTCCCCGCCTTCACGAACGGGGTCCGCAAGCCGCGGACGATGGCCACCCGTGGGTGGCCGTTTCTCTCACGTGCCATGTGCCTCACCCTCCGACTGCGAGTGAGGTGCTTCTAATGGCCTCTTTCGCGGTGCGTCAACGAAAGATTGACTCGAAAATCAACCCTGTCTCCTCCCGAGCGTTCGCGCGGAAGGGGGACGGGCGGACAGGCGGGCCTACGGGGCAGGCGTGCCCTGGCGAAGCGCGGCGCCATGGCGGTGCACCGCCTCGACGAGGAACTTCGCGGCCTCGGGGTCGGTGGGGGGAAGGATGCCGTGGCCGAGGTTGAAGATGTGCCCCACGGGGCCCGCCCGCTGGAGGATGTCCACCACCCGCTCCTCCAGCTCCTCGCGGGGCAGGAACAGGTGCAGCGGGTCCAGGTTGCCCTGCACCGCCACGTCCTGGCCCAGGACGCGCCGCCCCTCGTCCGCGGGGAGGCGCCAGTCCAGGCCGATGACGTCCGCGCCCGTGCGCTTGAGCAGCGGCAGGTGGGGGGACATGCCCGTGCCGAAGACGATGACGGGCACCCCCGTGGCCTGCAGCTCCTTCACCATGCGCGTGAGGTAGGGAAGGCTGAAACGCTCGAAGTCGTAGGGGGAGAGCTCCCCGCCCCACGAGTCGAAGATCTGGACAATCTTCGCCCCCGCCTCCACCTGCATCTTCAAGTAGGGGATGAGCGTGTCGGTGAGCTTCTGGAAGAACGTGTGCGCCAGCTTCGGCTGCTCGAAGAGCAGGCGCTTGATGAGGATGTAGCTCTTGGAGCCGCCCCCCTCGACCATGTAGGCCGCCAGGGTGAAAGGCGCTCCGGCGAAGCCGATGACGGGCACCGAGTCGTTCAGCGCCTTGCGCGTGCGGCGGATGGCCTCGGCGACGAAGCCCGTGCCCTCGACGGGGTCCGGCACGGCGAGCCGCTCGATGTCCGCGGCGGTGCGCACGGGCTGGGGAAAGTGAGGCCCCTTGTCCCCCAGCTCCAGGGTGATGCCCATCGCCTCCACGGGGATGAGAATGTCCGAGAAGATGATGGCCGCGTCCACGCCCAGGCGGGTGACGGGCTGCACGGTGACCTCGGCGGCGAGGTCCGGGTGCTTGCACAGGTCGAGAAACGCGATGTTGCCGCGAATGGCGCGGTACTCCGGCAGGTAGCGCCCCGCCTGACGCATGAGCCACACCGGCGTGGTGTCGGTGGGCTGCCGGCGAGCGGCCTTCAACAATCTGTCATTCATGGAGGTGCCCTCTGGCGCCACCGGGCGCCCTGCCCCCGGCCATACCGGACTTCGGCCCGGAAGTCCTGCCCCTCGCTCATGGGAGCGCTCCGAAAGACGCCCACGAACGGCAAGGGCCGGACCCGCTGCCTGGAGCGGATCCGGCCCGGGGGGCGCCCTGTGCCCCAGAGAGGCCTTACTTGGCGATCAGCAGGAGCAGGCCCCGGCCGCACAGGCCGTAGACGTACCCTTCCCCGCCGAGCTGCACCTCGGAGCCGGGCGCCACCGCGTTGACGCCACCCGCCTCCGCCCAGGGGCAGGTGTCCGCCACCCGGTACCAGCTCTTCCCATTGCCAGGCCACGGCAGGTTGAAGTTCACGCTGCCCGACCAGCCGTTATAGGCGACGTAGAGGGCGCTGGCGGAGTCACCGAGCTCGGTCCCGTCGATGCGGAAGGCGATGGCGTGGTTGCCCCCGCTGTCGAAGTAGCTCGCATCGGGCACGTAGCCGTCCGGCTTGAACCAGCGGTGCTGCTCCATCACGTTGCCGTTGGTGTCATGGCCCACGTAGAAGCTCGCGGGCCGCAGCGCCGGGTGCGCCTTGCGGAAGGCGATGAGCCGCTCGGTGAACGTCTTGAACTTCGCCTGGTCCGCGGACAGGGAGTAGTTCAGCCAGTTCTTGTCCGAGTCCAGGTTGTACACGTTGTTGTTGCAGGCCTGGGTGCGCAGGAACTCGTCACCCCCGTTGAACATGGGCACGCCCGCGCTGAGCATCAGGAAGGCCATGCCGTTGCGTGCGGCCTTGCGCTGGTCCACGGCGATGCCGCCCTGGTCCCAGCTGTGGTTGTTGTCCTCGCCGCCATCCGAGGGACCGTAGGGCCAGGGCTGGTTGTTGTTCTTGCTGTTGCAGGTGTAGAGATCGTTCAGCGTGAGGCCATCGTGGGCCACCATGAAGTTGATGGAGTGGTAGGGCTTGCGCGTATCGCCGTTGCCCTCGCCGAACAGGTCCGCCGAGCCGGTGAAGCGGGTGGCGAGCTGTCCCGGGGTGATGGTCTCCACGCCCATCTGGTTCTGGTCCTTGCGGAAGGTGTCACGGTAGATGCCGTTCCACTCGGCCCAGCCGCTGGGGAAATTGCCCACCTGGTACGAGTTGCCCCCAATGGCCCAGGGCTCGGCGATGAAGTCGGTGCCCGCCCCTCCGGTGCCGGGCCGGGGGCTCAAGTCCCGCAGGATGCGGTTGAGCGCCGTGCCGGTGTGGTCCCGCTGGTAGTTGAACCCCCCGTGCTCCTGGGTGTTGCCGAGCACCGAGGCCAGGTCGAACCGGAAGCCGTCCACGCCCAGCGTGTCCTTCCAGTACGCCAGCGAGTGGACGATGAGGTCCTGCGCCTTCGCATTGAAGGTGTTGTAGTTGCCCCCGACGCCGGTGTTGTCCCAGTTGAACTGCTTGTCGCCGGTCAGGCTGTAGTAGGTGGCGTTGTCGAGCCCGCGGAAGGAGATGACGTTGTAGGTGCTGGCGTCGCCCCCGTTCCAGGCACCGCCCTCGCCCGTGTGGTTGTAGACCACGTCGACGAAGACCTTGATGCCGTTGTCGTGGAAGGCCTTGACCATCTCCTTGAACTCGCGCGTGGGGCCGCCCGCCGACTTGTCGTAGGCGTAGCGCCGGTCGGGCGCGAAGTAGTTGAGGGTCATGTAGCCCCAGTAGTTGTCCCCCGCGGTGCTCGCCACGTTGTCGTTGGCGTCATTCTCCGTCTCCTGCAGGGGCAGGAACTCCACGGCGGTGACGCCCAGCGCCGCGAGCGCGGGGGCCTTCAGCCCGGCGCCCTTGTAGGTGCCCCGGTAGGCGGCGGTGATGGACGGATCATTGCGCGTGAGGCCGCGCACGTGGACCTCGTAGATGACATCGTCCTTGAGGGCCCGCGTGGGCCGGGTGCCGATGGACTGGCTGTCCCCCGCGAGCACCACCCCCTTGGGGGCCCGGGGGCCACTGTCGATGGTGCGGTACTTCGGTCCGGAGGCGAACACCGTCCCATCGGTGCTCTGGGCGTTGGCCGGATCATGGCTGATCTCCAGCGCGTACGGATCCAACAGGACCTTGTTGGGGTTGAACCGGTTCCCGTTGGCGTCGACGTCCGAGATGAAGCCCGTCGAGGAGCCCTTGGTCCAGGACGTGCTGTACGGCCAGTTGGGCCCCCAGGCCCGGTAGCCGTAGTACACGGTCCCCGCCCCCAGGGCGGACGCGGACACCGTCGTCGACCAGACGCTGGTGGTCGCGTTCTTGGTCATCACGTACTTCGAGTGCTCCGAGGCGCCGTACGCGGTCTTGTAGATGTACAGCTCGATGCGCGTGGCGTTCTTCGAATAGACCTGGAAGGAGATGTTGCTCTTCGTGGAGTCGTAGCGGGCCCCCAGCGTCCAGCTCACGGCGCCCTGCTCCTGCATCCCCAGGGCGGGGGGGGCGTCTTCCCAGGAGGCGGCAGCAGGGTCCGAGGCACCGCAGCCGGCCAGGGCCACGCTCAGGCTGGCGGCCAGCAGGGGCCGCCACGGCCTGGTAAGATTTCTGATGGACGTCATCATGTTGATTGCAACTCCCGGCGCGGATGCGATGAGCGCTACAGGGGGGCCCGCGCTCGCCCGTACTGCAACCTTCCACCATTGCTTGAGCGGCCGAGTCAACGCGCCCCTATATTGAGGAGGCGATTGACGCAGAGCGGTGGACCGCCAGCGGACATCGGAGGGGTTCCCGGGGGCAGCACGCAGGAATGATCAGGCCGGCAAAAACGTATGCTTGACACAGGGGGAGGTGGCCGATACAAGGCCGCCCATCGACGCGGCGGTGGCCGAGGGCGGATAGCTCAGCGGTAGAGCGTCGCCCTTACAAGGCGAGGGTCACAGGTTCGATCCCTGTTCCGCCCAAGAGAGTTGTGGGGAGTTAGTTCAGTTGGTTAGAACGCCGGCCTGTCACGCCGGAGGCCACGGGTTCAAGTCCCGTACTCCTCGCCAAAAAGAAGGGCCCGGAATCGCAAGGTTCCGGGCCCTTCGCCTTTTCAGCGTCCGAGTCGCCCTGAAAGCCGCACATGGCAACCCGCCTGAGCGTCGCGGTCCTACTCCTCACCCTTATCAGTGCGTGCGCCACGCCGCGTGTCGTCCGCCTCGACACCGGGCAGGGCTCACCCCTGGAGTACAGACCGTCCCCCTCCAACAAGTCCGTGAAGGTGGACGCGAGCGCATTCGAGGAGGCGCTGGGGCAGTTGGTGCTGGAGGTGCCCCTGACACTTCGTGCTCCTCAACAAGGCTGGCTGGTGCGCATCTCCCACGCCGGCAACGCTGCGAACACTCGCTGGCATCACCTGATGCGCAAGAGCTTCGGCGGCCTCTGTGAGCCGGGCCAGCGCAGGGACAACTGCCTCTCTCTGCTCGACGATGAGAGGGGCTTGGGCGAGTGGGACAAGCTGGGGGTCGCCTTGGGCCTGTCGCTGGAGCCCCTCAAGGAGTCCATCGCCAGGGCGGTGGAGAAAACCCTGGCGCCCCAGCTCTTCTACATCGTCATCGCCACGGGCCTCATCACCTGGGCCGTCCTGGCGGCCACCCCCGAGCCGGTGTTCACCAAGGCGGCGGCCATCGTCTCGGCGGTCCTGCTCATCTACCTGGGAGTGGAGACTTTCCTGGAGGTGGTGGACGCGAGCCGGGAGTTGAAGGCGGCCACGGATCGGGCCACCACCTGGATGGAACTGGAGCAGGCCGGTCAGCGCTTCGCCAACCGGGTGGGTCCGGAGATGGCGCGCGTCTTCGTCCTCGCGATCACCGTGGTGGTGAGTCATGGCATGACCGGGGGCGCCGCGTGGCTGGCCTCGCGGTTGTCGATGTTGCCCCGCTTCACGGAGGCATCCGTGGCAGGGGCCTCACGAGTAGGCATCCACCTGGCGAGCGTAGGACAGGTACGTGCAGTGGCCGTCGTAGGAAGCACCGTCATCATCTCTCTTCCTGGCACGGCGGTCGCCATGGCCGCCCAGAGCAAGGCCGGAGGAGAATCCGCAGCGGGGAGCAATCCTGCCGGCTTTAGATCCTGGGGCTCGTTCAGCGGTCTCAAGAGTGCTCTGGGCTCTGCGGGACCAGGCAAGCTCGAGAAGATCCAGAAGGGAATCTGGGGAGCCCGGAAGTGAGTCTCGAAAAACTCGTGGAGACATTCGCCCAGCACGCCGCAGCTCAGACCGATGCGATCTGGCAGGGAGACGCGAAGACCGGAAACAAGCACGCCAAGAAGGTGAACGCGGCATTCGACAAGCTGTGCGCACATGGCAACCCTGGGAGGAATGCACTCGCAGCTCTGTTCATGCATCCTCGCATGGACGTTCGAGTCAAGGCGGCAGCTTTCCTCCTTCGCCATAGAACGGAGGAGGCCAAGGCGGTCCTGAAGGAGGCAGCGCAGGGGGAAGGCCTTGTTTCCTTCGCGGCCTCCGAGGCGTTGAAGCGCTGGGAAGAAGGAACCTGGTCCTTGGACCCAGGTTAGGACTTCTTTCTTCCGGAACCAACTTCGGGAGGCGCGGGCGCAGGCACTCCGGGAGGTGGAGGCAGCCATCGCCCGGCGCAACCAGCGCCGCATCCCCTACCGCGCCCTGCTCCCCTCGGAGATTCCGCAGAGCATCAACATCTGACCCGCAGTGCGGTTCACGGCGGAAGGCATGAGGCCGCTCTGTCTCACGCCTTTCCAGGCCTCAGGGCAGGCATGGCCTGCCAGCGGTCATGCCACGGCCCGGACCGGTTGCGCCCCATCCATCAGGGCCTCCGTCAGCCTGTCCACATCGTCCAGCGGCACGTCCTTGAAGGTGACGAGCGCCTGGCCCTTGCTGTTGCGCACGGACACGCGCACGGGGCTCGTGGCGGGGAACCGGCTGGCGACGGCCTCGCGGTACACCTCCACCCGGGCCAGCTCCCCCTCGGAGGGCGGTTTGCTGGAAGACGGCTTGCGCTTGAGCTGCAGGGCCTTGCGCAGATCCTCCACGGTGCAGGCACCGAACGGCTTGGACTGCACCACCCCATGCGCGTTGGGGACCTCGATGGGGGTGGGACCCGGCTCGTTCGGATCCGAGGTCAGGCCAGCCGCCTCCTCGTAGGTGATCAACAAGCTCAGGGCCGTGACGCCGTACCGCGTGCAGGCCGCCGCGTTGAACGCCTTGGCCACGGCGCCATACATGGCCAGGGCCGAGCGCGAGAGCACCTTCACGTGCTCGGCGAAGTACGCCTGGGCGCTCTTGTGGCCACTGGCCTCCGCCAGCTGGTTTTCCACCACGTGGTTGTAGAGCAAGCCGATGCGGTGGTGGTTGTAGTTCTCCTGGGAGACGAGCACGAGCATGTGCTGGCGCACCTGCTCCAGCGTCATCCGGCGGATCTCCTCGGTGCTGGTCTGCGAAGTCATCAACGGCTCCTTTTCGGGTGTGCGTGTTGCGTCGGGTGCCGCGTTACGCGGCGGTGACCGGCAAAGCACGCAACGGGCCAACCCCAGACGGCTGGCGCAAGGAGCGGAACCACCTGTCGAAAGCAGCTGACCGTCCCGATCCATGGACGGAAACCGTCCAGAAGATGGACGGTGGGTCCACGAACGGAACGGCCAGGGGGAGGTGTCTAACCAGTTAGACACCTCGATGGGCGGGCCAGGTGTCTAACCAGTTAGACACCTCTCCCTCCGGCGCTCCCATTCCGGGAGCAGGACTACCACCCACAGTTGGCCGAGGGGACCGTGGCCCGATGGTTCCCATTGAGGGAGGCGGACTGTCCCCACACGAAGCCGGGGCTGTTCCTTTTCGTCTCGAAGAAGCAGCCCAACTGGTAGTCCTGGCCTCCCACCGAGCGGGCCCACTCGGCGCACGTCTCGGCGCTCCAGCTCGCGGGAACGTTGATGGAGTCCCGGAACACGCTAGGAACCACCGCACTGCACACCTTCTGTCCACCGGGGGACCCTGGGGGCGGCGGCTTGGGGCCCGCGGCCACCGCCGGGTTGGCCAAGAACATCACCGCCACCATCCACGCCGCCGAGAGGATTCTTTGCTGTGCCGCCAAGGTGCTTCTCCTGTGGGGTCGGTCGCTGGCCGTTCTGGGCCGCGCCGGGTACGAGGCTCCTGACTGGCTGGCCGGAGGGTTTATTCAGCGCGCAGGGGTTCCCACAAAAAGCCACATGGCGCCGTCACGGGAACAGCCCGCCTGTGTTGTCCAGCAGGCACTGCCCGGAGGGGAGGGCCGACAACCCGCAAGCCCGTACCTAACTTGAATCCCGGGTCTTCCACCGGAGCCATGCCCTCATGTCCAGTGCCGTTCAGATGCCATCCCGGAGCGGAACAGCCTCCGTGGCGGCGGCACCCCCGTGGGTCGTGTTCGATCACACGGTCGAGGGACTGTTCCGCGTGGCCCTGCATGGGCGTTTGTCCGCGTCCACCGAGTCGAACCTGCGCCGGGCCGGGCTGGATTTGTCGAAGAAGCTGCTGCCGGCCTACTCCTTCGAGACGTGGAAGCGCTGCCTGGAGATCGTCGCCACGGACCTGTATCCGCACCTGCCCCCCGCCGAGGCCTGGCGGGCGATTGGCCGGACCATCGTGGAGGGCGTGGGCCGCACCGTGATTGGCCGGGCCACGCTGGCGGTGGCGCGGCTGCTCGGGCCGCTGCGGGCCCTCCGGCGGCTGCGCCACATGCTCCAGAGCGCGGACAACTACGTCGAGGCCTCCGTCACCGAGCGCTCCGCCACCTGCGTCGAGGTGTCGATCAACGAGGTGATGGGGCATCCCACCTACTACCAGGGCATCCTGGAAGCGTGCCTCGGCATCACGGGCGCCCAGGGCGTTCAGGTGGACGTGCTCTCCTGCGAGGGCAAGGGCGCCACGTTCCTGGTGGCGTGGACGCAGTAACCCCCCGGAGCCTGCAGCGGGCCTGAAGTCTGACGCCGCCCCCGGGGCCGAGCACATCCACGGCCTCGCCGGCGGCAGCCTGCCCCCCATCACCGATGCCGTGCCCCGCAGCCAGAACAAGCTGCGGTGGATCCGCGTCCGGCAAGCTGGACGCGCCGCTCCACCCCTGCGCTCTGTCAAAACAGACATTCTCCAATGACTCGCAAGAATGCCTTACCGCGACAGGAAGCCATTCATTGCCACCCGGGACATGCAGGGAATTCTCCCGGACGTCCAGAACTGCATCGTGCCCTGCCCCACCGCCGGAGAACAGCGGGCGCGGGATGCCCTGCCGTCCGGGTTTGAATCCCTGTTTGCAACCTGGGGTGCCGTCCCGAATCTGAGCAACGATTGGCCGGAAGTCCTTCTCTTGTCCCAAAGTGCAGCGCCTCGCGGGGCACCTCACAGGGCGCGCCGGGGCACGCTCGGACTTCCCGCTCAGCTTGACGTTCAGCAGGCGCACTTTCCCTGGCACCGCGGTGGCGCCCAACCAGTCATTCCAGGGTCAGTAGTGCAACCACGAACCATGTCCAGATTGGTGGACGTGAGCGTCCATGGTTCACCGTCACGGCCCCGCATTCTCCCCGCTGATCCAATCCCAGAAGAGCCTACCCGCGGAGCCGCCCTCACCCACCATGGGCTTCCAGAAGGAGCAGGTACGAAGACCATGAGCACCCCGTTCGAAGCGCGTCTGCGGGCCCTGAAGACCCCTCCCGTCATCTCCCGCTACTTCTCGGAGGGAGAACCCGCGGATCGCATGCCTCCCGAGAAGCTGGCCCGGTATCAGCTCGAATCGCTCAAGGCCCTCGTCCAGCGGGCGTATGAGCACTCCCCGTTCTATCAGGAGAAGATGAAGCAGGCGGGCATCGGCCCCCAGGACATCGAGCAGTTGCAGGACCTGGGCCGGCTCCCCTTCCTGACGAAGGACGAGCTGCGCGGAAAGCCCTGGCTCCTCCTGACCTGCGACAAGAAAGACGTCGTGCTCGTGCAGGTCTCCACGGGAACCACGGGCGGCGAAGAAATCTACATGGCGTACACGTGGAACGATTACCTCCTCCACGATCTCTCCCCTCAATACAAACACCTGTTTCCCGTGGGGCCGGGCGACATCTGCCTGAATGCCCTGCCGTACGAGATGAGCACCGCGGGGCTCGCCTTTCACAAGACTTTCATGGAGGGCTATCAGGCCACCGTCATCCCCGCGGGCAAGGGGGGCGCGTACTCCACCGCCACCAAGACGCTCAAGATGGTCCGGGACCTGAGCCCCAATCTCATCGTCACCAGCCCCTCCTGGGCCATCACGCTGGCGGAAGAGGCCGCGCGCAGCGGCATCTCCCTGCCCAGCCTGGGGCTGAAGAAGATGTGGTTGACCGGTGAGGGGTGCTCCGCCGCCTTCCGGCAGCGCGTGGAGACACTCTTTGGCACCACGGCCAATTACTTCTACGGCTCGCTCGAGTGCGGGGCGCTCGGCATCGAATGCGATGCCCACAACGGCTACCACCTGACCCAGGCCCACGTCCTCATGGAGATCGTGGACCCCAAGACGGGGGTACCCCTGAAGCAGGGAGAGATTGGCGAGATCGCCGTGACGGCGCTCCTGCGCTACGACAGCCCCGTCATCCGCTTCCGCACCGGGGACCTGGGCTACCTGGAAACGGCCGCCTGTGCCTGTGGCTCCCCCCTGAGCCGCTTCCACCTGCGGGGCCGGGCGTTCGACCAGCTCCAGTTCCGGGGCAAGGCGCTCTCGCCCCTCCTGCTGGAGGAGTTCCTGATGCGGATGCCCGAGGTGGGCAACTGGTTCCAGTTCGTCATGCCGTCCTCGGACAGCGCGCGCATCAAAATCCGCTGTGAGCTGGCGGAGGGCATCCAGGCCTCCCCCGCGCTGGCCGCCACGATCGCGGGCCGCATGGAAGAGGCCACCCGGCTGCCGTTCGACATCGAGTTCGTGGGCCACGTGCCCCGCACGGGCGGCAAGGCCGTCCGCGTCGTCCGCGAGTAGCCCTTCCCCACAGGAGAAACACACTCATGATCATCGATGCACATGCCCACCTGTCCCCCACCCCGTTCGGCTCCGCGGAGAACTACCTGGAGATGCTGAAGGAGAGCGGCATCCAGCAGGGCGTCGTCTGTCCCGGGGGGATGCTGGATGTCCGGAAGATGAACGACTTCATCTCGGGCCAGAAGAAGCCCGACACGACACCCAAGAACGACTACGTGAGCCAGTCCGTCCAGGCCCACCCCCAGCTGCACCCGGTGGCCTGTGTGGATCCGTGTGACTCCCAGTCCGTCGCGAAGCTGGAGACGTACCTGGGCCAGGGGTTTCGCGGCCTGATGGTGTCTCCGCTCGTCCACAAGTTCTCGTTCTCGGACGGGACCATGGAGGAGCTGGCCGCCCTGTGCGGCGAGCACGGCGTTCCCATCATCTCGCACAACGGCTGGCGGCCGGGGGCCAACACCCAGGACTTCGTCCGGCTGGCCAAGGCATTCCCTCGCACGAACTTCATCCTGGAGCACATGGGGGCGCACCCCGCGGACGCGGAAGCGACGGACGCCACGGCCTCCATGGACAACCTCTTCCTGGAGACGTCGCTCGGCACCCACCTCCACATCGTGGAGACGGTGAAAAAGGCAGGACCCAACAAACTCATCTTCGGCTCCGAGTACCCCCTCTCCCATCCCGCCGTGGAGATGAAGAAAGTCTTCATGCTGCCCATCACGGATGGAGCGCGCGAGCGGATCCTCGGCGGGAACATCCGCGGACTGCTTCGCCTCGATTGATCAGCACCCAGGGGGGATCAAACCATGGCAACACCCAATCGCCTTGAAGCCATCAACCGCGTTCTGCAGCAGGCCCGTAATTCTCCGTTCTACAAGGAGCGCCTGCCGGCCACACCACTCCGGAACTGGGAGGAGTTCCAGCGCCTCCCGTTCACGTCCAAGGAGGATCTGCGCCAGCACTCGCCCCATGGCCTGGTCTGCGTCCCGGCCCAGGAGCTCCTGCAGTACCACGAGTCCTCCGCCACCACCGGGGCTCCGGTCTCGGTCTGGTACAGCCGTGACGACCTGACGGAGATCCGCGAGCGGTTCTCCGAGTGGGGCGTCGGGTTCAAGCCGGGAGACCGGGTGCTCATCCGCTTTCCCTATGCGCTCTCCACCATCGGGCACTTCGTCCACGCCGCGGCCCAGCACCGGCACGCCTGCGTGATTCCCGCCGACAGCCGCACGAGTATCACGCCCCTGCCCCGTGTCATCGAACTCATGCGCAAGTTGCAGGTCAGCGTCCTCGCCACCATCTCTCTGTCGGCGGTGATGATCGCCGAGGCCGCGGAGATGTCTGGGTTTGACCCTCGGCGGGATTTTCCTCATCTGCGAGCCATCTGCTGTGCCGGAGAGCCGTTGACGCTCTACCGGCGCAAGTTCCTCGAAGAACTCTGGGGCGTGCCTGTGTTTGACAACTACGGGATGACGGAGACGGGTCCCCAAGCCATGGATTGCCATGAGCAGCGTCTCCACCCCTGGCAGGAACAGTTCTGGATGGAAATCCTGGATGAGCGGCTCGAGAAGGAAGTGGCGCCGGGAGAGATGGGCTCCCTGGTGGTCACCTCGCTCTCCCCGAGGGCCTCGCCGATGATCCGCTACATCACGGGGGACCGGGTCCAGCGCATGGACCAGTCCTGTGGCTGCGGCCACACCTCCACCCTGCGCGTCCGCGGCCGGGCCGACGAGGCGCTGTGGGTCCAGGGCAAGCCGTTCGATCTCTGGGAGCTGGAGGAGATCATCTACCAGCTGCCCAGCCGCCGCTTCTGGAAGGTGGCCGCCGGCACGGACCGGCTGCACTTCACCGTCGAGAAGGAGCAGGAGGGGCACACCATCTCCCCGGAGCTGCTGGCGCAACTGGAACACCGTCACGGCGTGCGCTTGACGGTGGACCTGGTTCCCAAGGGCACCCTCTACGACCGCACGGAGCTCATCTCCTTCGGGATGCAGGGCAAGCCCGTCTACGTCAGCCCGTCCCAGTCTTCGCAGGAACGCCGCCCGTAACCGGACGGCGGAACTCACTTCAACCTCTGTCCGCGGCATTTCTTCCTGGCCCCTCTCACGCCGCGGGCGGCCCACATCATTGGATTGCCAGGGGAGAAAACACACATGAACGGCCTGAACATGAATGAAGTCAGCACCATGGAGAAGCGCGAGCGCATTCGTCTGGAGCGCATCGAGGGCGACCGCAACCGCATCGAGGAAACCAATTCGCTCATCGTCTGGTTCGACACCGCGGGCCTGTCCACGCCGAACGACGGCGAGGGCATGCTGGAGCGCGTCATCAACCTGGACTACACCGGCGCCGTCCTCTACCCGGACAACGTGGCCACGCTCGCGCCCGTGCTCCCGGGGCGCATGCTCAAGGTCTACAGCATCCAGCAGCTCGAGGACCTGGAGCGGCTGCGCTCCATGCCCCAGGCCGGCCAGGAGTTCATCGTGGCCAGCATGAACGCCTCGCTGCTGGAGAAGGCCGCGACCCTGGGGTTCAAGACCTGCTACCGGGCGTACGTGGATGACGGGGCGAGCCTGCACCAGTCCATCCAGGAGGGCGTCCACCACGCCTACCTGATGGTCCGCTTCCGCGACCCCACGAACATCCCCCTGGAGCTGGTGATCGCCTCGCTCCAGGCCACGCGCACCGTGCTCATCAAGGAGATCAACTCTCCGCAGGACGTGGATGACGCCATCGTCACCCTGGGCGTCATGGAGGTCGGCGCCGAGGGCGTCATGTTCTCCCCGCGCTCCCACGAGGTGCTCAGCCAGTTCGTCTCCCGGCTGGCCAACCTGAACCGCGCGCAGGTGAAGATCGAGTCCTCCACCATCGTGCGCAGCGTCCCCATCGGCATGGGCTACCGCAGCTGCATCGACACCTCGACGCTCTTCTCCCCGACGGAGGGCATGCTGGTGGGCTCCACGTCCCAGGGCGGCATCTTGTGCTGCCCGGAGGTCTTCTTCCTGCCGTACATGGAGCTGCGCCCCTTCCGGGTGAACGCCGGCGCGGTGCACAGCTATGTGTACAACTTCGGCAACCGCACCGACTACATGAGCGAGCTGCGGGCCGGCTCGCCGGTGATGCTGGTGGACCGCTCCGGCAACGCGCGCCGGGCCGCGGTGGGCCGGATGAAGACGGAGGTGCGCCCCCTGCGCCTCATCGAGGCCGAGTTCCAGAGCGGCGAGCGCATCAACACCATCATGCAGGACGACTGGCACGTCCGGATCTTCTCGGACGACGCCAAGCCGCTGAACATCACCGAGCTGCGCCCCGGGGACAAGGTGCTCGGCCACGTGGCCAAGCCCGGCCGCCACGTGGGCATCAAGGTCGACGAACACATCATCGAGAGCTGAGCGCGGACCGCTTCACACACACCTACAGGGAATCGTCATGAGTGCAATCGCCAAGAGGATCCGCTGGTCACGCTTCGTGGACCGGCGGTGTGGACGGGGAATCATTGTCCCAATCGATCACGGTCTTTCGATTGGGCCCGTGGAGGGGCTGGACAGTCCAGCACAGGTGGCGCGGTGGATCGGTCATCCGGGCATCACAGGCATCGTGGCCCACAAGGGCATGGTGGAACGGCTCGGAGACCAGAACCTGCTGCGCGGCGTCGGCATCATGGTTCACCTCAACGGCATGATGTCGCTGGCGTCATCGCCCGATCGAAAGGAACGGCTCACGTCCGTGGAGGCCGCGCTCCGGCTGGGGGCGGATGCGGTCTCCGTGCAGCTCAACTTCGACGGAACGAACGACGCGCACAACCTGACCCAGCTGGGGGCGGTGGTGGACGAGGCGCAGCGCTACGGCCTGCCCGTGCTCACCATGCTCTACGACAAGGTCCCCTGCGACAAGCAGGAGGACTGCGTGAAGCGGCTGCGGCACCTGATGCGGGCCTGCGTGGAGCTGGGAACGGATGCGCTCAAGCTGGCCGCGCCCAGCGAGCTCGCGATGATGCCCGTGCTGCTGGAGGGCATCCGGGAGCACACCTCCGTGTTCTTCGCGGGGGGGGCCATGCGCTCCGAGGATGAAATCCTCCTGCTGGCGCGGGAGGTGGTGGCCACGGGGGCCACCGGGCTGTGCGTGGGGCGCAACATCTTCCAGCGGCCCTCCGCTCACGCCACCCTCACGCGGCTGCAGGACGTCGTCCTGGGCAACTTCCACACGCCCCAGGCCTCCACGCCCTCCTGGCCGGTCTCGCCACAGAACGTCCGCGTTCAGTGGTCCCAACCGGTGGAAGAGGTCGTGAAATGAAGCCCACCGAGACCGAAACGCCGATTGGCGGATTGCCGTTCAAGAGCCGCCGCAGGCCCTTGATCGTCAAGAAGTTCGGCGGCACCTCCGTGGCGAACATCGAGCGCATCCGGCGCATCGCGCGCTTGGCACTCGAGAGCCAGCGGGAGGGCAACGACGTGGTGGTGGTGGTCAGCGCCATGAGCGGGGAAACGGACCGCCTCCTGAAGCTGGCCCACCAGGTGCTTCCGCTGCCGGAAGGCCGGGAAATGGACGTGATTGCCGCCACGGGAGAGCAAGTGACGGTCGCCCTCACCGCCCTGGCCATCCAGGCGGAAGGCGGGAAGTCCTCTTCCTTCCTGGGGCACCAGCTCCCGGTCATCACCGACAGCGCCTTCACCCGGGCCCGCATCCAGTGTGTGGAGCAAGGGCCCATCCGCGAGGCGCTCGCGCGGGGGCAGATCGCCGTGGTCGCTGGGTTCCAGGGGGTGGATCCCCGGAACAACATCACGACCCTGGGCCGCGGCGGCTCGGACACCACGGCCGTCGCGGTGGCAGCGGCGCTCGGGGCGGACGTCTGTGAAATCTACACGGACGTGGAAGGCGTGTTCACGGCGGATCCCCGCGTCTGCCCCGCGGGTTCGAAGCTGAAGTCCATTCCCTACGAAGAGATGCTCGAGTTGGCGTCCCTGGGGGCCAAGGTCCTCCAGGTGCGCAGTGTGGAGATCGCCATGAAATACAACGTCCCCGTCCATGTGCGCAGTTCCTTCTCCGATGAGGAGGGCACCCTCATCGTCCCCCGGGACAAGATGCTCGAGTCCCGGCGGCTGATGGGGCTGGCGTGTGAGAAGGGCCAGGTGCGGGTGGAGCTCATCGGCGCGGAGTGCCGCCCCGGCCTGGTGGCGGAGCTGACGTATCTCCTGGCGGACCTGAACGTGAGCGTGGACATGCTCTGCCACTCCCGGGGAGCGGTGGAGAATCCCCGGGCGGACATCTCCTTCACCCTGCCCGAGGGCGAGCTGCGCCGTGCCCAGCCCTCCCTGGAGCAGTTCCTGGGGAAGCTGGGGGCCACCGGCCTGCAGCTCTCCACGGACCTGGCCAAGGTGACGCTGGTGGGCATCGGCCTCCGCTCGGATCCCGGCATCGCCGCGCGCCTGTGCCGCAGCTTGACCCAGCAGGGCATCCATGTGTCGGGCCTGTCGGTGAACGAGCTGCGGATCAGCTGTCTGGTGGAGTCGGGCGCCGCGGACCGGGCGATCTGCATTCTCCACGAGACCTTCGAGCTCGCCGGGGAAGCACCCGCCGAGCCGCTGGCCTCGGCCACGCCGGCCTGAGCGCTCCCCGCCCAGGGCCTCGCGCTGTCCCAGAGCATCCGGGGCAGCGCGGGGGGCCTGGCTCAGTCGTGGTTCTCGTGCAGCGCTGCGCCCGGATGGACGATCTCCAGCACCTCCATCATCCCTTGATCCTCATGGTCCAGGATGTGGCAGTGCGTGACGAACTTCCCGACGTAGCGCTGGTAACGGGTGCGCAGCTTCACGGATTGGTTGGCCTTCACGAAGAGGGTGTCCCGCCAGATCCCCTTTCCATCGGCCGTGACAATCTGGAAGGGATTGACGTGGATGTGAAAGATGTGGCTCGTGAGCGGCGAGGACGAGACCCGCCACTCCTCCACGGCCCCCAGCGTGAGCTTGCGCGGGGGGTTGTCCGGACTGAACGCTTTCCCGTTGATCATGTATTTGACCGGCGTGGACTGAACGTCCATGTCGAACCGCGCCTCCTGGGTGCCCGTGAGTTCCTCATTGGTGATGGACTTGAAGGGCGCGTACGGGGCGAGGGAGGCCGTGTCTGGCAAAGGCATGGAGGAGAAGGAGCCCTCGATTTCGATCCGGGCCAGCACCTTTCGCGTCTCCGAAAGCCCGGTGAAGGACTCCTCGGCGGCCGTCGCCTCGTCGATCAACAGGTAGGTCTCCGGCCTGTTGCCCGCCCTCACGAGCACGTCCGTCCGGTAGCCTGGGTGCATCTCGGTCTCATCCACCGGGTCCAGCCGGCCCGTGGCCAGTCCGTCGTGCGCGATCTGGTAATACGACACCACCGATTGTGGATCCTTCTCCCGGACGAGCTTGAGCCGGAGCGACTCACGGAAGCCCGCGTGGATGAAACGCCACCGCTGGACTTCGCCCCCCCGCATCTTGATGACGGGCTCGACCATGCCGTTGATGGTGGTCCGCCGCCCCGAGGCCTCCCAGCGCCCATCGGAGAACGAGGCCTCGAAGTCCTCCACCATGTTGGCCCGCGTGCCGGGCACGTAGGGATCGTTGATCAACGCGTAGGGAATTTGCTGGAAGACAAAAATCCGCTCACGGGCCGCCCGGATGGCGGGCACCTCGTCGAGCCCTCCGCGGATAATCAACGCACCGGCCATCCCGCTGGAGACCTGAATGGACACCGCCCCGTGCTTGTGGGCGTGGTACCAGAAGGTTCCCGCCGGATGATCCGAGGGAATCTTGATTTCGTATTCGAACTTCTGCCCAGGCTGGATGGAGAGCATCACGTTGTCCGCGTTGCCGGCCGGAGAGACGTGAAGCCCATGGGTGTGAAGGTTGGTGATGTTGAAACCATGCGGGATGTTGGGATCGATCGTTCCCCGGACAGGCTCGAGGGGAAGCTGGTTGTCCAGCACGATGCGCAAGGTGTCGCCCGGCCGCGCCTCGATGGTGGGCCCCACGAGCTGGCCATTGTAGGAGCGCAGCTTCACATCATCCCATTCCTTGCACCGTCCCTGCTCCAGGGTCCGGCAGATGCGGTTGGTGGCGTACTTGACCACCAAGTCCTGAGAGACATCCTCGTTCTGCTGGGTGGCATCCGCCACTCCCGTGGCCAGGACCCCTGCACCCAGTAACAAGGTCCGCCAGTGATTCTTGGCATTTCGTGTACGCGTTGGCTTCAAGCCCATCCCTGTCTTGCCTCCACCTGGCTCCAGCCAAGAGGCTGGGGACTGGAACGCTAGGAGTGCTTGAGAAATATTCCAGACGGAGCGCCGTTAAGCATTGCGTACTCAACCGAGGCAGCGTGCGAGAGCGTAAGCTCGGCGCGTGTTCGCTCGAATGCTGATAATGGATTGCCCTGGGGTACGAGGCACCGCCCCTCCCCGCCGGTGCTGCTTTTTCCCATGGGGAACCCTTGGAGGACCCCCCGAGGGTCACGCACAATGGCCGCCGTGAAGACCTTGGGCCGCGAAACCGTGGAGACGTATCAGCGCGATGGGGCGGTGTGCATCCGGGGGCTGTTCGATCCGGGCTGGGTGCGCCGGGCCCGCGAAGCCATCGACGCGGTGCTGGCCAGCCCGAGCGAACTGGCCATCGTGGCGAGCCGCTCCGATGATCCCGGCCTCTTCGTCGAGGACTTCTGCAACTGGCGGCGAATCCCCTTGCTGGAGGAGCTGGCCCGGAGCTCTCCCGCGGCCGCCGCCGCCGGGGAGCTGATGGGCGCCTCCCAGGTGCGGTTCTTTCATGACCACGTGCTGGTCAAGGAGCCCCGGACCCGCCAACACACGCCCTGGCACCAGGACCAGCCCTACTACAACGTCGACGGCTTCCAGGGCTGCAGCATGTGGCTCCCCGTGGATCCCGTGCCGCGCGCCTCGACGCTGGAGCTCGTGGCGGGCTCTCACCGTGGGCCGTGGTTCCTGCCCAGGACGTTCCTCGACAACCAGGCCAAGTGGTTCCCGGAGGGCAAGCTGGCCGAGATGCCGGACATCCAGGGCGCTCGCGACGCCTTCCCCATTGTCGGTTGGGCGCTCGAACCGGGCGACGCGGTCTTCTTTCATTTCCTCACGCTGCATGGCTCTGCGGGCGTAGAGGGGCCGGACCGCCGCCGCGTGCTCTCGCTGCGCTTTCTGGGGGATGACATCGTCCATGCGCCCCGGCCCTGGCGCACCTCTCCCCCCTTCCCAGGACTTGAGAAGGAGCTGCCTGCTGGTGCCCGCATGGACCACCCGCTGTTCCCGGTGGTCTGGAGCCACCCCACGCGCACGGGGGGGAGGGCCGGGTGACGTCGACAGCGGGGGGCGTGCGTTTTATAAGCTTGCGTTAGCAGGCTGCGAGCCCCTGGGCGCCGCACTGCTTTCCGAGGAACCCATCCCCTATGAACATCCGCTCCACGGCGCTGGCGCTGCTGCTGACGGTCACGGGTGCATCCCCCGTGTTCGCTGCCACCGCCGCTCTGCCCGTCTTCGTCACCGCCCACTACGAACGTGAAGACCAGGTGCGCACCGTCGCGCAACGCTTCCAGCACCTGATGGTCGACCGGGCGAAGAAGCTCATCCGCACCGAGGCGACGCCCGAGGACCTCGAGGTCCTCCGCCGCGCGGGGCTCCAGGTGGAGATCGATCCGGACGCCACCGCGCTCATGCAGCGCATCCTCGCGGCCCTGCCCAAGCCGGGCGGCCTCAAGAGCATTCCGGGCTACGCCTGCTACCGCACGGTGGAAGAGACCTACAGCACCATGGACTCGCTGGTCCTCAAGGCCCCGGCGCTCGCCTCCCTGGTGGACATTGGACCGAGCTGGGAGCGCACCCAGAACCCGCAGGCGGGCTTCACCATGCGGGCGCTGCGGCTGACCAACTCCGCCACCAATGCCTCGGTCCCCGACAAGGCGGACATGGTGGTGGTGAGCGCCATTCACGCGCGCGAGTACACGACCGCCGAGCTGATGACGCGCTTTGCCGAGTGGCTGGTCAACCAGCACGGCCGTGACGCCGAGGCCACCTGGCTGCTCGACAACTTCCGCTTCCACTTCGTGCTCCATGCCAATCCCGATGGCCGCAAGCGCGCGGAGACGGGCGTGCTGTGGCGCAAGAACACCAACAACAGCCGGGGCTCCTGCGGCAGCAACAGCGTTGGCATCGATCTCAACCGCAACTTCCCCTTCCACTGGAACACCACCCCGGATGGCTCCAGCGGCTACCCCTGTGACGAGACCTACCGCGGTCCCACGCCGGGCTCCGAGCCGGAGACGCAGAACATCGTCCGGTACACCGCGGGCACCCCGGGCATGGGCGGCGTCTACAGTGGCGGGGTGTTCCCGGATCGCCGCGCAGACGCGGCCGACGCCCTGGCCCCGGATGACTACCGCGGGATGTTTTTCGACATTCACAGCTACTCGCAGCTGGTGCTCTGGTCCTGGGGAGACCTGACCACCCCGGCGCCCAACGGTCCCGCGCTGCAGACCCTGGGCCGGCGGCTCGCCGCCTTCAACGACTACACGCCGCAGCAGTCCGTGGAGCTTTACCCCACGGATGGCACCACCGACGACACCTTCTATGGCGCGCTGGGCGTGCCGTCCTACACCATCGAGCTCGGCATCGACTTCTTCGAGGACTGCGACAGCTTCGAGAGCTCCACCTTCCCGCTCAACTTCGCCGCGATGCGCTACGCCGCGCGCAACCTGCACGCGCCCTACCGGCTGCCATCCGGCCCCGACACCACCGCGGTGAGCACGGGGCTGGCCTCCGTCGCGCCGGGCACGCCCCTGCCCGTCACCGCCACCGTGGATGACCGGGGCTTCAACCAGAGCAACGGCACCGAGCCGGTGCACGCGATTGCCTCGGCCCGCGCCTACGTGGATCTGCCGCCCTGGGCGGCGGGCGCGGTGCCCATCCCCCTCACGGCGGCCGATGGCGCGTTCAATGCGTCCGTGGAGACCGTCACCGGCCAGGTCCCCACGGCGGGCCTGAGCCTGGGCGTGCACACCCTCTACGTGCAGGGCACCGACGCGGATGGAAAGCCGGGCACGCCCCAGGCCACGCTCTTCCAGGTCGGCGCCAGCAACAACTACGCGCCCACCGCCCAGTTCAACTTCACCACCGATGGCTTGACGGCCAGCTTCACCGACACGTCCACCGACTCGGACGGCACGATTGCCTCGCGCGCCTGGACGTTTGGCGACGGCAGCACCGCGTCCAGCGCGGCCCCCACGCATACCTACACCGCCTCGGGCAACTACCCGGTCACGTTGACGGTCACCGACGATGACGGGGCCAGCCGCAGCATCACCCGGCAGCTCACCGTCACCCAGTTCGGCGGCGTGCTCAAGAATGGGGTGCCCGTGCCCAACCTGTCGGCCCCCAAGGGGCAGCCGCTGTACTACCGGCTCGAGGTGCCGGCCGGCGCCACCAACCTCACCGTGCGCATCGCCAACGGCACGGGGGATGCGGACTTGTACGTGCGCCACGGCACGCTGCCCACCACCTCGGCCTATGACTGCCGCCCGTACAAGGGTGGCAACAACGAGCTGTGCGGCGACCTGCAGACGAAGGCGGGGACCTGGTTCGTGATGCTCAACCCCTACTCCTCGTTCTCCGGCGTGACGCTCACCGCCAACTACACCGCGCCCAAGCCCTCGGGACTGGCTCCGCTGGTGGAGTACGAGAGTCGGCTGATGCACGTCACGCTGCGCTGGTCGGGCGGCGATGACCAGATCAACATCCTCCGCAACGGCGCCTCCATCAAACAGGTCACCAACACGGGCACCTGGAAAGAGACGAGGCCCAAGCGCAGCACGCCCCCCACCTTGAGCACCTACAAGGTCTGCAACGTGGGGACGCAGGACTGCTCGGAAGAGATCCACGTGCTCACGTGGTGATGTAGGCCCCTTCCCGCGTGGCACACCCGGCCCATGCTCCTGGCGCCGGGTGTCAGTGCAGGGCTGTCTCTCCCAGGTGGACCACACCTGGGAGATGTACCAGACCGGGCTGCCGGGCAAGCCCCCGTCACGTGCGTGCTGGGCCTCCCTGCGCCCCGGGCGCCCCGCCTGGCGCAGCGCTAGTTGTGCGGAGGGAAGGCCGCGGGCTGGCCCGTCCCGCCATTGCCCTCGGGCTTCGGCCCCGATTGCTCCTCTTCCGGCGTGGACCGGCCGCCGCCCTTGTGGCGGATGGGCTCGTTCTCGGAGGGGGCCTGCTGGCCTCCTTGCTTCTCGTCCTGCTTCTTCATGGTGTCTGCCTCCTGGAATGAGGGTCTTTCCTCCAAGGTACGCATGCCCTCCGGGGCTGGCACCTCCCCTCCTTCGAAGCTGCCGCACCGCGGCACAAGCCCCCTGGCCCCCCTCGCTCAGCGCCGGCGCGCCGCGGGCGCGAGCGCGGGGTTTTCCCATCCCGCATCGCCCGTGTGCACGTTGGTCCCCGGCGGAATGAGCGCGTCGACGCGGTCCAGCAGGGCGCTGTCCAGCGTGACGGTGGCGGCCCCCAGCTGCGACTCCAGCTGCTCCAGGGTGCGCGGGCCGATGATGGCCGAGGTCACCGCCGGGTGCCGGATGACGAAGGCGATGGCCAGGTGCACCAGGGACATCCCAGCCTGGTCGGCCAGGGCGCCCAGGGCATCGGCCACCTCGAGCTTTCGCTGATTGGCCGGTTGCGACAAATCGTAGCGGCCCGGCATGCGGGCGGCACGTGGGGACGCCGGCGCGGCAGCGCCCTTGCGCCACTTGCCGGACAGCCACCCGCCGGCCAGCGGACTCCAGGGAATGACGCCCATGCCGTGACGCTGGCAGGTCGGCAAGACGTCCGCCTCCACCCCGCGCACGAGCAGGGAGTACGGGGGTTGCTCGCAGATGAAGCGCGTCAGGCCCCGCTCGCGGGCGGTCCACTGCGCCTCGACGATCTGCGAGGCGGGAAACGTCGAGGAGCCCACGTAGCGCACCTTGCCCTGGGTGACGAGATCGCTCAGCGCGCCGAGCGTCTCCTCGATGTCGGTGTCCGCCGAAGGCCGGTGCACCTGGTAGAGATCGATCCAGTCGGTCCGCAGGCGCCGCAGGGACGCTTCAACTTCCTGGAAGATCCACCGGCGCGAGTTGCCCTGCTGGTTCGGATCCTCCCCCATCGACGCATGGAACTTGGTGGCGAGCACCACCTTGTGCCGCCGACCGTCGCCCAGGGCCTTGCCGACAATCTCCTCCGACTCCCCGCGCGAATAGACATCCGCAGTGTCGATGAAGTTGATGCCCGCATCGAGCGCCCGGTGGATGATGTGGATGCTGTCGTGGTGGTCCGCGTTCCCCCACTGCCCAAACATCATCGCGCCCAGGCACAACGGGCTCACGCGGACGCCGGTGCGTCCCAGGATGCGGTAGTTCATGTCGAGCTCCCTCGGGGCGTTGGTGCCCCGGCGCACGCTAGCGGCCCGCCGGGAGACGCCGGGGCGCCTGGGACTGGCAGTGTCCATTGACGCACGCTGCCGTCCCCGGCGGGAGCCTCAGAGGTTGATGCGCAACCCTCCGCCCAGCTGGAACGTCGGGGCAGGCACCAGGGGCCTTCCGTCGATGACAAAGGGCCCGGAGTCCAGGGCGAAGCGGAACTCGCCCCCCTTGCGCCCGTAGCTGACCGCGGCGTAGCCCTCCACGCTCAGGTACGACAGGGCGCGGTACCCCAGGTCCAGGCGCGAGGTGAAGGAGCGGTCCGACAGGTTGCCGAGGTTGGACAAAACGAAGGACGTCTTGTCCCAGGAGCCGGGCCCGATGAGCGTGGCGTAGAGGGCCGCGTAGTGCTGGCCCAGGTAGAAGGGCTGATACACGCCCCGGGCAATGAGGTACGGGTAGAGCGTCGAGGCGTCATACCCTGAAGCGTTGTAGAAGTACTCCACGCCCACGGTGGCCGTGTCGCTCTCGCTGTAGGCGAAGGTGTAGTTGGCGCCTCCGGAGACCTGGGGGGTGAAGTGCCCCGGAGACTCGCTGGGCACGGGCAGCTTCGCGATGTCCTCCAGGCCGTCAATCTCCAGGCCCCCCCCGCCCGCGAGGATGTCCTCCCAGGACAAGCCACCCGGCACCAGGAACCGGGGCGTCTCGAAGCCCTTGGTGAGGGCCAGCTCGCCGTAGACGTCGAAGGGCCCCGCGGCGGAGGAGACGTCGAGCCCCATGCGGGGCTTGCGGCCACGCTGGAGCACGGCGCTGGCCCCGAACTCCGCGGTCCCCAGCACCACCTCGGCCCGGGCCGCCCCGCCAATGCGGCCGAGCGTGGAGGCCGGCCCCGCGTTGTCCAGCAGCGCGATGCCATAGAAGTTCCACCCCTTGGCTTCCCAGGGGACGTGGAGCTTGACCATGGAGGCGCCCGTGCGGGCATCGAAGACGGCGAGCGGATCCCTGCGCTGGGGCGAGAGGAAGTCCGTGGGGTTCCAGAAGCGCGAGGTGCCCCACTTCACGTGCTGCTTGCCCACGGTGAAGAACACCGTGTGCGCGATATCGAAGCGCAGCCACGCCTGGTCCAAGAGGACGCGCGGGTTGGCGAACGTGGTGCCGGGGATGGCCGGGGTTCCATCACTGGGGTTGGTGCCCAGGAAGCCCGTGCTCTGGCCCGCCCGGGACGGATCAAAGCTCAACCGGCCCACCACCATGCCGCGCAGCCGGTCCGTGGGCCGGGCATCGAAGTAGCCATCCACGAGCGTGGGCGCGGAGAAGGCCGTGTCCCCGAAGGAGACCCCCTCGCTGCCCTGGGTGAAGGCACGCAGGTAGAACTGGCCGCCAATCTTCAGCGGATCCTCGGTGTGCCCCTCGGTGCCGAAGGCCTCCTGCACGGGAGCGCCGGTAAAGGCCTGCTCGTCGCGGGACTGCTCCGGACCGGGCTCCTGTCCGCGGGAAGGCTCCAGGGGAGAGCCCTCGGCGGGGGGCGGCGGCTCCTGTGCCGAGGCGGCGGGCGTCTCCGGCTGTTCATCGCCCCCGAAGAGGGCGTCCTCGTCCGGCCGGGACTGGGCCCCCGCGGGAAGGCCCGTGAGCGCCGTGGCCAGCACCGCCGCCGAGAGCAACGCGCGGGCACTCATCGGCTTTTGCTCTCGAGCCAGGCCTTGGTGAAGATGTTGGCCTCGAGCGGCCGCAGGTCCACGCTCTTGATGAGGATGACGGTGGAGTTGGCCTTCTCCACCTCGTCATAGATGCGGATCTCCTGGGGGTACCACACCTCGGCGCCCTTGGACTCGCTGAAGAGCTTCTGCCACTTCGGGTAGTAGAGCGTGCGCATCAGGCGGCCGGACAGGGCGAACTCCTGGCGCTTGAGGGTGTTGCTCGTGGCGGTGTCCACCCACAGCTTGATGACGGGATAGGCCACGTCGATGCCGGGCTTGGCCTGGAGCGACAGCTTGTGCACCTTGAACTTCCCCAGCGCCTCTTCTCCCTCGTAGGTGGGCGTGTACTCCTCGGCCAGACGCGACTCGTCGAAGTCGGCGCGGCGGCTGTCCGTCCCGGCGATGCGCTCGCGCTCCGTGCGCCGCTCCCACTTGCCCACGTTGGGGTCATACCCCCACAGGTTCTTGTCCAGCCGCAGGTAGCCCTTGCCCGCCTCGCCCTTGGGCTTGGTGAAGAGCAGCATCAGCTTGTCGTCCGCGTCGCGCCGGTAGACGAGCGCCTCGCGCACGGTGTCCGCCTTGTCCTTCTCCTTCTGCTCCAGGTAGGCCAGGGACTTGTAATCGCCGCCATTGCGCTGCCGGTCGTCAATGACTTCCAGCAGCTTCTTCATCCCTTCGGCATCCAGGGCCAGGGCGGTGGGGGCGGCCAGGAACACCACGGCCAGCGCGGCGGACAGCAGGGGCTGAAAATTCATGGTCATCATCCAATGTGGTGCATGGCCGTCACGGGCTTCATCCGCGCGGCGAGGAACGAGGGAATGAGGCTCACCGCCATGGCGCACACGGTGATGAGCGTCACGGCGAAGGCCACGGAGCTGGGCTCGATTTTCAGGAACCAGGTCTCCGTCAGCAACATCACCTGAACCACTTCGGGGGCGCGCACGTGCTGGGAGTTGACGCCCAGGCAGAAGACCGTGGCGAGCGCCGCGCCGGTCAGCGTCGCCGAGAGGCTCAGCATCAACGCCTCGGTCAGGAACATCACCAGCACCCGGCGCCGCTGCATGCCGATGGCGCGCAGCGTGCCCACCTCCCGGGTGCGCTCGCGGATGGCGATCCACAGCGTGTTCATGATGCCCACCGCGATGATGACCAGCAGCACGAACGCCAGGAAGCCGGTGAGGAAGCTCAGCCCCTTCACCACCCACTGCACGAAGGAGATTTCGTCCTCCCAGTTGGTGATGTCCAGCTTCTGTCCCGTCCAGCCCTCCCGGTTGACGGAATCGAACTTCATCCAGAAGGCGCGGGGATCATTGTCCATGAGCGTGTAGTTGGCCGCGGCGAGCTTCTCGCGCAGGCGCTGCTGCACGGCGGGGATGGACTGCATGTCCTTCAGGTACAGGAAGATGGCGCCCGTCGTGTCGGCCTTGAGCTGGTAGAGGTCCTGCAGGCTCTTGCTGGGCACGAAGGTGTTGAACGAGCTCATCATCCCCACGTTGGCGGCAATGGCCACCACGCGCACATCCAGGGTGTTGTTGGTGCCGCGCAGCGTGGGGGCCGACAGCGTCAGCGCGTCGCCCACGCGCACCTCCAGCTTCTTGGCCTGCTCCTCGAAGATGAGGATGGTGCCGGGCTCCCGCAGGCCATCCAGCGAGCCCTGCCGGATCTGAAGCACCTTGCGGAAGCCCTGCTCGTTCTCCACGTCGATGCCGCCCACGCCCACCTGCAGGGAGCCCGTGTCGGAGACGATTTTGGCCCACCCCCGCCCGCGCTGGGACACGTATTCCAGCTCGGGCACCTCCTGGCGGATGAGTTCCACGAGCTTCGGGTAGTTGACGACGACCGCCGCGGCCTGGCCGGACGTCACCTTGTAGAAGCCGCCCACGTTCACATGTCCGCTCATCAGCGTGGTGGCGGACTCGAGCATGGTGGCGCGCATGCCGTTGGTCACCCCCATGAGGACGATGAGCAACGCGGTGACGCCCGCGATGGCGCCCCCCAGCAGCAGGGTGCGCCGGCGGTGGGCCAGCAGGTTGCGGAAGGCAATGAGGAGAATCTGGAGCATGGGGTTCACTCGTCCGTCTGCATCGCCGTGACGGGCGACACGCGGGTGGCCAGGAACGCCGGGTAGAGGGTGGAAAACAGGGACACGCCCACCACCAGCAGGAAGGCCGTGATGAAGTTGCCGGGACTGAGGAAGGGCAGCAGCCGGGGCCCGCTGAAGAAGAAGTACAGCTCCTCGCTGACGGCCGGGATGCCCACCTGGCCCAGGTAGGAAATCAACCCGCTGCCGAGCGCCGCCCCCGCGCCCCCGAACACCAGGCCCAGCACCACCGTCTCGAGGAGAATCATCGACAGGATGAAGGTGCGCTGGGCGCCAATGGCGCGCATGGTGCCCACCTCGCGCACGCGCTGGAGCGTGGCCATCATCACCGCGTTGTTGATGATGGCCAGCACCACCACGAAGAGGATGACGATGATGCCCCAGAGCACCATCTTCATCAGCAGCACGAACTGGCCAATGAGCCCCACCGCCTTCTGCCAGCTCACCACGCGCAGCTTCGCGTCCTTGAGCGCCTGGGACTGCTGGAGCTCCGCCAGGGTGTCGTCCAGCTTCGAGGGGTCCTTCAGAATGATGGCCGCGCTGAGCACCATCCCGTCCTCCACCTCCTTCTTGGAGTAGACGCGCTTGAGCAGGTCCTCCTTGCGCAAGGCGGCGCCGGTGGACTGGATCTGCTCGTTCTCGTTGATGAGGCCCGGGGTGGCCTCCGCCACCAGGGTGGAGGGAGCCGCCTCGCCGAAGAGGGCCTCCTCGGCCTCCTCCCGCTTCACCGCGGCCACCCCGCTCTTCGCCTGGAGCTGGGCGATCTCCGCCCGCTTCTCCTCGGTGAGGTAGCCGTACAGCTCCCGGAAGGACACCAGGTCCATCAGGTTCACCGAGCCGGCCAGCGGGGACTTCTCCAGCCCGTTGAACTGGTACGTCCCGTAGATGGGGACGTTCACGTTCTGCACGTACCCCGTGCGGGTGAAGGCGGTAATCGTCAGGGTGTCGCCCAGCCGGATGCGGTACAGCTCCAGCAGGGGCACCAGCTGCGCGTAGAACTGCTCGTACCGCGCATCGAAGTTCCCGTCATTGACGTCCAGGAAGGTGCTCAGCAGCTTGGAGAGGTCCGTCTCCTGGCTGCCCAGCAGGCGCTGGAGCCGCTCCGTGGCCTGCTGGGCCTTGATGGGATCCAACTGGAAGAGCAGCTCGCGCATCTGCGTCCGGTTCTCGGAGACCCAGCGCTGCATCTGGGGATCCTCGGCAATCAGGCGCTGGCCCTCGCGGGCCTCCTTGAGGAGGTCCAACCGGCGCGCCGTCTTCAGCTTGAGGCTCTCCTCGTAGAAGAACTTGGACAGCAGCATGCCGCGCTTGCCGGGCGGTACCGCCTGGCCATCCACGATCTGCATGCGGTCGAAGCTCTTCTGGAAGGACTCCAGGTCCGTGCCCACGTACCGGATGTAGAGCAGGTCTCCATCGGCGGCCTGGGGCGCGAGCCGGTTCTCCAGGAACTCGAGCGAGGCGAAGGGGTCCCGGTCGAAGTCCGCCCAGAAGGCGTCCGTCTGGACACGCTCCAGCGCCTCCACCTCGGCGGGATCCCGGGCCTCCTCCCGGAGCAGCGCCTGGCTCTTCTGAATGTCCGCCTGGAGCAGCGTGCCCAGGCGGCGCACGTGCGCCTTGAGGCTGTCAATCCGGGCGCGCCGCTCCGGCGTCTCGCCCGCGTCCACGTTCTCCCGGTACAGGTCCCGGAGCCGGGCCAGCGTCAGGTCCACCGTGTTGCCGGAGCTGATGAGCGCCCCGTTGCTCCCCATGGGCACCACCGTCTGCACATTGGGGTGCTTCTCCAGCGCCGCCTTGATGGGCGTGAAGCTGTCGAGCGCCGAGACGTCCGCCTCGCCGCCCATGCCGCCAAACAGCGCCAGCTCCTCCTTGGACTTGTCCGAGTAGACCTGGAGGTGCCCCGCGAGCGAGCCGATGATCGACCGGCTCATGGACGAGTCGATGCTGTCCAGCAGGGCGCCCCCCGTCACCACCAGGAAGGTGGCGAAGAAGATGATGCCTCCAATGATGAGGTTGACCCAGCTCTTGAACAGGTTGCGGAAGGCCACCTCCAGCAGCAACTTGAGCGTGGTCATCCGTGCGCCTCCGCCCCGGAGGCCATCGCCAGCCCCGCCTCGGCCGGGGTGACGCGGTCGAGCACCTTGCCGTCCTTGAGCCGCACCACCGCGTTGGCGTGCGTCATCACCTTCGCGTCGTGGGTGGAGAAGATGAAGGTCGTCCCGCGCTCGGCGTTCATCGCCTTCATCAGGTCAATGATTTGCTGGCCCGTCACCGAGTCCAGGTTCGCGGTGGGCTCGTCCGCCAGGACAATCTGCGGCTGCGTCACCAGGGCGCGCGCCACGGCCACGCGCTGGCGCTGGCCACCGGACAGCTCGTTGGGCCGGTGCTTGGCGTGCTTGGCGAGCCCCACCTGCTCCAGCAGCGCCATCACGCGCTCCCGGCGCTGGGGGGCGTTCAGCTTCTTCTGGAGGAGCAGCGGAAACTCCACGTTCTGGAAGACGCTGAGCACCGAGACAAGGTTGAAGCTCTGGAAGATGAACCCGATGGTGTGCAGCCGCAGGTCCGTGAGCTTGCGCTCGGAGAGCTGCTTCGTGTCCTGGCCCGCCACGCGCACGGTGCCCGAGGTGGCGGTGTCCACGCACCCGATGAGGTTGAGCAGCGTGGTCTTCCCGCTGCCGGACGGGCCCGCGATGGAGATGAACTCCCCGGGGTGTACCTGAAGCGACACGCCGCGCAGCGCGGGAACCTCCACCTTGCCCAGGTGGTAGCTCTTGGTGACGTCCTGGATGGAGACGATGGGCTCTGGAGAGGAAGACATGGTGGGAAAGACGCCTTTCGGAAATCCCAAGGGAGCAGCGCGTACAGACGGCCGGAACCGGCCTCACTCATCGCCGTGCCCTTCAGTTTCCTCGGGAAGGAGTTCTGTGTAACGTACGCCGAGAGTATCCCTGAATTCTCAGGGAGAAAATATCTTAGTTGCCAAGATATCTGCCGCGACGAGGGTGATGAGGGCATGCCAAGTCAGCTGAAGGAGCGCGAGGACCTGCTGGAAGCCTTGAGGCGGGGGATCGGCGACTTCAGTGACCAGGACGTCCTGTTCAGCCAGGCCAATGCCGACCAGATGGGCCTCAACCTGACGGACCTGAAGTGCCTGAGCATCCTGGAGCGCTCCGGGGCCATGCCGGCCGGGCGGCTGGCGGAGATGACGGGGCTGACCTCGGGCGCCATCACCGGGCTCATCGACCGGCTGGAGAAGGCGGGCTGGGCACGCCGGGTGAGGGACCCCAAGGACCGCCGACACGTCATCATCGAGGTGGTGCCCGAGCGCATCCCCGGTATCGACCAGTCGCGCAGCGAGCTGCGCAGCGTCCTGGCGGAGATGGTCGTGGACTACACGGACGAGCAGCTCCGGCTCATCCTGGACTTCCTCGGCCGCGGGGCGGCCATGTTCCGGGACGAGACGGTGAAGCTGCGCGCCGCCACCTCCACGAAGGGGGTGGCCTCGCCCGGGGACTTCTCGAGCCCGCTCGGCACCCTGACGTACGCGCGCCTCAAGTTCGCCTCGGGTGCCTCGCAAGTCACCCTCCGGGCCCACCCGGGCATGCCGGAGCTCTACACGGCCCACTTCGAGGGCAGAGCGCCCACCGTGAAGGAGGAGGCGGGCAGCGTCTCCATCCAGTATCCCCGCTTCACGTTGCTCGACTGGCGCAAGCTCGCCGGGGACATCGTCCTCAACGGCTCGATTCCCTGGAAGCTGGAGCTGAAGGGCGGCGTCTCGCGGATGAACGCGGACCTGAGCGAACTGCGGCTCGAGTCCATCGAGCTGACCTCCGGCGCCAGCGACGTCACGGTGAAACTGCCCAAGCCCTCCGGGGTCGTCCCCATCCGCGTCTCGGGCGGGCTCAGCCACGTCACCTTCCTGCTGCCCGAAGGGGCCGCGGCCCGGCTCCAGGTGAAGGGGGGCGTGAGCGCGCTGGTGTTCCACGAGCAGTCCCTGGGCGCCGCCGGCGGGCAGATCAACCTGGAGACCCCCGGCTACAAGCAGGCCCTGGACCGGTACGACATCGATGTGACGGGAGGCGCCAGCGACCTGACCCTCGAGGGCGCGAACCGCTGAGCGGCTCCTGCCCTACCGCACCCAGTCGATGCGGTGCTTGCGCCCCTTGATGCGGCCCTCGCGCAGCCGCTGCAGCGCCATCCGGGCCAGGTCCTTGGCGACGGCGACATAGGCCAGCCGGTCCTGGATCTCGATCTTGCCCACGCCCGAGGCGCTCAGCCCTCCGGCCTCGCCCGTCAAGGCGCCCAGGATGTCTCCCGGCCGCATCTTGTCCTTGCGCCCCGCGGAGATGCAGAGCGTCTGCCAGGAGGACTCCAGCGAGGGCCCCTTCCCTTCGGGAGGCAGCGTCCCCACCCCTGGCCGTTCCTGCTTCACGCCCGTGGCCTTCTCGATGTCCTCGAGCTTCTGCGCGTCCCGCAGCGTGGCCAGGGAGATGGCCAGGCCCGGCCTCCCCGCGCGCCCGGTCCGTCCAATGCGGTGCACGTACGCCTCGGGCTGTGAGGGCAAGTCGAAGTTGATGACGGCATCCAGCGCTTCCACGTCGATGCCGCGGCCGGCCACGTCCGTGGCGATGAGGATGCGGGTGCTGTGGTTGCGGAACTTCGCCATGACGCGATCCCGCTCGGCCTGCTCCAGGTCTCCCTGAAGCCCATCCACGCTCACCCCCGCCTCCGCCAGCTCCTGCGTCAGCTCGGCCACCGTCGCCTTGAGGTTGCAGAAGACGATGGCGGCGGCCGGCTGGTACTGCCGGAGGATGCGCAGCAGGAGCCGCGGCTTGTCGGGGGCGTCGCACGTGTAGCAGAGCTGTTGGATCTCGGGCGCCGCGCGGACCTCCCCGGCCGTCACCCGCACGGGCGCTTTCTGAAACGCGCGGCTCATCGCCTCGATGGTGGAGGGGAACGTCGCCGAGAAGAGGACGGTCTGCCGCTGGGGGGGAACCGCGCCCAGGATGCGCTCCATGTCCTCGCGGAAGCCCATGTCGAGCATCCGGTCGGCCTCGTCGAGCACCACGGTGGCCAGGTGCCGCGTGTCGAGGGCCTCCCGCTGGAGCAGGTCCAGCACCCGGCCGGGCGTGCCGGTGGCGATGTGGACGCCCTTGTCGAGCGCGTCCAGCTGAGGCCGGATGGGCTGGCCCCCGGCGAGGACGAGCACCTGGAGTCCCGGCAGCCGCCGGCCCAGGCGGCGGATCTCCCCCGCCACCTGCGCGCAGAGCTCCCGCGTGGGACACAGCACGAGCGCCTGGAGCTGCCGCCGGGGCAGCTCCACCTTCTGCAGGAGCGGGAGCGCGAACGCCGCGGTCTTCCCGCTCCCCGTCTGGGCCTGGCCGATGAGGTCCTTCCCCTGCAGCAGCACCGGGATGCTCTGGGCCTGGATGGGCGTGGCGGACGTGAACCCCAGCTCCGCGAGGATCTGCAGCAGCGGTGGGGAGAGGGCGAGTCCAGCGAAGTCCATCCGGCCCTTGTATCAGCAGTCCCCGCGAGTGCGCGAAAGCCGAAAGACAAGCCGTCCCACGGGGCAAACCCACCGGCACTGTTCAGTTCGCGGAAGAGGCTCACCTTGCGGGGTATTCACGGCTGAAGGGCTTGAAAGGCCCATGCTCGCATGGCTACTCATCCGCGCTCACCGCGCTCCTCCTTCCGCGACACATGTCAGTTTCTGCCCGGCCGTTCACGGCAGCGCGGGGACAGGAGCCGGGCAGGGACCACAGGTTCCGATGTTTGTACCGGGGGGATTCCATGTCGTCTGGCACTGAGCACTCCGCAGTTCCCGCCACGTCCGTTTCTCAAGAGCCCTCCGCCGGAAGACGGCAAGAGCCCATCGCCGTGGTGGGTGCGTCCTGCCGGTTACCGGGGGGCCTGGACTCGGCCCAGGCCCTGTGGCGCTGCCTGCTGGAGGGGCGGGACGTGGTGCAAGGGGGAGACCCGGGCACCCGGTGGGCCCATCACCCGCACCCGCTGCCCGGCGACACCGAGGACGCCCAGCTGATCCGCACCGGGGGCTACCTCCGGGACATCGCCGGTTTTGATCCGGCGTTCTTCGGCATCGCGCCCCGGGAAGCGGCCTCCATTGATCCCCAGCACCGGCTGCTCCTGGAGGTGGCCTGGGAGGCGCTGGAGAACGCGGGCATTCCGCCCCGGCAACTCGAGGGCAGCCAGACAGGGGTCTTCACCGGCCTGTCCCAGACGAGCTACCGCGACCTGGTGGACCCCCAGGAGAACGAGGTCTACCACGCGACGGGCATGGTGCTCAGCGGCGCCTCGGGCCGCATCTCGTACGTGCTCGGGACGCACGGCCCCAGCGTGACGGTGGAGGCGGCGTGTGCCTCCTCGCTGGTCTCCATCCACCTGGCCTGCCAGAGCCTGTTGGCGGGCGAGTCGGTGCTGGCCCTGGCCGGTGGGGTCAACATCAACCTGGACTGGAGGACCACCATCGGCTTCACGCGCGCGCGCATGCTCTCGCCGCGCGGGCGGTGCCACGCCTTCGACAGCCGCGCCGATGGCTTCGTGCGCAGCGAGGGCAGCGGCATGGTGGTGCTCAAGCGGCTGTCCGATGCCGAGCGGGATGGGGACCGCATCCTCGCCCTGGTGCGCGGCAGCGCGGTGAACCATGTGGGCCACTCGCAGGGGCTGATGATGCCCTCGGCGAGCGCGCAGAAAGAGGTGCTGAGCGCGGCGCTGGCCCGGGCGGGGGTGGCCCCCGGGCAGGTGGGGCTGGTGGAAGCCCATGGCACCGGCACGCCGGTGGGGGACCCGATCGAGTTCGAGGCCGTGGCCTCCGTCTACGGCCAGGGGGCGGGCCGCTGCGCGCTCGGCGCGGTGAAGACCAACGTGGGCCACACCGAGAGCGCTGCGGGCGTCATCGGCTTCATCAAGGCGGTGATGGCGCTCCAGGAAGGCGTCGTCCCGCCCAACCTGAACTTCGAGAGCTGGAACCCCCGGATCCCCGCGCAAGGCACCCGGCTGTTCGTCCCCACCCGGGTGGAGCCGTGGCCCGTCCGGGGGGAGCGCCGCTTCGCATCGGTCTCCGCCTTCGGCGTCACCGGCAGCAATGCCCACCTGGTCCTGGAGCAGGCCCCCCGAAGGGCCCCTTCCGTCCCGGCGTCCGCCCCGCGGCGGCAGGAGCCGGAGCGGCTCTTCACGCTCTCCGCGGGCTCACCGGCGGCGCTGCGGGGGGCCGCAGAGCGCCTGGGCGCGTGGCTGCCGGGTGACGGCGGGGACGTCCCGCTGGGAGACATCGCTCATACCCTGGCCGTCCGCCGCTCCCATGCGCTGCACCGCGCGGTGGTGGTGGCCAGCTCCCGGGAAGCGCTGGCCACCGGGCTGCACGCCCTGGCGCAGGGGGCCTCCAGCCGGAATGTGCTCCTGGGCCGGGCCGAGGCGGCCTCCCGGCCGGTCTGGGTGTTCTCTGGCTACGGCTCGCAGTGGGAGGGCATGGGGCGCACGCTCCTGGATCAGGAGCCCGCCTTCACCCAGGTCATCGACGCGCTGGAGCCCATCGCGGCCCGGGAAGCGGGAATCTCGTTGCGGCAGCTCATCACCTCGGCCCTGCCCATGGAGCGCATGGACGTGGTGCAGCCGCTGCTCTACGCACTCCAGGTGGGCCTGGCCGCCACCTGGCGCAGCCATGGGGTCCACCCGGCCGCGGTGGTGGGCCACTCCGTGGGCGAGGTCGCCGCGGCGGCCGCCGCGGGCATGCTCACCCTGGAGCAGGGAATGGTTGTCGCCTGCGCCCGCTCGCGCCTGCTCCAGCGGATGGCGGGGGGCAGCATGGCCGTGGTGGGCCTGTCCGAGGAGCAGGTCTCCGAGGAGCTGGCCCGCGAGGGCCATCCGGGCGTGAGCGTGGCCGTGGTGGCCTCGCCCGCCTCCACGGTGATTTCGGGCAATGCCTCCAGCGTGCAGGCGCTGATGGACCGCTGGTCCGCCCGGGGGCTCTTCGTGAGCGCCGTGGCCGTCCAGGTGGCCGCGCACTCGCCCCAGGTGGAGCCCGTGCTGGGAGAGCTGACGCTGGCGCTGGCGGGGCTCCACCCCACCCCGCCGCAGGTGCCTTTCTACAGCACCGTGCTGGACACGCCCCGGGCGAAAGCCGTCTGCGATGCGGCCTACTGGGTGGCCAACCTGCGCTGCCCCGTGCGCTTCGCGCCCGCCATCGAGGCGCTGCTCACCGACGGGCATGATCTCTTCGTGGAGATCTCCCCTCATGCCCTGCTGACCGCGTCGATCGAAGAGACCGCGACGGCCATGGGCCGGGGCGCGCGCGTGCTCCCCACGCTGCTCCGGGAACGGCCCGAGCACACCACCTTCTTCACCCACCTGGCGGCGCTGCACTGCTCGGGCGGCCGGGTGGACTGGGCCTCGGTGTATCCCGAGGGCAAGCGGGCCGTCCTTCCCACCACCGTCTGGGAGCGCCAGGCGTACTGGCCGGCCAGGCCCGCCCCCTCGCCCCTGCCCCATCCCGCCGCGCACCCGCTGCTGGGCATCCGCGCCCAGGTCCCGGATGCAGACACGGACGAAGGCGTCCGCTACGTCTGGAATGGCGATGTGGGCACCGCGGTGCACCCCTGGCTCGGCGACCACCGGGTGCGGGAGCTGCCCGTGCTTCCCGGCGCGGCGTATGTCGAGATGGCCCTCGCCGCCGCGTGTGAGGTGTTCCAGGGCACGCCAGACCGGATGCGGGTGACGAACGTCGAGTTCCAGCACCTGCTGCTCCTCACGGAGCACGTCGAGGTCTGCTCGGTGGCGACGCTCCACCGGGGGAAGATGCGCTTCGAGGTGATGACCCGCGGAACGGCGGGGGCCTGGGTGTGCCATGCCCGCGCCGAGTTGGAGCAAGATGCCCCCGTCCTCCTGCCGGTGGCCGAGGCGCTGGCGGAGGGGCGGGACGCCAACGGGCACGACGCGGGGGCGCTGTACCGCAGGCTGCGCAAGCTCGGCCTCCAGTACGGGCCCGCCTTCAGCGGCCTCGTCCGCTTCTTCGCCGCGGGCGCGCCCTCCCAGGGCCGGTTGGGCGAGGTGTCCCTGCCCGAGGCGGCCCGGCTCCGGCAGGGCCGGTTCTGGCTGCATCCGGCCTTGCTGGATGCCTGCCTGCAGGCGCTGGCCACGTCCGTGCTGGAAGCGGCCGGTGGCGAAGCGGAGGACACCCCGTGGCTGCCCACCTCCGTGGCGCGGATCCAACTCGCGGCGGACCTCTCGGGAATCCGCTGGTGCCGGGCCTGGGTGGACCCCGCCCCGGAGGGCGGCCTGACCGGGCGGATTCATCTGCTCGGCCAGACGGGCACCCTGCTGGGCGTGCTGGAGGGAATCCAGCTCATTCGCATGAAGCCCCCGCAGGCCGTCGAGACGCTGCGGGAGCGCCTGTTCCAGACCGCCTGGGAAGAGGTTCCCCTGACGCGGCCCGAACTCCTGTCGCTGCCGGGCCGCTGGCTCCTGCTCGCCGAGGACGGGGCGCGCCCCTTCGCCCAGGGGCTGCTCGACGCGCTGGAGGGCCACGGCGCGCGAGGAGAACTCCTGGTGGGAACCGGCCCCGGGCTGGCCCAGCGCGCCACCCAGCACCTCTCCGCGGCGGGGGCTTCCTACCAGGGCCTCGCCTTCTGCACCGCCCCCGCGGACACCGAGCCCTCGCCGCAGCCCGGCACCCCGGAGGCCCGGGAGCGGATCTGCCAGGTGGTGGAGCTGGTGCGGGCACACGCCGAGGGGACGCCCCTGCCCCGCCTGTGGCTCGTCACCCAGGGCGCACGAGCGGTCCTGCCGGAGGATCCCGTGCGGCCGGATCACGCCGCCCTCCAGGGGCTGGCCCGGATCCTGAACTACGAGCACCCCGAGCTGGGCACCACGCTGGTGGATGCCGATCCCAGCGCCCCGCCTTCGCAGCTCGCCGGGGAGCTGCTGGCGGGCCGCACCGAGGACGAGGTGGCGTGGCGCGGCGGGGTGCGCCGCGTGGCGCGGCTGGTGAGCAGCCCACTGCGGCCCGAGGAACGCCTGAAGCCCCGGCCCGTGATGGCGCGCTACGGGCGCGACGGCTTCTTCCTGCACGCCGACGGCTCGGGCACGTTCGAGGGGCTGGGCTTCGTGGCCCGGGAGCGGCGTGCGCCCAAGCGGGACGAAATCGAGGTGCAGGTCCGGGTGGCGTCGCTGAACTTCCGGGACGTCATGATCGCGCTGGGCATGTTGCCCTCCGATGATGGCCTGGACCTGAACCTGGGGGCGGACTGCGCGGGGGTGGTCACCGCGGTGGGCAGCGGCGTGCGGCACCTGCGCCCTGGAGACCGGGTGATGGCCATGGCGGGCGGAACGCAGGGCACCTTCTCCTCGTTCTACCTCGTGCCCGCCCACTGCGCGGTCCGGCTTCCCGAGGAGATGACGCTGGAGGACGCGGCCACGCTTCCGGCCACCTATGCGACCGCCTGGTACGGCCTACGCCGGCTCGCCCGGCTGGCGCCCGGCGAGAGCGTGCTGATCCACTCTGCGGCCGGCGGGGTGGGGCTCGCGGCGCTCGCCATCGCCCGGGCCCGGGGGGCGCAAATTTTCGCGACCGCGGGGGACGAGACCAAGCGCGCCTACCTGCGGGAGCTGGGAATCCCCCACGTGATGGACTCCCGGAGCCTGGACTTCGCCGCGCAGGTGCGCGAGCTCACGGACGGCCGGGGCGTGGACGTCGTCCTCAACTCGCTCGCGGGCGATGCCCTGCGGGCCAGCCTCGAGACGCTCGCCCCCAACGGCCGCTTCATCGAGATTGGCAGGAGGGACCTCTACGGCAACAGCAAGATCGGGCTGCGCGTCCTGCGGCACGGCATCACCTTCAGCAGCGTCGACATGAAGCACCTGGAGCCGGAGGCCATGCGGGAGGTCCTCACGGACGTGCTGGACGAGGTCTCCTCGGGCCGGCTCCCGCCCCTGCCCTACCGGCTGTTTCCCTTCGCCCAGGCCGCGGAAGCCTTCCGGCTCATGGCGGGCGGCAAGCACATCGGCCGGCTGATGCTCACCCTGCCCGCGAGTGGGGAGCAGCCCGTGCGGCCGGCTCCCGGCAGCTCCCAGGCCGTCCGGCCCGGGGATGCGTACGTGATTACGGGCGGGCTGCGGGGCCTGGGCCTGGAAACGGCCCGGTGGCTCGCCTCGCACGGGGCGGGGCGCGTGGTGCTCAACGGCCGGTCGGCGCCGTCCGAGGACGCGCTCGCCGTCATCGCGCAGCTGCGCGCCACGGGCACGGAGGTCGACGTGGTGCGGGGAGACATCGCCCTGCCCAGCACCGCCCACCAGCTCGTGGCGGCGGCCACCGTCGGCGGCAAGGCCCTGCGGGGGGTGATTCACGCGGCCGTCGTCCTGGATGACGCGCCCGTGGCCCACCTCACGCCGGAGCGGATCGGCCGGGTCTGGCAGCCCAAGGCCGCCGGCGCCTGGAACCTGCATCAGGCCACGCTCGGCCATGACCTGGACTGGTGGGTGGTCTTCTCCTCCCAGACATCGCTGGTGGGCAACGCCGGGCAGGCCAACTACGCGGCCGCCAACGCCTGGCTGGATGCGTTCGCCACCTGGCGCCGCCGGCAGGGGCTCCCGGCCCTGGCCATCAACTGGGGCGCCTGGGGAGAAGCCGGGCGCGCCCAGGACTTCAAGGCCCGCGGCTTCACCACGATTGGCAACCGGGAGGGCATGGCGGCCCTGGAGGCCCTGCTGCTGCACGGAAGGACTTCCACGGGCATGTTCGCCTTCGAGCCCCACCTGTGGTTCCGGGCCTTCCCGCGGGCGGCCGCCTCCTCCTTCTTCGCCCGGATTCTCGACAAGGCGCAGCAGGAGTCCCCCGCCGCGCAGGCATTCGAGACGGCCCCCCTGGAGACCATCCGGGCCACGCCCCCCGGCATGCGGCGCCAGAACCTCCTCCAGGCCCACCTGGTGACCCAGCTCGGCGTCGTCACGGGCCTGCAAGCCGCGGCGATTTCGCCCGATACCGCCTTCACCCATCAGGGACTGGATTCGCTCATGGCCGTGCAGCTGCGCAACCTCGTCCGCGCGTCGCTGGGCGTGGAGCTGCCCGTCAACGCCGTGTGGACCTACCCCACGCCGGCGAAGCTCGCCTCGTATCTCGATGGGGTGCTCGGCAAGGACGCCTCGAAGGCGGGAGGCCACTCATGAGCGCGCCTTCCCTGCCGAAGGGCGGCACGAGCGCCTGGCTCGTCAACCTTCACCCCCGCCCGTACGCCGGCATGCGGCTGTATTGCTTCCCCTACTCCGGCGCGGGTGCCTCGGCCTACATGGGGTGGGCCCGGCGGATGGCCTCCTTCGTGGACCTGCACGCCGTCAACCTGCCCGGGCGGGAACACCGCGCCAGCGAGCCGCCCCTCATTGACCAAGCGCTCTTGGTGGATCAGCTCGCCGAGGCCATCATCGCCCAGAACGATGCCCGTCCCTTTGCCTTCTTCGGGCACAGCATGGGCGCGCTGCTCGCGTTCGAGACGGCGCGGCGGTTGCGCAAGCTCCAGCGGCCCGGCCCCTGCCTGTTGGCCGTCTCGTCGGTGGCGGCGCCGCAACTGGAGTTCATGGCCCAGCAGACCTCGCAACTGCTGGCCAAGGATCCCGCGCGCCTGCTGCGCAACTTCTGTGCGATTCAGCCCGAAGTGCTCGCGGATCCGGACGTGGCGTCCGCCGCCCTTCCGCCCCTGCTCGCCGACATCCTGCTGCTGCTCCGGCACCGGTACGTGCCGGAGGCGCCGCTGGACGTGGCCCTGTCGATCTGCGGCTCCGACCGCGACCCGCTGGTGCCCCTGGATCGCCTGTCCGCCTGGAGCGCGCAGACGACGCGCGAGCCCACCCTGCACCTCTACCCCGGCGGGCACTTCTACTGGAACGAGTGCCTGCCGGAGCTCATCGAGGAGCTGAACGCGGACCTGGCGGAGGCGTACCAGGCCTTCCCCGCCTCCGCCGTGGGGGCGTGACCTACCTCAGGTCGAGGTAGTCCACCGAGAAGATCCATCCCTCCGGATGGGTCTCCCCCTTGAGGCAGAGCGTCCCGGTGCCCGTGGCGGAGAGGGCCGTGGTGAGGTCCGTCAGGTTCGGCGCGCTCCAACCACAGGTCGCCGTGCCCAGGGTCACCGTGCCGATGACGTCGCCGTTGAACGTCAGCTGGGCCTTGCCTCCGGCATGGGGCGCGCCCACGTGGACCGTCGCGGACGTGCGGCCCGTCAGGCGCACGTTGCTCCAGCAGATCGAATCTCCGCCCTCGAAGGCGACCACCTTGTCTCCGCTGTCACCGCCCGCCTCGGCCCAGCAGCCCTCCAGCGCGGCGGCCTCCGCCTCCAGGCGAACGGTGCCCCCCTCGCCCGTGCCGGCATCCGGAGTCCCGGCGTCCGGAGCGCCCGCATCCGGCGTTCCCGCGTCCGGTGTTCCACCGTCCGTCCCGCCGCCAGGGCTGGGCGCAGCGCACTGTCCCCAGCCCGCGCAGACCGTTCCCGGCAGACAGGCGCCGCAGGTTCCGCCGCACCCATCGTCCCCACACAGCTTGCCCGTGCATTCCGGCTGGCACGCATGGGTGACGGTGCCCAGGTACATGTTGTCGATGAAGACCTCCTTGCCGGAGTAGTTGGCCAGGCCCCCGTTGCCCAGGTCGATCTCGAACTTGTACTTGCCGGTGCCGGTGGCACCGAGGACGAAGTCCGGCGGGCTGCACGCCGTCCAGGCCGTGCCCACGTTGCAGGTGAAGGTGGCGGCCACGCCCCAGGGCTCCTGCGCCTGGACGATCTTGATGAGCACGGGAAGCTCCGCGCTCGCCTTCAGGTCCACCTTCCATTGGTAGGTCTCTCCCGCCTGCAGGGTGAAGCCCTCCTGGCGCACCTGGACGCTGTAGCTCTGCCAGCCGCCGTTATCGACGCGCACCCACTGCACGGAGCCATGCTCCCCGCCCTCGTTGCGGATGTCGGTGAGCCCCTGGCCGCCCTCGAAGAAGAGATCGCTGCGGTGGTAGGTGAAGTCCTCGTTGAAGCCACAGTTGCGGATGATGTTGTCCGAGGTGCCCTGCCCATCGCCGTTCTGGCACGCGGCCCGGGGCAGCCGCGCGTAGCCCGAATCCCGGTGGTACCACCGCACGTAGTCCACCTCGAGCTTCGCCTTGTTGCCGTGAGCGGCCCAGTCGATGTTGAGGCAAGAGCCCGGCGTCTCCTGGCACTTGCCATTCACGCACGCGGCGTTGTTCGCGCACTGCGCGCTGGTCGCGCACGTCCGGCCATTCCACCCCAGACACCCCAGCTCGCCGCCCACCGCGTTGTTGAGGATGAGGTACATGGGCTGACGGAACTCGGTCGCGTCATCGCCGATGCTGAAGACGCCCACGGGGGCCCCGCCATGCTGGGGCAGGTCATCGATGTAGATCTGGAACCTGTTCTCCTCCCAGAGGAACCCCCAGGTGTGCCACTGGTGGTAGTCGAGGGTCTTCCCCTTCCAGGTGGCCCGGGGGCCGCCCACGGTGCCATCGCACTTGGCATCCCCGTTGTTGGGCCACTCGCTGCACGCGTTGGGCTGCCACCCGCCCGGGCTGGCCGCCAGCTCGCCCGGCTCCGGGACCTCGCGCCACAGGGTGTTGAACCCCATGGCCTCGTTCCCGGGGAACAGGGCCGGGTTCTCCTTGATCTGGGAGTACTCCATGATGTCGATCTCGCCCGTCATGGGCCAGCCCGCGGAATCGTCGATGCCGCCGTTCTTGATGGCGCTGTTGGCCCCGAGCAGCCAGATGGCGGGCCACATGCCCTGGGGAGGCACCGTCCCGGCGGGCAGCTCGGCGAAGGGCATCCGCGCCCGGAACTCGATGTAGCCGTACCGGAACTCCACCTTCTCGTCGCTGCTGATGCGGCCGGAGGTGAACTTCGTGCCGTTCACCGGCGGGTTCGACACGCCGTTGGCGGGCGCGCACTCGTCGTGATCCCAGACCCCGTTCTGATTCTGATCATTCAGGCAGTAGCCGCCGGCGCAGGTGCCGTTCGTGCCGCAAGCGCTGGTGGCCGAGCACTGCTGCCAGACGACACAGTCCAGGGGCTCCTGCCGTGCGAGCAACGTGAGCTTGCCGTCCTCGACGCAGTAGTTCCAGGCCGTGGGGTTGTCCGTACACTCCCGGTTCGTATAGGCCTGCAGCTCGTAGTTGACCCCCAGGTTCTCCTTGCCCCAGAAGGCCGCGTTGAGCTTGGACTTTGGCTGCCCGCCGTTGAGCGCGCCCCCGAAGTCATCCTCCCAGGTCATCGAGTACGGCACCCCCGCGATGGTGACCTTCGAGGGGTCCGTGGATTCGAGCGCCTCGGCCTGACAGACGGGGGGTTCCGGAGGGGGCTCGTCCTTCTTGCTGCACCCCACCATCCCCAGCCCGAGCATCCAGATGCCGCAGTGCCTCAGCGCATGCGCCCATGCCGTCCCACTTCGTCTCATGTCACGACGCCTTTCGTCTTCCCGATGAATACAGACAAAAACCTGTATCACCCTTTCTGACGAAAGGCGCCGGGCGCGGCTAGCGGACCTCCACGCCCCGCCGCCACACGGTGTGGATGCGCTGGGTGTGGCGGATGTCCTCGGTGGGGTCCGCATCGAGCACCACCAGATCCGCCAGCATGTCCGGCGCAATCCGCCCCCGGTCCTTCAGGCCCAGCAGCTCCGCCGAGTTCCGCGTGGCCACGCGCAGGGCCTCGGCGGGCGTGAGCCCCGCCTGGACCATCAGCTCCAGCTCGCGGTGCTCGGCGAAGCCGGGAATGCGCTGGGGCAGCGCGCCCGAGTCGGTTCCAAACCCCACCTTCACCCCGGCCTCGTGCAGCAGGCGCAGGTTCTCCAGGTTGACCGCCACCGCCTGTCGCGCCTTCGCCGCCTCGGGCCCCGCGAGCGTCTCGCGCTGCCAGGTGGGGTCCTCGAAGTGGCGCTGCAGCTCCGGCTCCACCGCGGCCCGGAAGAACGGCGCGTTCATCCAGGCGGGGTGCTCGGCGTAGATGTAGTTCGCCTCGTCCAGCTGCACCGTGGGGATGTACCAGATGCCCCGCTCCTTCAGCGTCTGGATGAACGCGTCATCCACGCGCTGGTCCCTCACGCCATGGGCGATGACATCGATGCCCGCCTCGGCCAGGGCCTTGGCGTCCTCCAGGTCATGAATGTGGGCGGCGGCCTTCACGCCGTTGCGGTGGGCCTCGTCGATCGCCGCGCGGTAGACCGCCGGGGCCAGCTTGGGCTGCTTGCCGCCGAGGCTGTCGACCCACAGTTTGATCATGTCCACGCCCCGCTCGGCCATGTCGCGGACCAGGGCGCGGGCCTCCTCGGCGGTCCGCGGCCGGGCCACCTGGTCGTCCGCGATCTTCATCTGCGGGGGCGGCGCCCCCTGGGGAGCCCCCAGCCCGGGCCCTGCCCCGTAGAGGTCCGCGCCCGAGGTGTGGCCATTCAGCTCCCGGCGCAGCGTGTAGAACAGGGGCGGGTTCATCCCCAGCGAGTTGACCGCCACCACGCCATACGCCTGGTACCGGTCGAGCTGCTGGGCCACGAGCTCGCGGGTGTAGAACTCCGGCCCCATCTCCAGCCCCCGGGTGTGGCCCACATGGGCATGGGCCACGATGAGCCCCGGGAGGATCGTCTTGCCGGTGTAGTCCACCACGCGCGCCCCGCTGGGCACCGGCACCGAACCCCGGGGGCCCACCGCGCGGATGTACGCGCCTTCGAGCACCACCGTCGCGGGCCCGCTCAGGGTCTCCCCGTCGAAGACGCGCGCCCCATCCAGGACGACCCGGGAGGAAGGATCGGCCGGCCTCGGCCCATGGGCGCACCCGGCGGCCAGCAGACACGCCAGCAGGGCGGCCAGGGGGGGTGGAGGGCGAACTGACTCGATGCATCCGTTGACCGTCATCGCTTGCGAGCCTCCCGTCAGGGTCCTGAGCGCTCGTACCTCAACTGGGCCTGCCGGGCACCCCTACTGGCGGTGGGCCGCGCCGTACTGAACGGTCTTCACCGTCGCGGCGCCCGCTTCCGGGAGCGACACCCGGAAGAGGTAGTCGTAGTCCTCGTCCGCCAGGGCCGGCAGCGGGCGCGGGGCGCCGAGCGCCTCCAGAATCTCCAGCACCGTGTTGGAGTGGCCCACCACCAGGACCGTCTTGCCCCGGAACTCCTTCAGGATGCGCTCGCGCAGGCCCGCGTAGTCCTTGGCCGCGTAGCTCAGGAGCTCCTTTCCGGAGGCCCGCGCCAGCGGCTCCGCGGTCGCCCGCGTGCGCAGCGTGGGGCTGACGAGGAAGACCTCCACCCCTTCGCCCTTCAGCCGCCGGGCCAGGTCCTCCGCCCGCACCTGTCCCTGCTCGCTCAGCGGAGGATCCTGCGCCTCCGCGGAAGTCTTCTCCGCGTGGCGCACCACCCACACCGTCGTCTCGCGGAGGGGCCGGGACTCCCCCCGGGGCGTGGCACAGCCCAGCAGGAGCCACGGCAAGAGCCCCCACAGGAGCGCATGCAGGAACAGCCCGGAACGGGTTTTCGAGGCGTCGAGATTGAAAATGAGAATCGTTTTCATATAGATTCGTGGCCCGGAGGCTGGAGACGATGACATCAAACCCGAATCGGACGTGCCGGCATCACTCTCTTGCACAGGGCCCGGTGGCCCAGGTGCAGCTCTGCCAGGACTGCGGCTGTGTCTCGATGCACCTGGGGGCCACCACCGTGCGCATGGACCCCGAGGCGCTCCACTCCGTGTGGCACACGCTCGGGGAGGCCGTGGCGCACCTGGGGCGTGAGCGCATGGCCCTGGGCCAGCCCCCGGTCAACGTCCCGCGCGGGGACGCCTGAGCCGGGGCCCGGGCGGCTCAGGCGAGCGCTTCCTCGGGGGCGGACGGCTTCCAGTAGATGTCGAAGAGCCCGCCCAGGAAGAAGCGCCCGAAGCGGCCCACCGCCGAGAGCTGCTCCTGCGTGTTGGAGGCGTTCGTCACCCGGAAGGTGGAGCACTGCCGGGCGAAGTCATCAATGGAGATGCGCAGCACGCCCTTGTGGCACAGGGGCCCCTCGGCCCCGCCGCGCCGCACGGTGACGAAGAGCGTGGTGGTGTCCTCCCACATGTCCAGGCCCGGGTCGTCCACCAGCTGCTTGAACCCCTCGAAGTAGAAGCGCGCACCGGACTCGCAGAGCAGCTGCATCCGGTAGCGGAGCTGCTTCACCGTGGGCTTCTGAGGGTCCGGCACCAGCACCTGGAGCTGTCCGTGGGTGACCGTCAGCGGCCGGGGGGAGAGCCCCGGCGCCAGCACACACCCCGTCACCCGCGTGGCGTGCTCCGGGTCCTCCAGCAGGGCGTTCACGTCCGGCACCAGCACGGTGATGATGAAGCGGAAGGTGGTCGCCCCGGCCCGGTCCGGCGCCGCGGCCGGGCGGTAGTCCTCGTCCACCGCGCCGGAGACGGTGCCCTGCAAGCTCTCGGTGAAGCGCAGGCCCACGGGCAGCGCGCGCGGGGGCGGCAGCGGCTCCGGGCGCGAGGAATAGTCGATGTGCCAGCCCTGGCGCTGCGCCAGCAGGGCGCAGAAGCGCTCGGCCACCGCGGAGATGGTGAGGAAGGGGTTGGTGCCCAGGGGGCGGGGAATGACGGCCCCATCACAGACGTAGAGCCCCTCGTGAACCTCCGTGCCGGACTCCCCCGCGAAGACGCGGCCCTCGTGGTCCACCACGCCGCCCTGCGCGTCCTCCCCCATGGCGCACCCGCCCAGGGGGTGCGTGATGAGGATGGAGTTGTCCAGCCACCGGGCGCCCACGGGGTTGCGCACGTAGGTGCCGCCGAACACCTCGGTGGCCTTGCGCATCTTCTGGTCCGCCCGGAGGAAGTTCTCCTGCCGTCCCACGCCCGGCCAGACGGCGCGCAGGCTGTCGCCATCCAGCCGCAGCTCGCCGCTGCCCGAGTCATGGGACATGACGAAGAGCGTCTGGGTGTGGTGGAGCGCCCCGTGGTAGGGCCCGCGCACCAGCCCCTCCACCACCCGGACGTTCTCCTTCACCCCGTCCACGAAGCCCTCGTCGGTGTCCTCGCCCATGAGGGGCGCCACCGCCGCGAAGAGCGCGGGCAGATAGCCGCCCAGCGCCGCGGGGACCGCGCCCTCCTCCAGCACCATGCCGCGCTCCACCGAGTCCGGATCCTTCATCTCGATGACGCCGGTGATGGAGGGCCCCACCGGGCCCCGGCCCTCCACGGGCTCCTCGCCGTAGCCCACGCCGTTGACGGGCACGTCCAGGTTGTACCCGAACCCCATCAGGTCGCCGTTGCCGGAGAAGTGCCGGCCCAGCTCCCGCGACAGGGGCAGCCCCGCGGCGCGCGAGCGCAGGAGGATCTCCGTGCTGCCCAGGGTGCCCGCCGAGAGGATGACCCGGTCCGTGGTGAGGAACTGGAGCGGCGCGTCGAACACCTCGCGCCCCATGCCCACCAGCCGGTAGTACACGCGCCAGTGGCCCTCGTGGCGCGCCAGGTGGTGCACCGCCACGTGGGTGAACAACTCCGCGCCATGGCGCTGGGCGTCCGGCAGGTAGTTCATCTGCGTGGTGTTCTTGGCGCCCACGTTGCAGCCGGTGGCGCAGTCGCCGCAGAGCGTGCAGCCCCCCTGGCGAATCCCGGCCGCGTTGAGCCCCGCCTCGAAGTGGATGCTCAGCGGCGGGCGGAAGAAGCGTCCCCCCACGGCCTGGGCGGACTGCTCCAGGATCTCCAGCTTGCGAGGCGTGGGGCGGGAGGCGGGGTACGGCTGAACGCCGAGCATCCGCTCCACGTGGGAGTACCCATCCGCGAGCCGGCCCTCGACGTCCGCGCGGAACGCCTCCGGCCAGCTCTCCTCCTTGAGGACGCGCGGGTCGGGCCGCAGGGCCACGCTGGCGTTGATGAGCGAGGTGCCGCCCAGGCCGCACCCGGTGAGCACGGCCACGTCCCCCAGCAGGTGCAGCGAGAGCAGCCCCGTGGGTGAGCCGAGCCGGAGCTTGCCCAGCAAGTCCCCGCCCGGCCCGGACATCTGCACGTCCTTCAACAACTGGCCACTGGTCCGGGGGAACTCTCCCGGCATGCGCTCCTTGCCCCGCTCCAGGACGCAGACCTTCTGCCCCGCACGGGCCAACCGCGAAGCGGCAATGGCGCCGCCGTAGCCCGAGCCCACAATCACCACGGGCCAGTGTTCGCCCAGTCTCTCAACCGAAGAGGACAGCTGACGCATCTTCCATGCCTCCACTCATCGGCCCCATCCTGCTCCGAGTCCGGTCTGGGTGGAATTCGTTCACCCAAGAACTATTAGCAGTTCCTCTGGAAGGCGTGGAGGGGAGCAAGCGGCTGCCTGGCTGCTGACCGGACCGCTCAGGAGAAGCGGGCCCAGGCGAGCGTCTCCTCCCGGCAGCGCGTCCGGCCGCCTGCCACCTGCTCCTGGGGGAGCGCCAGGAAGTCCGGCGCCAGGTCCACGTTGCGCGAGAGGAGCTGGAAGCACTCCACCGCCGCGCCGTCCAGCGCCTCCTGGGAGGACTGGGCCGAGAGGTCCGGATGGGCCACCAGCGTCAGCCGCAACAGCGCCAGCCGCACGGTCAGGCGGTGCACGTACGCGAGCAAGCCGAACGCCTCGGTGTGCGGGTAGCGCAGCAGGTAGTTCGCCAGGTAGTGGCGGAAGTACTGCTCGAGCCGGGCGCCATGGCGCGCCTCCAGCCCCTCCCGCCGCGCGGCATAGAGGCGCCACACGCCGGCGCGCTCCTGTTCTCCGTCCCCCGTCACGCCCAGCGCGGTCCGTGCGCCATGAACGAACCGGGCGAAGCGCTCGCTGCGCGTCACCCCACTCAGGTCCTTCAATTGGGAGAGCAGCCGCAGGGCGCGAGGTCCCCCCTCCTCCCACGCGGCCAGCGGCACCTGGGGGCCCTGTGCCGGGCCCTCGGACCGGAGCGCGGCCTTCAGCAAGGCGCCTGCTTCCGCCTCTCCGCCCGGAAGCGGTGCCGGTCCCCGGAACTGCTCATCCAGCTGGAAGGCCCAGTGGGCCAGGCCCGAGAGCCGCGAGGACAACGGGGCGCCCGGCGCGAGCAGGCGCTCCCGGAGCGCGTCCCGGACCGCCTCGGCATGGAGCACGTAGAGGTCTCCCGGCAGGCCGGGGGCGGGCCGCGCCGCCTCGGGACGGGCCACCAGGCTGGGGGGCACGGGCACCGGCTCCACCGCGTCCTCGGCCAGGAGCAACAGGCGGACCACCTCCGGGCATGCCAGGGAGCCGGAGACCTCCAGCCGGTCCTCGTGCTTCCAGAGGGTGCGCGGAAAGGTGGAGCAGATGTCCGGCAGCACCGCCTCCCCATGGGAGCGGTGGAGCGAGCAGCGCCGCTCGGCATCGAAGAAGACGCAATGCCCATCCGGCCGCATCCGCAGGAGGGTCCGCTCCGAGGGCCCGCCTTCCGGAAAGGCGATGCTGAAGCCCCCGGCGGGCTCCGCCGTGCCTGCCGCCCGCAGCGTCGCGTGGATCCGCTCCACGCTCGCCTCGCTCACCCCCACCCGGAGCCCCCCACAGCACGTGTCCTCGCAGCGCTCCGCGATGCAGCGAAAGCGCGTCATGAAGCGCAGCGTGGTGGCGGGGGGCGTCAAGATGGGGCCCCGCTCAGCGGCTGGTCCACCAGTTCTTGAACTGCTTCCAGGAGATCTTCCCGCTGCGATCGATGTCGATGATGTCGAAGGCGATCTGCAGGTCCTCCTCGGTGATGTTCTGGCCGAGCGCCTCCAGCAGCCGCGCGAACTCGGGGGCCTCGATGAAGCCGGTCCGGTTGCGGTCGTACTTCTGGAAGATGTCGAGCAGCTCGTTGCCGGTGCTGGTCAGGTCATCCACGGCCGCGTGCTCGGGGGCCAGGGGCTGGAGGCCGGCCGACGTGGTCTCGACGACCTGCTCCGCCTCCTCTCCTGTTTCCTCCTCACCCTCCTGAGCCTCGGGCTCGTAGCTCTCGGGAATCGCCGCCGCCTTCTTGCGGGGCGCGGGCTTGCGGGCCTTCGGAGCCGCCGGCTTGGGCGCGGCCCGGGCCGGGGACTTCGCCGCGGCCTTCCGGGCGGTCTTCTTCGCCGCCGCCTTGCTCGCGGGCTTCGGCGCGGTCTTCTTCGGCGCGGCCTTCTTCACCGTGGCCTTCTTCGCCGCGGTCTTCTTCGCCGCGGTCTTCTTCGCCGCCGCCTTGGGGGCAGACTTCTTTGCCGCCGCCTTGCGCGTGGGCTTCGCCGCAGCCTTACGGGCCGGCTTCTTCGCGGTGGACTGACGCTTCGCCGGTTGCTTCGCGGTGGCCTTCTTGCCTGGCTTCTTCTTCGCCATGGTGCGTCCTCCCTGAGGTGGGGCGCATCGTAGCTTCACGGCACTTCCGGGGGCAGAGGCTCGCGCGATCTTTTCCTTGGAGTGCCAAGTGTCTCAGGCGGGCTCGATGAAGTTCAGCCGGTACCCATCGGGATCCGTGATGACGATCTCCCGCGTGTGCCACGGCTGGAGGGTGGGCCCGTCGAAGCTCACGCCTTCCTGGGCCGCCCGGGCCGCCACCGCGTCCACCCCGCCCTCGCCGGTGCGGAACCCCAGCAACACCCCCACCCCGCGCCGGGCCTCCATCCCCACGCCGGAGGGCATGGAGACCAGGTACACATCCGCCGTGCCCCGCCACTTCAGGTGCAGGAAGGGCGGCTCCGACTGGACGCGCTCGAAGCCGAGCCCCTCGTAGAACCGCGCCGAGCGCTCGCCGTCCGACACGAGCACCTTCATGAAAGATGACACCGCGCCCTCGTTCTCCATGGGGCGTCTGTAGCATGGCGCTCCGGGCTACTTGCGGCCGTATTTCTTCATCGCCTCCATGAGCCGGTCCTGCGGCAAGGCGAAGACCCGGACGCCATCCGCCCCGGTCAGGGTGTCCGCGGCGAGCAGCGCGTTGAGGATGGCCTCCTGGGTGGCCTGCACCGTGGCCTCGAACAGGGGGGTGAGCCGCTCGTTCTCCAGCATGCCCACGGTGGAGACCGCGCCCTGCGCGGACGGGCGCGTGCCCTGGGTCGAGAAGGCCAGGAAGATGTCGCCCGAGGGGTCCGCGCCAAAGCCGCCCATCTTCCCGATGCCCAGCGGCACGCGCCGGGCCACCCGCCCGAGCTGATGGGGAAGCAGGGGCGCGTCCGTGGCGACGATGACGATGATGGACCCCAGGTCCTCGTGGAAGGCCTCCTGCCGGGAGGCCTCCTTCTTCGGGCACGCGGCCATGCCGGAGATGAAGGGATTGGAGGGGGCCTGGCCGCCCGTGTGGCACGCCTGAAGGTCCGGAATCTCCTCCCCCACCGGCACCCCCGCCACCGAGAACGGCTTGCGCAGGCCGTAGTTGCACTGGACCAGCACGCCCACCGTGTAGCCCCCTTGCGCCTCGGGCAGCTTGCGCGAGGCGGTGCCAATCCCGCCCTTGAAGCCGTGGCAAATCATCCCCGTGCCGCCCCCCACCGAGCCCTCGGCGACCGGGCCTCCGCGGGCGCCGTCGAGCGCGCGGAAGACATGCTCCGGCTTGACGTGAAAGCCCTCGATGTCATTGAGGACGCCGTCGTAGGTCTCCGCCACCACCGGCAGGCTGAAGTCGAAGGCCTTGCCCCGCTTCGAGGCCCACGCAATCACCGCCTGGTGCACCGTGCCCACGCTGAAGGTGTTGGTGAGGGTCACCGGCCCGGAGAGCAGCCCCGACTCGTTCACCCAGTGGCTGCCCGTCATCTCGCCGTTGCCATTGAGCGCGTAGATGGCGGCGAAGGTGGGCGCGTCCGAGGCCTTGCCGCGCGGCCACACGGCGGTGACGCCGGTGCGCACCGGCCCCTTGCCCTTCACGAGCCGGCCTTGCCCCGAGATGAGCGTGGTGTGGCCCACCTCCACGCCCGCCACGTCCGTGATGGCATCCAGCGGCCCCGGCTGCCCTCCGAAGGGAATCCCCAGCTCCCGGGCCCGGGGCCGGGTGGAGGCGGGCTGAGCCGCTCCTGTCCGCGGCAGAACCCAGGACACGAGCAGGACGGCGAAGAGCAAGGCGCGGAGCGAACATGGCATGGTCTGTCTCTGTCCTATCTTCCCGGCTCATACCGCATGGCCACCGCCCCCGAGGCGAACTCCCGCCGGCTCACGAACAGTCCCTTCCCCGGCTCCCTCTCGAGCTGTTGAACAGCCTTCCCCAGCTCCCCGCGCACGAGCTCGGCGTTCCAATCGACCCGGTCCAGGGTGCTCGAGAGGAGGGCATCGGCCCGCTCGAAGTTCTCGATCGCGTGGCGATGCAAGTCTTCGTCCGCGGGAATTGCACGATGATCGCAGCACCCGTCCAAGGTGACGTTGATGGAATACGGAAGGGGTCGCATGACGTGAGGGTACCGCCAGCCGGCGGGCAGCACCACTCACGAAGGCCGTTCTCCCTGTCACGCGCCCTTCCAGCGGCCTGGAGTCCTCGAGCGAAGGACCCAGGTCCAGTGCGCACTCAATACACGACGACCGAGCCGTAGACGCTGGTGCCACTGGTGTAAGCCACGAGGGCGCCGGTATTCGAAGGAAGCGCCGCGACCGCCGGGAAGGTGCCCGTATCGATGATGACCCGGGCGTCCGCCGCGGCCACCGAGGTGGCCTCGAAGAGCATCCTGTTCAGCTGAATGCTGCCCGTGTTCAGTTGCGTGATGACATAGCCGTTACCGAGCGCATCGGAGTCGATGCTGCGGAGCTGGCCGGCGCCAACGCTCGTGGGCAGGCCGGGCACCTGGCGGCTCGTCCCAGGGGCCGACACGGGGATGACGTCGACGTTGTCGTCCCCATTGGTTCCTACCGCGTAGATGAAGCCGTTCGAGCCCGTCCAGTCCGAGAAGAAGGCCTGCCCGGGCGGTGCGCTCTCGGCGCCGAAGCTGGCGCCCCCGTCGCTGCTGCGGCGGATGTGGAACGCCGGGCTGTCACTCACCGACAACAGGTCTCCGCTGATCTTGTCCACGATGATCTCGTGGAAGGCATTGCTCTGGGTCAGCTCCGTGACGCTGAATGCCCCCCCGCCTCGCGAGGAATTCCGGAGGACGCGCAGCCCACCACCGCCCATCGAGACGGAGATGTAGACGGCGTCGCCCAGGGAGTCCACGCTCGCCTCGGCCTCGACCACATTGGAGAGCTCTCGCGGGGGCTCCCAGGTAGCACCCGCGTCAACGGTCCGGGTGAAAATCAGCCTGCCCGGGGAGGCAAGGGCCACCACGTAGGCGGTTCCCGTGGGGCCCCCTTCAATCGCGATCTCCGTCACGCCGGTGATGCCGAGGGAGGTGGGGCCCACCCAGGTCTGGCCGCGGTCCAGGCTCACGCTGACATGGCCGGTGCCCCCGCAGTTCATCACCACGAAGAAGCGGCCCAGCGCGTCCACAGCCGCCTTGCGCCCCGTGTTCGAGGCGTTCGTGGTGCAGCTCAAGGCCCCGCTGATGAGCGTCGGCGGGACGTTGGAGAAGGAATCCAACTGGCACGAGGCATCGCAGCCGTCTCCGGGGACCGTGCCGCCATCATCGCACTGCTCACCCGTGCTGCTGTCCACCCGTCCATCGCCACACACCTCCAGGCCGCGGCAGTCCGCACGGCAGCCATCCCCCGCGGTGCGGTTTCCGTCATCACACACTTCGCCCGGATCAACGTGGCCGTCGCCGCAAATGGGGGGAGCGTTGACGGAGATGTTGACCGTAGCGGGATGGGAGGTGAGCGAGCCGTCGCTGGCCGTGAAGGTGAAGCTGTCCTGCCCCGTGAAGTTCGCTGCTGGGGTGAAGGTCAGGTTGGCGCCCGTCCCGGACAGCGTTCCATGCGCGGGGGAGGTGGCGACGGTAAAGGTGAGCGCATCCCCCTCCACGTCCGTGGCCATCAGGGTGATGGCGGCGACGGTGTTTTGGAGCGCCGTCACCGTGACCTGGGTGGCCACGGGCGCGTCATTGACCGGGTTCACCGTCACAGTGACCAGACCGGTGCTGGTGGACTGCCCGTCCGTCAGGACGTACTCGAAGGCCGCCACGCCGTTGAAGTTCGCGTTGGGGCTGAAGGTGATGTCCGTCCCGGAGAGCGTGGCCATGCCATTGCTCGGGTTTTGCACGGCGCTGATCGTCAGCGGTTGCCCCTCTGCGTCGGTGTCGTTGGCCAGCAGGGTGCTGGCTGCCAGCGTCAGCGGCACGTCCTCGTCCGTCGCCGCCATGTCGTTGCCCGCCACCGGGCCGTCATTCACCGGTTGGACCGTGACCTTGATGGTGGCCATCGCCGTCGCCTGACCGTCGGAGACCGAGACCTGGAAGGTCTCTTCCCCGGTGAAGTTCGCCTTGGGCGTGTACGTCACCGAGGGCCCCGTGCCCGTCAGTGTTCCATGGATGGGGGGCTCGAACGTGACTTCGAGCGCGTCGCCGTTCGCATCCTCCGGCGAGACGGTGATCGCCACCGGAGTGTTCTCGGCGGTGGAGACACTGACGTCCGCCACCGTGGGAGGAAGATTGGGCTTCGGGTGATCTCCGCAAGCGGCGGCCATCGCGAGAACAAGCAACAGCGGGTACTTCGTCGTCATGGTGACTCCAGCCCCTGCGGAGTTGCGAAGAGTGGGGCTTGCTCCAACAGCGGCAGACTCTAGGCGATTGCCGGACCTTTGCCGGAAGATTCATTGGATCTGAAAGTCATGGCACGGCCGAAGGCATTCGATAAGGACTCAGCCCTGAATGAGACTGCCCCAGTTCCGTGGACACCCGAGATGTGGTGAAGGAGCACGGGAATGTCCGAGAACGAAGAGAAGCTGAAGAAGCCCCGGAGGAAGCGCCGGGAACTCGCGATAGCGACCGACTTCGCCATCTACTTCTGCCAGCCGCAGAAGCCCTGGCAGCGAGGAACGAACGAGAACACCAACCGGCTTCTTCGGCAGTACTTCCCGGATGGAACGGACGTTTCGGCCTTCTCTCAGCGGCAGCTGGACGCGGTGGCCCTCCGGCTCAACCAACGCCCACGGAAGACCCTGGGCTTCACGACGCCTGCGGCCAAGCTACAGCAAGCGTTGCGTTGACCGATTGAGTGCACCGCGGCCTTCTTCGCGAAGGAGATGAAGTGAAGTTCAGCTTCATCCACGCGAAGAAGGCCTGCTTTGCGGTGGCAGCGCTCTGCGAGCACCTGGGCGTGTCGCGCAGTGGCTACTACGCCTGGGTCAGGAGAGCCGAGTCTGCCCGGAGCCAGAGCGACCGGGAGCTGGGCCTCGAGGTGGCGGCCGTGCACCAGGAGAGCCGAGGCCGGTACGGCAGCCCGCGGGTGCATGCGGAGCTGCGAGCACGAGGCCGACACGTGGCTCGCAAGCGTGTGGCGCGGCTGATGCGCCAGCAAGGCCTTGCCGCCCGCAGGAGGCGGCGTTTCGTGAGGACCACAGACTCAGCCCATCGCCAGCCGGTGGCCGACAACCTCCTGGCGCGACGCTTCTCCCCCAGCCAGCCCAACTGCACCTGGGCCACGGACATCACCTATGTGGCAACGAAGCAGGGCTGGCTCTACCTGGCCGTGGTGTTGGACTTGTTCTCGCGCCAAGTGGTCGGCTGGGCCATGGGGCCCACCATTGACAGGCAGCTGGTGCTGGGCGCGCTCGACATGGCCCTCAAGAGCCGCAAACCGCCTCGAGGTCTGCTGCACCACTCGGATCGAGGCAGCCCAGTACGCCAGCGCCGACTACCAACGAGCCCTGGAGCAGCGGGGTATCCGCTGCAGCATGAGCCGCAAGGGCAACTGCTGGGACAACGCCGTGGTGGAGAGCTTCTTCAGCAGCCTGAAGATGGAGCTGGTTCATGAGGCCACCTTCGCCACGCGCGAGCAGGCCTCAGCCGCTCTGTTCGAGTACATCGAGGTCTTCTACAACCGGAAGCGTCGCCACTCTTCTCTAGGCTACTTGAGCCCGGTGGAGTATGAGCGCTCCGTCCTACCTATTGAGTTGGCAGCGTAGTCCCACTGTCCACTGAGCCGGGGCAATCTCACTCGCTTCTGTCGGGGTCCCCCGGACGGTTGGCGCGCAGCGCATCGGTTGCGTTCCGCTCTGGATAGATTTAGAAACCCTATCCATTCATGCAAATCATTCAAAACGAATGGAGTATTGAAACATGATCGAGTCTTTAGACCTCCACATCGGAGATTCCCCCGACTCAGCACCGCTCCAGATTAAGCCTGGGCCCATAACGGTCTTTATCGGGCCCAACAACTCAGGGAAAAGCCTGCTTCTGCGTGAGCTTGGTGCGACCATCACTGGTCAATCAGCATCGCTCTTACGAACAACAATAGCGCTCCACTACACACCTCTCTCCCAATACCAATCAGGACGACCACAACAACCACTAAAAATACTCAGAGAAATCCATTTCACAAAGCCGACTTCCATTCAAAAACTCAAAGCAGAACTAATCACACTTGGAGGTTACGAGTTCGAAAACAGGTTCCTTACCCCTCCCCAACACACCCTTATCAACACAGACCATGATCTCAGCGAAGGACGCTGGCTAGACAAAAGCTTCTTCGAATTTGAACAGAACCAAAGCGACGCTCAGTCCATTCTCCTAGCCACAGCATTCATCATGCTTGACGGCGAAACACGGCTTTCGCTCGTAAAATCTAAAAAAACCGCCCCTCTTTCCGGCTCACCCAAAAGTATACTCCAAGCTCTTTTCACGGACGAAGAATCCCGCAGGCGTCTTGGAAAATTAACTTTCGAAGCATTTAATTTCTATGCCGTAATAGACCCAACAGAAATGAGACGCTTCCACATTCGCATGTCAACAAAGCTTCCTTCCGACACAGAGGAGGAGTCGAGTTTGAGCGTACGAGCAAGAGATTTCTATCGCCAAACCATCGACATCATGAACATGAGCGATGGAGTCAAAGCATACACCGGATTACTGGCAGCATTATTGAGCCGTCGGCACCGCATTATCACCATAGATGAGCCAGAAGCCTTTCTTCATCCAGCACTTGCTAGACGTCTCGGAGTCGAACTTTCACGCCTAGCAACTGAACAGCAAGCCAATGTCTTCGCCTCGACGCACAGTGCGGACTTTTTAATGGGATGCATCGAATCTGGGCATTCAATTCAAATTGTCCGGCTGACCTACCAAGAAGGAATCGCAACCGCCAAACATCTCTCAAGCACAGAAATAACAAACCTAATGAGAAATCCACTTCTTAGGACAACCAATGTACTTTCAGCACTCTTCCACACTGGAGCAGTTGTCACCGAATCAGAAGCAGATCGCGCCTTCTACGATGAAATTAACCATCGACTGCAAAGCACAAACGGAACTGGTGTTTCCGGAGCAAGCTTCCTCTTCGCACAAAACAAGCAGACAACACACATGATTGTCCGGCCTCTCAGGCAACTAGGCATCCCAACTGCAGCTATTGTCGACATGGACTTCATCAAAGATGGCGGCAAGAATTTCACTAATCTTCTTAGCGCTGCAGGCATACCTGATGATTGGCATCAGTCCTTGGGAAGCGCAAAGGCAAAAATCCAAGACTCATTGGACAAAATCAGCCTTGACTGGAAGCGCCTTGGCGGCATTTCGCTCTTGAGCGGAAGTCAGGCGCGGGCGTGTCTGGACTTTTTTGAGAGTTTGGAAGGGTACGGTATCTTTGTAGTTCCGGTCGGCGAATTGGAAGGCTGGCTCTCACATTTAAATGCACCCAAGTCGAAGCACTCCTGGCTTTACAAGATCTTCGAAAAAATGGGTTCAGATCCGGCAGCGTCCGGCTATGAGCGACCTGCCGAGAACGATGTCTGGGCGTTTATGCGCAGGGTTGCGTCATGGCTTCAAAATCCACACAGAAAAGGCATGTACTATTGACAAGCTTGGCTCACGGCTCGGGCGGCCCCTGTCAGCGGCCCTCCCCTGTCAGCGGCCCTCCACGACACCTCCGCTCCTGCCCTCACCCTCCACATGGCTTCTATTCTGCCTATACGCGAATTCATTGATAAATGTTTCTGGATCTGGCGATCAGATCGTCTATGCGACCATCACGCACGATAGACTTCAAGCAGGGAATTTTGGCTCGATCAATCTCATCGAACTGTCCGCGAAGAGCAGGCCGAAAGTATAGGAGCAGCTCACGTCTATCGAGACCTTCTGCGATCTCACTATCATCCCATGAGACAGAAGCCGCACTATTGATGGGGGGCGCGGGTCCACGGGCCGGACGGCCTCTGCGCTGGCCGCCCACCGTCCAGGGCTCAGAGGGCAGACGGAATTCCCTGTAAGAACAGCAAAACACAGAATAGCCTGCGCAACATGCGCTCCCTCCTGGCTCCCTTTCTGGCCGCAGTCCTCCTGTCGTTCTCCGCCTGCAGTCCGGTGGACTCGGATGACAGTCCAGCCGATCCCAATGCAGGGATGAGCCGCAACCTCTCGCAGACCTCCGTGGTGAGGAAGCTCATCGGAGACATCGACGGGTTCGGCATCGCGCCGGCCAGTGGGCTCGTGCGCGCCTCGACGGCCCCGCACAACAAGCCGGCCGATGTCAACGGCGACGGCATCATCCAACCCGGGGAGTACCTGCCTGACTGGAACAAGAACGGCAGCACGGCCGTTGGCGCTGGGGACGACTTCGACTTCCGCTCCACCACCGAGCGCAATGCCACCAACGGCGCGCAGCTCACCGACCACTCCCTCTCGCTCACTGGCGCCTCCGACGGAGCCACCTTCACCTTCACCTTCAACTTCCCCGTCCCCGGTGATGCGGACTACGGCGTGGACCACTTCATCAATCTGGTCTTCGGCGACTACGACGTCACCCCCGCCAGCATCAAGATCGACGGCACGGTGGTCCCGCTCACCGTCCAGGGCAACAACCAGGACGGCCTCGTCCAGCGGGCCTACGCCACGGTACCGTGGTCCTCCATGACGGACGGGAAGGTGGTCATCACCATCATCGCGCCCAACGAGCCCTACCTCGCCTTTGACTACGCGCTGCTCGACACCGACAAGATCGCCGACTGCGACAACGACGGCATCCCAGATACGCTCGACAACTGCCGCTGCCAGTCCAATTCGGATCAGGTCGACGCCGACCACGACGGCATCGGCGACGTCTGCGATCCCGGCTGCCACGTCGACGCGGACTGCAACGACGGCAACACATGCACGCTGGACGTCTGCCACGGCGCGGGCAACGGCACCTGCACCCACGACAGCTCGGGGAGCACCATCTCGGTGCGCCTGAGCGACTACAACCTCTTCCTGCTTGGGGATTACAGCGACGGCCACGACGTGGTGGGCAAGGTGGCGGCGGCGGGCAACATCAGCATGACGGACTTCGCGGTGGGCTCGGGGTTGCCGGACACCCACATCGCAAACACGCTGGTGGCAGGCGGCAACCTGAGCCTCTCGCGTGGCGCCCTCTGGGGTGATGCCTGGTATGGCGGCAGCTACAGCGCGAACTCGACCGTGACGTCCTACCGAGGCAGCGTGTCGCAGGGATCGCCCATCAACTTCGAGGCCCGAGGCGCCCAGCTCCGCGCTCTGTCCGGTCAGCTCGCAGGCCTGGCGACCAACGGCACGACGACGCGCGAGTCCTGGGGCGGCATCACGCTGAGCGGCACAGACGCGCACGTGAACGTCTTCGATGTCGACGCCAACGCCTTCACGGGTGCCGCGCTGCTGTCCATCAACGCGCCTGTGGGCTCGCTGGCAGTGGTCAACATCCACGGGGACTCTGCCACGTTCACGGGCTTCGGCCATGCGTTCAACGGCGGCATCGATCAGCACGGGGTGCTCTACAACTTCGTGGATGCCACCTCCATCAACGCCCACGGCTTCGGCTTCTGGGGCACGGTGCTGGCGCCCTCCGCGCATATCCACTTCACGGACGGCAGTTTTGACGGAGGCATCTACGCCAGCTCGTTCACGGGCAACGCCGAGGGCCACATCAATCCGTTGCAGGACCGCGACATCCCCCTCTGTCAGGCCCCTCCCCTCGGCATGTAACCGAAGCTCGGGGATGACCCGAGCTCGCCTCATCGCGCACCCGCGGATGCTGTCTCCGCCTACACGGTAGCGAGCCCCCCACTCCTCTCCCTTCCGGACTCCAGCCGGAGTGCGGATTGGCTCATGGCGGGTGAGTGCGAGGAAGGGCCGGAGCAACCTCCGCCGTGCTCTTCCTGCACGGGGGCTTTGCCTACTCCGGGGAGGACTGGCAGATGACAGAACCCTCTCAAGCCGTCGGCTTCGTCACCCTGACCCATGAAGCAGGAGTGTCAACAGGGCTCGTCCGTCATCGCCGCCACCGTACGTCGTCGATCGGCCGCGACGGACGCGGCCCACAGCGCCAGGCCGCCCAGTGCCAGCAGGCTGCCCACCCAGCCCGGCGAGGTGAGGTCCAGCCGTAGCCCTGGGCGATGGCCAGGCCGCCGAGGAAAGGGCCGAGCGCGTTGGCTGCGTTGAAGGCGGAGTGGTTATACGCTACGCTCGAGGCGGAGCGCTCGAACGAGGGCGTGGTGGAGTTCCGAGGCCTCACCCCTCACACCTGGTTCGAGCTGCGTGCCCGGCGCTTGGAGTTGCCCGAAGGCGGGGCCGTCGTGCGTATTCCGGCGATGGTGAGCACCCCTTCCAGCTCAAGCCGAGCAGCCGTTCCGGCCATGGCGAGCAGTCGGAGCGTCAGCGACGCTGGGACGTCTCGTCACTTCACCTGCTTACGAGCCTTCGTCAAATTCGCGTCCGCCTTGCGGATGGAGTCTCCGGCGAGCCGGAGGCGGTGGGCGTTGTGGACGAGCCGGTCGAGGATGGCGTCGGCCAGCGTCGCGTCGCCGATGACGGCGTGCCAGTCCTTGGGCTCCAGTTGGGAGGTCACCACCGTCGATGACTGGTGGTAGCGGTCCTCCAGGACTTCGAGCAGTTCCTTGCGCTCCGCTGAGCCCAGCGGCTCCAGGCCGAAGTCGTCGAGGATGAGCACCTGGGCCTTGGCCAGCCGTTTGAGCGCGTGCGGGTGCGTGCCGTCCGCGCGAGCCTGGGCCAGCTCGTCGAAGAGGCGTGAGGCTCGGCGGTACACGACGCTGTAGCCATCACGGCAGGCCTTCTGCCCCAGCGCGCACGCCAGGTAGCTCTTGCCCACGCCGGTGGGCCCGGTCAGCAGCACGTTCTGCTTGTCGGCCACCCACTTCGAGGTGGACAGCTCCAGCACCTGCGGCTTCGTCAGGCCCCGGGCGTGGGCGTAGTCAATGTCCTCCAGGCACGCCTGCTGGCGCAGCTTCGCGTGCTGGAGCCGGGCGGTGAGCTTCTTGTTCTCCCGGTACATCCACTCCGCGTCCGCCAGCAGGCCCACCAGGTCCGTGGCGCTCAGGCCTTTGTCCCCAGGCTTCTCCACCCAGCCGCGCAGGTAGTTGGCCATGCCATGCAGCTTCATTGCGTTGAGCTTCTCCAGCGTCTGGTCCACCAGCATTTCTTCTCTTCCCCTTCCGTCGGTCTCGGTGTCCGGCCGGAGCGCGCCCATGAGGGCGCGCGCAGGCCACCGCCGATGCTGGGAGACGCTGGGCCAGCACCGACGGGAAATGTCCGCGCACGGCCGTCAAGCCGCGCGTGTCGTCAGTGGTAGTAGCCGGCGCCGCGCACGTTCTCGTGTTCGGGCAGCGGGTCCTTCTCGGCCGTCTTCTCGTCGGCATCCTCGAGGCGGTGCTGGAGGATGGCGACCACGGACTTGTAGCCCACCGCGCGGTGGCGCAGCGCGCGGGCGCAGGCCTTCTCCACGCGGAGCTTGCCGTAACGCTTCTCCTCGGCCAGACGCAGCACGCCCAGCGCCGAGCGGAAGCCCTGCTGGGGATGGGGCCGCTTCGTCATCAGCTCCTCCACCAGCTTCGCGCACGAAGGGCCCACGCCTTCGGCCCAGCGGATGAGGCGCGAGGGTGTCCACTCGGCGTGCTGCCGGTGGGAGGCGGGCATGTGCTCGGGCTGCGTGGTGAAGCGTCCCTTCTCCAGGCTGCGCACGTGGCTGGCCACGCGGCGGCCCCCGAGGAAGACCTCGACGCAGCCTTCCGTGTGGCGCACTTCCACCAGCTTGCCCACCAGCGTGTACGGCACGCTGTACCAGTGGCCTTCCAGCTCCACGTGGTAGTCGATGTTGACGCGCGCCTTCTTCCAGAAGGCCAGCTCGTACGGCCGCGTCGGCAGGGCCCGCAGCGTGGCCTTCTCCACCTGCTCGAAGAGCTCCCAGCGCGACTTGCCCAGCTTGCGCATGGGCCGCGAGTTGAGCTTCTCCAGCAGCGGCTTCACCGCCTGCTGCACCTGGCAAAGCGACGTGAAATGCCGGTGGCGCAGCGCCGCCAGAATCCACCGCTCCGCCAGCAGCACGCCCACCTCCACCTTTGCCTTGTCCCGGGGCCGGCGCGGGCGCGCGGGCAGAATCGCGAAGCCGTAGTGCCGCGCCAGGTCCGCGTACGTGGGATTCAAGTCCGGCTCGTACCGGTGCGCCCGGGTGACGCCGGCCTTGAGGTTGTCGGGCACCACCAACTCGCTGATGCCGCCGAAGTACTCGAAGGCCCGCACGTGGCAGCCCACCCACGTGGCCACGTCCTCGCCGAAGACGGGCTCCACGTACGTCAGGTTGCTGGCCCCCAGCACCGCTACGAAGAGCTTCGCCACCCGCACCTCGCCGGTGACGGCCTCCACCACCCTCACCCCGTCCCCGCTGAAGTCCACGAAGCACTTCTCTCCAGCCCGGTGCTCCTGGCGCAGGGTGACGCTGGAGGTGGCCAGCCATCGCCCGTACCTCTCGCAGAAGCGGCTGTACTGGTAGCCGCCCGGCACCGCCTCCAGGTACTCCTGCCACAGCAGCAGCTTGGTGACGCCCTTCTTCTTCAGCTCCTCGTGCACCCGCGCCCAGTCCGGCTCCGGACGCTCCGCCTGCGCCTTCGCCTCCTCGGGGAACAGCAGCGCCGTCAGCGCCGCGTCATCGTCCAGCTCCGCTGGCAGCGGCCACGTCAGCTTCGCCACCCGCGCTCGCCCCAGGTAGTCGCACACCGTGCCATTGCCGATGCCCAGGCTCGTCGCAATCGACCGCGTCGTCAGCTTTGCCTCGAACCTCAACCGGAACAACTCTCTCAACTTCCTCATGGACAGCCTCGGTGCCGCCATCTCCACCTCCAAATCGGGAGGGCGGAGTGGCCTGCTGCTGCCCAGCGCCGTCAACGCTCCTGTCGACCGCCCACCCCTTCACCGCGGGTGCTCGGCTTCACCGGAATGCCTGCTCGGCATCCACGGAATCGGTGCTCGACATGCCAGGAATGCCTGCTCGGCATCCCCGGAACGCCTGCTCACCTTGCTCCGGAATCACTGCTCGGCTTGGCCCGGAATCGGTGCTCACCTTGGCCCGGTACACGCAGCCGTCGTGTCCCTGGTGGACGTCTCCCCCGCAGGCGCGCCGAGCTGGAGGCCCGCCAGGCTCGCGACGAGCGGGCGCACCTGGAGCGGGTGGCCGCCGTGGGCGAGCTGGGGGTCTCCATCGCCCACGAGCTGAACCAGCCCCTGGCCGCCATCCTCACCAACGCCGAGACGGCCCAGACGCTGCTGCGGCGCCCCCCCCCTGGACGTGCCCCTGCGCGCGCGAGCCCCCTCAGGCCGCGAGGGGTTGAGGCTCAAGCCGCCTGGGCCCAGAGTGCCAAGCCCCTGCCGCGCACCTCATGGCAGGGCCGCCTGGGCCGACGGGTACTCCAAGCGGCTGCGCGGCTTCTCCACCCGCTTGGCTCACGGCTCGGGCGGCCCCCTTCTGCGGCCCTCCTCGGCTCCTCCGCTCCTGCCCTCACCCTCCTCATCGCCTCTCTTCCGCCTATACGCAGCCAGAGACCACGATGCGGCCTATGTGAGCCAGCCCCAGTCGGTATCCTCCAGGAGCGGAAGCGGGCCCCCGCAGCGCCGGGCGGAAACCTCCTCGCGCCAGTGCTCCCGTCCGCCCAGGAGCGGCCAGGCGCGTGAGACGGTTCCCCTCGGGTCAGGGGTGAAGTTGCGCAGCAGCATGCGGTTGACGATCTCCGGCGCCGCTCCGGCGCGCAGCTGGAACTCCGCGCTCAACAGGGCGCCCTCCTCGCGGACGGCGTTCCAGGGGCGCGGCCGGTCAATGAACGGCCACAAGCCCAACAGCGGAGGCTCCACGCCTTCGAGCAGCGCGGCGTGCAGCCGGTCATGGCCATCCAGCACCCCCCACTTCGCCAGGATGTCCACGAAGAGCAGCAGCACGGGCGGCAACGTCCCGTCCCTCGCGCGCTTTCGCCAGCTCTTCACACGTCCATCCTCGGGGAGGAGGGCGCGCGCAGTCCGAGCACGGCGCCCGGCCGTTGCTCCGGCAGCGGCTCCCACCAGTCCTCCTTCCACGCGGGCAGGAATCGCGTCACGGCGGCCAGCGAGTGATGGGGTGCCGCTCCGCCTTCTCCGCCGCGATGGCGCGCACGGGGCGCAGACACCAGTGGCCAGAGTGAAGCACGGGCAGGGACGCCTCCACGAGCGTACGCGCCACCCGCCAATTCCAGGCCTCCCACCAAGCCTCGGAGCCGGGGGAGGCCCCCACGGCCCGGACTTCGGGTGCGGACAGCGGCGGCAGGGTGTGGGGAGCGGTGGCCGTTCCCCGAACGAAGACCGCGCGATCCCAGTAGGAATCGATGCGGGTCTAGAGCAGCGTCTGTCCCCCGCCGCGCAACCGGATGCGGTAGTCCGGAGCGGCTTCCAGATGCACCGAGGGCCACCGCGCCCAGCGGCCCAGGGAGGGCACGCGCAGCAGCAGTCCGGGGCCAGGAGTCTCCAATCCCCAGTTCCGGGTGTCATCGGCGGAGAGGGAGACTCCTGGGTTCATGCAGCGCGCGGGGATATCAGTTGACGCGCTCGAACTTCCACAACTGAGTTTGAACGCTCTGGATGTAGTCCCACTGGTTCATGTTCCCGCCATTGCCAGTCGAGTTATTCTCAACGTCGATAACCTTCTGGGTGACGAGGTTCGAAATACGGAAGAGCGACCCAGCCACATTCGGCTCACAATAGAGGATCCAGGACTGCCTGCGCTCCATCTTGGTGTAGTTCTGCCAGACTTTCGCGCCCCTGGAGTAATCGTAGGGCTCAATGGAGTGGCGGCTGTTCAGATTGACGATTCGATAACCACCGTAGTCATCGGTCAGCAGGAACCAGTGCTGGCTCGGCAGGCCCAGATACTCCCACTGATGGATCCTGTAGCTTGCTTGCGTGGAGTTGAAGGCTACGTCCATCACCTTCCCAGTGTATGCGTTGACGATCTTGTACAGCTGGGGGTTTGATGCGCTCGACGTCACAGGGAACTCGCACTGCGCGTGCGCATCCGAGGCAAATCCAAAGATGGCACCGAAGAGCACGGGGGCGCACACGGCCATCAACTTCAACAGCTTCGACTTCTTCATGGTGAGGTTCCTTTATGCCGAGACACGAAAGTCCCCATGGGAGGGGCGCGTACGCAATGAGCCGGCACGGGGGGAAATGATGCAGAGAATTTTCGAACTTTCCCAACTCCCTGATATTGCTGGTCTTCCTGAGTTGGCGCGATGCTACCGGTCCAGGCCGCCTACAGCCCGGCTTGAAGCAGGAGGGCGAGCCGCGAGAAGGAATTCGGGCCTTCCCGCAGCCGGGGATAGTGGTCCCAGCTGAACGCGGCCCCCACCGGGCCCATGTGCAGGTCCACGAGCAACCGCGCACCGGGCATGGTGTCGGGAAGCACCTGCACGGGCACGCCCACCTCGAAGCCGAGACTCGAGAGGATGAGGATCCGCAGCGTTGCGTACTAAGCCATCGGAAGAAAGTTCGTTCAGAGGTGCTTCGTTCTCAGGGGGCGAAGCGCCCGAGACAAGGCGCCTGGGT
>NZ_JAHXBH010000017.1:0-178050 GCF_020103775.1 Allostigmatella hybrida
TGAAGTGCCTGAGAACTCTTCAGTTATCGGTGGGTCCCCACCCGGTGATCCCTCCCCCGGTGATCGATCCGGGCTAGGAGTCTGTTGGGGTAATCCGATGACCTACTACCTGATGGGCTTTGCCTCCGGAGCCGGTACTCCCGCTCGTAGGTCGAAGCTTGTTTTCCCGTTACTGCAACACACTCCTAGCGCCTTGATCTCACACTGGCTCGTTCCCCGCTCCGTCCGGTCTCGTCCCGTTCAATTCCCCGCTGGAGGGTCACACAGGGGGCACATGCAGCCCACCAGGGTAAAATTGCTTGGACACGAGCATCCCGAGTTGCCCTGTCGCCCAGGGCTCACGAGAAGCCCATAGGAGGCTGACAATAGCGTGTGCCCTGGCAAGGTGTAGCTGGGGAGAATCTGGTGGAGGAACCTGGGTAGGAGCACAGCCCGGGTCACCTGTCAGCAACCCTCCTGGCCCCTCTGCATCGCCCCCCCTCAACACGGTCTCTATCCGTCTTATGCTTAATCGAACCCGCCACTCGGAATTTTTGGCGAGTACGAGCCAGATCAGTCGCGTGCAGCTCTCGTAAATGCTCCTAGTACTACTGTGTCACAAACGTATGGTTTCCCTCGGAGAACAGCGTGCCCTCAAAGCCGCTGAGGCAGTGGGGACCCAAGGGGAAGGCAGACGTTTATGACACAGTAGTACTAGCACGTCACGCCCAGGTTTGTCTTGGCGAAACTCTGAATCGCATTGTCATTGACTAGCTTTACATCCTGGTAGCAGTAACGAACATCTTCTAAAATAATCCTGAGTGGATGGGACCAGGTGGCGAGAGTAGTCGAGTTCTGCAAGGACCTTTCGCTGACGGTCAACGTCTGCCTGAAGATTCGGCAGGTTTTTTTCGAAGTAGTTGGCAGCTGGGCCATGGCGCAACACGACGATGTCAAACTCTCTTCCCTCAAGAACAAGGGGGGCGTGATCTATGAAGGTCTCTGCAGATTCGTGAGGCTTGGCCCGAGGATCTACAAAGACACGCTGGGCTTTATCCGAGGCATCAACCTTGATTATTCTACCAGGCCACCGATTTACGAGGGAGTTCCCGCCTCGTTGTGCACTCAGAAAAAGAAATGCGAGAAGCCTGTTATGGAGGGCTGTACCTCGATCAAAAAAGCCATAGTGAGAGAAGTTGAAGGTCACGTTCGCGTCCTCTCTCGTGCGAAGAAATTCAAAAACCTCCTGGGGCACCTGTATGCGCTTGGAATACTCGCTCCAAAGGCAGACATCGGTCTTCATCCTGAGGCGATCTTCGATTTCCATAAACTGGCGCCTCAGAGGTTGATACAAAGAATTTCTAAGCAAGTCCTCAACAAACTCTGCATGGCGAAAGTCCGCAACCAAAGCTCTTGCAAGGTCTATCAGTGCGCCATCACCAGAGCCTGAAATGAGGATACGCTTGCCGTCAACCTGCTCCGTCAGTTCGTCGGATGCCCAGTACGAGATCGGGGATTTGCAGAAACTGGAACGCGCGTTTGTGATATCGGCCGAGGAACTCTCCTGGCCGAAACCTACCGCAACAATAACGATGTCGTACTGCGTTTGAACATGATTTTTGTCCATCAGTAATACGCTTCCAGAAGTTCCTTTACTGATCTTGTTAATGAGTGTATTTCGATGAATATGAATGCTCCCCATAGTAGATGCGAGTTTCTCGAAAGCAGCCTCCAATTGCATGACAACGTCTGAAGCAGGCCCAGCTTTCCAGGGTAGCACTGGGAGATCAGAGACGTCCGTAGTAGGCCACTCAAGCGCCTCGTAGATATGAGGATGAACCCATCGATGGTGCGCCGCGCGTTGGATTGGGAGAAGCTGCTTCTCTTTCTCGTAGAGCGTGACAGAAGCACCGGTAAGGCGCACTGCGGCAGCAGCGGTGAGCCCTCCAACCCCTCCGCCAATTACGGCCACCCGTACTCCTGCACGGAGTTCTTCATGCTCTACAAGCGCATGAACTAAATTCAGTGCCCGGCATTGCTGTGCATAGAGCGTTACTCTTTTATCAAAGCAACCCAAGAGGTACACACCCTTGATGGCAGCAGAACGCATGCATTCACGCATGCGTTTTGCATCGAAGCCTTGGGGTGAAACCGCGGTAGGTGCAGAAGGCGGACGCAGCAGCGCCCAAAGCTCATTCAAATGCCACCCTGCCCACCCATGGCTTCTCCGGGCCATATGAGCCCGGGCAACGAGCCACCGGAGGTTCAAGTCTGGGGATTCTTGATCCAAGTGTTCAAGAATTTCGACGTCTTCAGGCGTTGCGCGACGCGCAAGCATTTCAATCAGCGCATTACGCAAACTCGCAACATCATCCCAAGGCAGCCTCGGTCGCCATAATCGTGCCTGAAATTGCACTTCAGTCCGATGTGGATAAGCGCTGATCAGCCATCGGATCCAAGCTTCTGCATCCTGCGAGGACAATCCATTGATTATGTCATGGCTTTCTCTACCCCAGAACTGTCGGTGCGCGATCTCTTCTACGGTTTTGCGTGATAGTCTCTCCGCACGAGAAGTCAGCCCCCACCAGCGTTTGAAATCCTGAGTCTCAATAGTCTGCCAGAGCGCGACCGCCGCATTGGCTGTGTAAGGCAGCATGCCTTCGGGAATGGGTGACATTGCTTTTTCGAGGCGATCCCAACAAAGGTGTGCTGCCTCTTTTGCGTCGGTTCGTATCAAGGCAGATAGTGCTGCATCATCCTGCTTATCAGTAAGAGAGCACTCTCTGAGCCATGTTCGGATCTGAGTGGCAAGCGGATCACACCAAAAGAGCGGAGAGTTGCGGAGAAGTCCGACGGCATTGTGCGGGTCGCTTGAGAGTTTCAAGAGCTGAGTTGTCGTATCGGAGATAGCCTGTGGAAAGCGTCTTGCCAGGGCAGACAGAATAGGAACGAGCCATTCTTGGGGTTGCGCGTCCAAGCCATAAGTAAGCATGGCCACTGCCCACTCCTCAAGTGCTGGGAATGGAATGTTATCCAGCTTCTCCAAACACTCGGAGAGCAACATGAGTGCACGAGTTCCAGTGAGGACATCGCTTGAGCACTCTGATTTCCCGAACCATTTATCTACCTCGGGAGGTACGCTTGAAAGGAAGTTCGCCGCCACTTCACGGATAGCTCTGCGACGAGCCTCGTCTGCTTTTTGCCATCCAGGTAGCTCGTTTAGCGGTGAAAAATAAGGGTTAATTTCTCTGCCCTCTCCATTAACGGGTTGAGCAAGGGCGAACAGCAGGGATTCGAAGTGAGCAGGTTCAGTAGTGCATGCGACAAGGCAGGCTTGGATTTCTGACTCCGAGTCAATGGGAGATTTCTGCCGTTCGGCCATACTGAGCGCGTCCTGCCGAATGAGTACTACCTCAGGATCATCAAGGTTCCAGGGTTCGAGGATCCCACGAAAGCTTAACTTTAGCTCTGGGTCTTGGTCACACGCGATAATGAGTGCTTCAGTATGCTCGAGAAGCGTAAGAGGAAACAACGCGTTTACCGCATTGCGTATCCCAGGTCTCACTTCTGCATTGGTCTCATCACGATGCCATGAAAGAAGCCAGTGCAGATCTTCCGGTCGAATTAGCTCGGCCGCAGCCCGCAGAGCACGACCAATCAATATTCTCGTACCTTTTTTGTTCTTGGCTTCCCGAATGAGTCGCCCTGCGATAGCACGTCGGTGAGACGGAACTGCATCCACAGTACTTTTATTCAGCGGTACGCTCAGGCAGTGCAGGAAGAAGGAGAGAAGTGTAGCCACCAATTCCTTTTGCACATGTTCATCATCGGCGTATTGCCAAGCAACTTGTAGGACTGCTCCTTCGATGGACTCTGTATGGCCGCTAGTTTCCGCGACCCAAACCTCTCGGAGCCACCGTAAAGCCGAAGGCAATACTGACCGTTCGAGCCAGTGTGGAATCTCTTGGTACACAAAATCACGATAAGCGCCTAAATATCCGCTGCGAGGACGATGCCGGACCGCAGCGAATACTTCTTCCAGACTGATGACACGCCTCCATAAAAGTGCACGAAGAGCGATCCCACGGAGGTTCCAATTAATATCGCCAGCCGTATCGTGAATCAGAGGACGGAGACATCGCCAATGCGAGGCACTACCTACCTCTTCCAGTGCCCAAGCAGCCTTCTCGCGCAGCGGAAGATCTTCTTTTGTGTCAAGAACGATTTCGATGAGTCGTTGAACAACTGAGACCCACGCGGGATTCTCTGCCAATACATAGGCGGCGTTTCCTTCGCTGAAAGGTTGTGTCGGGTTAATGCGAGGCAGCCTTGAATTCCAGTGCCCACGCTCAGGGTGGCAGAATCTTGCGATACGTATGGCTACCCGGCGGGCCACGAAGTCCTGCCCTGAAGCCAGCCAAGGCAAGATCTTTTGGGGGAGGTCGGGGTGGGATAGACGGTCGAGAGCATTGTCCCAACCTCCAACCACATCAGCGATTTTGCGTGAGGCACATGCTTGGAGGAGGCGCTCGGTAAGGTCCGCGCGCTCCATATCTGTCAATGTAGATGATCCACCGAGTAGGAGAACCTCTGGGCTGGTGCGGATGATGCGCTCTCGCAGAGAGACGTTTTGCGCGGCAACCCATCCCGCCAGTTCTGCAAACTGTGGGCGAATGGCGTCGCTCCCAGCACATAACACGGTCCAAAGTTTTTCGATGTCAGTCGTCTGGGACACGAGATGGAACGCAGCGAGAAACTCTTCCTCCGTACGATGAGAGAAGCGGATGAGCTCTCCTTCAAGGGTTTGGAGTGGGTGGGGTTCTTCCCGCAGCACTCGGCGAACTTCAGCAGGAGTCGCTTGGCGAGCACCAATGGGTATTGTCCCGTTCTCTCCGAGATCCTCAACACGGAGGTGCCCCTTGAGCACGCTGGAGGATTCCGTTCGGTGGAGTGCTAAGCAGTTGCCGAGAAGCAGTCCTGAGGCAACTCGTGCCATCAGTAGGAAGCGTTCATCGGGCGACCAAGCCTCCCGTGGCATCTTTTCGGCACGGAATTCTGCCTCCTCGGTGCACCCATGACGTAAGGCTCGCTCGTAGAGTTCCCAACGGTTTCCTCGCAAAGCCTGATGCTGGACGAAGAGATCCACCACGTAGAGGAGCGTCTTGGGCCGAGCTGCAAGCGGTCCTACTGATGCATCCTTCACTGCTGTGAGGAATTTTTCCGAGTCGAGAGTCTTTCCCCATTTACGAGCGCGCTCGGTCGCGAGCGTGATCGCATCCGAGGTTCTAAGAGGGAGAAGCTCCCAGATGGGGAGCTGCGAATCCGTGACCGAACGCTCTCCTTCGTCTCCTTCCTCCGAGGAACTGATCTGGTCTGGTCGCGCAGCATTTGTCTTCGTTGAGGGGAAGAGTTCGAGCAATTTGGATGCAAGCGCCGAGGACCATGCACCAGTACGGCAGACGATACGCAGCTTGAGCCGCTTTCGATCCTGAGGAAAGATGTCCTCAAGACATTTAAGAAGAATGCGCGCAGCATTGTCTACCTGGACGAGGCACTCGTCCAAACCATCGAGAAAAGCATAGAGGTCACCTGTCCCGACCGTTTTCAGCCAATCTGTGAAAGCAAGGCCCTTTTCAAGATGCTCCCCATCGTTGAATAGTCCCAGGTCGACTTTGCGTGTCGTGATTGGCGCGGCGAGGCGGGCCCGAGCCTCCTCAATGACGCGTGTTTTTCCAGAGCCTGGTTCACCAAGAAGTACTACACACGGTTCGTGCTCCAGTGCTTTCCAGGTTCGTATGCCGGACACCGATGCGGTAGTCGCAGAAGAGCCCTCCACGGAATCAGAGAGGAACCCGTCATCGTCCAGTGGCACGTGCGTACCTGGGCGACCAAGAAATCTCTCAACCTTGATGACCGTGCTGCCGTCCATGACCGCCGTCTCCATTAGCATGTGAAGAGCTAAAATGGCTTCACACCCTTCCATCCTACTTCGGCTCCCCCTAGAGAGGGCAGAGCCGAAACGACAAGAGGCGAGTCCAGTGTCTGAGGCGGCAGCGAAAGCGGAAAAGAAAAACCCAGCAACCCTTTAAGATTGCTGGGCTTCTCGAGATGGAGGCGGCGGGTATCGAACCCGAAGCATGGCATCACTCCGGCCCCAGGGATTGCCGGGGCCGGTGGTTTGACTTCTCTGCTCCCCGGTGCCAGAGCAGAGCGCATGAGGGTCCTCGTCACAGGCAGTTCGGGTCGACTCGGTGTGGAGGTGTGCCAGCAGCTTTCCGTCGCACATACGGTGACGGGCGTGGATGTCGCGCCGGGCCCCTTCACCCAGGTCATCGGAGGCGTGGAGGATCGCGCACTTGTCTTTGAGCAGGTGTCACGCGTGGAGGCCGTGGTGCACGTGGCTTCGCTGCACGCCCCACACCGCGATCAGCTTCCCAAGTCCCGTTTCATCGACGTGAACGTGCAGGGCACCTTGAACCTGCTCGAAGCGGCTGTGGCGCATGGCTGCCGGCGTTTCGTCTACACCAGCACCACTTCCGTCTATGGACGCGCCATGGAGCCGCGCGCGCAAGCCGCCGTGTGGGTCACGGAGGAGCTTCCCCCCGAGCCTCGCGACATCTACGACGTCACCAAGCTGGCCGCCGAGCAGCTCTGCCAGCTGATTCACGAGGAGCACGGACTTCCCGTCATCCTCCTGCGTACCGCGCGCTTCTACCCTCAGCCGTACGAAGTGCTCGCCCTCCACCGGCTCCACCGGGGGCTGGATGTGCGTGACTGCGCGTGGGCCCACCAGCTCGCGCTGGAGGCCTCGGTCCCCTTCGGGCTGTACAACCTCTGCGCCCGCTCCCCCTTCCAGCGCGAGGACATGCCGGGGCTATGGGCAGACGCGGCGAGCGTCATCCGCCGCCGGGCTCCCGAGGTCGCCGAACAGCTCGCACGGCAAGGCATCGGCCTGCCCGCACGCATCGATCGCGTCTATGTCATGGCCCGCGCCGAAAGAGAGCTGGGCTTCCACCCGCGATTCAACGCCCGCGAGTTCCTTGAGTGCGAACGAAGCTCCACTGGGTGACGGCGCCGCCCGCGGCGACGGCCTCATCGGACAGGCGCAACAGCCCCATGGAAGGCAGAATCGGCAGCGGCCCTCCCTCCCCTCCGGCACTCATGCAACTTCGGACAACCCCGGGCCCAGCAGCCGCTCGTACAGGCGCAGGTGCTCCTCCGCCGAGCGCAGGAAGCCCTGGCGCAAGGACTCACCGAGGGCACGGTCGGCCTCCGTGGACGCCGGCACGCCGCGATCCAGCCACGCCGCGATCGCGTCACGCAGGGCCCCCACATCCTGGATGGGGATGATCTGCTTGGGGCCATATCCTCCGAGCATGATGGGGAGGTTGCCCGAGTCGGTGGCAATCACCGGCTTGCCAAGCATGACCGTCTGGGCGGCCGCGAGCGAGAAAGGCTCGCCCTGGGAGCCGCCATCGATCGTCGGATGCAGCAAGAAGTCCGCCTGCCGGATGGCCTCCCAGCTCTGCTCCACGCTGTAGTGAATGAAGTGGATACGCCCGCGCTCCTCCCACGGCGCCACCCGGGCGAGCAGCGCCTCATCGAGTCCCGTGGGGAAGATGCGCTGGTCCTTGCCCGCGTGGAAGAAGGTGAAGTCCTCCCGGCCCGCCTCCAGCAACTCGAGCACCGCCTGGAGCGAGATCGCCGAGCCCTTCCACCTCGACAGGCGCGTCGGCTGGAGGATCAACTTCCCGGAAACCGGCGGAAAGGCGTACGCGCTCTGGCTCATCGTCAGCGAGAGGAACACCTCGTGGATCTCGGCGCGGGGGATCCTCCGGCGGGTCTCGTCGGCGATGTAGCGCGAATGCGCGATGATGGGCAGCCCGCGGTGGCGCAGCACGTCCCAGCCCTCCTCGGCATCCGTCATGCAGTGCATGTTGTGGACGAGCCGGGGTGGCCGAGGCTGCGCGAGCAGCCCATCGATCAGCCGCCGGGTCATCGCCGGGCGGTGGAACTGCGAGTTGTGAAGCTGCACCACGTCGAAGCCCTTGACGGCCTGGAGCAGCTCTTCCAGCGCCCGCTGCTCATCGCGCGGCTGGGTCAGCAGATCCAGCGCCTCCAGGTAGTGCGCGTCCAGCGCGCCCCGGGTGCCGGCGAAGACCTCCGTGGTGGCGCCCAGCCGCCGCAGTTCCTTGACCAGCTTGCCGATGTGCACCGCATCCCCTCCGGCAGTGGGGAGGGCAATCCAGTTGATGTGGGCGATCTTCATGGGGGCTCCACCGGTGGTCACGCGGCCTCGGGGGTCTTCACCGGCTCACTCAAGGCCCGTCCGGCGCCCAGCTTCTCCAGAAGCTTCTGCGTGGAAGGATACAGGTATTCCACCAGCAGATCCTCGCCCAGGCGGGCATGGGCCATGGGGTTCAACCTGACGCCCGTGCCATACGGCGCCGGGAACTGGAGCCGGTAGCGGGTTCCGCCCCCGAGCGTGGGGGCAGTGAAGATGTGGGCCACATCGAACACGCTGGCTTCCGCCAGGGTGGAGAGCAGGCGAGGGCCTCCTTCCACCATGACGCTGTGAATCGGCCGTCCAGCGTGCGCGCTGAGGGCGGGATCCGCCAAGGCAGCCCGCAGGGTGGCCCCGGGAGAGGACCCCTCGAGGAGCGGCAGCAGGTGCTCGATACGCTCAAGGCGCTGGACCACGCGCGGCTCCTGGCGGGCCGCCTCCAGGGCGGACGGATGCACCATCAGGACGGTCGGCGTCGCGGGAGAGAAGGTGCGCTCCAGCAGCCCCTGCCAGACGTCCTCGGGACAGGACAGGATGCGAGCCGCCGGATCGAACAGGAGCCGGACCGGCTGGCGGTGGTGCGGCTCCACGCAGGAGCGGACCGTGAGCGCCGGCTGGTCCGCCAGGACCGTGCCCGCCCCCACCAGGATGGCGTCGTACTTCTGGCGGAGCCAGTGCGTATAGGCCCGGGACTCCTCACCGGAGATCCACTGGGAGCGGCCATCGTCATAGGCCAGCTGCCCATCGAGCGTCTGTGCCCACTTGGCGGCGATCAAGGTCCGCCCCGCCAGCTGCCAGAAGAGGAACGGCAGATGCCAGGCGATGGCCTCCTGAGCGAGCACCCCGGTCTGGATCTCCAGGCCCGTCTCGCGCAGGCGGCGCAAGCCATTGCCCGCCACCAGGGGGTTGGGGTCTCCCACCGCGACGACACAGCGTGCGAAGCCGCAGCTCGCCACGAGTTCCGCGCAGGGCGGCTGCCGCCCCGTGTGCGAGCAGGGCTCCAGCGTCACATAGAGGGTCGCCCCGCGCAGCTGGCTCCGGTCCGCGACGCTCTGGATGGCCACCCGCTCGGCGTGCCGGCCGCCATGGACCTCCGTGGCACCGCTGGCCAGCAGCCGGCCCTCCTTGACGATGACACACCCCACCGTGGGGTTGGGGTGGCTGCGCCCGACGGCCGACATGGCCTGCTCCAGGGCCTTCTGCATCCAGTACTCATCCCCCCCCTGAGCGGTGGGGAGCACGGGCTCCGCGCCCTGCTGGAGTGGAACCGGCAGCGTGCGTTGAATGACACCACCACCGCCAAAGCCTCTTCGCAGGGGGTTCATCGCAGCGCTCAACCCAGGTTGATCTTGTGGTGGGTGCGCAGCACCTTGGCTTGCAGGTAGCGCTGGTTGTGGGTGTTCATGTACGTGCCGGTCTGGACCTGCTCAGCGACCGTGATGCCGTGCGCGGTCAACTGCGCCGCCTTGTCCGGGTTGTTGGACAACAGGCGGATCCGGGTGACGTCCAGGGCCCGGAGCATGCTGGCCGCGGAGGCGTAGTCCCGCAGGTCATCCGCGAAGCTCAGCCGCCGGTTGGCGTCGTAGGTGTCCAGCCCCTCGCCCTGGAGCTGATAGGCATCCAGCTTGGAGTAGAGGCCAATGCCTCGCCCCTCCTGGCGCAGGTAGAGCAGGTAGCCCCCCTCCGAGTTGATCCGGAAGATCGACTCGCGCAGTTGTGGGCCGCAGTCGCACTTCTGCGAGCCGAAGAGGTCCCCCGTCATGCACTCGGAGTGGAGCCGGACCAGCGGGAGCTTGCCCGTGTTCTTGGGCCCCAGCTCCACCAGGAAATGCTCCTTGCTATCTGGCAGGCGGTGGAAGGAGCAGAACGTCCCCAGAATGCCATCCATGATGGGAATCGGGACCCGCTGGCGTACGGAGGCAGGAACCACGGAAGGAGAGAGCTCTGGAAGGGTCAGCGGCTGCGCTGGCATGCAAGAACCTTTTTCCTGTTAGTCCTGAATTAATTATTAATTTGCTTTAGCATGGAAGTCAACATATCCATTATAAAATGAGAAACTTGAAAGAGACCGGTAAGATGCAGCAGGCCATCCTGTGGGCTGGGTGCACCCTCTTGCTCGCCGCGCCGGGGCTGGGCTGCTCCAGCGCTCACGCGGACGAGCCGTGGACCTTCACCACCATCGCCGATGCGCGCAGCGGCATCGCCAACTCGGTGGACCTCGGGGCACCGGGGGACTCGCCCGGCGACATGTTCGTGTTTGATCAGCCGCTGCTGAACGAGGCCAAGGAGAACATCGGCTCCAACAGCGGCTTCTGCGTTCGGACGCTGCCGGGCCAGTTCAACGAGTGCCAGTGGACGCTCACCCTGGCCGACGGCACCATCACCGTGGCGGGGCGCGAGTCCGACACCGGCACCTCGATGATCCCGGTCGTCGGAGGCACCGGCAATTACCTGGGCGTGAAGGGCGTGCTGGCCACCACCCCCAATGGGGACAGGACCTTCACGCAGGTGCTCTCGCTGATCAAGGCGACGCCGTAGCGGCGCGCGGGCATCACAGGTGGAAGTCGCCTGCCGCCTCGGGCTGGTAGAGAACCTCCAGGATGCGCAGCTTGCCAAGGCGCTCATTCGGCAACGGCCACTCGATGATGTCGCCCACCCGGAGCCCCAGCAGGGCCAGCCCCACCGGCGCCAGGATCGAGACCCTCGATTGCTCCATGTTCGCCTCTTCCGGGTAGACCAGCGACGCCTCCCGGCGACGGCCCGTGTCCAGGTCCTCGAAGAGGATGCGCGATCTCATGGTGACAATATCGGGCGGGATCTGCTCCGGCCGCACCAGTTGGGCCCGGTCCAGCTCCAGCTCCAGTTGCTCGGCCGCTGCCGCCTTGCTGCCCTCCAGATGCCGCTCCACCACCCCCCGCAGGCGGGTCATGTCCTCGGTGGTGATTTTCAAAGCCGGAACGGTTGCCGCAGAGCGCGGCTCATGCACTGAACGTGAATTCATGGTGACTCCCGGTGCTCCTGGCGCACCATGGCGGCCGGGAGCCCTTCAGAGGGGACAGAGGGAATGAGGCGAAGGGGGACTACAAGCCGCGAGGCAGGAATGCGCCGTCGGCGGTGGGGCTAACCCGTGACCGTCGAGGCGCAGACCCCAGGGCAAGGCGTTTTCCGGACACACCTTCCCGGAGCGCCGCGCTTGGGCGTCGATGCTCTGAGCGAGAGGATGAATCGGGACAAAACGCCTCCAGGTACCTCCGGGAAAGGTACTCGCCCCAAGGACTTTTCACAACCCCGTCTCGAGGCAGCCCCCGTGCGCTTCCACACCTGCCGGGCGATCCACAGCCCAAGGCCAAAGCCGCCGCAGTTCTTCTCGGGTACGGCCCGCTCGAAAGGACGGCCAGGACTCAGTCCTGCTCGGGCACACCGAGCGGAAAGAAGGAGCGGTAGGGCCGCGCCTCGTCCACGGCGCGCGCGAATGACGGCCGCTTCAGCAACCGCTGGCGATAGGCATGGACGTTGGCGAAGCGCGCGTCGATGGGGTGGGTCCAGTGCGCGTAGAACAGGAACGGCGCGGCGGCGCAGTCCGCCAGGCTGAAATCCTGGCCCGAGGCCCACTCACGATTCGCCATCCACCCATCGAGCCAGCCATAGGCCATCTCGAGCTGGGTGCGCGCTTCCGACACGCCGTACGGATCCCGGCTCGCCTCGGGCCGCAGCTGGTTGAAGACGATCCGCCCCTGCGGCGTCGACACGTAGTTGTCGAAGAACCGGTCCAGGGCGCGCACTTCCAGCGCCGCGCGTGGGTCCTCGGGAATCAGCCGCACCGGGCCCGGGTGATGCAGCTGCAAGTGCTCGATGATGATGCTCGATTCCGGCACCGTGTGGCCCCCGTCCACCAGGAGGGGGAAGCGCTTGAGCGGCCAGAGCGCCGCGAGCTCGGCCATCACCTCGGCGTTGTCCACCATGCGCCATTCGAAGGGCAAGGCGTTCTCATAGAGCGCGATCAACACCTTCTGGCAGTACGACGAGAACGGGTGGGCATAGAACTTCAGGGCCATCGTGGAGTCCTCCAGCTGGGGCGCAAACCGCTTGCAGATTGAAACCGGTTGCGTTGTAGACAAACCGCTTTTAAGCTGCAAGCGGTTTCTAGGAGCTCATGGAATGGAAGGACCGCGCCGCTCGGGATGCCCGATCAACCTGACGCTGGAGGTGCTCGGCGACCGCTGGAGCCTGATCGTCATCCGTGACGTCATGTTCGGCAACCGGCGCCATTACCGCGAGCTGCTGAACCAGTCCGAGGAGGGCATCGCCTCCAACATCCTCGCGGCCCGGCTCAAGCACCTGCTCGAGGCCGGCCTGCTGTCCAAGCGCGACGACCCCAGGCACCGGCAGAAAGCCATCTACAGCCTCACCGAGCCCGCCATCCAGCTCGTGCCGCTGCTCGCGCACATGGGGGCATGGGGCGTGCGGCATACGCCCGTCACCGAGGAGCTGGCGATCCGCGCGCAGCTGCTGGAGCAAGGGGGCCCAGCCTTGTGGGAGGCCTTCATGGAGGAGCTTCGGGCGGTGCATCTCGGCGCGCCCGCGCCCTCCCGCTCGGTCCTCGCTGAACTCCAAGCAGCCTTCGAGAAGACCGTGCGCAACCGCGCTCACGCCCTGGGCGAATGACTGACTCGGGCAGAGGTCAGGGCGTCCAACGCGCCACCTGGAACGTGTCCCCCTCCCCATAAGTCACCGTGTACACGGTCAGCCTCGCGGTGCCTCCCGGCTCACGGGAGCAGTGCACGAGCACCGGCTGGCGGGGCGTGCCCGCCGCCTCGTTCAACCTCCGGACCGCTGCCTCGGGGGTGTCCGCATCCAGCTGGGCCACGACCCCATGCCCAGTGATGGAGATGTGCGCGAGCATCCGCAGCTCCTCGCGCGTGTGTGCGGTCTCGATGAAGACCAGATCGGGATCCTGCCGGGAGAAGGCGGAGATCGCCCGCTCCAGGGTCAGCTTCTCGTCCAGGAGGAGCGCGCCGGTCCGGGGATCCAGCGGCAGGGGCCGCTCAAGCGCAACCAGGGTGTTCATGTGCCTGGGGAGGACCGCCAGCGCCGCGCGCCACGCCGCAGCCCGCTCCGGGGCGGGCTCCCCCGTGAAGAGCACCATGTGCCCCTGGAACAGCATTTTCGGCGAGAAGAAGGTCTGGTCGAGGAAGCCGGCCTCCTCCGGGGACAGGGGCAGCGCGGAGAAGGGGCGAAAGAGCGCCTGGGCCTCGCGGTCCCGGACCAGCGCGGAGACCTCGCTGCCCAGGTCGCCGTCCTGGAAGTCCACGAGGAAGAGCCACTCGGGCGCCTCGGCCCCAGGGGGCAAGGACACCTGGCCACGGGTCGGACGGCGGGGGTCCTGGCCTCGCTGGGCCACGGTGCTCAGTGCCCGGCCCAGCGCGGCATGGAGCGCTGGATCGTAGTGCTGCCGGACCCTCTTGGGCTCCCGCCCGGACATCCCCTTGGACCCGGCGTCCACCCGCGGCAGGAAGAGCAGCGTCACGCCCGCGGCCACGGTGCCATCGTCGAGGGTATCGGCCCAGACCGAGAAGAAGGAGGCCCGGACCCGCTCCGCCAGGGTGAACAGGGCCAGGGCGGCCTCCTCCAAGGTCCCAGCGGGGGGCGGAGTCCCAGCATCGAACCCCTCCTCCTGGAGCGAGCGGGTCAGCGCGGCAATCAAAGTCTCGGCGGTGGCGGGAGGAGCGGTCATGGCGTGCCCAGGGTTGTACTCCAGCGGCGCCCTCCCCTCCTCCCTCGCTTTTCGGCCCGCGCTCAGGTCCCGCCTTCGTCGACGATCGCCTGGGTCGTGGCCTCCAGCCAGCGGCATCAAACCTCCGCCGTCCAGAGCGCTTCCTGGACGGCGGAAACTCCTGAACTCAGTTGATGTAGTACCGGGCCATGAAGTTCAGACGCGTCATGTGGCCACGCTCACCAGCGAGCGTCTTGCGCGAGCCCACGATGCCCTCGATACCCAGGTCGACGCCCTGCACCGGCGTGAAGATGGGACCGAAGTTGGCCTGCTGGACCCAGCGGTTGACGCCGAAGCGGCCCGAGTTGAGGCCGTTCTCCACGATGGCGTCGGTGAAGTCGTTGTCGAAGTGGCGCGTCATGCCGTAGACGAGGTTGATGCGCACCCAGGAGGTGGGCTTGAACTGGTAGCCGACGATGATGCCGGCGGCCCGCTCGAGCTCGATCTCGTCGGCGTCCGCGTCGTAGATGGCGCCCTCGATGAAGTTGAGGTAGCGCCCGATGCCCTCGCCGCCCGTCACGCCCAACGTGAGCAGGTCCTTGCCGCGCGTCTTCACGAGCAAGCTGGCCGCGGCGCCCCATCCCCGCCGGATGCCTTCGGCGTCCGCTCCGTCATCGACGCGCAGCTCCTGCGTCATGCCACGCACGCTCGTCGCGCCCCACCCGAAGCTCTTGTCCCAGCGCAGAATCAGGTCAGGCAGCCGCGCGATGCTCGTGCCCAGGACGGCCCCTTCGTCGTTGAGCACATAGCTCGCCGAGTTCTCGAGCGCGACGGTGAAGGTGCCCGCGCCCTGCGTGGCGTAGGCGTAGCGGATCATCGGCTGGCGGCTGATGGTCGCGCCCACCGGGCCGTTGAAGTCCACGGTCTCCGGGTAGTTGTCCACGTCCATGAAGGTGGACCAGGTCTGGCCGATGAGCAGCCCGCCGAACTGCCCGTATGCGTGGCGCAAACGGAAGCCGTAGCTGTTCGTCTGCAGCTGCGTGAAGACGTTCCGGGGCGTGCCGTACTGAGAGGTGTCACCGGTGCGCGGCTCGTTGGCGAAGTCACCCTCGATCTTGATGCTCACCTGGCCCAAGCGGGTGGGCATGCCTGCCGCGAGCCCGAACCGTGACGTACGGGCGTTGAAGAAGTTGCGGTTCTTGCGGTTGCCCGCGGGCGTGTCCTCGAGCGGCAGGTACGGGGAGAACGACGCGAAGTCGATGTCGGAGCTGTCGCCCTGGAAGTCGTGGAACCAGTTCAGCTCCGCGATGCCGTAGAGGCGCAGCGAGATGTCCGTACCGGGGATGCGGAAGGAGCCGGGGAAGTCTCCCGCGACCACCGCGTCCTCCTGCTTCACCTCCACGAGGTCGATCCGCTCCTCGATGGTCTTGGGCTCGGCCTTCTTGGACTCGCCCGATGCGGACGCGGTCCCGGTGGCGGCCTCGGGCTTCGCGGCCTTGAGCGCCTCCAGCTCTTCACGCAACCGCGTCAGCTCCGCGCGCACCGCCTCCATGTCCGCGGGCTGCGAGGCCCCGGCCTGCTGCGCCTGCTGGGCGGTGGCGGCGCTGGCGCTCAACAACAGGAACGCCGCAGACATCCCACTGAACTTCCGACTCATCCTCATACGCTGTTACCCCTCCGAGGCCCTGCGGCCTGACGGTCTTGACTGCTAGTGCGCGAGCTGCCCCAGGAATCCCCGGATCCGCTCGTTGTGCTGTCTGTCGAAAAACTCATCCGGAGGCGCTTCCTGCAGCAGGGTGCCCTGATCGAAGAAGAGGATCCGGTCACCCACCTCACGGGCGAAACGCATCTCGTGCGTGACGACGATCATCGTCATGCCCGAGCGCGCGATGTCCTTCATCACGTCCAGCACCTCGTTGATCATCTCGGGGTCCAGCGCGCTGGTCGGCTCGTCGAAGAGCAGGACCTTCGGCTGCATGGCCAGCGAGCGCGCGATGGCCACGCGCTGCTGCTGGCCGCCCGAGAGCTGGTGCGGGTATTTGTGCGCGTGGTCCTTCAGCCCCACGCGGGTGAGCAATTCGAACGCCGCTTCCTGGGCCTGCTTGCGCGGCGTCTTGCGCACGCGGCGGGGCGCGAGCGTGATGTTCTCCAGCACGGTGAGGTGCGGGAACAGGTTGAACTGCTGGAACACCATCCCCACCTCGCGGCGGATGGCATCCAGGTTCTTCACGCTGTCATTCAGCTCGACTCCATCCACCACGATCCGCCCGGAGCCGTGCTTCTCCAACCGGTTGAGCGTGCGCAGGAACGTCGACTTCCCGGAGCCGGACGCGCCGATGATGACCGCCACCTGCCCCTCGTAGAAGCGCGTGGAGACGTCCCTCAGGACATGGGAGGCCCCGAAGTGCTTGTTCACGCCTTCCACGACAATGAGGGGCGCCTGCGGTGGGGTGTCAGAGGTGGGAGGCATGGAAGGACGAATGCGTCAGGAGCGCTGCTCGATATCGAGCCGGTGCTCGATGGCACCCGAGATCTGGGTCAGCACGGTCGTGAGGATGAGGTAGATGCAGGCCGTCGCCATGAACACCGGCACGGGCTCGAACGTGGCGGCCTGCACCCGGTTGCCGACGTTCGTCAGCTCGACGACGCCGATGACATAGGCCAGCGAGGAGTCCTTGAGCAGCGCCACCACGTTGTTCACCAGGGGCGGCAGCGCGATCTTGAAGCTCTGCGGGAACACGATGTGGACGAAGGTCTGCGTGGGCGAGAGGCCCAGCGACCGCGCCGCCTCCGTCTGCCCCTTGGGCACGGCGAGGATTCCCGCCCGGAGCGCCTCGGCGTTGTAGGCCCCCACGTTCACCGCGAGCGCCGCGGCCGCCGAGTTGAAGTCCGACAGCTGGACCCCCGGCAGGAGCATCGGCAGGGCAAGGAACACGAACAGCACCTGGACGAGCAGCGGCGTGCCGCGAATCACCCAGATGTAAAGCTCCGCCCCCCACCGCAGGGGCGCGAAGGGTGCCAACTTGGCCAGGGCGGCGAACACGCCGAGGACGACGCCCGCCAGGCCCGCCACGAGCGTCAGCCCCACCGTGATGCGCGCGCCCTCCGCGAACTCCTGGGCAGCGGGGCCAATGGGCTCGGGCAACCAGGCCAGCGGTGTCGCCACGAGCCACAAGAAGAGCACCAGCACGGCGGCCGACACGGCGATGGTGGCGGTGCTGCGCTGCTGGCGCGTCCAGCCTTGAGGCCAGACGGAGAGGAGGCCGTTCATTCGGGCGTCCGGAGCGCCGGGATGTCGTCGAAGCGCGTGCTCACCTGCAGCGAACGTCTTCTTTGAGGTACTTCTTCGAGATCGCCTCGTACGTGCCGTCGGCCATGATCTCCTGGAGGGCCTTGTTGATCGCCTCCACGAGCGAGGTGTTGCCCTTCTTCACCGCGGGGGCGATCTGCTCGATGAACACGAAGTCACCGAGCTTCAAGCCCGCGGAGGCGCCCGACTCGAGGGCGGCCTTGGCGACGAACTTGTCCGTCACCCACGCATCCACGCGGCCACTCATGAGCGCGGCCCGGGCGTCGGTGTCCTTCGGGAAGTTCTTCACCTCTTTCACACCCGGGAGCTTCTGGACGCTCTCCAGGTAGGTGGTCCCCGTCTGCACCGCCACCACCTTGCCAGAGAGATCCTGGGCCGTGCGGACGGCCGGATCCTTCGCGACGACCACTCCGCCCGAGCAGTAGTGCGGGTCCGTGAAGGAGACGGCCTTGGAACGCTGCGGGGTAATGCCGAACGAGGCGATCACCATGTCCCAGCGGTCCTGGCGCAAGCCCGCGAGGAGCGCATCGAACGCGAGGGCGCGCCATTCGATCTTCACGCCCATCTTCTTGGCGAGCGCCTCGGCGATCTCGACCTCGAAGCCGGTGAGCTTCGGGCCCTGATAGAAGTTGAAGGGAGGAAATCCGCCCTCCGTGGCGACGATGAACTTGCCGTCCTTCTTGATCTCCTCGAACGTCCGCGCCTCGGACAAAGTCGCGGTAAGAAACAACGTCAGGACAACAAGTTGGCTCAGCAATTTCATCATCAACCCCTCCTCCGGGATGCAGGCGCGCGGAGACTACGGCACACGCCCCTCTCGAAACAAGGCTGACGATCCAGGATCCATGCACGAGCGCCCCCCACTTCCCCCCTTCACCGCCGAGACCGCAGCGCTCAAGGCGCGGCTCGCGGAAGACGCCTGGAACAGCCGCGATCCTGCCCGGGTCGCGCAGGCCTATACACAGGACAGCCGCTGGAGGAATCGCGCGGAGTTCTTCCAGGGCCGGGAGGCCATCCAGGCCTTTCTTGCCCGAAAGTGGCAACGCGAGCTCGACTACCGCCTCATCAAGGAGCTCTGGGCCTTTACCGGGAACCGGATCGCCGTGCGCTTCGCTTACGAATGGCGCGACGACAGCAACAACTGGATGCGCTCACATGGGAATGAGCAGTGGGAGTTCGACGAACACGGCCTCATGAGCAGGCGCGAGGCGAGCATCAACGATGTTCGAATCTCCGAGGACGAACGGCTGTTCCGCTGGCCCCTGGGGCCGCGGCCCCAGGCTCACCCGGGGCTGAGCGGACTCGGGCTCTGAAGAGCTTTATCCGCCCACCGCCCGGAGGGTGGGCTGGAAACCGCTGGGGAGGCGCTGCGCGAGGCCGGGCAGCAAGCGGCGCGCATCCGCGAACCCCTGGATGGCTTGATACGAAAGCCCCCGCAGGGCGCAATGCCCCATCAGCCCTTTCTTGGCGAAGACGAAGTCCGCCCATTGCGCGACACAGCAATCCGAAGCGCCCGCGCCAATCAGCAGGCAGGGGGGGCCCCCCGCGGGCTCACGCGGGTTGCGTTTCCCCCGGCCACACAGGCACTGGCCTGTCCCCGTGCCGCACTTCTCCTGGAAGTGGGAAAACCCCAACTGCCAGGCCCGCTCGCCACGCTGGTGAAGCACGTTGGAGAGGATGGGAATGTCCGTCAACCCATGCCGGGACAGGATGCGCTGGATGGCGTAGTCGGGCCCATCGCTGACGATGCTGAGCTGGTGGCCTTGGGCCCGCGCTTCCTGGACAAAGGCGGCGAACTCCGCGTCCAGGGGAATCCGGTCCAGGTGCCGGTCGAGCTCGGCGCGGGACATGTCCAGCAACGGCACCTGCTGAGCCAGACATTCCCGCGAGCCGATCCGGCCCAGCTTCCAGTCCTGATCAATCTCCCGCCAGGCGGGAGGGGCGAACCGCTCGAGCAACGAGTCAACGACGTCCTCGAGGGCAACCGTTCCATCGAAATCGCAGAAAATGTCCCAGGTCACGATGGGCTCTCCAAGACCGCGTGGGTGCGCAGGAGAAGGGTCTCATCCGCAGCCCCTTCCCCATAGGGGCCACCAGTCGGAGGGCTCGGTGCAAAAATAAACCCGAGACGGAAAATCCGCCCCGGGTGTCCCACCCGCTCAGTTCACCGGCGAGGGGCTGGACTTCTTCAGGTACTGGTCCAGGAAGTGGAGCATTCGTGAGCCCGCCTCCACCTCGTTCTTCTTCTTGGTGAAGCCGTGGCCTTCATCGGGGAAGACCACGTACTCGACGGGAACGTTGTTCTTCTTCACCGCCGCGACGATGTCGCCGGACTCGGCCTGGATGACGCGCGGATCATTGGCCCCCTGGATGACGAGCAGCGGCTTCTGGATTTTGTCCGCGTGGAAGAGCGGGGAGATGTCCTTCAACATCTGCTCCTGCTTCACCGGGTCTCCCATCTCCTGGTAGAGCGCCTCGCGGAAGGCCTCCCAGTCCGCGGGCATGCCCTGGAGCGTGCGCAGCCAGTTGGAGACCCCGAAGATGTCCACCCCCACGTTGAAGGTGTCCGGGTGGAAGGCCAGCGCCGCCAGCGCCATGTAGCCGCCATAGCTGCCCCCCGCGATGCCGATGCGGCTCCCATCCACGTAGGGCAGGCTGGCCAGGTACTTCTTCGCCTCGACACAGTCGCGCAGCGGCTCCCGGCCATGCTTCTGATCGTCCGCGGTGTAGAACGTCTTCCCGTAGCCCGAGCTGCCTCGGTTGTTGATGCCCAGCACCACGTAGCCATGGTTCGCCAGGTACTGGAGCATCGCAGCATAGCGCCTGCGCGTCTGCCCGCCCGGGCCCCCGTGCACCCAGACGATGGCGGGGGCCTTGCTCTCCGGCGTGGCCTGGTGCGGCTTGTAGAGGATGTTGGGGATCTCCAGCCCATCGAAAGACTTGAAGCGCACCACCTGGGTGTCCACGAGATCCATCGGATCGATCTGCCGGGTCAACGCATCGGTCAGCCGCGTGGCCTTGCCCGTGGCGAACTCATAGACGTAGAGGTTGCCCGGGGAGCGGTCCCCCTCGTGGTAGAAGGCCATGCGCTTCTCGCTCCGGGCGAAGGTCACCGAGGAGATGCCGCCCTCGGGCATCCGCGGCAGCGCCACCTGCTTGCCTGCCTTCACATCGTGGAGGTGGATGGCGGTGCGTCCGTCCTCGTTGATGGCGGTGACGCGGTAGGTGCCGTTCCGGGAGAAGTACGTGTACATGATGTCCCAGTTGGCACGCTCCACCTCCTCGTGCTGGCCGGTGGCCAGCACGTAGCGCTTCACGCGGCTGAACTCCGAGCCCGCATCGGTCAAGAAGTAGAGCGCCGTGGAGCCCGGATCGAACTCGGCGACGGAGTGGGTGGCCGTGCCCTGGTGCGGGGTGATGTGCTTGTGCTCCTTCTTCACCACGTCGTAGAGGTGGATATCGCTGTCGGACGTGGTCCGGTCCTTGCCCAGGGCGATCCACTTCTCGTCCCGGGAGAGGCCCGCCACCCGGTAGTTGCCGTCATTCTGGTAGAGCAAGGCGCGCTCGTACGTCTTCGCACCGTACTTGTAGAGATCGAAGAAGCGCGCATCGCGCTCGTTGGAGAGGACGTAGAAGGCCGAGCCGTCATCCTCCTTCCAGCCAAAGAACAGCGCCTTCACGTTCGCGCCGGGCGTGAGGTCCTTCTCCTGGCCGTCGAGCCCCCGCACGTACAGGTGGCTGTTCTCGTTGCCCCCCTGGTCACGCGTATAGAGGATGCGCTCGTCGTGGGGGAAGTAGGACACGGCATAGGTGGTGTCGGTCTTCGAGCGCGTGAGGGGCGAGGGCTTCCCCCCCTTCACCGGCACGCTGTAGGCATTGAAGATGCCGCTCTCGTTCGAGGAGAAGAGGAGCTTCTTCTCATCCGGGGAGAAGGAGGCCCCCTCCAGATCCGTGGTCTCCATGAACTGGCTGATCGTGTACTGCTTCGAGGGCCGCGCCGAGGGCTTCTTCGCGGGCGCCTGGGACGGTGGGGCGGCCAAGGCCAACACCGGTACCAGCACCACCGCGGCGAACAGGCGGGAGAACAAGGGCTGCATACAACCTCGTGGGTGAGAGGAGCGGCGAGCAGCCTAGCCGATCCTCGAGGCGGCTCCGGGCAGGAAGAGACTTCCCCCACACGGAGCCGCTTCGCGAGTTACCGCCTCAGGCTCACCCGGTCTTCTTGGGAGAGGCCGGGGCCGCGAGGTCTCTCTCGCCGAGGTTGGTGGCGCCAATCCAGCGCTGGCGGTTGAACCGGTTGAGGTTCTTGTTGGCCACCACCTGGAACGCGGTGGAGCTGCCCTGCGCGGCGATCTCCACCGACCACGCGAGGAAGACCTGCCAGAGCCGGAACCACCACTCGCCGTAGGTCTTCACGATCTCGGCCCGGTTCTGCATCCAGTTGTCGTACCAGCGGGAGATCGTCAGCGAGTAGTGAATGCCGATGTTCTCCACCGAGTGAATCTCGAAGCCCGCCTTCTCCAGGTTCTCCACCACGAAGCTCAGCGGCATGGAGGCATCGGCGCCGGGGAAGATGTACTTGTTCATGAACAAGCCCCAGACCAGATCCTCGAAGTGAAAGCCCAGCATGCCGTTCTTGGCGCGCAGACCGGCGATCTGCAGGAAGAAGAGCCCATCGTCGTCGAGCAGGTCATACACCTGCTCCATGAAGCGCCCGAACTTGCGCACGCCCACGTGCTCGGCCATCTCCAGGCAGGAGACCTTCTGGTAGCGCTCCTTGGGAATGTCCCGGTAGTCGAGCACCTTGACCCGGGCGGACTTCGACACGCCCTCGCGCGCGCACTGCGCGTTGGCGAACTCGGCGCCCTTCTCCGCCACGGTGATGCCCGTGGCATCCACGCCGTAGTCGCGCGCGGCGAACGCCACCAGCGTTCCCCAGCCACAGCCGATGTCCAGGAGCCGCTCGCCCTTCTTCAGCTGAAGCTTCTCGCAGACGAGCCGGATCTTCTGGTCCTGCGCGGCCTCCAGGGAGTCATTGGGGGAGAGAAAGAAGCCGGACGTGTAGACCATGCGGGGCCCGAGGAAGGCGCCGAAGAAGTCATTGCCACGGTCATAGTGCTCGCGGCCGATCCGGATGTCCTGCTCCTGCGAGTGGTTGATGACCTCGGGCAGGAAGCGGGTGAAGAGAAATTTGAAGTGGTCCGCCACGAAGCTGTAGTCCACCACGGCATCGCGCTGCCGGATGAACTCGCCGAAGTCCCCTTCGATGTGGATGCGCTCGTGGATGTAGTCATCGATGAGCGTGGTGATGGGGACCTTCTGGCCACCGGTGTAGCGGGCGCGCACTTCGGTTGAGGGGGCAGAGATACGTGAGTTCAGGGTGTCCTCCGAATGAGGCTGGCCCAGGCCAGCCACGAGACTGGCAGCAGTCCCGGCCGCAGACTCTCACAGAGCCGAGGGGGGAGCAGCAACTCCTTGATTTTCCAGTCAGGAAAGCGTTTCCCCGCAAGCCAGTGGACTCCGGCCTACCTCATGGGTAACCTGGACTCTGTCCAACCCCTCACCTCTCCTGCTCAAGCGAGGTTCCGCCGTGCAACAGCCCCCCCTTCCCCCCGATGCTCTCTGGCCCGACACCGCAATCGACACCTGGCGTTTGCTGGACCGCGCCGGCTGCGGCACCTACGGGGCCGTTTACCGTGCCGTGCGAAACGGACAGTCCCCCGTGGCCCTCAAGCTGGCGCTCTACCCCGGGGACAAACGCTTCGAACGCGAGGCGGAACTCCTGCGCCGCATCCAGCACCCCTCCGTGCCGCGCATGGTGGAGTCCGGCCAATGGGTGGGCGGCCCCTGGGAGAAGTCCTATCCGTACCTCGTCATGGACTGGGCCGACGGCGTGCCCCTCTACCAGTGGGCCCGCTCGACGCACCCCACCGGGCGCCAGGTCCTTCAAATCCTCGCGCGGCTGGGCCGTGCCCTCCAGGCCACCCACGAGGCGGGATGCCTGCACCGGGACGTGAAGGGCGACAACGCGCTCGTGGGCCCCGGGGGGCGGCTGACCCTCGTCGATTTCGGGTGCGGGACGTACCCTGGCGCCCCTCCCCTCACCGAGGGCCCTCTGGCCCCCGGCACGCGCCCCTACCGGAGCCCGCAGGCCCTGAAGCATCAACGCTCGCCGTGGCGCAACATCACCCCCTACGAGGCCAGCGCCGCGGACGATGTCTATGCCCTGGGCGTCACCGCCTACCGGATGGTCACCGGGGTGTATCCCCCCTCGCCGCTCGAGAAGACGGCCCGGCCTTCGGCCCACACGCTCAACCCGAACGTGCTTCCGGAGCTCTCGGCGCTCATCGAGCGGATGCTGTCGGAGTCGCCCTGGCGGCGCGGCAGCACGGAGGAGCTGGCCCAGGCGCTGGAGGCCGCCGCGGCGAACGCGGGCCCCGAGGCGGATGTCCCCTTCGTCATCCATGAGCCGGTGCGGACCCATGTCCTGCCCTCCACCGTGCGCGCGGCCCCCTCGCGCTGGCGGGAGCTGGCACGGCTTACCCCGGCCTTCGCCGCCGTGGCCGCCTACGCGTTGATCTACTTCTCGATGCAGGAGGCGCCCCAGACGCCCGGGACCTTCCCGCTGAAGGCACGGCCCGAGGAGTCGCTGAAGGTGGGCATGGCCCGGGCGGCGGCCGATGCGGCCCGCTTCTTCCCGCTCACGCCGGCGCCTTCGGAGGTCCCCGTCGTGGCCTATGACATGCCCTCCCGCGCCCTGAAGGGCCAGAAGCGGCCGCCCTGCCGGCCGCGAGGCGAAGTGGAGATCAACGGCGCCTGCTGGGTCCGTCTGGATTTGGAGCTGCCCTGCCGCGAAGCGGGCTACGAGTACAAGGGCAAGTGTTACGTCCCGTTGATCGCTGAAGAGCGCCCGGATACCTCGGGCCAGCGCTAAACCCTTTTTCTTCCTCGCGCGGATTCCAATGCCTGCCTTGTCTTGGGTGTGACAGGGCGGTAGGGGGGTTGCGTGGCATGTCCCCCGCCACGCGCCCGCGCCGCCGCGCGAGGAGAAAACATGACGGCTGGAGTTCCCGGGCAACCCTGCCCCCGGGAAGATCGGCGCGGACGGCCCCCTCCAGGTCCCGGGCGTGGAGGGGGTGTCAAGAGAGTGCTCGAGCGCCCCGGCTCAACCGTCCGTCCGTCATCGCTTTGGAGCGAAAACCGGTTTCGAAGGACTCACTGTTCTCGCCGGAATTTCTCCGAGTCCTCATATTAACGGATACTCCTTTTTTTGCCGCAAACTGGTCATCCTGGGTCTCCTGCCAGCGAGACAAGCCTGCTTTCACTCCTATAGTTCCCCCGCGAGTTGAAACACGTTGAGAAGGTTAGCCGTACCGGGGGGAGCCGAATTATGAGAATTCAAGAGTCGAAGCCGCGCTTGTGGCCGTTGTTTGTCTTTGGGTGGCTGATGGGCTGCGGCAATGAGGTGAGCCGGGAGGAGCCCCTGCCGTCCGAGGCCCCCGCGCCGCGCTGGCAATCCCTGACAGCGCCCTCCAGCATGGACAGCCGTGGCAAGGATTTCTGGTTGGCCTTCCCCGGCAACTATGGCTACTCCACCCCCACGCTGACGATCTTCATCACCGGTGAGCAGGCCACCACGGGCAAGGTGGAGATTCCCGGGGCTGGCTTCTCGCGGGACTTCGCGGTCGTCCCGGGCCAGGCCACCCCCGTGACCCTGCCCGGCACGGCGCAGCTCACCACCTCGGATCTGGTGGAGAACAAGGGCATCCACATCACGGCCGGCCAGGAGATCGCCGTCTACGGGCTGAACCGCGTCAAGGCTTCCACGGACGCGTTCCTGGGCCTGCCCACGGACATCCTGGGCCGGGACTACCTGGCGCTCGGGTTCAAGAACACCGGGGTCGTCAACGGCACGCAGTTCGGCCTGGTGGCCACCGAGGACGGCACGGTCGTCACCATCACCCCCTCCGCCAAGGCCGGCTCCCGGCAGGAGGCGGTGCCCTACTCCATCGCCCTGAGCCGGGGGCAGACGTATCAACTGCGGAGCACCCAGTCGGACCAGGCGGACCTCTCCGGCTCCTCCATCCAGTCCAACCACCCCATCGCCGTGTTTGGCGGTCACGAGTGCGCCAACATCCCCGATGGGGACACGTATGCGTGTGACCACCTCGTCGAGCAGCTCCCCCCCACGACGACCTGGGGCAAGAGCTTCGCGACCGTGCCGCTCAAGAGCCGCAACAACGGGGACACCTTCCGCTTCGTGGCGGCCAAGAACGGCACCCAGGTGAGCGTCAACGGCGCGGTGGTGGCCACCCTCGGCCGGGGCCAGGTCCACCAGCAGATCATCCAGGGTATGGCGCATATCTCCGCCACCGAGCCCATTCTCGTGGCCCAGTACTCGAACAGCTCCAGCTATGACGGGGTGACGTCCGACCCGTTCATGATGCTCATTCCACCCTATGAGCAATTCCTGGCGAACTACACGGTGACCGCGCCCCCGGGCGGCTTCCAGAACAACTTCATCAACGTGGTGGTCCCCTCGGCGGCCGTCAAAAGCTTTCAACTCGACGGAGTCCCCGTCCCCGAGGGCGAGTTCACCGTCATCGGGGTGAGCGGCTTCTCGGGTGCCCAGCTCACGGTGGGCAACGGCGCGCACCAGATGGCGTCGGAGCTCCCCTTCGGCGCCTTCATGTATGGGTTCGACGACTATGATTCCTACGGCTACGCCGGAGGCATGTCGCTGGCGCCCGTCGCCGTGGCCGCCAGCCTCACCGTCACCCCGCCGGACAGCCAGGGTCCCCTCCAGGAGAAGCACTGCCTCACGGCGATCCTGATGGATCAATACTCACAGCCCGTCACGGGGGTGCGCGTGGACTGGACGGTGAGCGGCGTGCACGCGCTCGCCGGGTTCGGCAACACCGACGGCGAGGGGCAGAATGTCTTCTGTTACACGGGCACCCTGCCGGGTGACGACACCATCTCCGCCTCCGTGGGCTCGCTGTCCGGGACCGGTCAGCGGACGTGGCTCTCTCCGGCGCCGGCCAACCAGCCCCCGGTGGCCCTCTGCCAGAACCTCACGCTGGGCGGCGCCTGCGGGCCGGTGAATGGCTCGGTGAACCATGGCTCGTATGATCCCGACCCGGGGGACACCGTCACCTGCGTCCAGACGCCGGGCGGGCCGTACATGCCGGGCGCAACCTCGGTGACGCTCACCTGCAAGGACGCGGCGGGCCTGTCCTCCTCGTGCCAGGCCACGGTGACGGTGCTGCGGGGCACGGCCCCGGCGGAGACCGCCCTGGTGCTCAACGGCGAGGGCCACATGAAGCTCCAGTGCGGCGTGGATGCCTGGAATGATCCCGGCGCCTCCGCCACGGACATGTGCGGCAACGCGCTGGACATCCGCACGTTCAACTCCGGTGACGACGACATGGACGGCATTCCGGGCAGCCAGGATCCGGACGACTACGGGCCGGGCCCCAACGTGTCCGCCGAGGGCACCTACTCGGTGCAGTACATGGCCATGGACTCGCAGTGGCACGTGGTGAGCGCCGTCCGCAAGGTGACGGTGGAGGACACCCTGGCCCCCACCCTGACCCTCCAGGGACCCGCGGAGATGACCGCCGCGTGCGGCAACACGTTCGTGGACCCCGGCGTCACCGCCCAGGATGCGTGCTACGGCGACGTCACCGCCTCCGTCGTCAAGCAGGGATGGGTCCAGCCCCGCACGGTGGGCACCTACACGCTCACCTACTCGGTGAAGGATTCCTCATCCAACTGGGCCACGCCGCTGACGCGCACGGTGGTGGTGGAGGACAAGCAGGGCCCGGCCGTGGCGCCCAAGCTCGTCACCCTGTGGCCGGCCACGGGGGACCTGCGCACGGTGCGGCTCAGCGACTGCGCCCAGGCGACCGACGCGTGCGAGTACTGGACGGACCTCCAGTCCCAGGGAACCCTCACCTCCGTCACCAGCGACGAGCCGGAGGATGCGACGGGCGAGGCGGACGGAAACACCACGAACGACATGCGCATCACCGGCAAGGCGTCCGCCCTGGTCCGGGCCGAGCGCAACACGGCCGGCAACGGCCGCGTCTACACCCTGCACTTCACGGTGAAGGACCGCGCGGGCAACGCCACGAGCAGCAGCTGCAAGGTGCAGGTGCCCGTGGCCGAGCAGGTGCCCGCGGGCGATGACGGGCTGGACGGCGGCTACAGCATCCCGTGAGCCCTTCAGGGGGGCGCGGCCTTCCCCCCCCCCTGGCGGCGCCACTCCTCCCGGCGCCGCTCCTGAAGCTCCCGGCGCGCGAGGGCCTCCTCGCGCTGCCGGGGCAGTTCTTTCAGCCGTCCCCGGTGCATCTGCACGCTCAGCTCGAGCACCCCCTCGTCGCGCTCGGGAAGCTGGCTCCCGTACTCGCTCAGCAGCATGCCGGCGAACACGAGGTAGTCCTCCGAGAGCTTGCGGCGGAAGTCGTAGTACTGGTGGATCTCCTCCTCCGTGGCATCGCCCGCCTGGATCTTCCCGAAGAGGGTGTTCTGGCGCCGCTCCTGTTCGGCGCGCGCCTGGAGCTCCCGCGGATCCTTCGTGGGCGCGGCGGTCGTCCAGTACAGGTTGTCCGGAATCCGGGACCTCAAGGTCTCCATGTTGACCGGGTAGCCCGCGGCGGGCGCTTCCGCGGGCTCGGCCATGAGGCTCTGGGCGGGCGCCGCTGGCTCCGGAGGCTTTGACGCGGGTGCTGACGCCGGCGGGGGCAGGGACGCCTGGCCAGCAGGCGCGGGCGCGGGCGCGGTGGCACCGGGCGTCTCCCGCGGGGCCGCGAGCCACAGCCAAAGGCTCACACCCAGGACCAGGAAAAGGGCCACGGCCGCGACGCGCCGCGGCAATGATTTCCTAGAAACATTCACGCCCATCTCGGCCGCATCTCCTGCTGACACATGAACAACCCCTATCCCCTTTCGCCTTCACGGGATAGCCTGGAATTCTCCCCAAACCGGAGTGGTCTGTCATGAAACGCCATGTTCTCCTGGGCCTGTTGGCCCTTGCGCTCTCCCCGGGCCTTGCCCGCGGTGAAGCGATCCTCCCCGCCATCATCGATGTCGTCGTCGATGGCGGAAACAACTACCCCTGGCAGAAGGTGGAATTGCCAGGAACGAAGTGCGGCAATGGCTCGCAGTACAAGTTCTTCGTCCACAAGACGGGCTCGCCCAACGTGCTGTTCATGCTCGAGGGTGGCGGCGCGTGCTGGGACTACGACACCTGTAGCGGCCGCGCCGGCGTGCTGGGCGCCGCCAATCCGAACGGCATCCCGGATGACTACATGCAGCAAATCACCGCGAAGTACGTCTCGCCGCTCGTGAACGGCGCGGACCCCGGCCTGCCCGGCCGTTCCCGGACGGACCTGGTCACCAAGGGTTGGAACATCGTCTACCTGCCGTACTGCACGGGTGACGTGCACGTGGGCAACAACGCCGCCACCTACACGGACCAGACCGGGGCGAACCCACCGCTGACCTGGCACCACTCGGGCTACACCAACACCCTGGCCGTGGCCAACTACACGCGCAGCCAGTTCCCCAGCGTGCAGAAGCTGCTCGTCACCGGCTACAGCGCCGGCGGGGCGGCCACCTCGTCCGCGTATTACTTCATCCGCCGCTCCGTCAACCCGGCCAAGGGCTACCTGCTGAACGACTCGGGCCCCATCCACCTGGCGCCGAACATCACCTTCGACTCGCGGGCGCTGCACGATCAGATCCGCCAGTCGTGGAACCTCAACTCCGTGTTCGCCCAGCTGCCGGCCTCCTTCAGCCAGGGCGACTTCGGCACCATCAACCGCATGGTGGCCCGGGAGTTCCCGAACGATCAGCTCGCCTACACCGGCTACCTGCGCGACTACAACTACTCGCGCTTCTCGTACGAGCGCTTCCACACGCCCAATGACAAGGAGTCGGTGCTGAGCCACTGGAAGAAGGACCAGGACCGGCTCGTGGCCGAGCTGAACCTCTACCCCAACTTCAGCTACTTCATCCCCTACGAGCGTCCCATCAACGCCAGCCACTGCAGCACCATCATCACCTTCGTGGGCGCCCACGCCTGCCAGAAGATGGAGAAGAAGCGCTACCCGTGGGAGTACCTCGAGTGGCCGTTCGTGCAGAGCTACAAGTGCTACAGCGAGTTCGTGACGATGGACACGTTCCTGAAGCGCTTCATCAACGACAATCAGCGCGTGCGCATCTACGAGCCGCCCAACGGCTACAACGCCGAGGATCCCGGCATGAGCCTGCTTGCGCCGCTGCTCAACGGCGCCCTGGGCGGGTAGTCCTCGCACCTGGACGTTCCCCGGGGGCCAGCGCTCGTGCCAGGCTGCGCCCCCCATGAGCGTCCGCGTCGAGAAGAACGGCCCCCTCACCACCGTCGTTCTTCACCGTCCCGAGGTCCGCAATGCCGTGGACGGCCCCACCGCGCACGCTCTGGCGGACGCCTTCCACGCCTTCGAGCAGGATCCCCACGCGCAGGTGGGGGTGCTGTGGGGCGAGGGGGGCACCTTCTGTGCCGGCGCCGACCTCAAGGCGGTGGCCGAAGGCCGGATGAACCGGCTGGCCCCGGATGGGGAGGGCCCCATGGGCCCCTCGCGCATGAGGCTCGGCAAGCCCGTCATCGCCGCCCTCTCGGGCCATGCGGTCGCCGGGGGCCTGGAGCTGGCGCTCTGGTGTGACTTGCGCGTGGCGGAGGAGGACGCCGTCCTGGGCGTTTTCTGCCGCCGCTGGGGGGTGCCCCTCATTGATGGCGGGACGGTCCGGCTGCCACGGCTCATCGGCCTGTCGCGCGCCTTGGATCTCATCCTCACCGGCCGCCCGGTGTCCGCCCCGGAAGCGCTCGCCATGGGGCTCGTCAACCGCGTGGTCCCCCGGGGCACCGCGCGCGAGGCGGCCGAGGCGCTGGCCCGCGAGATCTCCGCCTTCCCCCAGGCCTGCCTGCTCGCTGACCGTCACTCGGCGTATGAGCAGGCGGGGCTTCCCCTGGAGACCGCCCTGCAGCGGGAGTTCGAGCGGGGCCGCCAGGTGCTGGAGACCGAGGCCGTGAAGGGTGCCCAGCGCTTCACCCAGGGCGCGGGCCGCCACGGCCGTTTCGAGTAGCCCCACGCCCCGTCGCACCTGGGGGCCGTCCCATTTTCCTTCCGGAGGCCTGGCACTTCCTGCCACTTGAAAGTTTTGCCCAGCAAATATACCTTATTCGTAGTTCACCTCGGGCACTTATAAAAATAAGGTCAAAGGCGATGGACGACCTTGATTCTCGAATCATTGACCTGCTCCAGCGAGAAGGACGGGCCACCCAGCTGGAGCTCTCCCGGGCCGTGGGGCTGTCGCAGCCCGCGGTGGCCGAGCGCATCCGCAAGCTCGAGGAGCGGGGCGTCATCACCGGCTATTCAGCGCGGGTCGATGCCTCACGGCTCGGCAAGGACATCACCGCCTTCATTGGCGTGAGCATCGAGCACCCGAAGTACTTCGAGGGGTTCGCCCGGAAGGTGCTGTCCATGCCGGAAGTGCTCGAGGCCCACCGGGTCGCCGGGCAGGACTCCTACGTCCTCAAGGTGCGTACCACGAACACGAAGACGCTCGACTCCCTGCTCGTCGAGACCCTGCGGCTCATCGACGGGGTGACCCGCACTCACACCACCATTGTTCTCTCATCTATCAAGGAGGAGACGTACGTCTCCCCCTCGCCGACGCTGAAAGGAGACCGCCTGTGATTTCCTCCCCTTCTCCCCTGGCCCGCCCCAAGGCGGGGATCCCCCTGGCCCACCGCATGACGCAGCTCAAGGCGTCCGCCGTGCGCGAAATCCTGAAGGTGGCCGAGCGTCCCGACATCCTCTCCTTCGCGGGCGGGCTGCCCGCGCCGGAGCTGTTTCCCCTGGACGCCATCGCCCAGGCCCATGCCGAGGTGTTCACGTCCGAGGGCGCGGCCGCGCTGCAGTACAGCACCACCGAGGGCTTCGCGCCCCTCCGGGAGTGGATCTGCTCCCACCTGGCCAAGGGGGGCGTGCGCGCCACCCCGGACCAGGTGCTCATCACCTGCGGCTCGCAGCAGGGCATCGAGCTGACGGCCAAGGTGCTGCTGGATCCGGGCGATGTGGTGGTGGTGGAGAACCCCAGCTACCTGGCGGCCCTGCAGACCTTCAGCGGGTACGAGGCCTCCTTCGCCGTCGCGGACAGCGACGATGACGGCATGTGCGTGGATGGCCTGGAGCGCATCCTCATCGAGCGCCGCCCCAAGCTCATCTACATCGTCCCCAACTTCCACAACCCGAAGGGCACCACCCTGTCGCTCGAGCGCCGTCATGCGCTGCTGCGGCTCGCCCAGCGCCACCGCGTGCTCATCCTCGAGGATGACCCGTACGGCGAGCTGCGCTTCCGGGGCGAGGCCCTGCCGTCGCTGGCGTCGCTGGACACCGAGGGCGTCGTCATCCAGTTGGGCACGTTCTCCAAGACGCTCGCCCCCGGCCTGCGCATTGGCTGGGTGGTGGGCCCCCGGGAGATCATCCGCAGCCTCACCATCGCCAAGCAGGCCTCGGACCTGCACACCGCCACGCTGGCCCAGCGGGCCACCTTCATGCTGCTCAACCGGTTCGACTACACCGGCCACCTGGCCCGGCTCCGCGTCCAGTACGGGGAGCGGTGCCTGGTGATGCTCGACGCGCTGAAGGAGAACATGCCCCCGGGCACCCGCTGGACCCAGCCGGATGGCGGCATGTTCGTCTGGGTGGAGCTGCCGCAGGGCATGAACTCGGAGGAGCTCTTCCCCAAGGCGCTCGACAAGAAGGTCGCCTTCGTCCCCGGCACCAGCTTCTTCGCCGCCCAGCCGCGCCGGGAGTTCATGCGCCTGAACTACTCCAACCGGGCCCCCGAGTTCATCCGGGAGGGGATTCGCCGCCTGGGGGCGGTGATCGCCACGCAGTAGCTGCCAGGCCGAGGAAGGCGCGCGTCCGCCGGTGTGGGACGCCTTCCTCGTCGCCGGTGAGGACGAAAAACAAAAGAGGATCGGGCTGAAAGCTCCTCCGTTCCGGTGTAAGTCCGAGGGACTTCACCACGAGGACTCCCAGCATGGCGCCCTTCGGCATCGATGTGGAACCGGGCGAAGCCGGTCTGAATGCGGCACAGCTCCGCCGCCTGGATGCGCACCTGCGGCGGTACGTCGATGACGGGCGGCTCACGGGCTGCCAGGTCATGGTCTCCCGGCACGGCAAGGTCGCCCACCTGGCCTCGTACGGCCTCGCCGACAAGGAGGCGAACCGGCCCGTCGATGTGGACACGGTCTGGCGCATCTACTCCATGACGAAGCCCATCACCTCCGTCGCGGCGATGATGCTGTGGGAGGAAGGGGCCTTCGAGCTGTTGGATCCCGTCAGCCGGTGGCTGCCCGAGTTCGCCGCGCCGCGCGTGTACACCGGCGGCAACGCGGCCAAGCCCGTCACCGTGCCCGCCATTGAGCCCATCCGCGTATGGCACCTGCTGACCCATACCGCGGGGCTCACCTATGGCTTCCACCGGGTGAACGTCACCGATGAGATTTACCGGCTTCGGGGCTTCGAGGCCGGCGTGCCCGAGGGGATGGACCTCGCCGCGTGCGTCCGCGCCTGGGCCGAGCTTCCGCTCACGTTCCAGCCCGGCGCGGAGTGGAACTACTCGGTGGCCACGGACGTGCTGGGGCGGCTCGTCGAGGTCATCTCGGGCCAGAGCCTCGATGCCTTCTTCGCCGAGCGCATCTTCAAGCCCCTGGGGATGACGGACACCGCTTTCGGATGCCCTCCGGAGCAGCACGCCCGGCTGGCCGCGCTGTACGGCGTGTCTCCGGGGCGCCCCGCGCCGGTGCGCATCGAGGCCATCGGCAAGGCCGCGATGAGCCGCCCCTCCTGGCTGTCAGGCGGAGGCGGCCTGGTCTCGACAGTGCGGGACTACACGCGCTTCACGTGGATGCTGCTGAACGGGGGGGCGCTCGATGGCGTGCGGCTGCTCTCGCCGAGGACCGTGGCGTACATGACCCGCAACCACCTGCCGGGCGGCGCGGACCTCGCCACCTTTGGCCGGCCGCTCTTCGCCGAGACGCGGTTCGATGGGGTGGGATTCGGGCTGGGCTTTGGCGTCGTGACAGACCCCGTCGCCCACCGCACCCTCACGAGCCCCGGCGAGTACCATTGGGGCGGCATGGCGAGCACCGCGTTCTGGGTGGACCCCGCCGAGGGCCTGAGCGTCGTGTTCATGACCCAGTTGATGCCCTCCAGCGCCTACCCCATCCGCTCCCAGCTGCGGCAGCTCATCTATCCCGCCCTCATCGACTGACGTGTAGATGCCCGAAGCTGCACGCGCGCCGGCATCTCATCACGCGGCCTGAGGGCGAATGTCGGATCAGCCGCCAGGTCGTTGGTCAGCAGCTCCAGCGTGAACCGCTGTGCAAGCGTCGCCAGCACCATCTGCGCCTCCGTCAGGGCGAAGTGAACCCCGATGCACTGGCGTGCTCCGCCGCCGAACGGAAAGCACGCAAATTCGTGCTGTTTTGCCCGGCGCCCGTCCAGCCAGCGTGACGGGTCGAACCGCTCGGGTTGGTCCCACAGCTGTGGATTTCGCTGCGTCACCCACTGGGGCAGCAAGATCATCGCTCCGGCCGGGATTCTGTATCCGCCGATCTCGTCATCCTCGACAGCCACTCGCGGCATTCCCCACGCGGGTGGATAAAGCCGCAGCACTTCATCGAAAACCGCCCCCGTGTACGGGAGGTTCGGGAGGTCCTCGAAGGACGGTGTACGGCCGCCGAGCACGCGGTCGAGCTCTTCCTGAAGTGCCTCCAGCACGGCAGGGTTCCGCCCAAGGAGGATCCAGGCCCAGCTGAGCGAGGCGGCTGTGGTTTCATGCCCGGCGATGAGCAGCGTGAACACCTCATCGCGCACCTGCTGGTCGGACATTCGCTCCCCGGTTTCCGCATCCTGCGCGCTCAGCAGCATGTCGAGCAGATCGCCGATCTGCTCCTGCCCTGCTGCCGCACGCCGCTCGCGAATGATGCGGAAGACCATCTCGTCCATGCTCCGCCGCTGGCCCCAAAAGCGGCGGTTGGACGGCGTCGGGACCCACAAAGGGAGGGAGAACGAAGCGGCCGTCCGCCGCCCGACGAATGCCAGCGCTTCTTTGACCGCATTGCCGATGCGATCCGTTTCGCTGCTGATGTCGCTGGAAAACAGCGTCGTACTGACGATGCGCAGGGTGACGCGCAGCATTTCCCGGCTCAGCTCGACGGTAGCGCCTTCCCGCGACAAGCGCTCCCACCGCTGCGCATCGGCATCGATGGCATTTGCCATCACGCGGCCGAGCTGCGCGATGCTCTTCCGGTGAAAGACCGGCTGCATCAATCGGCGGTTTCGCAGCCAGGACTCTCCTTCCGCGACCACCAGCCCGTTGCCAGCGAGCGCGCTGACCGGCCCCGTGAAACGCTCGGCCTTGCGATAATTCTTTTGGCGGGAACGCAGCACATGCTCGATCCCTTCCGGGTGCGCGACCATGTACCAGGAGATTCCGGCAATTGCCTGGAAGCGGACCACATCGCCGAGCTCGCGCTGTGCGCGCGTGTAAAACCCGAGCGGATCGGCGGCCGCCTCCGGGCCGGAGCCTACAATCGGGCGTCCAGGCATCGTGGGAGGGAGAGGGGCGGGCATTTTCGTCTCCAGATGATGACGGAGTGCCGGACGTGCTTGCAAGCGTGCGGGTCTGCTTTGTGCCGCACGTCCCCTCTCGACAGTGGACGCTGTCCTTTCCGCATCGGGTGAGGTGGCCCGGCATCTTCCGGGAAGGCCTCGTGTTACAGCGGGAGTTGCCTCCCCCCTGCCTTCCCGACTAGGGGAGACCCCTACGCCATGGCCTTCCCTGCCCGATACGCCCACCCGTTCCTGCCCACCACCCGCGCCGACATGCAGGCCCGGGGCTGGGAGCAGCTCGACATCATCATCGTCAGCGGCGACGCCTATGTGGACCACCCGGCCTTCGGCCCCGTGCTCATCGCCCGCTTCCTCGAAGGGCGAGGGTTCAAGGTAGGCATCATCCCCCAACCTGACTGGCACTCGGCCGAGCCCTTCAAGGTCCTCGGCAAGCCCCGCCTCTTCTTCGGCGTGGCGGCCGGCAACCTCGACTCGATGCTGAACCGGCTCACCGCGCAGAAGAAGAACCGCTCGGAGGACCAGTACAGCCCCGGCGGCCGGACGAACTGCCGCCCAGACCGGGCCACCATCGTCTACGGCCAGCGCTGCCGCGAGGCCTACCCGGATGTGCCCATCATCCTGGGCGGCATCGAGGCCTCGCTGCGCCGCATCGCGCACTACGACTACTGGAGCGACAAGCTGCGCCGCTCCATCCTCTTCGACGCCAAGGCGGACCTGCTCATCTTCGGTATGGGCGAGCGCCCCGTGTGGGAGGTGGCCGACCGCATGAACCGCGGGGAGTCCATCGAGCAGATCCGCGACGTGCGCGGCAGCGCGTACCTCATCAACGACGCGGAGATGAAGCTGCACGAGGCGGACCCCGCCAAGCGCGCCGCGGACCGCAAGACGGTCATCCTCCCCTCCTTCGAGGAGGTGCTGGCCGACAAGCGCGCCTTCGCGGTGATGACGCGCGACTTCCAGATGGAGACCAACCCGGGCAACGCGCGCCCCGTGGCCCAGCGCCACGGCAACCGCGCCATCTTCATGAATCCGCCCGCGCTGCCCCTGGAGGACGGGGTGGGCACCGGCCCCAGCCCGGTGGCCATGGACGAGATGTACGACTTGCCGTTCAACCGCGTGCCGCACCCGATGTACAAGAACGAGGGCATCCCGGCTTACGAGACGGTGAAGCACTCGGTGGTGCTGATGCGCGGCTGCTTCGGCGGGTGCACCTTCTGCTCCATCACCGAGCACGAGGGCCGCGTCATCCAGAGCCGCTCCGCCGAGAGCGTGCTGCGCGAGGTGCGCGCCCTGCGCCGCATGGGCGACTTCCGGGGCACCATCACGGACCTGGGGGGCCCCACCGCCAACATGTACAAGCTCAAGTGCAAGAGCGAGGACATCGAGAAGCGGTGCCGCAAGCTGTCGTGTGTCCACCCGGGCGTCTGCGAGAACCTCCAGACGGACCATGGGCCGCTCATCGATCTGATGCGTGAGGTGCGCCAGGAGGAGGGCATCAAGCACGTCTTCATCGCCAGCGGCGTGCGGTACGATCTGGCCGAACGCTCTCCCGAGTACGTGAAGGAGCTGGCCGCGCACCACGTGGGGGGCCAGCTCTCCGTGGCCCCCGAGCATGTGTCCCCCCGGGTGCTGGAGAAGATGAAGAAGCCCGGCATCGAGAGCTTCGAGCGCTTCCAGACGATGTTCGCGTGTGCCAGCGAGGAGGCGGGCAAGGAGCAGTACGACATCCCCTACTTCATCAGCGGCCACCCCGGCTCGTCGCTGGAGGACATGGTGGACCTGGCGCTGTGGCTGAAGAAGAACGGCAAGCGGCCCCGCCAGGTCCAGGACTTCATCCCCACGCCCATGGCCGTGGCCACCACCATGTATTACACGGGCATTGATCCGCTGAAGATGGAGCCCGTCTACACGGCCCGGGGCCTGCGGGAAAAACGTCTTCAGAAGGCGCTCTTGCTCTACTGGAACCCCGAGCACTGGCCCATGGCCCGGGAGGCGCTGGAGCTCGCGGGGCGCAAGGATCTCATCGGCCGGGGGCCTGCGGCCCTGGTGCCGCCGGAGAGCGCGGGAGAGGCCGAGCGCCGGCGCCGCGAGGAACGCCGCGCCCGCTGAAGGAGTCCGGCATGGGCATCGTCGTCTTGGGAGGGGGCGTGTCGGGGCTCTCCTGCGCCATCCGTTTACGGGAGGCAGGACACGCCGTGCAGCTCTGGGCGCGCGAGCTGTCGCCCCACACCACGTCGGACGTCGCCGCCGCCATCTGGTACCCCTACCTCGCCTCGCCGAAGGAGCGCGTCCTGCGGTGGGGGCAGCGCACCCTGGAGGTGCTGCGCACGCTCGCGGACCGGCCGGAAACCGGCGTCCACCTGGTTCGCGGGACCGAGGTCTTCACCGAGCCGGTGAGAGATCCGTGGTGGGCTCCCAGCGTGCCCGGCTTCCGCAGGGCCACTCCCGGCGAGCTGCCGCCGGGCTACACCGAGGGCTACGCCTTCGAAGTTCCTGTCATCGAGATGCCGCGCTACCTGCCCTTCCTCCAGGAGCGCTTCCGGGCCCTGGGCGGCCACCTGCTCCAGCGCGAAGTCCATGCCCTGGAGGAGGCCTGGAGCGTGGCGCCCACCGTGGTCAACTGCACGGGCCTGGGCGCGCGGGCCCTCGTGGGTGATGAGGCGCTCGTTCCCATCCGGGGCGACGTGCTGCGCGTGTCCCCTTCCCCCACGGGCCAGTTCCTGCTCGACGACAGCGAGACACGAGGCATGGCCTACGTCATCCCTCGCGCCACGGACTGCATCCTCGGGGGAACGGCCGAGATGGGCGTGGACTCCCTCGCGCCCAGTGCCTCACAGGCCGAGAGCATCCTCGCGCGCTGCCGGCGGCTGCTGCCCGAAGGCACCCCGTTGAACGTCGTGGAGCACAAGATCGGCCTGCGGCCGGGGCGCCCCTCGGTGCGCCTCGAAGCCGAGCAGCGCGCGGACCGCTGGGTGGTCCACAACTACGGCCACGGGGGCGCCGGCGTCACCCTGTCCTGGGGCTGCGCCGAGGAAGTGTGCGCCCTGGTGGAAGCCGGGCGCTGAGCGTCCGTCTCACGCGGGCGCCTTCTCGGGCGCGCACTCGAGGGGAGCCCGGGTGCCCCGGCGCGAGACCGCGCCGTGCAGGATGGAGAGGTGGCGCACGACGCGCTGGAGCTGGATCCACAGCAGGGAGTCCGCCGCCTCCGGTGAAGGGGCGCTCCCGCCGAGCAACGCGTCGAAGTCCACGAGAGGCGCGGGCGGCCGCCCCGTGGCCACGGCCTCGGCCAGATCCTCCAGGGCCCGTTCCGCCGCGCTCACGAAGGGCGCCAGGCGGTCCCCGGTTCCCTCCATCCCGAGGTATTGGAAGGACGAGGCGATGGAGACGACCGAGGCGGCAAAGCGCCGCGTGTAGGTCAGCAACGTCATCAGGGGCTCGATCGGCTCGGTCCGCCGCCGCGGCTCGGAGAGCAGGCGCTGGAAGGAGGCTTCCGCGTTGAGCGTCTCCAGCCCCATCTTCCGCTGGGCGTCGGAGAGCGCCTCGTCCCCGCTCCACTTCCCGGAGAAGCCGGAGGAGAAAACGAGCCGGAAGTAGTCCCGCTGGGCCCGCAGGGCCGCCGCCATGTGCTTGGGGAAGAGCTCGTGCTCGGACCGCTCCCACAAGAGCCAGGTACACGCCAGCGCCAGGGCTCCGCCGATCAGCGTATTGAGGATGCGCACCCGGGCCAGGCCCCAGTCCCCGGTTCCCACCTCGGCCAGCAGCACGAAGGTAATCGTGAGGAAGACGGTGTAGAGCCCGTAGTTGAGTGGGATGACCGCGATGCTGATCGCCGCAGTCAGGAACACCAGCACGAGGATGACCTCGGGCTCGTGAAACCACGCGGCCACCGCGGCCGCGAGGATGCCCCCCACCATGGTGCCCGCCACCCGCTGCAGCCCCTTGAGAAAGGTGGCGCCCGTGTAGGGCTGCATGATGGTCAGCACGGTGATGGTCACCCAGTAGCCGTGGCTCGGGACGAAGCGCGTGGAGAGCCCCACCGCGAGCGCCGTGGTGAACCCCACCCGGAGGGCATGCCGGAGCACCACTGAGTCCAGCGAGAGGTTGTCCCGGAGCGGCCCGAGCAGGGAGGGCCGCTGCGCCACGGGACTGCGCCGGGAGGGCACCCGCTCTCCGGACAGGCCCGCCGCCATCCGCACCGCGGCGTCCGACACCTCGCGCAACCGCTCCAGCAGCCGCGCCGCGTGCTGACACCTCGCCCGCTCCCCGGCCTCCAGGGCCCGGGGCTCCCCCAGCGTATCGGCCCGCATGAGGGCCGCCCGGAAGGCCTCCGCGCCCCACTCCAGCACGGGCAGGGGGCGCGTCCGGCCCTCCGTCTCGGTGATGCGCGCCAGGGACTGGAGCGTCGCCGCGAAGGCCGCCAGGGTGCGCCCGACCTCCTCCCGGCCGGGCATCCCCCGGTCCTCCGGCATCAGGCCCTCCAGCTCATCGCCCAGGGCAATCATCGTCCGGAACAGCGCATCCGCCATCTGGAGCAGAACCAGGAGCCGCTCGCCCCGGCCGCTCTCGCCCCGGCCCCGGCGGGTGGCCGCCAGCGTACTGCCCGCCACCTCGAGTGCCTCGCGGATCCGCCCATGGTGGCCCAGGAGCACGGCCTGCCAGGCCGCCGCGCTGGCCCCGCCGCGCGAGAGCCCCCCCAGGGCCGCCGCATAGTCCGCCACGCGCCGGAAGCACTGGGACACGGCGGCGCGGGCGGGCCGGTAGGGCCGGATCGGCCAGAGCACCAGGGAGAGCACCATGGCCCAGAGGCCTCCCAGGGCCACCATGCCCGGCCGCAGCAACAGCTCGGAGGGGTCCGGGGAAGGCATGGCCAGGGAGATGACGAAGACACTGGCCGTGGTGTTGCCCACCACGGTCGCCGCGGCCCCGAAGACCCCCGCGTAGGAGCACGCGGTGATCCACACGAAGGCCGCGGGGATGGCCACCAGGGGATACGGGCCGATCCACCCGCCCAGGAAGGCCGCGAGCGCTCCGGCGAGCATCCCGGCGCCCATGCTGAAGGCGCGGGGCCGGTAGGAGCCGCCCCGGTCCGCGAAGGAGGTGTTGAAGCCCCCCACGCTGAGCCACAGCGCATCCGGCACGTGATAGGCGCCCGCCACCACCACGGGAAGGATGGTGGCGATCGCCGCCCGGAGGCCCGCCATCACCGCCGGCTGCACCGGGGCGAAGCGGGCGACCTCCTTGAGATGTTCCCACAGGCGCCGGAGCATCGGGCGCGGTTATGACGCCAGACGCGCCCCGGGACAACGCTGGAGGCGCCTTGAGGTGCGGCCTACACCGTCTCCTGCGCCAGCGAGGAGGACCCCTCCGCGCCCGCCTGCGGCGCCCGGACCGAGCCCAGCCGCAAGCGCAGCAGCATCCTCGCGCTCGACAGCGCGAAGAGCGCGGCCCCCAGGCCCACGAAGCTCAGCGGCGCGAGCAAGGGAGGGGCCACGGACAGGGCGCCCTCGAGGTTCGCGGCCGAGTAGTCCCCCGCCAGCTCCTCCATGAACGCCACGGCATGGATGTAGGTCCCCATCAGGCCCACCAGCATGCCCGCGAGCCCCACGCCCCGCGCCGTCCACACGAACACCTTCCGGGACTTCGGGATGCACACGGCCGTCAGCAGCAGGAAGCCCACGAGGCCGTACACCACCGGGATCGCCTGCCACCGGTTGTCGAAGTCCTTTCCCGCCCAGTGGGACACCGCGGAATCGAAGGCGAGCGCAATCAGGCCAGGGGCAAGCACGAGCGCGAGCGCTTTGCGCGAGTTGAGCCGAACCCAGCGCAGGAATGAACCAAACATGTCGAACTCTCCAATGAAAGCAGGGCGCATTCTGCCCTCTTCCCCGCCGGATACGAAGAGGGGTTCCCTCACCCCGCGAGGCGAGGCTTCGTTGTATAAGCCAAGCTGTTGCATCCACCCCGAGGGGGAAGGAAGCCTGAACCTCAAGCTTCCCTCCCCGGAGGGCTAGCGAGTTACCACCGCCGAGACGTCATCCACCAGGAAGCCGGTCGGGTTGGAGAAGTCCTCGTTCGACTCGAAGGACACCCGGACGGTCTGCCCCTTGTAGGCGGAGAGATCCAGGGTCCGCTGCACGTAGCTCGAACCGCCATCCAGATTGCTGTAGGTGGCCAGCGTCGCGAGCACCGGCCCCGCGCTGCTCTGGATCTGTACGGATAGTGTGTCCCAGGCGGGCCCTGTGACGAACTCATCCGTGGAGACCTTCAGCCAGAACTGGAGCGAGGCGGCGCACGCTCCCGCGGGGATGGCGATCTGCTGTGACAGCGTGTGCGTGCCACCCGCGCCCTGGCCGCCCAGCAGCGCCCGCCAGCTTCCCGTGCGCGCCGTGCTGGCCTTGGCAATCACCCCGCTGGAGGCGGTCCAGTTCACGGCGCCGCCCTCGAAGCCCGGGTTGAGCAGCAACTGCGTGGTGCTGGTGCATCCCCCCGAGGCGTTGTTCACGCTGATCTGCACCGCGGCCGAGCGGCCCTCGTTCCCCCCGGCGTCAGAGGCCCGGCTGGTCAGCGCGTAGCCGCCATTGGCCACGCCCCGGGTGTCCCAGGAGAGCTCGTAGGGCGCGGTGGTGTCCGTGCCCAGCAAGGTGCTTCCGGCGTAGAACTCGACCTTGGAGACGCCCACGTTGTCGGAGGCCGTGGCGCTGAGCTTCACCGTTCCGCTGAGCTGGGAGCCCGCGGACGGTGCCGTCAGGGACGTCACGGGCGGCGTGGCATCGCCTCCGCCCCCGCCGCTGCCCTGGACCGCGAAGACGAGATCATCGGTGTCATCGTAGCTGCCCGTGGAGCAGACCGCCGTGCCTCCGAAGTACCGGAACCCCCCGCGGATGGCCTGGAGGCTGCCCGTGGGCAGGGGGTACGTGGCGGTCAGGGTCTGCGCCCCGCTGGCCGTGGGCTTCAGCGTCGTGAGGAAGGTCCACGCGGGGGTATTGGCGTCCGCGGCGAAGTACAGGTCCAGCGAGTCCGCGCTGAAGATGCTCGCGTAGGCCCAGACCCGGGCGGTGATCGTCACCGTCTTGCCCGGCGCCAGCGCCGAGCCGTCTTGGGTGGAGATCCGCAGCCCCTCCAGGGACTCGTCGCTCTGGTAGGAGCCCCCGGTGCCGTCGGCGCAGGAGCTGCGAATCGTATTGGGCGCATTCAGCTCGGGGCCCGCGGGGCCACGGCCCTGCACCAGCGTGCCCGTGTCGCAGAATGGGCCCACCGCCGCGCACTTGGGCGCCTTGAGCCCGGTGTCGTACGCGGCAAAGCCCGGGTTGTGGAGGGTGAGGTTCACCGGGGCGCTCGTGCCGGCGTTCCCCGCGGCATCGAAGGCCCGGGCCACGAGCACATGGCCCCCGTTGGCCACGGTGGCGGTGTTCCACGAGAGCGCGTACGGCGCGGTGGTGTCACTGCCCACGGCGAGCCCGTCCACCAGGAACTCGACCCGGGTCACGCCCACGTTGTCCGACGCGTTCGCCGAGAGCGTCACCGTGCCCGTGAGGGTGGCGTTGTCCGCGGGGGACGTCACCCCGGCGGAGGGCGCCACGGAGTCCTCCACGCCGCCTGGGGGCGGAATGAAGCCGGTGTACAGCAGGACATTGGGCGAGCCCGTGCCCGGATTGCCCACCCCACCGCTGGTCCCGTTGTTGACGAGCGCGTCGCGCACCTGCTGCGGCAGCGCGGACGGGTGGCGCTCCAGGTACAGGGCCGCCGCGCCCGCCACGTGCGGGGTGGCCATGGAGGTGCCACTGAGGACGTTGATGGCCGAGGCGCCGGTGTTCCACGAGGAGGTGATGCCCTCGCCCGGCGCGAAGATGTCCACGCACGTGCCGAAGTTGGAGAAGTAGGAGCGAGCGTCCCGGGCATCCACGGAGCCCACCGTCACGGCCGCGGGGGCGCGGGCCGGCGAGGTGGTGCAGGCATTCGCGGTCTCGTTGCCCGCGGCGACGGCATACGTCACTCCGGAGTGAATGGACTGGGTGACCGCGTCATCCAGCGCCTGGCTCACACCGCCGCCCAGGCTCATGTTGGCCACCGCCGGGGACTGGTGATTCGCCGTCACCCACTCCACGCCCGCGATGACACCCTCGTAGGTGCCCTCGCCGTTGCAGTCGAGCACGCGCACCGGGTGCAGCGTCACGCCCTTGGCCACGCCATAGGTGGTGCCGCCCACGGTGCCGGCCACGTGCGTGCCGTGGCCGTTGCAGTCGGCGGCCGTTCCCCCTGGCGTTGCTTCATCCACGCCGTCGCTGATGCGCTGGGCGAACTCCTGATGCGTCCGGAGGATGCCCGTGTCGACAATGTACACATGCACACCTACTCCAGTGGCGTTGTAGGTGTATTGGGAGTCGAGCGGCAGGGCGCGCTGGTCCAGGCGGTCGAGCCCCCAGGTGGCCCCCGTCTGCGTCGCGCTCAATGAGACAAAGCCGTTTTCCTCGACGTATTTCACGCGAGGATTCGCGGCGAGGGCCCGCGCCTGGGCCTCCGTCAGCCGGGCCGAGAAGCCCTTCAGCGCATGGTGGAACGTCCTGCGAAGACTGCCACCGTGCTCCCGCGCGAGCGCATCCGCCGTGGCGGCGACGTTCATCCCCTCGCGCTCTTGAGACTCGGTGAGCACGACGATGTATTCGCCGGGAACCGCGCGGCTGGAGCGGAGGAACTTGCCCTGCGTGGAGAGGAGAGAGGGGACATCCGGTACCGCGTCTTCCGGTGGCTGCCCGCAGGCGGCCAACGTCAGAAGGACAAGCCATGGGATGGCTCGACGCTGAGACATGGAGGTGGTCCTATGTGTGAGTACAACCGACGCTCTCGAGGGGATGACGGCGGAGCGCCACCTGGGTTCTCTGCCGAGCCACTCCCCGAGTTTCTTTCCGTAGCCGGGGCGGCTCAGGCAGGCGCCGGCACCGAAACACGAAAAGGCCGAAGGAACGCATCGACCTCGGACTGGATGAGCTCCAACGAAGCCGTCAGCTCATGCCCGTCTTCGACTTCCACGAGCCGGACGTGCGGCTTGCCGCGCGCCCAGTCCCGGGAGAACTCGATGGCGGTCGTCGTGTCCTCGCGGCCGTGGATGAGGAGCGTGGGCACACGGACATCCGGCCAGCGGCCCGCGCGCGCCTCCACGGCCTCCATGTCCTGGATGAAGCCGAAGTCCACCCGGGCCGGACGCTTCTCCGCGTAGTCGTGAACTTCCAGCCAGCCCTGCATCTCCCAGCGGCGCATGGCCTCCGTGCCCAGGTTGCGCCGCACCTGCGTCCCCATCTGGAAGGCCGGGGCCAAGAGCACGAGCGCGCACACGCGCGCGTCCTCCTCCGCCACGCGGCTGGCGGTGAGCCCCCCCAGGCTGGAGCCGAACAACACGGCCCGGTCCCGCTCCGTGCCGATGGCCTCGCGCACCGTGCGCATCATCGCGCTCAGGCGCAGGTGCTCCAGGGAGGGTTGGCGCATGTTCAACCGCTCCAAGTGGACGCCCTGGCGCGCGAAGTGGGCCGCGAGCGCCACCCCCTTGGCTGACTCGGGCCCCGAGGCAAAACCGTGCAGGTAGAGCCAGCGGGGGCCCGGGGGCAGAGGGTGCTCGACGTTCATGAGCGCACTGTACCTGGGCAGGGCCCGCTCAGGGCTCCGCATCGCGCAGCAGGGCCAGCGCCTTCGCGAAGTCCTCCGGCAGCGGGGCCTCCACCCGCACCGCATCTCCCGTCGAGGGGTGAGGCAGCGCCAAGCGCAGCGCGTGCAGGGCCTGGCGGCCGATGGCCTGGGCCGCCGGGTGGGCACGGGCCTCCGCGGGCCCGTAGATGCCATCGCCCAGCACCGGGAAACCCGCCTCGGAGAGCTGGACGCGGATCTGATGGGTGCGCCCCGTCTCCAGTTGGACCTCCAGCAGCGCCGCGCCGCGCAGCCGCTCGCGGACCTCGAAGGCCAGCGCCGCCCGGCGCGCGGACTTCACGCGCGTGGTGAACTTCCGGGGATCCCTGGGGTCCCGGCCATAGGGTCCCTCCAGCCGCCCCTGCTCCGGGGGCGCTCCCAACACGAGGGTCCAGTAGCGCTTGTCCACGCGCTTCTGCTGGAAGGCCAGGTCGAGCGCCGCCGCGGCCGCATCGGTGCGCGCGAACATGAGGCAGCCGCTCGTCTCGCGGTCCAGCCGGTGAACGACCCCGGGCAGGGCCACGCCCTCCACATCGAACGGGGGCCGCTGCGCCGCGAGCAGCTCCACCACCGAGGGGGCCCCACCCCCGGGCTCCACCACCAGCCCCGCGGGCTTGTTCACGATGACCAGCTGCGAATCATCATGCAGCACGGGCAGCGGGGGCCCCTCCACCGCGGGCCCCTGGGGGGCACGGGGCGCCGGCAGGGAGAGCTCGATCTCCTCTCCCCCCCAGAGCTTGCGCGTGGGCTGGCACGTCTTGCCGCGGATGCGCACATGCCCCTGGGCGATGAGCTGGCGGGCCCGCTCCAGCGAGAGCCCGGGCACGTGCTTCGAGAGGTGCTTGTCGAGCCGCTCGCCCGCGGCGTCACGCGCCACCGCCAGCTTCCGGGTCGCTCCAGGATTCAGCCGCACAGGTGCTCCACGAACAACCGCAACCCCTCGCGCTCGAAGGGCTTGCGCAGAAAGTTGAGCTCGCGCGAGGCGATGAACGCACGGGCCTGCTCGGAGAAGAGCCCCGCGGACATGAGGCCCGTGTGCCGGATCAGCTCGGGCGCGCGGCTCTCCAGCTCCAGAATGAAGTCCACGCCGCTCATCCCCTTCATCATCACATCACACAGAATGGCATCGTAGTGCTCCCCCCGGAGGAGGAGCTGAAGCGCCTCGCGCGCATCCTGGACCGCGTGGACCTCATGGTAGGCGTGCAGCAAGCGGCGCACGGCCGCCCCCACCGAGGGCTCATCATCGATGAGGAGCACGCGCCTGCGGGGCCCCTTCCGGGGGCGGGGCGGCTCCGGCGGCGCCTCGGCCTCCCCCTCGGGCGCCACCAGGACCGGCAGGCGCAGGCGGAAGGTGCTCCCCCCCCCGGGCGTGCTCTCGACGTCGATGGAGCCCCCCATGCCCTGGATGATGGTGTTGCAGATGGCCAGGCCCAGCCCCGTGCCCACCCCCACCGGCTTGGTGGTGAAGAACGGATCGAAGATGTGCCGCTGGACCTCGGGCGCGATCCCCTGGCCGTTGTCCTCCACCTCGATGCACACCCACTCCGCCTCGTGCCAGGCCGCGACGTGGATGCGGTTGTCCTGGACCGCGCGCTCGGAGGGCAAGGCCTGCACCGCGTTCACCAGGAGGTTGACGATGACCTGGGCCAGCCGCGACTCGTTGCCCAGCACGGCCGGCACGGGGCAGAGCTCCTGGGAGAGCCGTGCCCGGTGCTCCAGCTCATTGCGCACCAGCCGGAGGGAGCCCTGGATGACGCGGTGGACATCGACGGGCCCCCGGCTGTCGTCATCCGAGCGCGAGAAGGACTTGAGATCCTGGACGATGAGCCGCACCCGCCGGGTGCCCTCCAGGGACTCCAGCACCGCATCGCGCATCTCGGCCCGCAGCCCCGCGGGCAGCTCCTCCTGCTCGAGCTGCTCGGCCAGGAACGCCAGGTTGGAGGAGATGTAGGCCAGCGGGTTGTTGATTTCGTGCGCCACCCCGGCCGCCAGCGTGCCCACCGAGGCCATCCGCTCCGACAGCCGCAGCTGGGTCTCCATCCGCCGGGCCTCGGTGATGTCCCGGATGACGCCGATGAGGAACGGCTCGCCGTTCATCAAGGTGAAGGGCGCCTTCTTCGTAATAATGATGCGGGTGTTGCCGGAGGGGTCCGTCAGGCGCTCCTCGAACTCGTTCGCCCGGCCGGAGGAGAACACCTGCTCGTCCCGCTCCCAGAAGAGTCCGGCCTCGTGCGCGGGGATGAGATCGTAATCGGACTTGCCCACCAGCTTCTCCATGGGCAGTCCCAGGGCCTGGGCGAACGCGGCGTTCACGAGGATCCACCGGTGGGCGCGGTCCTTGATGAAGATCGGATCCGGCACCGCCTCCAGGAAGGTCCGCAGGAAGACGCGCGTGCGCACCAGCTCGGCCTCCGCGCGCAGCCGCCCCAGCTCGGCCTCCGCGCGGGCGGCGAAGACCTCGAACAGGGTCTGGTCCTTGCGGTCCGCGAGCAGCGCCCCCCGCCCGCCCACGGCCAGCACCCCGATGGCCCGTCCCTGCGCATCCCTCAACCCCACCCCCAGGCAGGCCTGGGCCCCGAGCCTCGGCAGGGTCGGGTCCCCGGGAAAGCGTCCTTGAATTCCTTCCGGGACCTGAACGGAGCCTCGGAGGAGGATTTCCTGGTGCACGGTGCCCTGGAGGGCAAAGGTGAGGTTCTCCTCGAAGCGGTCGCCGCTCCAGAACGCGAGCGTGCGGAGCTGCTCCTGGTCCTGGGTCAGCACGCCCACCAGGGCGCCCGTGCCATGAAACGCCGAGCCCAGCTGGGCCACCAGGCCCCGGAACAGCTCATCCCCCTCGGCGGCCGCCAGCCCGCTCATCAGCGACTGGAAGGACTGCTCCAGGCTGGCGCGGCGAAACTCCTGGGGGCTCATCGCCGCGGGCATCTCGCCCTGGGGCTTCAGCCGCCGCTGGAGCACCTTGAGCCGGGCGCCCCAGAGGCCTCCCGGAGGGGCCAGGCACTCATCCGCGCCCGCCTCGGCCAGGGCCTCGCACCCAGCGTCATCGCGCTGGGTCAGGACGAGCAACTGGGTCCGCGCGAAGACGCGGCGCGCATCGAGCTGGCGGCAGCAAGCGGCCAGCTCCTCCAGCGGCCCGCCCGCGTCCCACACCACCACGAGGCCGGGGGGGAGCAGATCCGGCAGCGTCTCCAGTCCCGGGGCCTGAACCACCTCGCAATCCACCCCGTGCGCCCGCTGGGCGTGCAGCTGCTGTTCGAGCGCCTCGCCCATCGCCGGTGGCATCCGCAACAGGATGATCTGCACCCGGGCCCTCCTCCTTATTCAAATGAGCCCAGCACCACCCGGGCGCGTCCCTCCATGGGCAGGCAATGGTCCTCCACGGCCGTGAAGCCCCGGTCACGCGCCAGCTGGGCCAGATGACGCATCCACGGATTGTACGGCATGCTGTTGTCGGAACAGCACGGAACCACGGCGAACGGCAACCGGTGGAGCGCCGCGTACTCGATGATGATGCGCGTGGCCCCATCCGGGTGCATGCCCACGAGCAGGTCCGCCTCGGGGGGCTCGCTCAAGGTGAACTCCCGGCAGGCGTATTTCACCGGGAGGTGCTTGTGCCGCAGGTCGAAGGTGGTGACGGTGCGTCCCAGCTTCGTCAGGGCCTCGTTGAGCCGGCCCTGCCCGCCGGCCACATCGAAGATGCGCGGCGCGCGAAAGCGTTCGCTGAGGAAGTGGGCGAAGAGCTCGAAGCGGCGCTTGTCGGCCATGCGGCGGCTCAGCCCACGAAGGCGGTCTGGGTGAGCACGCCCCGGCCAATCGCCATGATGCCACCGGCGATGAGGAGCAGCGACACGGCGACGGCCACCAGCGGCAGCAGGAAGCCCGGCTGGGGCTTCTTGCGGTTGCGCACCAGCAGCACGTGGGTCACCGCCACCGCGAGCACCATCGTCACGATGTGGCCGATGAGCTGGGGGTAGTACCGGCCCAGCGCCACCATCACGATTCCGATGAGGAACTGCAGGTCGAGCAGCCCGCTGTAGATGGCGCCCAGCACGCGCACGTCCTTGCCCGCGGTGCGCTTGGTCACCTGCCCCACCGCGAAGTAGACCAGGGCCACGAGGCCCACCAGGAGCACCAGGAACCGGAGCCCGGAATGAAACTGGAACAGAAAGTTCATGGCCCGCTCTTACTACCAGCGGGCCTTCCGCGCACGGCCCATCACGACGGGTCGGGCTTGGGCGTCCGGGGCGTGCTCTTCGGCAGCTCGGGGACGGAGATGTACTGCTGGGGCAGCTGCCCGGTGAGGCTCCGGAGGAAGGCCACCACATCCTCCACGTCCGGCTCCGGGAGCGTCTGGCCGAGCTGGTGCCGGGCCATCAGCCGCACCATCTCGGGCAGCGCCTGGACCGAGCCGCTGTGGAGGTACGGCGCCGTCTTCTCCACGTTGCGCAGCGTGGGGACCCGGAACTTGTTGAGGTCCTCCTCGTCCTTCGTCACCTCGAACCGGCCCGCGTCGCCCACGTGCGGCCAGGGCTCGATGAGGCCCAGCTTCTGGAAGGAGGTGCCGCCCACCGCCCCGCCGTTGTGGCACGTGGTGCAGCCCACCGCGACGAAGGTCTCCAGCCCGCGGCGCTCCTGCGCGGTGAGCGCCCCCGCGTCTCCGTCCAGGAAGGCATCGAAGCGCGAGGGGGTGGTGAGCTGGCGCTCGAACGCGGCGATGGCCTGCGTCACCGTGGCGCGCGTGATGGGCTGCTTCTCGCCGGGAAACGCCTGCCGGAAGCGCTTCTGGTACTCCGGAATGGAGGCCAGGGTCTCCACGAGCCGCCGGTCATCCGGCAGCGCCATCTCCACGGGGTTGAAGAGCGGCCCTTCGGCCTGGGCTTCCAGGGAGGCGGCGCGGCCATCCCAGAACTGCGCGATGTGGCCCGCGGCGTTGTAGACGGTGGGCGAGTTGCGCGTCCCCTTCTGGCCCCGGTGCCCATCGGACAGCGGCTTGTTGTCCACGCCGAACGTGTCCAGGCCGTGGCACGAGTTGCAGGAGATGTCGTGGTTCTTGGACAGCCGCGGGTCGAAGAAGAGCATGCGCCCCAGGGCAATCCGGGCCTCGGAGTCCACGGGGGCGGGCGCGGCCTTGGCCCTCGGCGCGGGCTTGAAGGCCAGCATCAGCTTCGCGGCATCCAGGGGGGCCCGCCTCGGGGCGGGCGGGTCCGCCGGCAGGGCCTCGGCCACCGCGGGGACGGGGGGCGCCGGGGGCACGGGGGTTTCCCGGGAACAGCCCGTCCCGGCCAGCAGCCCCAGCGCCACCAGTGCCGCGGGCAGCGGGGCCATCATGTTCCGGGTCCAGTCGTTCATGGGTACGTCTCCGGGAGCAGCTGTCCTACGTTGCGGCAGGTTAACAACATGTCCGTCACCCCGGGGCCCTTCAGCCGGAGCTCGCATGCTCCCAGCTTCCCCCATCCATCAGGAAGCCCCCCGGCCTGGGCCGGCACCGAGGACTGCCGGCGGCTGAGCAAGCCGTCGATGAGCCACGACAGCCCCAGCCCGGTGGCGGTGCCTACCGCATCCCACACCAGGTCCTTGGAAGAGAACCGGCCGCCCCGGCCCGCGTCATAGACTTCCTTGCCCAGCCCCACCCCCAGCCCGAGCCCCGCCCCCGAGAGCCACCGCGCGCGAGGGGACTCGAAGAGCAGGGCCCCCGCCCCGTACCCCACCCCCGCGAGCCCCAGGGTGGCCCCGAAGTGCTTGGGCTTGTCCGGGCCGAACCACGCATCCCCGGAGCCCGCGGCGAAGCCGGGAGCCGCCCAGAGCCCCAGGGAGAGCCACACGAACCGGGCCGCTGTTCCGTTCACCAGGGTGCCTTCCTCGCCAGAGGGCCTCCATCGGAGCCCTTGTGGGTCAAACTTCCCGGGGGTTCATCGGTCATCTGGACGGCCGCCGTCCACTTTCAAGACGGCCTGCCCACCTCCTCCTATGCTGGCGGACGCTTGCGTCCCCTTCGTCCGCCCCTTCTTCTGCTGCCCCCTCGCCACCCGGCCCTGGACGGTGCCCGGGGCCTCGCCGTGATGGCGATGGTGATGGGACATACGTTGGATGCGCTCCTGGCGCCCGTGACCCGTGGCCACCCCTGGGTCCAACGGTACTGGGAGTTTCGCGGCATCACCGCCCCGCTCTTCTTGCTGGTGAGCGGCTGGGCCGTCGTGGCCGCGCTCGACGCGCGCCGCCCGGATGCCGCGAAGGCCACCTATGGCCGCCGGGTCCAGCGGGCGCTGCTGCTGCTCTTCCTCGGGTACCTGCTGCACTGGCCCGGCTGGGACACGGTGCTCGCCCAGGGCTGGGGGGACTCGCTGCTGTCCCACGTCTTCGCCTTCGATGCGCTCCAGTGCATCGGCCTCAGCCTCCTCGTGGGGGCCACCCTGCTTGCCGTCTTCTCCGGTGCGGGAAGCCGGGCCGTGGCCCTGGCGGTGATGGCGGTGGGCGTGCCCCTGGCCAGCACGGCGGCCTGGCAAGCCAGCCCCCACTTGCCCGCCGTGCTGCAACAGGCCGTGGGGGGCGCCACCAGCCACTTCCCGCTCTTCCCCTGGGCAGGCTACTTCTTCGCCGGGGCCCTGGCGTCCTCCTGCCTGCGCCTGCTGCGCTCGGGCTGGCCCCAGGGGCTCGCGCTGACGGTGCTGGGGCTGGGCCTCATGGGGCTCACCCACCTGTTCACCGCGGACTGGAGCCCTACGAGCGCGTGGCTCGTCGCCTTGCGCGTGGGCGAGGGCTTCCTCGTGCTCGCGGCGATGAACTTCGCGCCCCTGTGGCTCTCGGCGGCCCTGGCGCCCCTGGGCCGCGTGTCCCTGTGGGTCTACGTGATTCACCTGCCCGTGGTGTACGGCTGGGCGGGCACCCCGGGGCTCGCCCAGCGGGTGGGCCCCACGCTGGGGCTGGGGCTGGCCCTGCTCGCGGGCGTGGGGCTTCTGGCGGCCAGCTTCCTGATGGCCCGGCTCGGCCAGTGGCTGCGCGGCCTCACCCTCCCCTGGCGCGTGGGCTCGACGACGCTGGGCGTAGGGCAGGGCGTGCAGCGCGTCTAAAGCGCGGCGCCCCTCACGCCCCCTTGCGCTTCAGGGGCGGCTGCGTGGCCTGGCCGCGCAGGATGAGCGCCTGGGCCACGGCCTCCAGGGCCTGGATGCGCCGGCCCGCGCGCCCCTGCGCCCAGAGCGCGGGCGCCTCCACCCCCAGCATCGCCACCGCCTGCTCCACGCCGCCCGCCTTGCCCGCCAGGGCCCGGGCCGTCGCCAGCCGCACGTTCACCGCCTGGCGCCGGCTCACGCCATCGCGCCACAGCAGCTCCAACGCATAGGACGTCCACACCGCCAGAACGTCGTCCGGGCGCAGGAAGGCCTCGAAGCGGCCCAGCGCCGCGCTCCGGTCCTCGCCCGCGAGCAGGACATGCTCGGGCAGCTCCGTGTGCAGCGGGGTGCTGCGCGCGAGCGGCTCACGCGGGGCCAGCACGGCCTCGAAGCGCTCACCGGTGGAGGGGCGGCTCGCCACCAGGTGGACCAGCTCCGGGGCAATGCCCGCGTCCATGGGGTGGGCATTGGCCTCGGCGTACAGGAGCACGAGCCGGGGGAAGCGCTCGGCCAGCGAGCGCAGCTCCAGGGGCGGACGCCAGGGCGCCTTGTAGATGCGGCGGCGGGGCGGCTCCTGGCGGCTGGACTGGTTCTCCAGCTGGGTGTCCACCATGAACTCGAAGGCGCGCAGCATCGCATCGAAGCGCGGCTGATCTCCTTCCAACGCGCCCAGCACATCCACCACCGCCTCGATGGTCGAGACACAGTGCTCCGCGGGCTCGGCGCGGATGCGGTAGTTGCTCGGGCGGCGCGGGGTGAAGCCGATGCGGGGCAGCCCCGCGAGCACGGGGTTGATGGAGACGACCTTCTTGGCCAGGGGCCACGTCCCGTCCACGACGATGAGCGTCTCCGGGGGCCGCGCGCGCGCCTCCTCGAGCGTCATCGCCTCCTTGCCGGGGAAGAGCACGGCCACGCGCTCGGGCGCCGCGGCCAGCGCCGCCAGCCGGGGGTTGTCCGAGAAATCCACCCCCTGGTGCAACTCGGAGTTGCTCAGCGCCAGGTGCGCCATGCGGGCCGTGCCGATGGCCACGCGCCGCTCGCGCGGGTGCTGGAGGAAGACGACGCGGGTGCGCGTCTCCACGCGAGGGATGTGCGCACAGTAGCAGGTGGCTTGAGGACGGCGGCAGCGCAGGCAGACGGGACGCACCCACCCGCTTTATGGCAAGCGGTCTCCCCCCGCAAGCCCCCGCGAAGCCGCACACGGCGAGTGTTGACACGCGCCCTGGGTCCCAATGACAGGCATGGCCGGTGGCCGGGCTGGCGTGTGTCCTCGCGAAGCCGCATGGCGAACCTCCCCGCGGGTGCATCGCTTGTATTGGAAAATCGCATTTGCAGTGTCTTGAGCGGATCCGCAGGTCTGTTGACTTGTTGCTTGACCACGGGATAGCAAGCCGTCCCACTCTTCATTCGAAGACTTCCCATGAATCACGATCGTCCTGCCACCCCTTCCGCCCCGGCCCGTCCGCCCCCCCTTCCTACCTTGAGGGACAGCGTCACCCCGGGGGGGGACGAATTGACCGTGGGCGACCTGGCCGACATGGTGGCCACCCAGCGGCGGGTGGTGGAGCGCCTGCGGGAGTGTGGCGGAGCGCAGTGCGCGGAGCTCGTGGCGCACGAGCAGACGCTGCTCCTGCTGCTCGCCCAGCTGCACAGCCGGGTGGGGAAGCCTTCGTCGCCCATCGAGGATCCGGTGCGCATGGCGCACGTGCTGGCGGATGTCTTCCAGTTCGAGGTCCCCAACTCTCCGCGCAAGCATGTCGGCAAGGCGGTGAGCCGCGCCAAGCGCGCGATGATGAAAGGGCTCATGCCCTTCCACATCGAGGTGTTGCGCCCTCAGCGGGAGTTCAACGCCGAGCTGGCCATGCTCGTGGAGCAGATGAGCGCCCACCGCAGCGCCACGCTGAACGCGGACCAGGGCGCGCAGATCCGCGGCCGCCTGGAGCCGCTGGCGGATCCGACCGCCTGGCGGCCCCGCTCCCACCGCGCCAGCACGGCGGGGGGCATGTTCACGCTCCTCAAGAAATCCTACCTCACCACGCTGGGCCCGGTGCTCCGCCAGCTGCTGGAGGGCCAGCGGCGCTGGAACCTGGCGGCGGTCGATGCCCTGTGCGCGGCGGTGGACTGGCAGGCCCCGGCCGCCTCCCGCGCCGAGCGGATGATCTCCGAGCTGGAGGCGCTCAGCAATCCGATGGCGCAGGGCATGGCCTCGCTCGGCCTGCGCGCGCTCTCGCCCATCTGGAATGAGCTGCTGCGGCGCCAGGTGCGCTTCAACCAGACGGTCGTCCGGGCGCTGGCGGCCATCCACCATGTCAACGAGCCAACAGTTCACGACTACCAGGCATGGTGCGCCGCCCACGAGCCGGAGCAATTCCGCCAGGCGAGCCGGGCCCTGCTGTCGCTGACGCGCCGGCCGTTGCTGAGCCTGCTGACGCCCACCTACAACACGCCCGAGTCCGTGTTGCGCGCCTGCCTCGACTCGGTGCGCGCCCAGTCCTACGACCGGTGGGAGATGTGCATCGCGGATGACGGCTCCACCGCCCCGCACGTCGTCCGGGTGCTGCGGGAGTACGCGGATCTGGACAAGCGCATCCGGTTCATCCGGACGCCCTCCAACGGCGGCATCGCCAAGGCCACCAACGCGGCGCTGGACCTGGTGCAGGGCGAGTACGTCTGCTTCCTGGACCACGATGACACGCTGGCCCCGCACGCCCTGGCCGAGGTGGCGCTGCGCCTTCAGGCCGAGCCGGAAGCGGACCTGCTCTACTCCGACGAGGACCGGATGGATCAGTCCGGCCGCCGGGTGCTCCCCTTCTTCAAGCCGGGCTGGTCGCCGGACCTGCTGCGCAGCGCCAATTACATCTGCCATTTCCTGGTCGTGAAGCGCGACCTGCTGGAGAAGGTGGGCCGCATCCGCGAGGGTTTCGACGGCGCGCAGGATTACGATCTCATCCTCCGGGTGTCGGAGCAGGCCCAGCGAATCGCTCACATCCCGCGCATTCTCTATCATTGGCGCATGAGCGCCGTGTCCATGGCGGCGGATGTGAGGAATAAGCCGAAGGCCTCGGACGCGGCCCGGCGCGCGCTGGCGGACCACCTGGCCCGGTGCTCGGAAGAGGCCATCATCGAGGAGCCGCTGCCCACCACGTTCCACATGCGCTACCCGGTGCGTGGCAAGCCGCTCGTGTCCATCATTGTCCCCTTCAAGGACAAGCCCGAGCTGCTCGCCAAGCTGGTGGAGAGCCTGGAGCGGCACAACTCCTACGCGCATTACGAGTTGCTGCTCATCTCCAACAACAGCGTCCGGCCCGAGACCCATGCCTTGCTGGACCGGCTGGTGGATCCGCGCATCCGCAAGCTGACGTGGAACGAGCCTTTCAATTACTCAGCCATCAATAACTTCGGGGTGCGCAACGCCCAGGGCGAGCTGCTGCTCTTCCTGAACAATGATGTGGAAGCCCTGAAGGCCGGCTGGCTGGAGGAACTCATCGGCCAGGCCCAGCGCCCGGGCGTGGGCGCGGTGGGCCCCAAGCTGGTCTTCCCGGATCAGACGATCCAGCACGCGGGCGTGATTCTGGGAATGGGCGGGTTTGCCGGGCATGTCTTCGCCCGGCTGGCGGACCGGGCCGAGTGGACGGCGTTCGGACACGCGGACTGGACGCGCAACTACCTGGCGGTCACCAGCGCCTGCGTGATGATGCGCCGGGACGTGTTCGAGTCGGTGGGCGGCTACGACGAGAGCTTCATCGTGTGCGGCAGCGACGTCGAGCTGTGCCTGCGCATCGTCGAGAAGGGCCTGCGGGTCGTCTACACGCCGGCGGCGAAGCTGCTGCACGACGAGTCGGCCACGCGCCGGGTGGACTCCATCCCCGAGGTGGACTTCTGGCGCTCGTTCTCGACGTACCGCCGCTACCTGCGCGAGGGAGACCCCTTCTACAACCCCAACCTGTCGCTCACGATGGGGGATGGAACCCTGCGGCGGGACAAGCGGGACGCGGAGTCGATGGCGGTCCAGGTGTTGACCACGGAGCTGCCCGGCTCCCGGATGCCCGTGGCCTCGCAGGGCCGTGCGAACCACCAGCGCCACATCGCCGAGCACGTGCCGGGCATGGACTGCCTGCCCGTGGAGGCGGAGCGCACCCGGCAGCAGAACGGCGGCCGGATCGCCGCCCTCCAGAGCCGCAGCAAGCCGCTGCGCAAGCTGTCCTGGTTCGTGCCCTATTTCCGCCACCCCTTTGGAGGGGTGCACACCATCCTGCGCTTCGGGCACCTGATGCGGACGCGGCATGGGGTGGAAAGCCAGTTCGTCATCTACGACAACCCCCATGCGAGCGCCCGGGAGATGGAGGCGCGCGCCCGGGTCCTGTATGATATGCCGCCGGGCAGCTTCCGGGTGCTCTCCTCCCAGGAGGACGTGAAGACGCTTCCGGAGTGTGATCTGGCCATCGCCACGTTCTGGCGCAGCGCCTATCTCATTCTCAAACATCCGCAGGCCTACGCGCGTGCGTACTTCGTGCAGGACTTCGAGCCGCTCTTCTACCCGGCGGGCACGATGTATGGTTTGGCCGAGCAGAGCTACCGGCTCGGGTTGTTCGGCATCTTCAACACCCGGGGCCTGCACGACTTCGTCACCTCCAATTACGGGATGAACGGTCTGCATTTCGAGCCCGCGGTGGAGTCGTCGCTCTTCCACGACGGGCGGCCGCCGCGCTCGGGCCCGGTCCGCATCTTCTTTTACGGGCGTCCGTCCGTGGACCGGAACGCGTTCGAGCTGGGGCTGGCGGCGCTGCATCAGCTCAAGAAGGAGCTGGGAGGCGCCGTGGAGATCCTCACCGCCGGTGAGGAGTGGAACCCGGAGCAGTACGGCGTCCGGGGCGTCATCAACAACCTGGGCGTGCTCCCCTACGAGAAGACGGCGGACCTGTACCGGGAGATCGACGTCGGGCTGTGCTTCATGTTCACCAAGCATCCCTCGTACCTCCCCCTGGAGATGATGGCCTCCGGGGTGACGGTGGTGACCAACGACAACCCGGCCAACCACTGGCTGCTCAAGCACGAAGAGAACTGCCTGCTGGCGGAGCCCACCTACTCGGGGGTGCTCGAGCAGCTGCGCCGCGCCGTGCTGGACAACACGGCCCGGAGCCGCATCAGTGCGACGGCCGCCAAGCGGATGCGGACCACCACCTGGGAGCAGCAGGTGGATCAGGTCTACGCCGCGCTCACCAGCCAGGTGGATGCGCAGCTCCAAACCCCGGCCGGTGGAGAGACGGCCCGGGGGGAGCCGAAGCTCCGGGCCCTCTGAGCGGCGCTTCAGCGGTAGAGCCGCAACACGGTGCCCCCCTCGCCGGCGGCGATGAGCGTCCGGGGGCCGCCAGAGAGGGCGCGCAAGCGCTTGCGCGTGCCCGTCTCGATGCGGCGCCAGGCATGGCGTGCCGGCTCGTACTGGAGCAACAGGCCGCCATCGCCCGCGACGTACAGCGCCTCCCGTGAGTCCATGAAGAGCGTATGCAGCTCGAGCGTCTCCAGCCCCTCGGGCAACCCCACGGGCGCCCACTGCGTGCCATCCCAGCGCCAGAGGCTGTGGGCCCCCAGGGCCCAGGCGAGGTTTCGCCCCAGGCCCCGGACGGCGCGGAACTCGGGCAGCCACATCCCCCGCGTCTCCGTCCAGGCGCTCCCATCCCAGTGCGCGAGGACGGACTCGCCCACCGCCCACACATCGTCGGGCGCGCTCCCGTCAACGGCGTTCAGTCCTCCCGGGGCGGCGAGCGGGTAGCGGGTCCAGGCGGTGTGGCCATCGAGCTGCACAAGCACGCCCTCCCCCGTCGCCGTGTCGGTGCCCACCACCCACGCCAGCATGTCGCGCACGGGGAACACCCCATGAAGCTCGAACTGCTGGGGCAGGTAGAAGTGGTTCACGCCGCCCCCGAACGAGTCCCAGGAGTGGAGGTCCACCCGGCCAGCGTGGCCCGCGGCCCACAGACGCCCCGGGCCCTGCCGCGCGAGCATGTTGGCGGGCCCCAGCGTCGAGGACGCCAAGGGAGGCGGCCCCTTGCGGACACGGCTCCCGTCCGCGAAGAACCACGCGTCATCCTCCGGGGCCGACAGCGAGACGAAGTCAGAACGGATGCCCTGGTCCAGGGCGAGCCAGGTGTTCTCCCATCCGGAGCGCAGCACCTGCCCGTGAGCCCCCACCATCACCCGGCCATCCGCCGTGTGCAGCGCGCCCAGGAACCGGGGCGAAGTGCCCTGGCTCACCGTGTCCCACCGGCTGCCGGTGAACTGCGCGGCGCCCTCCTCGCCGACGACGAGGATGTCCCACGAGGAACGTCCCGAGATGTCATAGAGCGCCGAGAAGGGCAGTTGGACCGGTGACCACCCCTTGCCATCCCAGTGGAACAGCACGGCACCGCTCCGCGAGCCCGTCACCCACACATCCTTGGGCCCCGTGCCCCACACCGCGGTGAAGGTGACGTTCCGCGCGGGAGGCTCGACCGCGCGCCACCCCTGCGCATCGCGCACGCGGATGGTGGCCCCGGTCCCCACGGCCCACACCTGCTCGCCGTGGGTCCACACACCGTAGAGATCAGCGGACGTCCCCGTGTGCTGGCGCTCCCAGCGGACGCCATTCCACACGTAGGCCAGTCCCCCCTCCCCCACCGCCCAGACGTTTCCAGCGCCCGTGCCGTGGACATCGCGCAGGAAGCGCTCCGGACGCAGGGAGGTACGCCAGCGGCGCCCGTCAAAATGGAGGATCTCCGAGCCCACCGCCCAGACATCCTCGCTCGCGCTGCCCCAGATGCCGGACAGCTCCGCTTCGCTCGGCAGGACGGTCAGCCCCCGCGGACTGCCGTGGACGATGAAGCCCGCGTTGCCCACCACCCAGAAATCCTCGATGGAGCGGCCCCAGGCCCCCTTGAAGTCATGGGAGACCGGCCTGGGATTCAAGAAGCAGACGCCCTCCCGCGAGCACGCGGTGTCCACGCCATAGTCGGGGAGTCCACACGTGTTGTCCCGCCCCCCGCCGCCACACGTCATGCCCACGCCACAGGTGCCGCACTGCAACGTGCCGCCACAGCCATCCTCGACCGTGCCACACGAGGCGCCCACCGACGCACACGTGCGCGGCGTGCACGCCACGGTGCCGCAGACATGGGGCCGGTAGAGGCCACAGCGCTGGCCCTCCTCGCACCCTCCGCAGTCCAGGGTTCCACCACACCCATCGGAGAGGGTGCCGCACTGAGCGCCCTGCGCCTCACAGCTCACCAGCGTGCACGTCTCCGGGGGAGGGGCCGGAGGGGCACCTCCGGTTTCCACCGGAGGCGCAACGGGGCTGGGCGCCTCCACCTCCTGCTGCGCCCCGCATGCCACGAGCACCAGGAGCATGCAGACCCATCCTCCGCGCCATGGGCGGTTGCCCTTCCCTCCCCCTCCCATCGCCCCCACCCTCCGCCCCACCACCCCTGCCCCGCCCATGGCGCCTCCCTCGAATGCCCTCGAGAAAGGGAATGCCTCTGGAAATCAAAATGGACGAAGGGACCGAACGCCCTGCGCTCAGGCCCGCCCAAGCGTCGTGGACACGACACGCCCGGGGCCCCCGCAGCGCCCGGGCGCCAGGGCAGCAGGCAGTCAGGCGTTACCGCCTCCAGGCGACGGCGCGAGGAACCACGTCAGCGCCTCCTGGGCGATGTCCACCGGAACCGTGTGCGGCCCATCGAACTCGTGGTAGCGCACCGGGTAGCCCGCCCGCTGCACGCGCGGGACGATGCGGCGGCTGCAGGGCTCGATGGGCAGCACCGTGTCCTTCACCCCATGGGAGATGAAGAGCGACGGCTCACCGCGCTCCGCCGCGGGCACCAGGAACCCCGGCGAGAAGGCCACCACGTGGGTGAACAGGTCCCCATTGGTGAGGCCCAGGGACAGCGCGTAGGACGCCCCATCCGAGAACCCTCCGATCGCGAGGTGTGCCGGGTCCACCGCATAGCGCTCGAAGACGTACGCCAGCGCCTGCTCGATGAAGGCCACGTCCTGGCCATACCCACTCTCGACGATGATGTCCCACGTCGGGCCCCGGGACTCCGGCGCGAGCAGCAGGAGCCCTGCCTCGTCCGCGTGCCGCTGCCAGAGGGCGAGCGCGTGGGGGGCATGGCCTCCTGCCCCATGCAACAACACCCCCAAGGGCGCGGGCCGGTCCGCCCGGTAGCCTGGGGGCACATGCAGCAACCCGTCCCGCCGGCCGCCCAGGCCCAGGGGCCGCGTGCCGGACTCCGGCGCCTCCACGGAGGGACGGTGCGGACGCGCCCGCAACCGGCCCTCCTGGCGCTCTTGCGGTGGCGTCTGCGTCCTGCTCATGGTCCTGCTCCTCCGATTCTCCGCCATGGAGAAACCTGAACCTCGAGCAACACCCAGCCCCCGGGCTTTCTCCCCGCTGGCCCCGGAACACGCTCTCCTGCCGGCCGCGCAGGCAGGGGACTTCTCCCAGCGATGAGAAGGACCCTGCTGCCGCGGTCCAAAGCGCTGCGCCCGAAGAACCGAGGGCCTATATCCAGGTGCTGCCCTCTGGACTGGCAAAGGAAATCCCCCTGGACTACCGCCTCCGCACACCAGAAGAGCTCGACGCATCGCTCGGCCAGGCCCTGGCCGCCGCGCCCCAGGACACCGCCCGGAGCGGCTCCTGGCTGTTCGTCTATGGCTCCATGTTGAAGGATCCGCCCTTCTCTCCCGAGGAGCAGCGGCACGCGGTCCTCGAAGGATGGGAGCGGGTGTTCTGCCTCGCCGACCCGAAGATGCGCGGCACCCCGAAGCACCCCGGGCTCAGCCTGGGCCTGGTCCGGGGTGCTCGCTGCGTCGGGGTGGCCTACCGGCTCTCCGTCCGCACCATGCGCGAGGACCTGAAGGGCGTCTGGCAGCGGGAGATGGCGTTGCCCTTCTACGCCGCCTGCTGGCTCCAGGCGCAGACCCGGCAAGGCCCCATCCCGGTGCTGACGTTCTGCACGGATCTCCACGGCCCCCTGTACGAGCCGTCCCTGAGCGAACCGGCGATGCTCGAGCGGCTCGCCACGTGCGCGGGAGAGAACGGCTCGAACGCCGCGTATCTCGATCAGACCGTCCAGCAGCTCGCAGAGGTGGGCATTCCCGACCCGGGGCTGGCCCAGCTCGCGCTGCGCGTGCGCGCCTTGCGCTGACGCAGGGACGGAACCTGTGCCAAGGTCGCGCGCACAGCCCATCCAGGAGAACAGCACACATGGCGGAGACGAAACGGTACACCGGAGGATGTCACTGCGGCAGGTTCGAGTTCGAGGTGGACACGGACCTGAGCACCGCCATCGCCTGCAACTGCTCCATCTGCACCAAGCACGGCCTGGTGCTCACCTTCGTGGCGCCCGAGCAGTTCACCCTCAAGAAGGGCACCCAGGGCGAGCTGACGAAGTACCAGTTCAACAAGAAGGTCATCGACCACCTGTTCTGCCCCCACTGTGGGGTCGAGTCGTTCGGCACGGGCAAGATGCCGGATGGCAAGACGATGTTTGCCATCAACGTGCGCTGCCTGGAGGGCGTGGACATGACCACCCTCCGGCCCACGCCCGTGGACGGGCGCAAGTTCTAGGTTTCCCCGTCCTCACCTCCGGCCCGGGCACACCCGCCCGGACCGGAAGCGCGGCGCACGCGGCTCAGTTGGCCGCGGAAATCGCGTAGCGCAGGCTGACCTTCAGGTTCTTGTACTCCGCGACGTTGTCCTGGTAGCCCAGGGGCGACCAGTTCCGTGAGGACAGGTTGAAGCCGTGGGTCACCCGGGGATTGACCTCCTTGGTGTTCTCCCAGACCTTGGCGCGCACCACCAGGGTGTTGCCCTCCCGCTGCAGGCTGGCCACCTCGCGCGACACGTTCAGCCCGATGCTCTCCTTGTCACCGCGCTTGACGTTACGGCCAGAGGCCACCACCTCGTCCCCCACGTACACGTCGTAGTTCATCTCGCCCTTGCCGAACGTCTCGCCATTGGAGTGGATGTACAGCTCGTGCAGCGACACGCCCAGGCGGCTCGTCTTACCCACGCACGAGGGGACCGTGTACTGGCTCGTGGAGGCCACCACGAACGGCTGGTAGTTGTTCAGGTAGCGCACCGCGTAGGAGAGCGGAACGCCCGGCGAGCTCGGCGAGTAGTTGGCCCCCGCCTGGAAGTAGCTCTGCAGGGAGCTGACCTTGTCCATTCCGGAGCCGAGCACCTCCACCGCGCTGCCCGAGGGGCCGCCCAGCGCCAGCAGCGTCATCTTCGACTCCCGGAGCACCTTCAGCTGCTCGGTGCTCAGCGAGATGCTGCCGCCCACCTTGCCCTTGGTGAACACCGCGTCGAGGGTGGCGGACACCTTGGAGCTGTCCTCGGAGGACTCGAACTTGATGAGCAGCCGGCGCCCGTACGTCACCGAGCTGATGTAGCCCGCGGGGTTGCCGTTGTAGATGAACGGCCGCACCTCATCCACCGAGGTATCGGCGGTGAAGAACGCCGAGGGATCCGGCGGGGCGTTGAGGGCGACCGTGTAGTAGCCCTGGGTGAAGTCCACCAGCATGGTCGTCTTGCTCTGCGTCCACTGCTGGCCGAAGGTGGTGTTGAGGCTGTTGCCTCCGAACTGAATCGCGATGCCCGCCTTGACCGAGCCCTCGTTGAGCGAGTGCGCCTGGTGAATCGTATAGGCCACCTTCGCCGCGAAGTTGACGCTCTCCGCCGAGAGGATGCTGTGAATGGCGTCCTGGGAACTCGCGAGGCTGGGAGAGGCCAGGGTGCGGCTGTACACGTACTCGGCCGGCGTGGAGCCGTCGATGCGCGCGTTGGTCAGGGTGAGGGTTGCCGGGGCCCGGCGCCCGCCGATGGGCGCCAGCAAGCCCAGCGACAGCGGCTGGCCCTGCACGATGGCGCCCGGCCAGAGCGCGTCCGCGTTCGGATCGAACGACACCAGCTTGTCGAAGTGGTTCGTCTCCGAGACGTCCGTGTACTTGCAGACGTTGACGGCCGAGTCCAGGACCTCTTCCCCGTTCCGGGAGGACTGCTGGGACGACACCCCCGGCAGGACGAGCGGGGAGATGCCATTGAGATACGTGAAGACCGCCGGGTTCTGGACCTCCTGGCCCAGGACCGCCAGCGCGGCCGGCTCCTGCGGCGTCACCTCGCCGTCCGGCGCTCCACAGCCGTGAAGCGCCAGCAAAGACAAACCCGTCAGCGTCAACACGCTCCTTACATTGTACATGCTCATCTGGATCCAGGAGGTAAGAGGGAAAGGCGGAAGGGTTTCCGCGGGCTCAGCCTAGCATGTCCCGGAGAACCGGCCAAAGCCGCCTCCCCTCCCATCCTCTTTTCTCAAAATGTGTCAGAGGCTTGCCGTCGCGTGAAAAGCGACGCGTTTGGTCACAGGCATGCGCATGAATTGTCACTCCCGTGAGGTTCGACACAGCGCTCCTCCGGGATTTCGCGAGGCTGCAACGGCACACGTCCCTGGCATGTCCGCTGCTAACCCGAAGCGCATGACACCCACCCCCCGCTGTGCACAGAAGATGAGGCTGACGGCGCTGCTGGCCGTCTCGTTGTGGGCCCTGGGAGCAGGGGCGAGCCCCCCGGAGAAGGCGGCGCTTCCCGCACGTGCGCGGAACGTGCTCGTGACGGGCAGCACCTCCTCCATGGTCCTGGACCGGGATGGCGCTGTCTGGAGCTGGGGAACCGGCCGCGGTTCGGAACACGGAACCTGGCCCGACAAGCAAGTGCTCTCCGCCACGCCCAGGCGGATGGAAGGCCTGACAGGAGCCATCTCGCTGGCCCGCGACCCCTTTGGGGGGCACGCCCTGGCCTTGCTAGAAGACGGCACGGTGCTCTCTTGGGGCACGAACCTCAGCGGCCAGCTCGGAGATGGGACGCGCGCCCCCCGCCCTACGCGCGAAAGGGTGGTGGGATTGAGCAACGTGGTGTCCATCGCCGCGGGAGCGAACTACTCGCTGGCGGTGCGCGAGGACGGCACCCTGTGGGGTTGGGGGAGCAACTCTTACGGCACCCTGGGAGATGGGACCCGGACCCGGCGTCTCACGCCCAACCAGGTACCAGGACTGACCCAGGTGGTAGCCGCCGTGGCGAACTACACCCACTCCCTGGCGCTCCGCGAAGATGGAACGGTGTGGGCCTGGGGCAGCAACACCTATGGCCAACTGGGAAATGGGACAACGAACGAGAGTCTCGTTCCCCTGCAAGTACAGGGGTTGACGAACGTGGTGGCGGTAGCGGCCTCGCCCGGTAACTCGTACGCGCTGCGAGGAGATGGCACCGTATGGGCCTAGGGGAGCAACAGCGCCGGTCAGCTCGGCGACGGCACCCCGGCGAGCGGACGGCGGGTGCCAGGACCCATTCCCGGGCTGAGCCAGGTGGTCTCCCTGGCCGCGAGTAGCCATGTGCTGGCCCTGCGGCGGGACGGCACCGTGTGGGCCTGGGGGAGCAACCGCCGGGGGGAACTCGGCCGGGGCATGACCAGCGAGTCTGGCGCTCCGCAGCCCGTGCCAGGCCTCCACGGCGTCACCGCCATTGCCGCCGCCGATGGACACTCGTTGGCGTTGCGGCGCAACGGCACCCTGTGGGGATGGGGAGACAATGGAGACAGCACGCTGGGCACGGGCACCGGCCGCCGGAGCCTTCCTGGCCTCGCCGTGGGCCTGGGACAGGTGCGGGAGCTGACCTCGAACATGATTCACGTGCTGGCGGTGCGCGAGGATGGCACCGTCTGGACCTGGGGGAATGTGAACCGCCTTTCCCCTGGCCAGCCCTATGTCGCGGCCGCGGCGCGGATCGAGGGGCTTTCTGGTGTGGTGAGTGCCTCGGCGGGTCCGGAGCACTCCCTGGCGGTGCGCGAGGACGGCACCGTGTGGGCCTGGGGCGATAACTTCTCCGGCCAGTTGGGGAATGGAACCCTCGTGAGCAATCCCTCCCCGATGCCCGTGCAGGGCTTGACGGGCATCGTGGCGGTGGCCGCGGGCAGCACCCATTCGCTTGCGCTCCGGGCGGACGGCACGGTGTGGGGCTGGGGCAGCAACTGGGCCGGCCAGTCCAGCGGCGAGCCCAGCGAGGACAATGCGATGACGCCCACCCAGGTGCAGGGCCTCTCGGGCGTGGTGTCCATCCGCACCGGCATGGACCTGTCCGTGGCGGTTCGCGGCGATGGCAGCGTGTGGTACTGGGGGGCCTCCGAGGACTCTGTGGAGGAGCCCCAGCTTCTGCAGGTGCCGGGGCTCACGGACATCACCACCGTGGCGGTGAACCGGTTCGGCATCGCCGCCGTGCGCTCGGACGGAACGGTGTGGCAGTGGCGCGTCACGGATCGGCAGACCGGCACGCCTCCCCAGCAGGTGGCGGGCGCCACGGACGCCGTGGACACAGCCTACAGCTTCAACACGCTCCAGCTCCTGCGCTCGAATGGGACCGTGTGGAACCTGGGGGAGAACTTCAGTGGTGAGCGCGGGTTTCCTTCGGAGCAGCTCACGCCTCCGGGCCCCTCATGGGTACCAGGGCTGACCGGGGTGGTGTCCCTCTCCAGCGGCCCCTTCAGCCAGACGGTCCTCGCCCTGCGTGGGAACGGCACCGTGGCGAGCTGGGGGAGCAATGCGGCGGGATTGCTCGGCAGTGGCGTCTCGCCCCTGCACCTGGAGCCGGCGCGGGTGTTGCTGCCCTGCCGGCTGAAGGTCTCCGGTGCCGAGCATGAGGCCCCCGGCGGGCTGTGGCACTGCGCCTCGGAGCACTGAGCCCGCGGCGGGTGTCTGTCATTGACGCCCCCCCCCGGCACCCACTTCCAGCAGACGCCGTGCCAGCCACTCCCGCCAGCACGGCGTCTTTTTCTGGCCGCCAACATCTCCACGGCCGCCTTGCTACGGTGGGAGTTCGGATCGAGAACTGGTGCAGCAGCAGGCGGACCTTGTACCAGTTTCCCATAGACGGTCAGCCGTCAGGCAGTCACTTGCCGCCGGCAGCTCCATTCAGAGACGCGGTCTTCGCGCGCAGGAGCACCTTCACGGTGGGCGCCGTGGAGCTGCTGGTCGTGATAGGGCCAAACTTGATGTAGTACCAATACCCAGCCGTCATGTAGAGGGTTGTGGCCGAGGCAATCGCTGAGCACTGCGAGAGGGTGGTGGAGCAGGCGATGGTGGCGGGCTGCTGCTGCTCGAAGGAATTGACCCGATACGTGTAGCTGCCTGAAAGGCCCTTTCTATAAACGGTGTAATAGCCGCTCACGCTGGGCTTGGTGTACAGGGTTCCCTCGTACGTGAACTGCGTTCCGATGGCGCTGCGCAGGCCGAGTTTGAAGGAATAGGCGATGTCCGGATAGAAGTAGGCGGAGCTGTCAAGGCCTCCGGGCGCCAGGTTCTGGAACGGGCCGCTGGTTGCGATGGAGCAGGCGTTCGTGATCTCCGTGGTTGTTGGTGTCGTGGCAGCGGTACAGGCTCTCGGTTCGAACACGTCCGAAGCCAAGTCCACATCTGAGAGTTCAGCGAGGGACTCGGTTGCGCCGGCCGTCCTCGACAATCCACTGATACTCAACGCCATGATGGCAATCAGACATGCTCGCTTTTGCATCTCGCCTCTCCGAAAGAAGGGGGACCAACTGTCCCTCGGTTCAATTCATATGGACTGCGGGTGATGAGCATACACGCCTTGAGTGCGTGGCGCACGCAACCACGGCTGAGCCTGGAAGGCCCTGAATCTGCCAGCAGGTTGCGGCGTAACAGGTGCTGGATGCTCCGGGCCTCCAGCCGGGTGCCCGGCAATGGCACCCAATCGCCTCTGGGCAGGAGGTTTTACGGTGAGGTGTGCGGGAAATGCCACGGTTTGTCCGAGGTTCTAGGTCTCGGAGGTACAACCACTGGAAAGTAACAAGAGCCTTTCCATTCATAATAGGTTTCTCCACAGGGTGGGGAAACCTGAGAAATTTCAAACCAACAGCCTCCTCGGATGTTGACTTGATTGAGTGGACAGGGAGGACGGCTTTGGCGTGGTAGAGGCTCCTTGGGCATCTCAAGGGTCAGCCCACCTTGCTCGCGCTCGTGCGCCGCGCCAGAGAGCGGCGAATCCTCTACGGCTGCGTCCGCCACGCTCACGTTCTCTCCACCGTCCATGATGGGAGGAGATGCCCCCAACTCTTCCAAGTTCACGTATCCTGAAATCAGGATGACAAGCCCCATGGCCAAGGGCAGGAGCACCATGGGGCCAAGACAGCCTCTGCGAGGCTCGGAGACGGGGGGGGACACTTCTGGGGTCACGTGCGGCGTGCCCAGGCGCAGCGATTCATTCGCTTCTGTTCCATCGGCTGCCGCTGCTGTCTCCAATGCTGCGGCTACCTCGCTCGCAGTCCCTCGGTCCTGAGGATTCTCGGAAAGCATGCGGAGGATGAGCGATTCCAACGAGGGCGCCAGCGGCTTGAGCTGGCCTGGAGGTTTCATCACCTCCAGGGTGTCCCGTGCATCATCGCCCACCAGCGATGGGTCCGTCGCCGGGGGCGGATAAATTCCCGTGCACAGGCGGTAGGCTGTCACCCCCAGCGCGTACACGTCATCCGAGGGTGTGGCACGGTAGGAAGTGTGGGCCTCGCGGCGGTGCTCCCACTGGAAGCGCAGGGCCTGGGGGCTGCGGTAGGGCTTTGTGCCGGGAGCCAGCAACCCCTCGGTGAGCGGCGGCGCCCCGGCCCAGGTGCCACAGCCGAAGTCCATGAGAAAGATCTTCCCCTCGGGGCTCACCAGGATGTTGTCGCCTTTGACGTCGCGGTGGAGCCCCTGGCGGGCGTGGGTGGCCTCCAGTGCCCTTGCTACCTGCGCCAGGAGCCACAACGCCTGGCGGGACGTGAACGGCCGATCCTCCGCCCAGTCATACAGCCGGATGCCCTCCACCCACTGCATCACCACATAGGGGTGCGTGTCACCCTGAGGGCCCGCTTTCCAGGTGCCCTTGCCCAGCAGGCGCGGGACGCTGGGGTGCCGGATCCGGGTGAGCAGCTCCGCCTCTCGCTCGAACCGCAGGTCATTCGGGTATCGCGCCAGCTTGAGGGCCACCCATTGAGGAAGGATCTGCCGCGTCCGGCGCACCCGGCAGACCGCGCCATAGGTGCCGTACCCCGCGCGGCCTTCCACCTGCCAGGGACCCAACCGGGTCCCGTCCGGGAGCGCTTCGGGGGACAGCGTATCCAGGGGGACCTCCAAAGAAGGCAATCAACGGGCCTTCCCACATCCTACCCAGAGGGTTACCTAGCGTCAGCCCTCCTCCTTCAGGCTTGAGCGCTACAAGGACATCGAGACGCTCAACGCCTACGAGGTGCTGCGCGACGAGCACGGCTGGGACGCGGCGCGCATCCCCCGAACTACCACGAGATCGAATTCGCTCCCGTGAGCACCTTTCGAGAGAGCGGAGGGGCCAGTATTATCCGCGGCCATGAACGGACCCTTGCCTGCTTGGATGTGCCGGTTGTTCGCCCTTTGCGTGATGGTCCTGGGCGCCACCGCTCCCCAGGTGGCCCAAGCGCAGGATGACTTCCAGCGGTCTCTCCTGGCCGCAGAGCAGCTTTACAAAAGTGGGGAGAAGGAGCGGGCCTTGGCCCAGCTCCAACGGGTCCGGGAGCTGGCCCGGGGCCTCGCCCAGGACGTGGCCGTGGCCCTCCGGGAAGGCATCGTCCTGGCGGACCTGGGCCAGTGGGCCAAGGCACAGACGGCCTTCCGGGAGGGCTTGTTGCTGGATCCGGAGGCCAGGCTCCCCCTTCGGGTCTCGCCCAAGCTGGAGCGGGATTTCGAGGAGGTGCGGACGCAGGTCCGCAAGGAACTGGGCTCGGGTGAGCGTGCCTCCCTTCCCCGGGTGAAGACCCAGGAGTCTCCGCCGGCGCCTTTGGTTCAAACGGACCGGCCCGAGCAGCCTCAACTGAAGGCGCCGGCGGGCCAGGCGGCTCCCGCCTATGCGCCGTCGGCAGCAGCCGTGACGCCCGCTCGTCCTTCCGTGGTGCCGCCCATGGTGCTCAAGGGCGCGGAGGTGCTGGCGGTCGGGCTGAGCGAGTTCGTGTTTCAGAGCCCGGCGTGCCCCGCCGGGAGCGCCGCCGTCGACGAGAGCGCCAGCAAAAGAGGCACTGTGGATTGTCAAATCGAGCGCGCGATGGAGCCCGGGGGCTCGATGACGCCACGCGCCGCAGGGAAATGAATGCGCCGGGAGGAGGCCGCCCGGCGGTGTTGCGCTCAACTGCCTCGTGTGCGCGGGCGTGGGGCTGACCATGGCCCCCGCCGGAGCATCGGCAAAGACTGCACCGCCGAGCGGCGGCTTCGATTGCCGCCGCTCACATGTACAACGCACGGCTCAGGCGAACGCCGTATTCCGCATCTGGGTTCGTTGTGCCATCTCCAACCCTTTCCATGACAGCCGCAACAGCCAGGTCGCGCCGCTTCGGCAATCGCGCCCGCTCTGCCGCAGCAAGGGCGGCCGCCATCTCCTCACGGGTGAGGTCCGTGCAGTAGCACGGAGCACCAGGCTGTTGCCGCCACGACTCCGAAAGCGTCCCTGCGTCGAAGGCGTCGAACCCGGTGGCCTCGACGAGTGCCATTCCCACCTTGCGTTCTGTTTCGCTATTGGCCGCAACGGGAATCGCAATGCGGTCCGGGCTCCCCGCGGGCTTGCCCTTCTTCGCCAAAGAGTCGGAACCGATCGCGTTCCATGCCTTGACGATGGGACGGCCCAACAGTCCGGACACCCACAGGCTCTCGACTTGACCGGCTTCGATCGCGTCGATCCTGCCGTCCCTCCCCGGATAGTAGTTCGACGTGTCGATGACGACCGTCTCGGCGGGTACGCTGGCGATGAGCGGCGCGATCCCGGGAAGACGGTTGAGGGGAATCGAAAGGATCAGGGCGTCAACGTCCGCCACGGCTTCCGCCGCCGTGACCGCGCGTCCGCCGAAGGCCAGCACGTCGGCCTCGATCGTGTCCGGGCCTCGGGAGTTGGCGACCTTCACGTCATGTCCGGCCGCACTCAGCTTTCGGACCAGGGTCTTCCCAATGTGGCCGGTTCCTAAAATGCCAATCTTCATGATTGAATCTCCTTGTAGTTCTTGAAGGCTTCATTCGCCCGCCGGGTGGGCGAGCGCTTCGAGCGTGCGACGGAGGTCGTCCAGGCCCTCGTCGGTGAGCTGGCATGCCGACTTGATCTTGTCCGTGATGCCCCGGATCTCGGCTGCGAGGGTGCGGCTCCGGGGTGTCAGGTCGACCAGCACGCGGCGTTCGTCGGTGCGGTCGCGGGTGCGCGCCACGAAGCCGGCTCCCTCAAGCCGCTTGACCAGCGGCGTGATCGTGCCCGTGTCCATGCCGAGACGGGTGCCAAGCGAGCCAACGGACAGGGGGGCGCCATCCAGCAGCGCGAGGATCACGAGATACTGGGGGAAGGTCAGGCCCAGCGGCTCAAGAAATGGCTTGTGCAGGCGCGCCATACGGTTCGCCGCGCCATAAAGCGCGAAGGAAAGGTGTGTGCCGACGGTTTGCCGTTTCGAAGCCATTGGTCTCTAGCGTTCTACAATCTAGTGCACTAGATAATTTCGAGAGGGTGGCCTGTCAAGCCGCCAACGAGGCCCCATGCAGAGGCGTGCTCCCCCCCAAAGGGAAGGCATGCGAACTTCGGGAGCCCCTCGAGCGAGCCGCCGAGCCAGCGCTCCGGGCGAAAAGCATCAGGGTCCGCGAACCACCTCGGGTCCCGGTGAGGACCCCAGGGGCTCCTCGGCAGGCCGCCGTTTCGATCGGGCCGTTAGTGGATGAGCTGATTCAAGTCCTGCCGGAGGGTGACGATTGGCTTGGTTGACCCTCGTTCTGACAGGTGCGCCAGATAAGAGCTGTGACGAGGTTCACCCGCTGGATGTGACAACGTTCACAGCAGTTCCTCATCGCCCACCAGCCCAAGAGCGCTACCCATCTCGCCCAAACCGCTCTTCTGGCGGAGGCGTTACAGGGTGCTACACATTGCGACGGGGGAAGACGAAGCTGACAGTCTAGAACACCATGCGCTCCCGGCAGGCTCTGGGCTCATTCATTCATTAGCGAGAAATCCTGATTTCGGCTCGGCAGAAAGTGCAAGATTCTGTGCATAGCAATTCAGAGCCCCGCCTCCTTTAGCAGGGTCCTGGATCGCCATCTCGAATTGACCCCAGCAGGGATTTCACGCGTGAAGGGCACCTCTGTCTGATGAGGGCGCCCTCGGGAATGGCGTGATCCGCACTGCTCGCCCCCCCCTGCCCGGGAGAAGCTCTTGGCAAACAAGCCAAACAAATACGTTGACCCCAGCCTCAAAGACAGTCAAACGGGCTCGCGCCGCTCCTCCCCATCGCAACGAGCCTTTTGCACCCTTCACTTGCACGAAGGCATCTCGAAACAAGGGAATAGAGAAAAATCAAATATGAGCAGGAATGACAAGAAGCTCTGGAATGCAGGAATTGGTCTGAGGGTGTTGTCCCTGATCATGCTGGCGGCCTGCGGAGACGTGGCGCAAAACGCCTCTCCGGCTCAGGCCGATCGCCATTCCCCAGTGAAGACGGCGGAAACCTGCATCGAGGTGAACCTGGGAGAGTACAACCTGTTCCTGCTGGAGGACTATTACGGGGGCCACGACGTGATGGGCAAGGTGGCGGCCGGAGGAGACATCCGCCTGACGGACTTCGCGGTGGGGGCGGGGCTGACCAGCAACTTCACCAACACGCTGGTGGCGGGCGGAGACCTTGCGCTGTCGCGGGGCGGCGTGTGGGGAGACGCGTGGTACGGGGGCAGCTACAGCGTGGACCAGACGGTGGTGTTCCCCAGAGGCGTGGCGGCGAAGGGAGCACCAATCAACTTCGTCGAGCAGGGAGCGAAGCTGAAGCAGCTCTCCTCGCAGCTGGGTGGCCTGGCGGTGAATGGCACCACGAAGCGAGAGAACTGGGGAGGGCTGTACCTGAAGGGGACGGACCCCACGACGAACGTCTTCGAGGTGAGTGCCAGCGCGTTCACGGGGGCCAAGCTGCTGTCCATCGAGGCACCAGCCAACTCGCTGGCGGTGGTGAACATCCGGGGAAGCTCCGCCACGTTCACGGGCTTTGGCCACGCCTTCAGCGGAGGAATTGACCAGCAGGGCGTGCTCTTCAACTTCGTGGATGCGACCCACATCGAGGCGCATGGGTATGGCTTCTGGGGCACCGTGCTGGCGCCCTTCGCCGACTTCGAGTTCAACGATGGGAGCTGGGATGGCGGCATCTACGCCAAGTCCCTGACGGGCAATGCCGAGGGTCACATCAACCCTCTGAAAACCCATACCATCTGCCCGGGGGAATGCATCGAACAGGTGGGCGTGCGCCTGGGAGAGTACAACCTGTTCCTGCTGGAGGACTACCACGGGGGCCACGACGTGATGGGCAAGGTGGCGGCCGGAGGAGACATCCGCCTGACGGACTTCGCGGTGGGGGCGGGGCTGACCAGCAACTTCACCAACACGCTGGTGGCGGGCGGAGACCTTGCGCTGTCGCGGGGCGGCGTGTGGGGAGACGCGTGGTACGGGGGCAGCTACAGCGTGGACCAGACGGTGGTGTTCCCCAGAGGCGTGGCGGCGAAGGGAGCACCAATCAACTTCGTCGAGCAGGGAGCGAAGCTGAAGCAGCTCTCCTCGCAGCTGGGTGGCCTGGCGGTGAATGGCACCACGAAGCGAGAGAACTGGGGAGGGCTGTACCTGAAGGGGACGGACCCCACGACGAACGTCTTCGAGGTGAGTGCCAGCGCGTTCACGGGGGCCAAGCTGCTGTCCATCGAGGCACCAGCCAACTCGCTGGCGGTGGTGAACATCCGGGGAAGCTCCGCCACGTTCACGGGCTTTGGCCACGCCTTCAGCGGAGGAATTGACCAGCAGGGCGTGCTCTTCAACTTCGTGGATGCGACCCACATCGAGGCGCATGGGTATGGCTTCTGGGGCACCGTGCTGGCGCCCTTCGCCGACTTCGAGTTCAACGATGGGAGCTGGGATGGCGGCATCTACGCCAAGTCCCTGACGGGCAATGCCGAGGGCCACATCAACCCTCTGAAAGACCACGACATCTGCCTGTAGCCGCACGCCCGCCAAGGGGGGCCCCTGTCCTGAAGAGTGCCAGGGGCTCTCTTCATGAGCTCTCTCAGGCGGTGACCGCGAGGATGTCGCAGCGCATGCCCTTCTGAGCAGAACGGGAGACCCCGTCCGTAATCCTCCCCAGCCTCTCTGAGCTTATCCTGCTTAAGCTTAAAAACTGACTTTCCAAGTTTAACTAACTTCAGCAGGATGGCTCCACGCGGGGCCCCTCGGCCCCGCCCTGTCCCCACACCGGAGCCCCTCCATGAACGCTTTCCGTCCCCTCGCCGCCGCCGCGCTGCTCGTGTCCGCCCCCGCCCTGGCAGCGCACAGCATTTGGTCAACCCATGGCCTGTACATTGGTGACAACGGCGCGTCCTCTCCGGCCACCGGCGTCAACATGACGATCAGCTGGAACGAGAGCACGATGTCCGCGTTCGCGAGCTTCCACGGCATCGCGAACGGCAACAGCTACGACTTCGAGCTGGTCGGCTCGGTGACGTCCGTCACCGCCTCGAACATTACCGGGCTGTGGAACATCAAGCGCAACGGCGCACTCATCTGCGCCGGCTGCACCGGCAGCGCCTATGGGTTGAACGCGCCGTTGGGCACCGGCATCAAGTTCTACGACAGCACGTACGCGTTTCACTTCAGCGCCATTGTGGACGCGCGCCAGGACCTCTGACGCCCGGCATCTCTCCTGTGAGCCCCTGGGCCCCGGGGGCATTGAATCCGCTGGATGCGTGCTCTTCTGTTGCAGCCAGGCTCCCTTTCCAGGCAAGGGGCTCCTGCGTGAATCTGCTTCTGCTCTTCGACGAGGACTTCCTTCCCGATGGGACCGCACACCTGACGGGGCGCCGGGCCCAGCACGCCCGGGAGGTGCTCCGGGCCGAGCCGGGTGAAGTCCTCCGGGTGGGCCGCGTCGGTGGCCTCGTGGGCACTGGCGAGGTGCTGGAGAACAGCGCGGGGCTGCTGCGCCTGAGCGTGCAGCTCACCGAGCCTCCCCCACCCCGGGCCGGGGTGGATCTGCTGCTGGCCATCCCCCGCCCCAAGGCCCTCAAGAAGGTGTTGCCCGCGGTGGCCTCGCTAGGAGTGGACCGGGTGGTGCTCGTCAACGCTGCCCGGGTGGAGAAAAGCTACTTCGACTCCAAGGTCCTCGCCCCGGACTTCATCCAGGAGCTGCTCCTCCAGGGCCTCGAGCAGGCCCGGGACACCCGCCTGCCCGAGGTGCTCGTGCGCGAGCGGTTCCGCCCGTTCGTGGAGGACGAGCTGGAGGCGTTGCTGGGCCCTCAGGCGTTGCGCCTGCTCCCCCACCCTCCGGCGCACCAGCCGCTCACCGCCACCCGTGTGGGCACCGCCCCCCGGGTGCTCCTGGCCATCGGGCCCGATGGGGGGTGGGTCCCCTTCGAGGCCGCGCTCCTGGAGGCCCACGGCTTCCAGCCCTTCACGCTGGGCCCCCGCATCCTCCGGGTGGAGACGGCGGTCCCCGTCCTGCTGGGGCAGGTGGCCCTTCTGCGAGACAACATCCCACCCCCGGAAGGGCCGCAGCGGACTTGAAGCCGCTCGGTGGGTTGTTCAAGAGTTGCCACCATGACGACCTCATCCGAAGCCGCCCAAGCTGCTGCCACGGAAGCCACGTCCGCTCAGCCCGTCACCTCCGAGCCCCAGGCGAAGCCCGCCGGTCACGACACCGTGCCGCCCCCCGCCCTGCTCGACTTCATGATGAAGCGCTGGAAGCCCAGCAACCGGAAGCTTCCTCCCAAGATTAAGTACGCGGATGCCTTCCTGGCGCGGCGCCGGGCCCTCTCCAAGCTCTTCCCCGGGGAGACGCTCGTCATCCCCACCGGCCACGAGAAGGTGCGCGCCAACGACACGCACTACCGCTTCCGCCCCGGCACGGACTTCTATTACCTCACCGGCAACACCGAGCCGGACTGCGTGCTCGTCCTCCAGCCCAAGGAGGGTGGCGGCCACACGGACATCCTCTTCACCGAACCGAACCCCGGCCGCAGCGACGCCACCTTCTTCACCGACCGGATGAAGGGCGAGCTGTGGGTAGGCCCCCGCCTGGGCGTGAAGGAGAGCCAGGCCCGCTTCGGCGTCCACGAGGCGCGCGGCCTGCCCGAGCTGCAGGGGTTCCTCGCCAACCTCCACGGCGAGGTCTCCCGCCCCACCCGCGTGCTGCGCGGCTTCTCGGACAAGGTGGACAGCGTGCTGCCCGCCCAGGCCGAGCGGGACAAGGCGCTCGCCACGGCGCTCTCGGAGCTGCGGCTGCTCAAGGACGCCCAGGAGCTCCGCGAGCTCCAGGCCGCCATCGACTCCACCCAGCGGGGCTTCGAGGACGTCATCCGCGGGCTCAAGTCCGCCCGGAGCGAGCGCGAGGTGGAGGGCATCTTCAACCTGCGCGCCCGCGTGGAGGGCAATGACGTGGGCTACAACACCATCGCCGCCAGCGGCGCCCATGCCTGCGTCCTGCACTGGATGCGCAATGACGGCCCGGTGAAGAAGGGCGACCTGCTGCTCCTGGACGCGGGCGTGGAGGGCAACAGCCTCTACACGGCCGACATCACCCGCACGCTGCCCGTCTCCGGCAAGTTCTCCAAGGAGCAGCGGCAGATCTACGAGCTGGTGCTGGAAGCCCAGTTCCAGGCCTTCAAGGCCGTGAAGCCCGGCAACGACTTCATGGAGCCCAACCGCGTGGCCATGCGCGTGCTCGCCCACGGCCTGGAGCGGCTCGGCATTCTCCCGGACGCCGAGGAGGCCCTGAAGGACCAGCACCAGTTCTACAAGCGCTACTCGCTGCACAACGTCAGCCACATGCTCGGCCTGGACGTGCACGACTGCGCCCAGGCGCGGCAGGAGGTCTACAAGTACGGCAAGCTCCAGGCGGGCATGGTGCTCACCGTGGAGCCGGGCCTGTACTTCCAGACGGATGACCTCACCGTCCCCCAGCGCTACCGCGGCATCGGCGTGCGCATCGAGGACGACGTGGTGGTGACGTCCCGGGGCTGCAAGGTGCTCTCCGACGGCATCCCCCGCTCCGCGAAGGACGTGGAGGCCTGGATCAAACGCATCTGGGCGAAGAAGAAGTAGCCGCCCGGGCTATTCGAGCACTTCCACCGCGTCGCCCACGTGCAGCTTCCCGGGGCGGCGCACCACCACGTTCTGGCCGAACATCACCTTGTTCTGCTGCCGCCGGAACGCGGTGAGCGTGCGCAGCGGCTCCCCCTCCGGGTCCCGCTCCTGCGTGAGGGGATCGAAGGTCGTCAGCACGCACCGCGCGCAGGGGCTCACCACCTCCAGTTCCACGCTTCCGATGCGCAGCCGCTTCCAGGTGTCCTCCGCGAAGGGCTCGCAGCCCTCCACCACCAGGTTGGGACGGAAGTGCAGCAGGGAGACGGGACGGGCCAGGCGCTGGTTCAGCGCCGCCAGCGAGGCGCGCGACAGCAACAGCAGCGGAAACCCATCCGCGAAGCCCACCTTGTCCCCCGGCGCCGAGTACTGCGGGTCCACGGGCCGCTCCATCCGCTCATCCACGTAGACGAGGCACACGGGCCGCCCCAGGAACGCGGAGAGCCACGCGTCCGCGGCCTCCCCGGCCCGCGCCGCCGAGCAGGTGTCGTCCCAGATGGAGATCTCCAGGCGCGGCGCGTCCCGGGGCGGCACCGGCACCTCCAGGCCGGGCAGGCCCGGGGCGGACAGGCGCAGGCCGGTGGTGCTGGGAACAGCCTGGATGCGCAGCAGCGCCGGGTCCCTTCGCCCCGTGATGAAGGTGCCATCCGGTTCGGCCACCATCCACCGGCGGTCGTGCTCCACGCCCAGGGGCTCCACCTGGGCCTGGGTCAGGGGCAGCGCCGCGGCGGACTTGAGGGGATAGAGGAAGAGCTCGGTGACGGTCAGCATGAGTTCCGGGTCTAGCGCACTTGGCTGCCCACCGTACAGACGGCGCCGTGCGTCACGGGGTGGTGGCCCGCGGACCCGGGCAGGCAGGCGGGCCGCACTAACCGTCCCCGCGCCATCCGCCCTAGACTCCTGCCCTGTGACGAGCCGGCTGAAGACGGGTTTGGTACTGGGCGGTGGTGCCGCGCGAGGCGCCTACGAAGCAGGAGTCCTCTCCTACCTCCGGGAGGAATTCGAACCCGGCTTCGGGCGGGAGCTGAAGCTGAACATCATCGTGGGCACGTCCGTGGGGGCCATTCACGCCTGCTACCTGGCCGCGACGAACCACCAGCCCCTGGAGCAGGCCCGGGGGCTCATCGCCCACTGGACGGCGATGAAGGTGGAGGAGGTGCTCCGCTGCGGCTACGGGGACATCGTCCGGCTGCTGCGCGAGACGCTCGGCAAGCCCGCCCTCCCGGGCGACATCCAGCACGGCGGGTTGGTGGACCCCCGGGGGCTCCGGGCCCTGGTGGGCCGTGGCGTTCCCTGGCGCAACATCAGCGGGAACCTGCGCTCCGGCCACCTGGATGCCCTGGCGGTGAGCGCCACGCACATCGGCACCGGGGGCGCCGTGGTGTTCCTCCAGCGCCGTGGCGGCGGCGCCCCCACCTGGAGCGATGACCCCAACTACCGGGCCGTGGCCACGCGCATCGGCCCGAACCACGCGCTGGCGTCCGCCGCGCTGCCCATCGTCTTCCCGGTGGTGCGCGTCCGCGGCCAGCTCCACATGGATGGGGGGCTGCGGCTCAACGTCCCGCTCAGCCCCGCGCTCCGGCTGGGCGCGCAGCGCGTGCTCATCATCTCGCTGCGGCCCAACCCCACCCAGGTACAGGTGCAGGGCGAGCCCCCCGGCCCCACCGTCCAGGAGCGCGAGCAGGCCTCCGTCACCGCGCCCTTCCTCATCGGCCAGATGCTGAACATGCTGATGACGGACCGCATCGACCAGGACCTGGGACGCCTGCGGCGGCTCAATGCCATCCTCGAGGCGGGCACCAAGAAGTACGGGCCGGGCTTCGCGCAAACCCTCAGCGCCGCGGTCCACCCCCACCGCGGCCAGCCCGTGCGCGCCGTCCGGGAGATGCTGGTGCGCCCCTCGAAGGACCTGGGCACCCTGGCGGCCGAGTACGTCCGGACGCCGGGCTTCCGCAAGCGCAGCCAGGGGCTCGCCCACCGCACCATCCTGAAGCTCGTGGAGCGCGAGGCCCCGCGCGACGCAGACCTCGCCTCGTACCTGCTGTTCGATGGGGGCTTCGCGGACATCCTCATCGACCTGGGGCGGCAGGATGCCCGGGCCCTGCGCCCTGAGTGGGAGCGCTTCTGGTCCGAGGAGCCCCAGAGCCTCGCGGAGGCCGCGACGCTGACCCCCTCCGAGGAGGCCAGCGCGGCCTGAGCCGGGGCCCACCAGCTACTTCGTGCGCGAGCCGTGCTTGTGCACGAACACCTCGAACTGGCGCGGCTCGGTGCCCTCGTCCTTCTCCACGCTGAAGGACAGGCGGTTGATCTCGTGCCCATCCTCCGTCTCCAGCACGGCGATCCAGTCGCCCGGAGCGGGGTTCGTCAGGTTGGCATAGGTGCGGAAGCCCGCCTCGGCCCCCGTGCCCCGCGCATTGAGCGCCTTGCGGAAGAACGAGCGCCAGCCCTTCTTCGGATCATCGAAGTACCACTGCACGTAGACCGAGTAGTCGTGGAAGCCCGCGGGCGCGAAGACGCTGACGAAGTAGTTCACCTTGTCGCCCTCGCGCACCTGGAAGGACTGGTCGCCCTTCTGCCAGAACTTCCACCAGGGCCGCTGGTGCGAGAGGTGGAACTCGACGCCCTCCGGGCCGTTGACGCGCTTCACCTCGTGGTAGATGCCGCTGTAGGTCACCGACAGGGGCACCGGCGGCAGCACCCGGAGCAGGTAGAGCCCCAGGAGCAGAACCTGCATGCCGAAGCCGGGCAGCGCCACCTGGCGCAGCAGCGCCTTGGCCTCCAGGACGGTCCAGCGGCGCAGCATCCCCATCAGCCCGTAAATCACCCCGCCCGCGAGCACCAGCGCGAGCAGGAAGATCCACACGTTCAACCGGCCCGTGAGCACCGGCAGCGTGTAGGCCAGGTACATGCTGACGCACAGGCTGAAGAGCGTCATGCGCACCACGGGCCCCAGCTTGCGGAAGCGCGGCAGCTCGTTGGCCACCAGCAGGCCGAACATCACCACCAGGAACGAGAGCGCCACGAGCCCCGAGGCGCTCTTGAAGAAGAAGAGCGTGAAGGAGCTGAGCAGGCTTCCGTAGAAGAAGTGGATGGCGTCCTCGCGCCAGCGCCACACCTTCGCCAGCGCCTTCGGCGGCTCCACCCCTTCGGGGTACCGCTGCTCCAGCACCAGCAGCGAGGCCAGCACCCCCAGGTACACGAACTGCTGCACCATGGCGAGCGTGTCGTCGATGCGGCCCAGCGTGAAGACGTCGTAGGCGAACCCGACGAAGAAGAAGGCCGCCATCTCCCACTTCTCGTTCCGGGCGCGGAAGGACTGCACGCGATCCAGCAACGTCGGCGTCTTCGCCGTGGGAATGGCATCCTCCGCGTCCCCCAGGGGCACGGTGGGCGCGGGAGGAACCAGCGCCGGGGCCGTGCTCAGCACGTTGGGGGCGGGAGAAGCAGCGGAGACGGGCGACGCCTCAGGGGCGCCGGCCGTCTCATCCGAAGGGGGCGGTGTCGCGGTGGCCAAAGCGGCGCTCATTCTAGGAAGGAATGAGCCGCCGCCGCTACCGGGGGGCACCGGTAAGACTTACCGCTCAGCCCCCGTTCGGGGTGCCGGCGACGAGCCCCGGCAGCTCTCCGCGCTCGGCCAGCTCCATCAGGATGTCCGAGCCGCCGACGAACTCCCCGTTGATGTAGACCTGGGGAATGGTGGGCCAGTTCGAGTAGTCCTTGATGCCCTGGCGGATGGCGGGGTCGGCCAGCACGTCCACCGTGTGCACCGGGCCCAGCGGCTGGAGCAGCTGCAGCGCGCGCGCGGAGAAGCCGCACTGGGGGAACAGGGCGTTGCCCTTCATGAACAGGACGATCTTGTGGGAGCGGATGTGCTCCTCGAGCTGGGCCTTGAGTTCTGGAGTCATCGGGTCGGTCTTTCCTCAGCGAGGCCCGAGCTTCTGCCATTGCTCGGGCGAATACGTTTTTAGCGCCAGCGCGTGCAGTTCGCCCGTCGCCAGCCAGGGCTGGAGCGGCGCATAGACGAGCTTGTGCTGCTGCACCATGGTTTTTCCCGTGAACGCCGGGCTCACCACCTGCGCCTCGAAATGGTCCCCGGTGCCCGTCGTGTCACGGACCACCACCTCGGCGCCCGGCAGGGCCTCGAGGATGCGTGCCCGGATGGTCTCTTCGTTCAACATCAGTTCAAACCCTTTCCCACCATCAGCATGGCGGGGTCCACCCCCATGCCCCGCAGCGTGTCTCCCCAGAGCCGGGACGCATCCCCTTCCAGGACGGCGTCCACGGCCGCCTCCGCGAACAGCCACGAGCCCGTCGCCATCTCCCGCTCCAGCTGCCCCGGGCCCCAGCCCGCATACCCCAGGCAGAAGCGCAACCGGGGGCGCGGGTTCTCCAGGAGCAGGCTCAGCGCGTCCAGCGTGACGCTCAGGAACAGCCCCGGCAGGATGACGTGCTTTTCCGGCACCGACTCCTCGTCATGGAGCAGGAAGCCCCGGTGGGCCTCCACCGGCCCCCCGACGAAGACGGGCTGCTGGGTGCGCTCGCTGGCAACCTTCATGGACTGCCCCCGGGCCAGCTCACCGAGCGTCAGCGGCGCGCCCCGGTTGATGACCAGCCCCATGGAGCCCCCGTCCCCGTGCTCGAGCATCAGGACGACCGAGCGATGGAAGTTGGAATCCCCCAACTGGGGCATCGCCATCAGGAGGCCGGGAGCGAGCGTCTTCACACGGGAAGCATCGGCCGTTCGGGCAGGGCGCGCAACCGCATACCGCCCTGCCCTCCGGCGCCCCCTCCCTGGATGGAGGGAAACCCCGTAGGGGTCAGTGCCAGCTCTGGTGCTTCGACTGGAGCGCCTGGGCCAGCCGCTCCGGCAGCACCGGCTTGCCGATGAAGAGGTCCGCCCCGAGCCCCTTGCACTTGCGGGCCATGGACGCATCGCTCATGGCGCTCACGCCAATGAGGATGGCCTGGGGGAAGCGCTCGCGCAGGCGGGACATCAGGATGGCGCCGCTGCGGCCCGGCAGGAAGACGTCCACGATGGCGGCGTCCATGCGCTTGTTGCGCACGGCGAACTCCGCCTCCTCGGCGCTGCCCACGGGCAAGGGCTCATAGCCCCACTGGGAGAGCATCTCGACCAGCAGCTCCCGGCTGGACGGATCGTCCTCCACCACCAGCACCGAGCCCCGGACCTGTTCCAGCTTCAGGTCGTCGTCACGCTGCTCACGCACAGGCGTGTGACCGGTCGCAATGGGAAGATCATCAATCGGAAAGGACATGGGCTCGACCTGGGAAGTAACGAGGTGTGTGTGTCAGGAAGTGTGCTGTTTAAGAACCCTCCTCGCGGCGGGTGGCATTCCGCCATACCTCCCAAAAAAGCCCAGGTGAACCGGGGGTTTGGGCGGACCTAGCCCTTGCGTGAACCCGTCCCCAACGCCTGGGAAGCAAGCGAGGCACCGAGCACCAGCAGGACCAGCAGCCCCCAGGCAGGGAGCACCACGCGGGTGCCCCCCTCGTAGATGAGCGCCGCATAGCTGGTGCCCAGGTAGCGCCCCAGGGACATGGGCTCCATCCGGGCGATGCCGAAGAAGCTCACCGTGGACTCCGCGAGGATGGCGGCAGGCAGGCGGCTGAGGAACACCGCCAGCACGAAGGGCAGCAAGGCGGGCCAGAGGTGGACCCGGAGCACGTGGAAGCGGCTGGCCCCCAGCGCCCGGGAGGCCGCCACGAACTCCTGCCCCTCCAGCGTGCTCAGGCGGTTGCGGAACATGCGCGCGGGCCCCGCCCAGCCGACCATGGCCAGCGACACCACCATCAGGCCGAACGGCCCCAGCCCTGCTCCGCCCCCCGAGTCCACGAGGGACTGGCCCGCGAGCTGGAGCACCATCACCACCAGCACGTCGGGCAGCGCGAAGAAGGCATCCGCCAGCCGCATCACCCACCGCTCCAGCACCCCGCCAGACAGGCGGGCCACGGCCGCCACGCCCAGGCCCAGGCCCGTCGAGAGCCCACCCGCGGCCAGGCCGATGGCGAGGGAGATCCACAGCCCTCCGAACGCCAGCTCGCACACGGTCCGGTCCGGACGGGTGAGATCACTCCCCAGCGGGCACGTGGAGGCGAGCACCTCCGGGAAGAGGCGTCCCATCAGGAGGCTCAGCAGCCCCAGGCCTCCGAGCAGCCCGAAGCCCACCCACGCCCGCGCGGGCACCCGGCTCATGCGCGCGCCTCCCGGGCCCGCGGATCCACCAGGAGCCGGACCGCCTCCACCACCAGGCCCACGAGGACGAGCACCGAGGCGAAGACGGTGGTGGCCACCACCACCACGGCCACCTGCTTCTGAAGCACGGCCAGCACGTAGAGCTGGCCAAAGTACGGCAGCCCCAGCACCCGCTCGGCGGCGAAGGAGCCCGCGAGCAGCGAGGTGGCCATGGGGCCGATGGCATCCAGCAACGCGGGCAGCACGTTCGGCAGCACGTGGCGGCGCAGCACCACGCCCGGCGCCAGCCCCTTGCTGGCGGCGGTGCGCACGTAGTCCCGGGAGAGCTCCGTCTCCAGGGCGTCCGCGAGCAAGGTGCCCAAGAAGATGCCGGGCCAGATGGAGGTGACGAGCGCCGAGGTCAGCTCCGGCAAGAGGTAGCCCCGCTCCACCACCGCGGGGGCCAGCAGCAGCGCGGGGATGAAGACAGGCGTGCCGAAGGCCACCGCGGGCAGTGCGTCCCCGAGCACGGCCCACCGCCCCCGCCGCCAGCGGCTCTTGAAGAGGGCGAAGGACAGGGCCCACACGAGCGCGAGCCCCAGCGCCACCAGCCCCACGCCCACGCTGCCGGAGAGCTTGCGCAGCAGCTCATCGCCCGTGACGCCCTGGGCGCTCGTGCCCAGGCGCTCGCCCCGGAAGAACTTCTGCCAGGGGCGCAGAAACCCCAGCGGCTCGCCAATGCCCAGGTCCCTGCGGTACGAGGCGGCCAGCTCCGGAGACACCTGGCGCTTGGAGTCGTCCTCCGTGGTGAGCGGCAGGCTGGCCATGAGGAAGTACGAGGCCAGCGCCACGATGGGAACGAGCACGAGCTGCCGGCCCACCCGGAGGAGAAGCTGCCGCATGCGCTAGCGCTCCCCTGGGGGCCGCCCGGGCGCGAGCCGGAGCTGGTACAGGGCCAGGAAGTTGAACGGGTCCACGTCCAGGCCTCTGAGCACGGGCCGGACGCGGAAGTAGCGGTCCGGGTGGTACAGCGGGGCGATGACGGCCTGCTCTCCCACGAGCACCTCCTGGGCCTGGGCATACCGTGTCCGCGCCTGCGCCAGGGTGGGCTCCGCATCCGCCTCCTCCAGGAGCCGCTCGAAGCGCGCCATCGGCTCTCCGCCAGCCTGGGTCTCCCAGCCTGACTGGTGGTTGCCCTCACGCTCGAACAGGGTGAAGAAGGTGTTGGGGTGCGCGTAGTCGGCGCCCAGCCGCCGCATGTACAAGTCGTAGGCCCGGGGGCCCTCGGGCGTCCGGCGCGCCACCTCGGACGAGAAGTCGGACCGCGCATCGAGCACCACCGTCACGCCTACCTGGGCGAGCTGCGCCGCGATGCGCTCGGCGATGGCCACCTCCGGAACGAACGAATCCCCCGACTTGTAGACGAGGCGCAACGGCCGCTGCAGTCCCGGCTGCCCTCGCAGCGCTTCCCGCGCCCGCTCCCGGTCAAAACGCGGCAGGCGCGCGGCCTCCTCCGGCGTGGCGGCACCGGGCAGCTCCGGGGGCAGCAGCACGTTCGTGGGCCGCACCTCGGGCAGCAGCCCCGCCAGCAGGGCCTCCCGGTCCAGCGCCCGCGCCAGCGCGCGCCGCACCTCGGGCCGGTCCAGCGGGGGCCGCTCGGTGTTGAAGACGAGGAAATAGGTGGAGAGCAGGGGCTCGTGCCGCAGGTCCTCCGGGCGGGGGCCCCTCAGCGCCAACGCGCTGTCGATGAAGACGAAGTCCACCCGGTCCCGGGCATAGAGGGCCGTGCCAATCTCGGACCGCATCAAGGTAACGACAGGCGAGGGGCGCTCCCCGGCTTCGAGCGGCGGCTGGAAGGCCGAGGCGGGATTGTGGACCAGCCGCACCCGCTCTCCTGCCCGGTCCCAGCGCTCCACGCGGTAGGGGCCGAGCGCCAGGGGCCGCCCGTCCCGGGGCCGGTCGAAGTAATCGCGGAGGGCCTCCTCCGTCAGCCCCTCCAGGTCCGCGGACGGCGCGGGGAAAAACAGGTAGACGTTGGCCAGCCGGGACAGGAAGTAGTTGCGCGGCCGCTCCAGCGTCACCCGCAGGGTGTGCGCATCCAGGGCCTCGACGCCCGTGCGTCCCAGGGCCTCCTGAACCTGCCCGGCGGGGGCGCCCCGCTCCAGCAGCGCCAGCACCTCGCGTACCCCGGCGATGTCCGCCATCTCGCCCCGCTCGCGGCCGAGCATCGCCCGGCGCCAGCCCACCACGAAGTCCCGGGCACTGAGCGGGGTGGTGCCATCCGACCAGCGCACGTCCCGGCGCAGGTGGAAGGTGTAGAGCTCACGGCCCTGGGCATCGCGGCCCTGCTCCCAGCGCTCGGCGAGGCCGGGCCGCACCGCGTGGTCCTCCCCCAGCGTGGTGAGCCCCTTCTGGGTGGCGAGCATCACCGGGTAGTTCGCCCAGCTGGCCGGATCCGAGTAGCTCCAGTCCAGCGTGGTGGGCATCGCCGGGACGATGATCTTGATGCCGGGCTCGGGCTGGAAGCCGCAAGGCCCCCAGGCCGCGAGCACGCACAGCCCGAGGAACGCCAGCAGGAGTCGAGGACGGAGAGCCACCGGGGCGCGTTGTACCGCGCCAGCGGCCAAAAAGAAGCGGCCAGGCACCCGGGCCCCCTCTGCCCCAGGAGGGACAGAGGAGACACCCGCGGCCTGGCCACGGACTTCTTCCGCGGGGAAGAAGGCTAGACGGGCGCCGAGGACGAACCGGGCTGCGCGTCCACCACCTGCGACGTGGGCTTCAGGTTATCGCCCAGCGACTTGCCGTTGCGGCCGAACTCCTCCGGCTTCTCCAGCACCAGCGCCTCGCGCAGCACATCGTCCACGAACTCCACGGGCACGATGCGCAGCGCCATGCGGATCTTCTTGGGGATGTCCTTGAGGTCCTTCTTGTTCGCCTTCGGGATGAGGACCGTCTTGATGCCGGCGCGGTGCGCCGCCAGGGTCTTCTCCTTCAGGCCGCCGATGGGCAGCACGCGGCCGCGCAGGGTGATTTCCCCCGTCATCGCCACGTCCTTGCGGACCGTGACGCGGGTGAGCGCGGACACGAGCGCCGTGCAGATGGTGACGCCGGCGGACGGGCCATCCTTGGGAATGGCGCCCTCGGGCAAGTGGACGTGGATGTCGTAGTTCTCGAACACCTTGCGGTCGATGCCGAACCGCTCGGCGCGCGAGCGCACGTAGGACATGGCCGCCTGGGCGGACTCCTGCATCACCTCACCGAGCTTGCCGGTGATGATGAGCTTGCCCTTGCCCGGCATGATGGTGGCTTCGGTGGTGAGAATCTCGCCGCCCATCTCCGTCCAGGCCAGGCCGGTGACGATGCCCACCTGGTCCTCGCTCTCGGCCACCCCGTAGCGGAAGCGCGGCGTGCCCAGGAACTTCATCGCCAGCTTGCGGTCCACGTCGATGTCGCGCTTGCCCTTCTTGAGGACGTCGCGGGCAATCTTCCGGAACACGCCGCCGATCTCACGCTCCAGCGAGCGCACGCCGGACTCGCGCGTGTACCGGTGGATGATGGTCTTCAGCGCCTCGTTGGAGATGTCGATCTTCACGTCCGCCAGCCCGTTGGCCTCCTGCTCCTTCGGGATGAGGTAGCGCCGCGCGATGCTCAGCTTCTCCGGCTCGGTGTAGCCGGCGATGCGGATGACCTCCATGCGGTCCTGGAGCGGACCGGGGATGTTGTGCATCGTGTTCGCGGTGCAGATGAACATCACCTTGGACAAGTCGTAGTCGAGGTCCAGGTAGTGGTCATTGAAGTTGTGGTTCTGCTCGGGGTCCAGCACCTCCAGCAGCGCCGCGCTCGGATCGCCCCGGAAGTCCGTGGACATCTTGTCGATCTCGTCCAGCAGGAACACGGGGTTGTTGCTGCCCGCCTTCTTGAGGCTCTGGATGAGCTTGCCCGGCATGGCGCCGATGTACGTGCGGCGGTGGCCGCGGATCTCCGCCTCGTCGCGCACGCCGCCCAGGGACAGGCGCACGAACTTGCGGCCCGTGGCCCGCGCGATGGAGCGCGCCAGCGACGTCTTGCCGACGCCCGGGGGCCCCACGAAGCAGAGCACGGGGCCCTTGAGCTTCTTCACCAGCTGCTGCACGGCCAGGTACTCGAGGATGCGCTCCTTGGGCTTCTTCAGCCCGTAGTGGTCCTCGTTGAGCACCTGCTCGGCCTCGGTGACGTCCAGGCGGTCCTGGGTCTCGTCGTACCAGGGCAGGCTGATGATCCAGTCGATGTAGTTGCGGACGACGGTGGCCTCGGCGCTCATCGGGCTCATCATCCGGAGCTTCTTCAGCTCCTTCTTGACCTTGAGCGTGGCCTCCTTGCTCATCCGCTTGTTCTTCAGCTTCTCTTCGATCTCCTGGATCTCGTTCTTGAACTCGTCGCGCTCACCCAGCTCCTTCTGAATGGCCTGCATCTGCTCATTCAGGTAGTACTCCTTCTGGGTCTTCTCCATCTGCTTCTTGACGCGGGTGCGGATCTTCTTCTCCACCTGGAGAATCTCGATCTCGCCCTGCATCAGCTCGTAGAGCTTCTCCAGCCGCTTGGCCGGGCTCTCCGTCTCGAGCAGCGCCTGCTTGTCGTTCAGCTTCAGCGACAGGTGCGCCACGATGGTGTCGGCCAGGCGCGCCGGATCATCGATGCTCGCCACCTGCATGAGCATCTCGGGCGGGATGCGCTTGTTGAGCTTGACGAAGGCCTCGAACACCGAGTGGACGCTGCGCACCAGCGCCTCGAGCTCCACCGTCTTCTCGGTGTGCTCCTCGACTTCCTCCACCTCCACCATGAAGAAGGCGTCGTTGGTCAGGAACTTGCGCACCTTGGCCCGGCGCACGCCTTCGACGAGCACCTTCACGGTGCCGTCGGGCAGCGGGAGCAGCTGGATGACATGGCCCACCGTACCGAAGTGGAAGATGTCGTCCGGAGTCGGGTCATTCGTCTTGGCCTTTTTCTGCGCGGCCAGGAGGATGACAGCCTTGTCGTCGGGGCCCTTGTGGGCCATCGCGTCCTTGAGGGCCGCGATGGACTTCTCCCGGCCGACGAACAGCGGCACCACCATGTGCGGGAACACGATGATGTCCCGAAGGGGCAAGAGCGGGACCGTGAGTCCACGCTTCTGGGCATCCTTCTTGTCGTCACGTCCGAAGAACATTTGCTCGCCACCCGATGGCCCGCGTGCTGGAACCGCAAGCCCCTGAAGAGAAAGTTACCCGCCTGCCTGCTCGGCATGCATGCGGGGTGAAACACCGTTCTATAACACGGCGATTTCAGCCGCCGTTCCCAAGTAAAGATTGGGCGGAGGTTGTCCTGCCATCAAGGGAACACCCGCCTGCCACGAGCGTCCGCCTGCTGGTTCAGCGGGCACCGCCCCCCTCGCCGCCGGAGGGTTCCCCCAGGCCGAACACCTGGAAGAGAAAGGCGTACATGTCCGCGTTGGACGCGATGGCCTGGGCCACCTGGTCCGCGCCCGAGTGCCCCGCGTTGGCCTCGATGCGCAGCAGGACCGGAGGGGACGCGGCCCCCGCCACGCCCTGCACGGCCGCCACGAACTTGCGCGCATGCAGCGGATCCACCCGGTCATCATGGTCCGCGGACAGCATGAGCAGCGGCGGGTAACGCACCCCTGGCTTGACCGCGTGGTAGGGGGAGTAGGCGTACAAGGTCTTGAAATCCTCGGGGTTATCCGCCGAGCCGTACTCGGGAATCCACGTCCGGCCGCTGCCGAAGAGGTGGTAACGCGCCATGTCGAGCAGGGGCACCGCGCAGACCACCGCCCCGTAGAGCTCCGGCCGCTGGGTCATGGCCGCCCCGACCAGGAGCCCCCCGTTGCTGCCGCCATAGATGGCCAGGCGCTCGGGCCGGGTGTAGCCGGCCTTCACCAGGTACTCGGCCGCCGCATGGAAGTCGTCGAAGACGTTCTGCTTGTGGTGCAGGCGGCCGGCCTCATGCCAGTCCTTGCCGTACTCGCCCCCGCCGCGCAGGTTGGCCACGGCGTACACGCCGCCCTGGTCCAGCCACGGGAAGATGCTGGAGCGGAAGGACGGCGGCAGGCTCACGTTGAAGCCGCCGTATCCATAGAGCAGCGTGGGGCGGGCCCCATCGCGCTTCAGGTCCTTGCGGTGCACCAGGAACAGGGGCACCCGCGTGCCGTCCTTCGACGGGTAGAAGGCCTGCTCGACCGTGTAGAGGGCCGTGTTCAGCGGCAGCTCCACCTTGGCCCAGAGCGCCACCGCTCCGGAGGAGACGGTCAGCCGGTAGACCTGCCGGGGCGTGGTGAAGGAGCTGAAGAGGAAGAAGGCCTCGTCCTGGTCCTCCAGCCCCTCGGGCAGGGTGGCCGCGCCAATGCCCGGCAGCGCCACGGTGCGCACGTCCTTCCCCTCCAGGGTGGCCACGCGCAGCTCGGAGGCGGCATCGCGCTGGTAGTCCAGCACCAGGTGCCCGCCCACGATGGCCATGTTGTCCAGGGAGGCCTTGGGATCCTCCGGGATGATTTCGCGCCACGCGGCGCGCTCGGGCTTCGACGGGGAGACGCGGAAGACACGCTGGCGCGAGGCTCCCTCGTTGGTGAGGACGTAGAACTGGTCCTTCCAGGCGAGCACCCCGTAGTTGGCGCCCTGCCCCTTCACCAGCAGGTGGAAGTCCTTCTCCCCCGCCCGCCGCCAGTAGATGTCGTTCTCGTTCCACCCCCGGAGGATGGAGACGAAGAGATACTGGCCGTCCCGGCTGAGCGACGAGGAGAGGAAGGTCGACGCATTGCCCGTGCGCGGGTGGACCTGCGGGTCCTTCTTCGGATCCGTGCCCAGGGTGTGGAAGCGGATCTCCGTGTACCCAGGCCGCTGGTCCACGGGGAGGGTGGCATCGACCGGAAGCCACTCGTAATAGAAGCCCTTGCCGTCCGGCGTCCACTTTGGGAAGGCGTACTTGGCGCCCTCGATGACATCCACCGGGGACCACTGGCCCGAGTCCACCTCCATCACGTGGAGCACGGCCTCGTCCGCGGCGTTGGGCCTCTGGGCGAAGGCCAGCTTGCGGCCATCCCACGAGGGCACCCACGCGCCCAGGGACACCGTCCCATCCTGGCTCCAGCCGTTCGGGTCCAGGAGCACCTTCTCGGCGCCCTCCAGCCCCTCGCGCCAGTAGAGGACGGCCTTCTCCCGGTCCTTGTGGGTGCGGGTGTAGAAGTAGCGGTTGCCCCGGCGCACCGGCGTGGAGATGGACTCGGTGTAGAACAGCTCGCGGAAGCGCCGCGCGAGCGCCTCCCGGCCGGGGATGCGCGCCAGCTCCTGCCGCGTGAGCGCATCCTGCGCCCGCATCCACGCCTGGACCTCCGGCGACTTCTCCTCCTCCAGCCAGCGGTAGGGGTCCTTCACCTGGACGCCGTGAAGGGTCTCCGAGACGGGCTCGGAACGCGTGGGCGGGTACACCATCGGCGAGGCTCCTGGGGGGGACGGGACGTCCGCTGCCGCCAGGGCAGGCCCCAGGCCCTTCGGGTGCGCGGCGTCCTTCGGGCCAGCGCACGCGGCGAGCAGCAGCACCACGGGGAGCAGCGATCGAGTCATGTCCGGAGAGAGATACCGGAAGGCTCCCGCCCGTCCCACAAAAAGTGCGGGAAGGAGCCCTCGCCTGCTTCCGGAAGCAGGCCCGCGCGCTAGGCGGATTCCTTCTTGGGCTCCGCGTCCTTGTCGTGGGCGTAGAGCACCACCGGCTCGCTCTTCTTGAGGATGACCTCCTCGGAGATGAGCACCTCGCGGGCCGTCTTGCGGGAGGGCAGCTCGTACATCACATCGAGCATAGCGCTCTCCAGGATGGAGCGCAGGCCACGTGCGCCCGCCTTGCGGCGGATGGCCTCGGTGGAGATGGCCTTGAGCGCCCCGTCGGTGAACTTGAGCGTCACCCCGTCCAGCTCGAAGAGCTTGCGGTACTGCTTGGTGAGCGCGTTCTTCGGCTGGCTGAGGATGTTCACCAGCGCGGGCTCGTCCAGTTCCTCCAGCGCGGTGATGATGGGCAGACGGCCGATGAACTCCGGAATCATGCCGAACTTCAGCAGGTCCTCCGGCTCCACGTGCTTGAGCAGCTCCGTGAGGTTGCGCTGCTTCTTCGACTGGATGTCCGCGCCGAAGCCCAGGCTGCGGCCGCCCAGGCGCCGCTCGATGACCTGCTCCAGTCCGCCGAACGCGCCGCCGCAGATGAACAGGATGTTCGTCGTGTCCACCTGCAGGAACTCCTGCTGGGGATGCTTGCGGCCGCCCTTGGGGGGCACGTTCGCGATGGTGCCCTCGATGATCTTCAGCAGCGCCTGCTGCACGCCCTCACCGGAAACGTCCCGGGTGATGGAGGGGTTCTCCGACTTGCGGGCGATCTTGTCGATCTCGTCGATGTAGACGATGCCGCGCTGAGCGCGCTCGATGTCGTGGTCAGCCGCCTGGAGCAGGTTGACGATGATGTTCTCCACATCCTCGCCCACGTAGCCGGCCTCGGTGAGGCACGTGGCGTCCGCGATGGTGAAGGGCACGTTGAGGATGCGCGCCAGCGTCTGCGCGAGCAGCGTCTTGCCGCTGCCGGTGGGGCCCAGGAGCAGGATGTTGCTCTTCTGCAGCTCCACATCGTCCATCTGAACCTTGGACTCGATGCGCTTGTAGTGGTTGTGCACCGCCACCGAGAGCACCTTCTTGGCCCGGTCCTGGCCCACGACGTACTCGTCGAGGATGCTCTTGATTTCGCTGGGCCGGGGGATGCGGATCTTCGTGTCCTTCGTCTCCTCGCGGTCGATCTCCTCGGCGATGATGTCGTTGCACAGACCGATGCACTCATCACAGATGTAGACCGTCGGCCCAGCGATGAGCTTCTTCACCTCCTTCTGCGACTTGCCGCAGAAGGAGCAGCAGAGGGTCTGATTGTCCCGCTTCTCTACGTTCTTGCCCGCCATGAGTGCCCTCTCAGCCCTCGGTCTGGAAGAGACCTTCCAAGTATCCGTCCTGTGCCCTGCCTCGACCCAATCTAGTCAGCCCTGCCACGGGGCGTCCATTCACCTGCAGGTTAGTTAACAGCAAACTTCCCCCGAGGCCCAGGAAGCACAAAGCCGGAGGCGTGGGGGCACATTCCCACGGCTCCGGCTGCTTGCCGAACTGCGGGGCGCGCGCGCGCCTACTGCTTCTTCTCGTCCACCTTGGGGGCCACCCCGGGCTTCCGGGGGTTCTGGATCTCGTCGATGATTCCGTAGGCCTTGGACTCCGTGGCCCCCATGAAGTAATCGCGGTCGGTGTCTTTCTCCACCCGTTCCAGCGGCTGGCCCGTGTGCTTGACGATAATGTCGTTGAGCTTGGCCCGCATCCGCAGGATTTCCTTGGCCTGGATCTCGATGTCCGTGGCCTGGCCGCGCACCCCGCCGAGCGGCTGGTGAATCATGATGCGCGAGCTCGGCAGGCTGTAGCGCTTGCCCTTCGCGCCTGCGAGCAGGAGCACCGCCCCCATCGAGGCCGCTTGCCCCACGCAGATGGTGGAGACCGGACACTTCACGTACTGCATCGTGTCGTAGATGGCGAGGCCCGCGGTGACGGACCCTCCCGGCGAGTTGACGTAGAGGTTGATGTCCTTGTCCGGGTCCTCCGACTCCAGGAACAGGAGCTGGGCGACGATGGCGTTGGACACATCGTCGTCGATCTCTGTTCCGAGCATGACGATGCGGTCCTTCAGGAGCCGGCTGTAGATGTCGTACGAGCGCTCACCCCGGTGGGTCTGCTCGATGACGTAGGGAATGGGCATGAAGGGCATGTCGGCCTCGGGACCTGGGCGAAGGGAACGGACGCCTAGGAATACTTCGCCTGGGCCTTCAAGAATTCAATCGTCTTTTCTTCCCGCAGTCGGAGGGACAACCCCATGCGGTCCTCCGGCTTGTTGAAGTACTTGCGGACCGCGGCCACGGGCTGGCCCGCCTCGGCCGCCAGCTCCTCGATCTTCTTGTCGACATCGCCGTCGGACGCCTGGATGCCCTCCTTCTCGGCGATGGCCTCGAAGAGCAGCGTGCCCTTCACCTCCTGCACGGCCCGCTCGCGCATCTCGTCGCGCAGGCGCAGGAAGTCCAGGTTGAGGTTGCGCACGTCCAGGCCCGAGCGGGCCATCTGGCGCACCGCGCCCTCCAGCATGGAGTCGATGGCGCGCTCCACCATGGCCTTGGGCACCTCGAACGGGTTGCGCTCGACGAGGCCCTTGATGACCGCCTCGCGGTCCTCCGCCTCGGCCTTGGCGCGCTGCGAGCGCTCCAGGTCCGCCTTCACCTTGGCGCGCAGCGCCTCCAGGGTCTCCACCCCGGCGCCCGTCTCCTTGGCGAACTCGTCGTTGAGCTCGGGGACGATCTTCGACTTGAGCCCCTTCACGTGCATCTTGAAGTGCGCCGTCTTGCCCTTCACTTCCTCCACCCGGTAGTCCGGCGGGAAGGCGTAGTCGAGCTCCTTGGTCTCCCCCACCTTCACGCCCTCCAGGGCGGCCAGGTTGGACTCCACAAGCTCACCGGGGGCGATGTTCACCGCCACGTCCTCCGCCTTGCTGCCGGCGAAGGGCTGGCCGTCGATGAAGGCCTCGTAGTCCACGGTGGCGACATCGCCCGCCTGGCCCACGTCCCGGCCCTCCACGGGCTCCAGGCGGGTGAGCGACTGGCGCATCTTCTCCAGCTGCTCGTTGACCTGGGCGTCGTCGACGGTCACCTCCGTCTTCTTCAGGGGCAGCTCCTTGTACTCCTTCAGCTCCAGCTTGGGCTTCACCTCCACCCGGGCCTCGAAGGAGAAGGGCGCGCCCGTCTTCAGGCCGGTGTTGGTGACCTGCGGCTGGCTCACCACCTCCACCTTGTGCTCGCGCACGGCCTCGACGTAGGCGCTCTGCACCACGCGCTGGATGACGTCGTCCTCGACCTGCTGGCGGAACCGCTGCTCGAGGATGCGCCGGGGCACCTTGCCCTGACGGAAGCCTGGCAGCTTCACCTGCCGGCCCAGCGCCGTGTAGGCGCGCGTCAGCTCGTCCGCCACGCGCGTGCTGTCGACCTCGATGGAGAGCTTCTTCTCAACGGGAGAAAGCTCCTCGACCTGGACCTTCATGGGACGCCTCGCTCGCCGCGCGAGCAGTCCCCGCGCCAGCGCCGAATGTAAATGGGTGGGGGTGCGCCTTTAGGGGATACGCGCGGGCGGGTCAACGCGAAATGGGCGAGGAGGGACTCGAACCCTCACACCTTGCGGTACCAGATCCTAAGTCTGGCGCGTCTACCAGTTTCGCCACCCGCCCAGCGGCGCTGCAGGCCCTTCTACTCCGAACCGCTCTGGAGCCCAAAAAGGCGCCGGGGCCCCTTCATTTCTGAAGGGGCCCCGGCTTTGAGAGCGGAGGGAATCGAACCCACAACCTATGGATTAAGAGTCCATTGCTCTGCCAATTGAGCTACGCTCCCACTTTGGCTCTTGGCGTCACGCGCGGAACGCGTTGACCAAGTGGCGCGGTGTCTACAGAAGCCCGCTGGCCCTGTCAAAAAGTTTTTGCGCCCCCTGCTGAATCTTCCTTTCCGCGCCTGGGCGCCTGCTTCCCGGCCGGGCCCCGGCGGGCCCGTGCAGGCCGTGAAGCCCTGATCCGCCGACGCTGTTAATCCAGGCTGCGGCCGCGATCTGCCCGGGGGTGCCCCGGAGGGTCCGCGGAAGTCACTCCAAGCATGGCGGTACCGCAACACGCCAGTTGGCGGACGGGGGTCGTCCGCCTTTTCGGGAAGAACCTCAGGAGAAGCACCGTATGGACGGACACAACAAGGTGGAGAACACGGCGGCTCAGCAGGCGTGGGGCCGTGAGCGCGTCGAGCTCATCAAGCGGACCATCTGCCCCAAGGGCATCGGAGAGGACGAGTTCGCCCTCTTCATCGAGCAGTGCAAGCGGTCCGGGTTGGATCCGCTCTTGAAGGAGGCCTTCTGCGTGGGCCGCCGGCAGAACGCCGGCAGCCGGGACCGGCCCACCTGGGTAACCCGGTACGAGTTCCAGCCCTCCGAGGCGGGGATGCTGGCGCGTGCCGAGCGCTTCCCAGACTTCAAGGGCATCCAGGCCAGCGCCGTGTACGCCGAGGATGAAATCATCGTCGACCAGGGCAAGGGCGAGGTGGTGCACCGCTTCAACCCGGCCAAGCGCAAGGGCGCGCTGGTGGGCGCCTGGGCCCGCGTGGTGCGCGAGGGCAAGCTGCCCGTGGTGGTGTGGCTGGACTTCTCGGGGTACGTCCAGCAGACGCCGCTGTGGGCCAAGATTCCCACGACGATGATCGAGAAGTGCGCCCGCGTGGCGGCCCTGCGCAAGGCGTACCCGGAGGCCTTCGGCGGCCTGTACGTGCGCGAGGAGATGCCCGCCGAGGAGTACGAGCCGGCCACGCCGGTGGAGGAGCCCGCGCCCGCCACGGGCAACGGCACCTACGAGGTGCTCGGCGCCCGGCCGGGGCCCGTGAAGGCCTCCTTCCCTGCCCTGCCGGCCGCACAGCTCACGATGGAGGTGGCGCCTGCCACCCCCGTGGTGGCCCCTCCGGCGGCCGAGCCCCAGCCGGTGGTGGACGTCCCCCCGCCCCGCCCTCGCAGCACGGCCACGGTGGTGGCGTTCGGCCCGTACAAGGGCAAGACGGCCTCGGAGCTCAGCGATGACGAGCTGAGCGAGACCATCGACCTGGCGCACGAGAAGCTGATGGAGCAGCCCAAGGCGAAGTGGGCCAAGGCAATGCGCGAGAACCTCGTGGCGCTGGAGGTGGAGACGGAGCTGCGCTGCCGGGTGCCCACCACGGGCAAGAAGGAAGCCTCGGCCGAGGCCTAGTCCTCCCCGCGGCCTCCCTGTGAAGACCGAACGCCGTGCCGGGCATTGCCTGGCACGGCGTTCTTGCGTCCGCTAGGGTCCGCGCCCCGATGACAACTCCCGCGGAAGGCTTCTGGGGCCCCCCGACTTCGACGGTGGACTGGTGCGAGACGAACTACGAGCACTTCCACCACGTCGCGGAGCTGTTCAACTCCGTCTCCAGCCTGGCCATGGTGTTCGGCGGGCTGCTGGCCATCCTGCTCCACCACCGCGTGCTGGAGCGGCGCTTCCTGGCGGCCTTCGCGATGCTGGCGGTGGTGGGCCTGGGCAGCATCGGGTTCCACGCCACGCTCCGCTTCCAGCTCCAGATGCTGGACGAGCTGCCGATGCTCTACCTGGCCCTCATCATGGTCTACATCCTGGTGGAGAACCGGCCGCAGCGGCGGCTCGGCGCCTGGTTCCCGCTCGCGCTGTTCGCCTACGCGGTGCTGTCCACCTATCTGTGCTCCTTCACCCGGGGGCCGCTCCAGTTCTTCCTCTTCCAGATCAGCTTCGCGTCCCTCGAGTTCTTCGCGCTCGGGCGCGTCTACCTCATCCACCGCCGCAGCCAGGATGCCTCGGCCCGGCGCCTCTTCCAGCTCGGCGTCAGCGCCTATGCGCTCGCCATCGTGCTGTGGCTGAGCGACATCCAGTTCTGTCCCACGCTCAATGAGGCCCTCCCCGCGCGGGGCCTCCCCAACCCGCAGTTCCACGCGTGGTGGCACGTGCTGGTCTCCTGCGGCTTCTACGCGCTGCTGATGGTCATCGCCCACGACCGGCTCAAGACGCTCGGCCATGCCCCCCGGGTGCGCTGGGCGGCCGGCATTCCCTTCGTCCGCGGCCACACACCTCCGTGAGGCGTTGCCAAGCCCCCGCCTCCCGCCCCTGTCCGGTTTTCTTCATTCTCAAGAAAAGATGAATCAAGAAAAGTAATCGAGACCTGGAATACTGGATTTTGCGAGCTGTAGAGGGCTGGAATTATTTCGCGTTTTGGTATTTCAGTTCCGCTCGAACCGGATATTCTCCGTGTGGCTTCAATGCGTTCCGCCTGAAGGCACGCCAGGCAGCCAAGAGACGCCCGAGCCATCGACTGGAGGCACCGTGGAACAGACAACCGGAAAACACGCAGCGATGGGTGGCACGGCCTGGAAGCTCAGCGCGTCGAGCCTGGCGCTCCTGCTCGCGCTGCTCGCGCCCCTGGCGGGCGGCTGTGGCGGCGCCGAGGCGTCCACGGACGGCACGCAGACGCTGGAGAACGCCGAGCAGCTGATGGAGGGGGACTTCTCCGAGCTGTCGCGTGGCTCCGCCTCGAAGCAGAAGATCGGCATCGCGCTGGAAGTCGAGGACGGCGAGGCCATGCCGCTGCGCGTGCGCGCCGGGCAGACCTTCTACATCAACCAGATCGACATCCGCACCAGCCTCTCCGCCACGAAGGACGAGGGCGTGAGCGGACTGAACCGCACGGGCGACTTCGCCTGCCTGGGCTGGAACGGCGTGAAGCTGGTGGACGAGTCGTTTGATCTGCTGGCGGGCGAGGAAGGCTTCAAGCGCCGCCGCTTCTACCGGGACGCCGCGTGGATGGACGTGCCCAGCGCCTTCACGGTGGAGCCGGTGGATGACCAGGGCCGCCTGACGGGCCTGCCCATCCTGCTGTTCGCGGGCTCCGACGATCGCAACGAGAGCGACGACTTCTTCGTGCGCCGCTTCGGCGCCATCCAGTGGACGTATGACTGCCAGACCGCCACGAACTGCACGGGCGCGCAGAGCTACCTGGAAGAGGGGCTGCTGGAGCTGCGCAACGCGCGGACGGCCGCCCAGGGCAAGACCATCACCCTCAACGCCAAGACCAAGGCCCTGCGCCTGCGTTGGACGCTGCGTCCGTTCGCGCCCTACACCATCCCGGTGGAGCAGGTGGAGAAGCCGAAGTACGACTACGGCTTCTCCATCGAGGCCACCCCGGTGACGCCGCCCCGGAAGGACGGCACCTACGCGCCCGGCACGAACGTGTCCTTCCGCCTCACGCTGAAGGATGGCGCTGGCAAGCGCCTGCACCCCCAGGGCTCGCTGCCGACCTACAACGAGGTCATCTTCGGCTCCAACGAGCCGGGCATCCAGTACTACCGCGCCTTCTTCGATCCGACCGCCACGTACTACCGCCGCAAGCACCGCGAGCGCATGCTGATGTCGCAGATCATCGGCCCGGCGCAGCGCATCCAGCCCATCCGCTCGGTCGTCGAGCTGGACACGTTCCTCGCCCCGCCCGACGTGCAGACCATCGCGACGATCCAGCGCGACGGTGTCTACTCGCAGTTCCGCACGTTCCCCGCGGCCAACAAGCTGTTCGGTGGCGCGTTCGAGTCGGACCACGCCGGCTGGGCCGCGCCCGTGAGCGACACGTGGAGCTACCAGCTGCCCCCGGACGCCCTGCCCGGCACCTACCTGGTGACGACCAAGGGCCGCCGCACCTACCTGGGCGAGGACATCCCCTACACCCAAACCATTGAGATCCAGGTGGGCACCCAGCAGCGCACCACGCCGGTGCTGACCACCGGCCCCTGCAACAGCTGCCACAGCCAGGGCGGCGAGCTGAGCAAGGTGCTCCACGCCAACGACAACCGCGCCGCGTGCGCCGGCTGCCACGCGCCCCTGGGCTTCGAGCTGGAGGGCCCCGTGTTCGTCCGCGTGCACTTCATCCACAGCCGCTCGGACCGCTTCGACGTCTCCCCGGCCCAGTGCAGCAAGTGCCACCTGACGAAGGAGAGCGTGCAGCGCACCAGCAAGGCCGCGTGCCTCTCGTGCCACAAGAGCTACCCCGCGAGCCACGTGCAGAAGTTCGGGCCCATCGAGAACATGTACGTGGGCGGTGGCCGCGAGTCCTTCCAGCAGTGCACGGGCAGCTGCCACACCACCCACCCGGAAAGCGGGTTGTAGGCAACAAGCGAAGGGGCTGGAGCCACCGGGGTGCTCTGCGCGTTCTGCCGGAAGGTTCCGAGCGCCTGCTCACCATGAGTGAGGTGGCCGAGCGGCTGGGGGTCAACACGGCCACCGTCTACGGGCTGTGCGGGCGCGGCGACCTGCCCCACGTGCGGGTGAGCAACGCGATCCGCATCCGGCCGACTGACCTGGAAGCCTTCCTCGCCCGAAGTCGCCGCTGAAGGCACGGACGGTGGTTCCCGGCCCTATAGCGGGAGCCGGGAACCGCTGGGGTACTGCGCAAGCGCAACAAGGATTCCTCCCGTCATTGCGGAGGCGGGTTTCCTGGAACGACGAGAGCGCCACCGGCGGCGGCCCAAGCCGAAACTTCCTCGGTGACCTTCTCGGCGAATGCGATGGCGAGACGCTCATCAGCATCCGGGAGGTCGCGCCTGAGATCCGCGAGCATCCTTGCGCCCTGGATCGCGTTTGGGAGGCCCTTCGAATGTGCCCACCGGTCATTTACGATGAGGCGCATGCTTCCTGTCTTGCTCCTTCTCGTGGCTGCACAGGTCCCTGCTGTGCCCGGTGAAGGTACCCTGGTGTCCTTCTGCAAGCAGGGCAGGCTGACGGCATGCCAGGAACTGGCCAACATCAACCCGCAGAAAGCCGCTGAGATTCAGGCAGAACTCGCGAAGGCTGTACTGAGTCGGGAGGCCCTGAAGGCCGCGGAGGAAGAGGGCCGAGAACAAGCGGACGCCAAGGCCGACGAGTCCTCCAAAGCTGAGGCCTCGGGCGAGCCCCCCAACTGCAATGGCCAGAATCACCACCTCATCTCCCGGCCGATCGCCGAGGAGTTGGAGAGGCACCAAACCCTCCGCGGGTTGTACGAGCCTCGGGATAAGCGCTTCGTGGCGAAGGCCAAGGACAAAAAGTCGCACTGTGGTTACCAGGAGTGGCACCGCAAAGTCGATGCGGAGGTGATCGCGTGGATCAAGGCCCATGAGAAGGCCTCTCCTGAGCAGTTCATGAAGGTGCTGCGGGAGATCTACAACCGCAAGGAGATGCTGGAGAGGTTTCCCAATGGCTTCTGACACGCCGCCGAACCCGCGTTTCTTTGTCCTCAAAGACGACATGTTCGGCCGGCACGACACGAAGTTCCGTGACGTCAAGCCGGTCAATCTCGGAGAGCCCCCGCCGTGCCCGCAGTGTGGCGAGCCCATGGGGATGTTGACATGGCTGCCGCCCTATCGAGGTGGGCTGGAACTGTATGGCGAAGGCTTGGGCGATTACGTCGAGGGGCATGGCTATGACGTACTCATCTCCGAACGCATGGCAGAGGCATTCAGGGACGAAGAACTGACGGGGCTACTCGGCTTCCATCCCGTCGAGGTGGTACGCGTTCGGAGGAAGCGCAAGGGTGCCAAGCCCGATGCCATGCCTCGCTACTTCGCCGTCACCGCCTGCTTCGGACGCGGCGCCGTGGATGAGGTGCACAGCCGCCTGCGTCGCACCGAGCCCATCACATGCCCCGAGTGCCGCTCTGCCGGAGTGAACTCCGTCCATGGCTTCACTCTCGAGCCGGGTACCTGGCAGGGCGAGGACGTGTTCCGCCCTCGTGGCCTCCGGGGGAGCATCCTCGTTTCCGAGCGCTTCGCCCAATTCATCCAGCGGCACGGGTTCACGAACATGAAGCTGATCCCCATGGAGGAGTACGTCATGGACCCACTCCGTCTCGGTCCCCCGGCGGACAATGCCGTGCCTTCGACGTGACGAGGTAGGCTGTGCGCTCGATGAACAAGTTGCTCCCTCCACGCTGAGTGGAGACGATCCTCGGGAAGTGCGGAATTTCGATCGCGGCCACCGCGAACTTGCCGTGCTTGCTCAACTCCCCCATCAGCTTCCTCGGGCGTCCGTCGCTGCCACCGGCGACCTCCTCGTCCCGGTGGCTTCTACTGACGGCGACCTCTCTCAGGATGGGAGGAATGATTGTCATCAGTGGAGAGAAGTAATTATCGCTGAGCAGTGCGGCCCGATCCTGCGGTCCCCTCGATAGAAAGCCCGCGTTACGGGAGGAACGAAGCGCGCTCCCTCGGGCGCTACAGCGGGCCAATCCGGTCGAGGACGTGAAGAAGCGCACCGTCACACGCCGGGCTGGGCACTTCCTCCGCCTTGAAGAGGTGCCGCGACTCTTCGATGCCATGGCCAACCGTTGGCGCCCGCCCTACGCCACTGCGCTCTATACGGGCTCCGCAAGGGGGAGTTAGAAGATCCTGAGGCACCGGGCCCCGCGCGTCACCATGGAGGTCTACGGCCACCTGTCCCCGGACTACCTCCGGGCGAAAGTGGACAGCTTGAGCCTGGGTCCGGGTCTCATAGGAGCGGTGCGGAGCGCGCTTGCTGCACCCTTGCTTCAAGTCCCGGCCAGCGCAAGCGAAGGGGCTGGAGCCGCCGGGGAGAGTTGCCCAGGGATTCCAGCCCCTTAGAGGAGTGCGCCCAGAGGGACTTGAACCCCCAACCCTTGGCTTCGAAGGCCAATGCTCTATCCAGTTGAGCTATGGACGCTTGGCGGATGGGAAAGAAGTGGGCGGCCAACCGGGATCGAACCGGCAACCTCTGGAGTCACAGTCCAGCGCTCTAACCAGTTGAGCTATGGCCGCCGCAAGGTGCTCGGCGTTTGAATCGGCGGCTTCCCTATCGCGGAAACCGGGACCGTTTCAAGTCCCAAGTGCGTTCGGGACGGTGGCGCCCCAGGCAGGGCTCGAACCTGCGACCCCCGGCTTAGAAGGCCGGTGCTCTATCCAGCTGAGCTACTGGAGCCTGTATGTCCGGTACTGCGGTATCGGGGCGAGAGGATTCGAACCTCCGACCCCCTGCGCCCAAGGCAGGTGCGCTACCAGGCTGCGCTACGCCCCGATGAAGGCGCCCATTCTTGTTCCATTGGAAGCGCCCACGCAAGGTGAAGTTACCGGCCCTGTTCCCCAGTTGCCTGAAGGGCCGTGAGCCAGGGGCGCATCCGCCGAAAGGCCTCGCCCCGGTGGGACGCCCGCGCTTTCTCCTCCGGCGTGAGTTCCGCCATCGTCTTGCCCAGCGTGGGCAGGAGGAAGACCGGATCGTACCCGAAGCCCTGGGTGCCCCGGGGCGCCGTCAGGATGCGCCCCTCGCACCGGCCCACCTCGGTGCGGACCTCGCCCGAGGGCGTCACCAGGCAGAGCGCACACTGGAAGGAGGCCGTCCGCCGCGCCTCGGGCACGTCCGCGAGCTCCCGGAGCAGCTTCTCGTAGCGGGCCCGGTCATCCCCTTCCGCGTAGCGCGCCGAGAGCACGCCCGGGCGGCCGTCCAGCGCGTCCACGCACAGCCCCGAGTCATCCGCCAGGGCCGCCAGGCCCGTGGCCTGGGCGTACTCCCGGGCCTTCTTGGCCGCGTTCCCCTCGAAGGTGGGCGCGTCCTCCACCGGCTCGGGCAGGGGCGGCAGGTCCTTCAGGGACACCACCTCCACCGCCTCGCCCACCAGCCCGCGCAGCTCCTTCAGCTTGCCGGCGTTGGTGGTGGCAAAGAGCAGGCGTGGCTTCATCCCAGCACCTTCGCCTGCGCCACGATGAGCTGCTGGATGGCCGCCATGCCTCCGTCCAGCATCGCATCCAGCGCCTTGCGGTCGAACAGCTGGTGCTCGGCGGTGCCCTGCACCTCCACGATGCGGCCGTCGCCGGTGGCCACCAGGTTGAGGTCCACGTCCGCGGCGGAGTCCTCGTCGTAGTCCAGGTCCACCCGCACCTCGCCCTTCACCACGCCCACGGACACCGCGGCCAGCGGCGTGAGGCTGGGCATCTTCGACAGGGTGCCCTTGCTCTGCAGGGCGCGCAGCGCCAGCACCAGGGCCACGTAGGCGCCGGTGATGGAGGCGGTGCGCGTGCCCCCGTCCGCCTGGATGACGTCGCAGTCGAGCGTCAGGGTACGGGGCCCCAGGGTGGACAGGTTCACCGCCGCGCGCATGGAGCGGCCGATGAGGCGCTGAATCTCCATGGTCCGGCCGGTCTGCTTGCCCTTGGCCGCCTCGCGCTGCGAGCGGGTGTGCGTGGCGCGGGGCAGCATGCCGTACTCGGCGGTGACCCAGCCGGTCCCCTTCCCCATCAGGTGCGGGGGGACGCGCTCCTCCACCGAGCAGGTGACGAGGACGCGGGTGTGGCCAAACTCCACCTGGGCCGAGCCTTCCGCATGGCGGGAGACTCCGGGCGTGAGGATAACGGGACGAAGATCCAGCGCACCACGTTGGAAGGACCGCACGGGCAGCTCCTCGGGCAAGAGTGAGAAGTGCTGTCTAGCAGAGCCGGAGGGTCCGCCCTCAAGGAGATGTGGGCGCGGCCACCTGCGGCGGCCCGGCGGCCTCCTCGGCATGGGCGTCGCGCTTGCGCATGTCCTTCAGGAAGTCCTTCACCCCCGAGGTGATGGCGCTCACGAGCTTCTCCTGGTAGTCGGCGCGGGCCAGCCGGGCCCCCTCCTGGGGATGGGAGATGTAGCCCACCTCGATGAGGACCGCGGGCGCCTCCACGCCGGTGAGGACGAAGAAGGGCGCCTGGAGCACCCCCCGGTCCGAGGCCCCCGTGCTGGCGATGAGCCGCTGGTGGATGGCGTACGCCAACCGGGACGAGCCCGCGTGGGCATCCATGCGCACCAAGTCATGGAGGATGAAGTTCAGCGTGGAGTCGTTCTGGACGGCCTGGGCGCGTGGCGCGTCCGCGTTCTCGCGGTCCGCCGTGGCGCGCGCGCCCGCCCCGGAGGCGGAGGCGGAGAGGAAGTACGTCTCGATGCCCTCCACCCGCTCGCGCAGCTTGCGCGTGGGCATGGAGTTGGCGTGGATGGACATGAAGAGGTCCGGCCGCTTGCCGTTCGCGAACGTCACCCGGTCCGGAAGCGGCAGCAGCGCGTCCTTCTCCCGGGTGAGGAACACCTGGGCGCCCGTCTCCTCCTCGAGCCGCTCGCGCAGTTTCAGGGAAAGCTGGAGCACCAGCGCCTTCTCCACCTGCTCCGCGGCCCCCAGCGCGCCCGTCTTGGCCCCGCCATGCCCCGGATCAATGACGATGCGGGGCCCGGCGGCGCTGGCGGAGGACGCCAGGGCCAGCCACAGCAGGGGAACGAGGGCGCGCACCGTCATCCCCGCTCACCCCACCACGTCGATCCCCGGACGTCCCTGGGAGACTTCGCCGATGAGGGCCGCGTCCACCCCCGCCTTCTCCAGGGCCTTGAGCGCCTTCATCGCCTCCCGGGCAGGCACGGAGGCCAGCAGCCCGCCATTGGTCTGCGCGTCCGCCAGCACCCACTGGATGTCCTCGGGGAGCCCCTTGGGGAAGCGCACGCGCTTCTTCACGTGCTGGAGGTTCGTCTTCGTCCCCCCGGGGATGACGCCCTGGGCCGCGAGCGCGGGCACGTCCTGGATGAGGGGGACACGCTCCAGCGCCAGCGCGGCGCGGGTCTTCGAGCCCGTCATCATCTCCAGCAGGTGCCCGAGCAGGCCGAAGCCCGTCACGTCCGTGAGCGCGTTCACCTGGAACTTCCCGGAGGCGAACGTCTCCCCCGCGGCGCGGTTGAGCGTGGACATGAGGCCCACCACCCGCTTCGTCAGCGCCTTGGAGGCCACGCCCCGCTTGATGGCGGTGGTGGCGATGCCAATGCCCAGCGGCTTGGTGAGCAGCAGCACATCCCCCGGCTTCGCCCCTGCGTTGGTGAGCACCCGCTTGGGGTGCACCACGCCCGTGACGGCCATGCCGAACTTCGGCTCGGGGTCCTGAATGCTGTGGCCTCCCAGGATGGGGATGCCCGCCTCTTCCGCCTTCGACTGGCCCCCGGCGAGAATCTTCGACAGCACCGAGAGCGGCAGGTCCGTGGGGAAGCACACCAGGTTGAGCGCGAACAGCGGCCGGGCGCCCATGGCGTAGATGTCCGAGAGCGCATTGGCCGCGGCGATGGCCCCGAACTGGAAAGGGTCGTCCACCACCGGCGGGAAGAAGTCGACTGTCTCCACCACCGCCATGTCGGGCGACAGCCGGTACACGGCCGCGTCGTCGTGGGTGGAGAAGCCCACCAGGGCCTGGGGCACGGCCGCCGTCTTCAGGCCGCGCAGGACCTTCGTCAGGTCCCCCACCTTCAGCTTGGCCGCGCACCCCGCGCAGTGGCTCCGCTCCGTCAGGCGCAAGGGCTTGCTCGGCGCGTCCGGCATGGTCAGCCCTCCGCTTGGATGTACTCGCGCTTGAGTAGCTCGAGCACCGACTCGGCCGTCATCACGTCGTCCTGGTCCGCGTGGTCCAGCACGCCGCTGAGCGTCTTGTGGTTATGCACCAGCTGGAGCACGTCCAGCAGCTCGGGCGTCAGCTCCTTGAGCTGGGCCATCAGGGGCTGCGAGAGCCGCATGGGCGCCACCAGCTCCGGCAGCTGCGGCTGGATGCGCTTGAACTCGTCGAGCTGGCGAAGCGCGTCCATCAGCAGCGCCTCGGTGGACGAGTCCAGCTCCACCATGAACTCCTGGTTGTCCGGCTGGCGCAGCTCGAAGTCGCCGTGCTCCCAGGTGATGATGCGGTTGAAGCTCTTCTGGGGGCCCAGGTTGTGGTTGTCGCCGATGACCGCGTAGTACACGCGGCCCTGGCGCAGGTAGATGCGCCCCTCGGTCTGGCTGCTGATGACCAGCACGCCGTTCTTCTTGGACGTGTGGAACAGCTGCAGCAGGTCCGGCAGGGGAATCTCCTCGATCTTCCCCGTCATGGAGGAAGTCTTCGTGGAGCGCGCCGCCTGCGCCGCCGCGGCCTCCTCCAGCCGGGCCTTGGCCGCCTTGGCGTCCAGCTCCGGGGAGTCCGCGCCCTGGTGGATGAGCTTGAGGATGGACGTCCCAATGAGGATGCGGTCGCCTTCCTTCAGGCGCGCCTGCTTCACCTTCTCGCCGTTGACGAAGGTGCCGTTGGTGGAACCCAGGTCCTCGATGGTGATGGCGCCGCTGGCGATCATGATCTTCGCGTGCTTGCGCGAGACCATGTCCTCCACGAGCACCATGTCCAGTTCGCTCGACCGCCCAATGACGATCTGCTTGTCCCCCGTCAACGGGAACTCACCGCCCTGGTACTTCCCCGAAATGAACTTGAGGGCAAAGGACTTCGCCAGCCCGCTCGAAGCGCTCACGGTACCGAAACCTCGATGAAGAGGGTTTCCATGACTATCAGCTCGCCTGTTCAGCCTTCCCGCCCGGTTCCTTCACCAGATTGAGGTACATCTGCGCGCTCTTGTTGCCTGGACTGCGCGACAGGACGTCCTCCCACACCTGAACAGCCTCCGCCCGGCGGCCCGCGGAGTAAAGCGCGATTCCGTAATGGATGCGACCGGGCATGAAGGCGGGGTTCTGCGCGATGGCCTGTTCGAACTGCGCCAGCGCCTCCGCGTGACGGCCCGCATCCCGCAGGGCATCTCCCAGCTTGATGCGGATATCCACGAATTGAGGACAGAGCGCCAGGGCGCGCTGGTACTCCTCGACGGCCTGGGTCCAGGCGCCGTTGGAGGAGAACACGTTGCCGATGTCGGCGTACATGTTGGCGATCTTCCCCTTCACGTAGGGGTCCATCTCGCCCGGGCCGTTCTTCTGCTGGGCGAGGGCGCCTTGGTAGACCTCCTTCGCCTCGGCGTACTTGCCCATGTCGTTGTAGATGACCGCCAGGTTGAGCGCCGCCTCGGTGTAGGACGGGTTGATGCGGAGCGCTGCTTCGAACGCCCGCTGCGCCCGGGCGAACTGGCCCTGGTCGTGGTAGATGATGCCGAGCATGTTGTAGACGTCGGCGAACGACTGGTTCTGCTCGACGACCTGCGCGAGGTACTGCTCAGCCTGCGCGTACTGCTTCTTGTCGAAGTACCCCCGCCCGAGGGTCAGTAGCTGCTTGAGCGGCTCGTCCATGTCCCAACCTTGCCAGGTCCGGCGATCGAAGCCGTTAGCCTACATGAGAGTGGGCGAAAAAAAGAATTCGTCGCCGTCCCGAAGCAGCGAAAGGCTCCGCTCCCCCTGCTCATCCACCGGGCGGGAGGGCAGGACACCCTCCAGGCGCCAGCGCTCGGTCACCACCGCCTCGTCCCGCTCCATGCGGATGTACCAGGCCTGGGACTGGTAGCGCCGCCGCCCCAGGGCCAGCACCGCGTCCAGCTGCGTGGCCTCCACGCCCGCGTCCCGCCCCACCAGCCGGTTCAGCGCCGAGGTGTCCCCGGCCTCCAGCGCCCGCCGCCGGAACTCCAGCGCCGCCACCACCGCCGCCAGACGGGGTGCCGCGGAGCCCTCGGGCTCCCAGCTCCCGTCCTTCAGCACGAACGGCACCCGCTCCACCCCCAGCGAGCTGATCTCCGTCTTGCCCAGCTTGCCGTCGAAGTCCAAGGTGGCCAGGGCCTCGGCGCGCTGGCCCCCGGGCTCCAGGCGCACGGTGATGCGGGCGAAGCGGTGCGTGCGCCCCGTGAGCGGGGTGGAGACGCCCGGCAGCACCACGGACAGGCCGTCGGCCTCGGTGCGCTTCAGGGCGGTGATGATTTCCACCTCGGGCCCCGCCGCGAGCCCCAGCACCCGGGGGGCCATCACCGCGAGCACCGTGCCGAGCGCGAGCACCACGATGAGGCCCCCGCCCAGCCGGCTCCACTCCTCGCTGGACCTCACGAGCCGAGCATGCGCTGCGCCCGCTCCGCGGCGGGCGTCCCCGGCAGCCGCTGGATGACCTGGCGCAGCGTCTCCTGTGCGCGGGTGGGCTCCTTGAGCTTCACGTAGGCCTCGTGGAGCGAGAAGAGGGCGGACTCCTCGTACTGCGTTCCGGGGTAGCGCTTGAGCATGCCCTCCAGCCGCTGGGCCACCGCCCGCCAGCGCTCGCGCTTGCGGTAGAAGGCGGCCACGTACAGTTCGTGCTCCGCCAGCCGCCGCTTCGCGTCGTCCGCCTGGACCCGGGCCTGCGGCACGTACTGCGACTCCGGATACTGGCGCAGGAAGTCGTTCAGCGCGCGCATGGCGGACTGCACTTCCGTCTGGTCCTTCTCCTCGGAGGGCGGCAGCAAGAAGAAGTCCGAGGGCATGTCCTCCACGTGGGAGAGCGCGATGCGGTACGCCGCGTAGTCCACCTGGGGGTGGGTGGGGAAGGCCTTGATGAAGGCGTTGTACTTCTCGCGCGCCTCGGGGAACCGGTCCTGCGCGAAGTCCACGTCCGCCAGCCGCAGCTCCGCCGTCTTGGAGGCCTCCAGGTAGGGGAACTTCGTCTTCACGAACTCGAAGTAACGCTCGGCCTTGAAGAAGTCCCGGCCCTCCAGGGCCTCGGCCCCCAGACGGAGGTTCTCGTCGGCCTGGGCGGCATAGTCCGGGTCCCCCGCCTGACGCTCGGAGAGCGAGGCACAGCCGGTGGACAGCAACAGGAAAGCGGTCAGACAGGAAGCGGTGAGGCGCATGAGCACCCACGCAAGCTAGTCGTCCAGCCCCGAGGGGTCCAGCGATGGATCACCGAGGAGCCGATGGATGACGTCCGGAGCGAAGCCCCGGCTGTCGAGGAGGCGTGCGGCACGGGCCCGCTCCTTGGGGGCCAGGGGCCGCCCGAGCAGGCCCCGGCGTTCGAGCACCTGGCGGGCGGTGGCCAGGGCATCGAACCCCACCGCGCCGGCCGCGGCGGACACCGCCTCGCGGGCCACCTCCCCTTCCAGCCCGTGGGCCTGGAGCCGCTGGAGCACCGCCTCGGGCCCCAGCCGTCCCTTGCCCAGCAGCGCGGCGGCCCGGTCCTGGGCGAAGCGCGCGTCGTCGAGGTAGCCGAAGCCCTGGAGCTTCTCCAGGGCCTGGGCCTGGACTTTCTCGGAGAAGCCCTTGCGCCGCAGGGCCGCTTGCAGCTCGTGGCGGCTCCGGGCGCGAAGGGCCAGCAACCGCAAGCAAGCATCCGTCGCCCGCTGCACGTCCCCTGGCCCGTCCGCTTCGGTGGTCATCGCCCGCTCTCTAGCATGTGGTAACAGGCCGGACATGCACCCGCTCATTGCCCACTTTCTCAACCTCGATGCCGCCCGGGAAACGCTCCAGAAGGAGAAGTCGGGTGAGCCTCTCTCCCCCGAGGAGCAGCTCTTCGCCGCCACCGCGGCCGCCCACCCCCAGCAGCGCGCCGAGCTCCTCGGCGTCTCTGGCCGCAAGCTGGCCTCCGATGTCCAGGCGACGCTGGTGCTGCTGGCCGCGCACACCGCCGTGCGCTCCCTGGCCCAGGAGCCGAAGCTCGCCACCGCCACCGCCCAGGCCCGGGAGGCCCTCCTGGGCGAAGGCGCCAGCGAGGAGGAGACCGAATCCTTCATCGCCTCCATCCTCCTGGAGGAGGCCTTTGGCTACGAGGACGAGGTGGATGACTTCGATGCCGACTGGGTGGCGGAGGCGCTCGGCGAGGTGCCCGCGCTCGCGGCCCTCACCCGGGAGGGCGTGGATGCCCTGCTGCTGAAGTTCTCCCAGACGGGGGCCTCGGAGGCGGAGCGCGAAGCCCGGACGCAGATCGCCAAGGCCCTGTTCGACATCGCCTGGTCCGAAGGCCCTGCCCCCATCAACCCCGAGCACCTGGAGACGCTGATGGAAGCGGAAATCTCCGGGCAGCCCGAGGAGCTCCAGGAGGCGCGGCTGCGGGCCACGGTGGAGCTGCTGCAGGTGCTCTCCCGGGAGAAGCTCATCGGCCCCATGCGCCTGTCCCGCCTGCGCGCCCAGCTCGGCGACGACGACGCCTGATCAACCCTCACGGCCTTGGGCCCACCCTCTTTCCGAGGATGGGCCGTGCCGGGGCCCGGCTCAGAAGCGCTCGATGCTGAAGTCGTCGTCTCCCCCGGCGGCGGCCGGAGGCGGCGGAGGCCGGGCAGGCCCACCCGCGGCGGGACGGGCGCCCGGAGGCGGCGGAGGCGTCGCCGCGGCACGGGCGGCGGCAGGAGGAGGCGGCGGCGGCGCACCAGCGCGCGCGGCCCCGGGAGCGGGCGGAGGCACGGCGCCGCCCCCCGGAGCCCCCTTCTGGGCGAACTGCGCGGTGCCCGGCACGGGCTTGGCCTCGCCCGTCTTGCCATCGAAGTTGTCCCACTTGGAGTCGGCCGTCCCGCTGATGCCAGAGAAGCGCAGCGCGAAGTCGTCCGGGTTCGTCGCCTGCCGGTGGGCTTCCTCGTAGGAGACGAGGCCATTGCGCACCAGCCCCATCAGCGACTGATCGAAGGTCTGCATCCCGTACGAGTCAAAGCCCTGGGCGATGGCGTCGTGGATCTCCTTCGTGCGGTCCTTGTCCTCGATGAGCTCGCGCACGCGCGTGGTGACGCGGAGGATTTCCACCGCGGCCACGCGGCCCTTGCCGTCCGCGCGCGGAACGAGGCGCTGGCTGACGACGGCCTTGAGCACGGCGGCGAGCTGCAAGCGCACCTGCTTCTGCTGGTGCGGCGGGAAGGCGGACACGATGCGGTTGATGGTCTCCGTGGCGTCCAGCGTGTGCAGCGTGGACATCACCAGGTGGCCCGTCTCCGCCGCGTGGAGCGCCGTCTCGATGGTCTCGTAGTCGCGCATTTCGCCCACGAGGATGACGTCCGGGTCCTGCCGCAGCGCGCTCTTGAGCGCCTGCGAGAAGGACATGGTGTCCACGCCCACCTCGCGCTGGTTGATGATGGAGCGCTTGTCACGGATGAGGAACTCGATGGGGTCCTCGACCGTCATGATGTGGTTGGTCTCGTTGGCGTTGATGTGATCGATCATCGCCGCGAGCGTGGTGGACTTGCCCGAGCCGGTGGTGCCCGTGACGAGCACGAGCCCGCGCTCCTCGCCGCAGATCTTCTCGAGGATGGGCGGCAGCAGCAGGTCCTTGATGGTCATCACCTTGAAGGGGATGACACGCAGCACCGAGCCGATGGTGCCGCGCTGCTGGAAGATGTTCACGCGGAAGCGCCCGAGGCCCGGCACTCCGTAGGCCAGGTCCACCTCGTTGCTCGCCTTGAACTTCTCCTTCTGGAACTCGTTCATGATGCCGAAGGCCATGCGCGCGACCTCCTCCGGCGGCAGGCGCTTGCCGTCCTTGAGGGGCACGAGCGAACCATCCACTCGGAACATGGGAGGGAGTCCGGCTTTCAGGTGGATATCGGAGGCACCCCCCCGAAGCGCGATCTGCAGAATCTCGTTGAGTTCCATGGTCGGCGCGGATGGTAACACCGCCCTCCAGTTGGGCGAAGAGGACCCACGGGGCAAAAACACAACGGCGGAGGCCCGAAAGGACCCCCGCCGTGCAAGCAGCTCCGTGAGGAGCAAACAGACTAGCGCTTGGAGAACTGGAACCGGCGGCGCGCGCCCGGCTGACCGTACTTCTTGCGCTCGACCGCGCGGGCATCGCGGGTCAGGAAGCCGGCCTTCTTGAGCGCCGGGCGGAACTCCGGGTTGAAGGCGCACAGCGCGCGGGCGATGCCGTGGCGGATCGCGCCGGCCTGGCCGGACAGGCCGCCGCCGCGCACGTTCACGGTCAGGTCGACCTTGCCCTTCTGCTCGATGATCTCCAGCGGCTGGTACATCACCATCTTGGAGGTCTCACGGCCGAAGTAGTGATTCAGCTCGCGGCCGTTGATCGTCACGATGCCGGTGCCGGGCTTGAGCCACACGCGGGCGGTGGCCTCCTTGCGGCGGCCCGTGGCGTAAAAACCATTCTCAGGGTTGATAGGCATGGGGTTCTGCTCTCGTCATTCAAAGGGGGGAGAAGGTTACGCCTCGACCTCGCGCGCGGTGGGCTTCTGCGCGGCGTGGGGGTGAGTGTCACCCGCATAAACCTTGAGCTTGGTCATCATCTGGCGGCCCAACGCATTGCGCGGAAGCATGCGGCGCACGGCGTTGAGGATGACGTCCTCGGGGTGCCGCTGACGCAGCTTCGCGAGGTTGGTGATCTTCAGGGCGCCCGGGAAACCGGCCCGAGGATGGCGGTAGTACATCTTCGCCTGCTCCTTGGTGCCCGTCACCTTCACCTTCTCGGCGTTGATGACGACCACGTGGTCGCCCGTGTCGATGGACGGGGTGTAGATGGCCTTGTGCTTGCCCTTGAGCAGCGTGGCGATCTGGCTGGCGGCACGGCCCAGCACCTTGTCCGAGACGTCCACCACGTGCCACTCGCGCTTGATATCCGACGCCTTCGCGCTGTAGGTCCTCTGCGACATTGTATGCGCTCCAAAACTCGGCAGCGGCCTCCTGCGATGGCCGCCTGACATAGTCGAACCAACCACGGGTCCTGTCCCAAAACTCCACTGCTGGGACGATGCCCGGAAAGGCCGACCCTCTTAGGAGGAGCCAAGAGGTAAGTCAAGGCCGCACCGCGCCCGGGGGCTCAAAGCTTGCGATCAGCCGGTGTAGGCCCTGCTCCCCCGCCTACTCCCTTGGGCTTGAAGCGGTCCTTCAGGTTGGCAAAGAAATTGCGTTCCTGATCCGTGGGCGCACCCGTCCGGGGGGCCGCCAGGTCCACCTTCTCCACCACCTCGGGGGGCAGGTCCTCCAGGAACCGGGAGGGGGTGCAGGGCACGTCCTTGCCCCGCTTCACCCGCACGGCCGCCCGGGTGAGGTAGAGCAACTCCTTGGCCCGGGTAATCCCGACGTAGCAGAGCCGCCGCTCCTCCTCGAGGTTCTGGGGCTCGCCCTGCATGCCCTTGTGGGGCATCAGGTCCTCTTCCATGCCGATGAAGAAGACGAGCCGGTACTCCAGCCCCTTGGAGGCATGCACGGTCATCAGGGTGACGCGCCGGTGGCCCCCGGGCACCTCCTCCTCTTCCTGCCGGGTGTCCAGGCTCAGCCGGTTCAGGTAGGTGAGCAGGCTCGCCTTGGGCCCCTCGCGCTTCTCGAAGGACTCCAGGGAGTTGAGGACGTGGTCCACGGACTTCAGCTTCTTGTCCGCCGTGGTGATGGAGGTGGCCAGGGCGCGCGTCGCCTCGCGGAAGCCGATCTCCTCCAGGAGCTGGCGCGTCACCTGGGCGAGCTTCCCCTCCTCGAAGAGGCCCCGGTACTTCTCGATGAGCTGGAGGAACTCGCCCACCTTCCCGGCCGCGCCCGCGGGCAGGTCCTCGTAGCCCTCGCTGCGGCCCATGGCCGCCCACAGGGAGACGCCGTCCGCCCGGGCGTGCGCGTGCAGCCGCTCCATCGTCACGTCGCCAATGCCGCGCGCCGGCACGTTGACGATGCGCAGCAGGCTCACCTCGTCCCGCGGGTTGGCGATCACCTTGAAGTAGGCGATGACGTCCTTCACCTCGCGCCGGTCGAAGAACTCGCTGCCGCCCACCACCTCGTAGGCGACGCCCTTCTCGCGCAGCATCTCCTCGATGGGGCGGGACTGGCCGTTGGTGCGGTAGAGCACCGCGATGTCGTCGGCGGGGACGCCCAGGGCGATCTGCTTCTGGATTTCATGCGCGACGAAGCGCGCCTCCTCCTCCTCGTTGGGGCACGTCACCACCTTGATGCGCTCGCCCCCGAGGCGGTCGGTCCACATGCGCTTGGCCTTGCGCTCGGGGTTCTTGGCGATGACGGCGTTGGCCGCGTCCAGCACCACCTGCATGGAGCGGTAGTTCTGCTCCAGCCGCACCTCGCGGCTGCCCGGGAAGTGGCTGTCGAACTCGAGGATGTTGCGCACCTCCGCGCCGCGCCAGCTGTAGATGGCCTGGTCGTCGTCTCCCACCGCGCACACGTTGCGCACGCTGCCCGCCAGCAGCCGCAGCAGGTTCATCTGCGCCAGGTTCGTGTCCTGGAACTCGTCCACCAGCAGGTACCGGAAGCGCCGGGTGTACTTCTCGTTCAGGTCCTCGTGCTCGCGCAGCAGGCGGGCGGGCAGCAGCAGCAGGTCATCGAAGTCCACCGAGCCCTGGGCCTTCAGGCCCAGCTGGTAGCTCGGATAGACCATGTGGGTGATGAGATCGTAGTCGTCCCCCAGGCCCTCGGGCTTGGGGCTGGGCTCGTGCCCCGAGTTCTTCGCCTTGGAGATGAGGTTGAGGACCTTGCGCGCATCGAACGACCGGTCGTCGATTTTATGGTCGCGCATGGCCCGGCGGATGAGCGCCAGCTGGTCCCCCATGTCCGCGATGGCGAACTTCCGCGGCCAGCCCAGCCGGTGGATGTCCTCGCGGAGCATCTCCGCGCCGAAAGCGTGGAAGGTACACACCAGCACGCCTTGTGCGCGGGGGCCCGCCATCTTCACCAGCCGCTCCTTCATCTCGGTGGCGGCCTTGTTGGTGAAGGTGACGGCGAGGATGTTGCGGGCCAGGGCCCCCCCCGGCCGCGTGTTCAGGATGTGAACGATGCGGTGGGTGATGACGCGGGTTTTTCCGCTGCCTGCGCCGGCGAGCACCAGGAGGGGGCCTTCCGTCGTGACGACGGCCTCGCGCTGAGGCGGGTTGAGCTTGGAGAGGTCCATTGCGCGGAGAGCGGGGATACCTTTTGATCGCCCCGTGACCGAAATCAAATCCTTGGTGCGCCTGCTGGGGGTGCTCGGGTTGGCCCTGGGCACTGGCTGTCTGGAAGAGCGCACGGGCTCCGAGGGGGCCTCCGCTTTGGGCGAGGCCCCTGCCGCACCCTGCGTGTACTTCCGGCAACTGGCCCCCTTCTTGCCAGACTCGCTGGAGGGCTTCACCCATGCCACGACCGAGGGCTCCACGGGCAAGTATGGCGAAATCTCCGTGAGCGAGGCCGAGCGCACCTTCACATTGGGCGAGGAGCGCGAGGTGAAGGTCCGCATCGTCGACACCACGCTGGGCTGGAAGATCGCCAAGGCCATCCGCGAGGCGGCCGAGGGGGCGAAGGGCCGGCCTGCGAGCGATCCTTCCGCGCCCATTTTCTGGGATGCGGCGGTGGGGTTCGTGCGCTACGACGCGGAGGAGACGACTGCGGAGGCCAACCTCCTGGTGGGCGACCGCTTCGTGGTGGCCGTGACGAGCCGTGGCTTTCCCGGCACCGTGGAGGTGCGGCGGATTGCCCGGGGCATCGACCTCGAAGGACTGGCCCGGTTGCGCTAAGTCAGGAACGAAAGGAAGGAGTTCCCCCAAGTGAAGGACAAAGGAACGCGGGCCCCCACCCCGGAGTCACATGAGGAGGAGCAGGCCGCGCGGCAGGCCCTGGCCACCGTGGGCAAGCGGGAGTTCCTGGAGCAGTTCCAGCGGCTGACGAAGACGTTCGCCTCGGATCCGGGCAACCCGGGCTCCTACGCGTGCGAGGGCTGCCAGCGCTGCGCCAACTGCATGTTCTGCAAGGACTGCAGCAACTGCTACCAGTGCACCCACTGCACGCGGTGCGAGCTGTGCAACAACTGCTCGCACTGCGTGGACTCGAAGAGCTGCCATGCCTGCGCCTACTGCGTGCAGTGCGAGAACTGCACCGGCAGCGCCTACCTGGTGCTCTGCCGGAACCTCTCGGACTGCAACTACTGCTTCGGCTGCGTGGGGCTCTCCAAGAAGGACTTCTACATCCTCAACGTGCCCTTCTCCCGCACCGAGTACTTCAAGGTGGTGAACCGGCTGCGCAAGGAGCTGGGCATCCCCTGAGCCCCGCTCAGGGCGCGGCCGCCTCGCGGGGGCCCGCGTGGGCTTCGAGGAAGCGGGCCGTGCGCGCCATGAACTCAATCTGGTTCTCGCGCCGGGCCATGGAGTGCCCCTCGTTCCCGGCCACCATGTACTCGACGGGAACCTGGCGCTCGCGCAGCGCGCGGACGATCTGGTCCGACTCCCCGCGCGGCACCCGGGGATCATTGGCCCCCGCGTAGACGAACAGCGGATCCGCGATGCGGGCCACGTCCTTGAGCGGTGAGATGGACTCCAGGAAGGCCGCGTCCTTGTCCGGGTCTCCGAACTCCAGCAGGAACACCTCCCGGATGAAGCCGCTCGTGGTGGCCATGAAGGTCTTCATGTTCGCCACGCCGAACACGTCCACCCCCGCGCGCCACAGGTCCGGCATCCGCGTCAGCCCGATGAGCACCGTGTAGCCGCCGTAGCTGCCGCCATAGATGATGACCCGGTCCGGATCCGCCCAGGGCTGAGAGGCCGCCCAGCGGCCCACCGCCTCGATGTCCTTGAAGGCCTCCAGCCGCCCTGCCCCGTTGTCCGCCTCCTCGAAGGCGCGGCCGAAGCCCGAGGAGCCCCGGACGTTGGGCTCCACCCAGGCGTAGCCCTGGGACACGAAGAAGGCGGTGGCCGCGGACCATTTGATCTTCGAGTTGCCCGCGGGGCCGCCATGGTAGCTGACGATGACGGGCAGCTTCCCGGAGCGCTGCTTCGGCAGGTACACGTTGGTGGGCAGCGCCAGCCCGTCGTGCGCGCGGATGTCCACGATGCTCGTCTCGAGGGCGGGCAGCTGCTTCAGGGCCGGGCGTGGCTCCTGGCGCAGGGGGGAGGCCTTGCCCGTCTTCACGTCGATGACCCACGCATCGGTGATGGAGGCGGGGGTGGACCAGATGGCCGTGAGCCGCCGGCCGTCCTCCGAGAAGGCCTGGGGGCTTCCCTGGCCGAGCGGCAGCTCCACCCGGGCCCGCGGCTTCAGGGTGCGCGCATCGAGCAGCCGGACCTCGCTGCGGTTGCCCGCGCTGAGGCCCAGGGCGAGCGTGTCCCCGGTCTTCGCCACCAGGAGGGTCTGAATGGTGGCCTTGGCGGGGTCCTTCTCGACGTACCGGGCGAGCTCCTTGCCGCTCGCGCTGTCCAGGGCGAGCACCAGCGCCTGCTCCCCGCCTCCATCGGTCGAGACGTAGACGGTCCGGCCATCCGGCGAGAACTGCGCGGAGAAGAGGCTGACCTGGGTGCCCTGGGCCGGATACAGCGGCCGCGTCTTGCCCGACGCCATGTCGAGGTGCAGCAGGTAGTTCTCCGACGCGGAGAGGTAGCGCGCGAACAGCCCCTGCTTGCCGTCGCGGCTCACGTGGACGAGGAAGCCCGGCTTGTCATCCCGGTAGATGACGCGGGAGGGCCCCCCCGCTGCGGGGACGGCGTACGCGGCGGAGGCGACTTCATCCATGCGCCGGGCGCCGATGTAGAGGGTGTCCGGCGCCAGGTCCGGCAGGAACGCGGTATCCCGGCTCAGGGTCTCCCCGGGCGTGAGCTCCACGGGGGCTGAGCCATCGAGGCCCACCTTCCAGACCGACCAGTTCTCGTCGGCACCTTTGTCCGAGAAGACGAGCAGGGACCGGCCATCCGGGGTGGTGTCGATCAGCGTCACCCGCTCCTTGGATTCGAAGAGGCGGGTGGCCTGCGAGGTGGGGCTCGCCGCATCTGCCCGGTAGACCTGGGGGAGGCCGTCGCGCGAGGAGATGAAGAGCACCTGCTTCCCATCGCGCGTGAAGAGGGCCTCGGAGTTGACGAACGCATCCACGAACGGCGTCGCCTGACGCGAGAACTCCGCGATGCGCGCGGCCTCCGCCCCCGCGGGCACGTCAGGCGCCACCGGCGTCTGAGCCCCCTCCTCCGCCGCGGGAGGAGGCGGGGGCGGGGGCCCGGCCTCCGGAGGAGGCGGGGGACGGGAGCTCGCACACGCGGCGAGCAGGGCTGCCGAGACGACCACGTAAGGGAAGGTGCGCATGGGCGGCGACGCTACCTCGCCTGCTGGGGCTTCTCCATGCGGCGCCCGGGCGCTTGACTCCGGCACAATCACGCAACATCATGCATAAAAACGCACCCCACCGCATGACCCGGACGACCATGACTGAAACCCCCTCCACCCTGCTTCCCGAGGAGCGCAAGCGGGCCATCCTGGAGCAGCTCTCCACGGAAGGCCGCGTCTCCGCTGCCGACTTGTGCCGGATTCTGCATGTTTCCGAGGACACCATCCGCAGGGACCTGCGCGACCTGGATGAGGCCGGACTGTTGAGAAGAGTCCATGGCGGCGCCCTCCCCCGGGCCCAGACGACGCTGGCCTACACCGCGCGCACCCAGGTGCAGCAACCCGCAAAGCAGGCGCTGGCGAAGGTCGCCGCGGACATGGTGCGCCCGGGCCAGGTGCTCTTCATCGATGGGGGCACCACGACGTTGGAGATTGCCCGCAGCCTGCCCCGCGAGCTGCGCGCCACCGTCGTGACCGTCAGCCCCCCGGTGGCCCTGGCCCTGATCGAGCACACCGGCATCGAGGTGCACCTCCTGGGAGGACGGATCCACCGGGAGGCGATGACGACGGTGGGTGCCGAGACCGTGGAGGCGGTCCGCCAGGTGCGCGCGGACCTGTGCCTGCTGGGCGTGTGCAGCCTCCACGGCGAGGCGGGCATCACCACCCCCCATGCCGAGGAGGTCGCCATCAAGCGCGCGATGATCCAGGGCTCCGCCGAGACCGTGGCGGTGGCGACCGCCGACAAGCTCGGGACGATCTCGCCCTTCGTGGTGGCCCCCACGGAGCGGCTGGCCACCCTCGTCACCGAGGCCACGGTTCCCGAAGCCGTGCTCGCCCCCTTTCACAAGCTCAAACTCCGTGTGGTGACCGCATGACCGTGTCGACCCCTGCCCTCCCGGCGCCCCTCGCGTTGGCCCCTCACCCCGCGCGAATCGCCATCTCCGCCGTCTTCTTCGTCAATGGCCTGTCCTTCGCGAGCTGGGTGCCTCACATCCCCACGGTCCAGGCCCGGCTCGGGCTGAGCACCTCGCTGCTGGGCCTGGCGCTGCTGGGGGTGGCCCTGGGCGCCCTGGTGGCCATGCCCCTCACCGGCATGCTGGTGGCCCGCTGGGGCAGCCGGGCCGTCACGCTCGTCAGCTCCCTGCTCTTCTGCCCGCTGGTGGCGCTGCCCGTGCGGGCCCCCAGCCTTCCGCTCCTTCTGGTGGCACTGGTGAGCTTTGGCGCCGCCTATGGCGCCATGGACGTGGCGATGAATGCCCACGCGGTGACCGTGGAACGCAAGCTGGGCAAGACCGTCATGTCCTCGTTCCATGCCCTGTACAGCCTGGGGGGACTGGCCGGGGCGGGCAGCTCCATCCTGCTGCTGTCCTGGGGACTCACGCCCCCCGCCCACATGCTGGGGGTGTCCGTGCTGGGCCTGGCCGTCATCCTCACGGCCTCCCGCTTCCTGCTGCCAGCCTCCGCCGATGAGGGGGGCCCCGCGCATGCCTTCGCGTTTCCCCGCGGCCCCTTGCTGTTCATGGGGCTGCTCACCTTCCTGGTGCTGATGGTGGAGGGGGCCATGGCGGACTGGAGCGCCGTCTACCTGCGCCGGTCCCTCGGGACCGAGGTGGGCCTGGCCGGCGCGGGCTACGCGGTGTTCTCGCTGGCGATGACCACGGGCCGGCTGACAGGAGACCGGATGGTCAACGCCTTCGGCCCCCAGCGGCTGCTGCGCGCGGGCGGATTCCTGGCGGCCGGTGGCCTGGGCGCGGCCCTGGTGCTGCACCACCCGGTGGCGGCCCTCATCGGCTTCGGCTGTGTGGGGCTCGGGCTGTCCAACCTCATCCCGGTGCTGTTCAGCGCCGCGGGCCGCGCCCCGGGCGTTCCCTCCGGCGTGGGCATCGCGGCGGTGTCCACCCTGGGCTATGGCGGCTTCCTCGTGGGCCCGCCGCTGATTGGCCTCGTGGCGGAGCCCGTGGGGCTGCCCGCCGCGCTGGGGCTCCTCGTGGCCTTCCTGGTGCTCGTGGCGGCCAGTGGCTCGCGCGTGCGGGGGCTCCAGGCCTGAGGCTTACATCGCCCGGACGTAGAGCGCCTTGAGGTACTCGGTCTCCGGCAGGTTGGCGAGCACCGGGTGGTCCAACCCCGCCCCGCGCCGCTCGAGGATCTGCACCGGCCGCCGGGCATCCTCGGCGGCCGAGAAGACCATCTGCTCGAAGCCCTGGCGGTCCAGCTTCCCCGAGCACGAGCAGGTGACGAGCACCCCCTCGGGCTTCAGGCACTTGAGGGCGCGCAGGTTCAGCTCGTGGTAGGCGCGCAGCGCGGTGGCCAGCCCCTCGCGGCGCTTGGCCAGGCCCGGCGGATCCAGCACCACCGTGTCGAAGCGGCGGCCCGTCTCGGCGAAGCGCCGCAGCACATCGAAGGCATTGGCGTTCTCCACCGTGACGTTCTTGCGGCCATTGCGCGCGGCGTTGGCCTGGATGCGCTCCGAGGCCTTCGGGTCCTGCTCCACCGCGAGCACCGAGTCGCACGTGCGGCTCAGCGAGAGCGCGAAGCCCCCGTGGTAGCTGAAGAGATCCAACGCCTCGCCCCGGGCGAGCTCGCCCGCGCGCAGGTGGTTGTCCACTTGGTCCAGAAAGGCCCCGGTCTTCATGTCCCCCAGGAGGTCCACCTCGAAGCGGTTCTCGCCCTCGTGGTAGGTGAAGCGCGCCTCGCCCGTGCCGTGCAGCAGCATCACCTGGCGCGCGAGCCCCTCGAAGTCACGGCCCGAGGCATCGTCCCGGCACACCACGTGGGTGGCCCCGGTCAGCTCCACCAGCACCCGGGCGATCCACTCCTTCCGGGCGTCCATCCCCTCGGAGAGCGTCTGGAGCGTCAGGCCCGCGCCATACCGGTCCACGAAGAGGCCCGGCAGCAGGTCCGCCTCGCCATGCACCAACCGCAGGCCATCCCGGTGCTTCAGGGACGCGCGGCGGGCCAGGGCCGCCTCCAGGCGGCGGCGGAAGAAGGCCTCGTCCGTGGGCTCCTCCGTGGCGGGGCGGCGCGTGAGCAGCCGCAAGGCCAGCGGCGAGCGCTGGGCGTAGAAGGCCTGGCCAATGGGATTGCCCTGGGGGTCCACCACGGCCACCACCCGCCCCCGCCCCTCGCCTTCGGGCGGTTCGACCAGCTCGGTGCGGTAGAGCCAGGGGGTGCCCCGGCGCAGGCTCTTAGCGCCCTTGAGGCTCACTCGTGCAACGGGAAGGTTTCGCGCGGCCATCATTCACTCCAGGCCGCGGGCGGCCAGCTCTTCGTCATCCTCGCCGCGAAGATGCCCTACCTCGTGCAGCAACGTCACCTGGATCTGTTCCAGCAGCTCCGCATGGCTGGACGCCACGCGCGCGAGGTTGCGGCGGTAGAGCGCCACCGAGCGGCACGGGCTCTCCGAGCCATCGCACGGCTCGCCGAGCGGCGGGCCCCGGAAGAGCCCCAGAATCGAGGGCGACAGCGGCGGCTCGCCGGACATCAGGTCCGCATCCACGGGGATCTCCTCCGCCGTGACGGGGATGCCCTCCAGGTCCTTGCGCATGTCCTCGGGGAGCGCCTCCACGGCCCGGGCCACCGCCGCGCGGAACTCCTCGGGCGTGGGCAAGGGCGGCGGGGGGAAGTCCTCGGGAGCCAGCGCCCGGGCCTTGTCGAAGTGGGCCTGCGCCTGGGCCCACTTGCCCTCGCGCTCCAGCAGCAGCCCGAGGCGCTGGTGCGCGTGGGCCTCCCGGCCGGGGAACTTCAGGAGCGCGGTGAAGGCGGCCTTCGCCTCGGCGAAGCGGCACAGCTCGAAGAGGGCCAGCGCCCGCTCGAACAGGGCCTCGTGGTTGCCGGGTTCCCGCGCGAGCACGATGGCCGCGCGCTCCAGCGCATCCCCCGCGTGTCCCAGGTCGTTGAAGGCCATGGCCGACAGGAGCGCGAATTGGATCACCACGTCCGGGGGTGTGCCCGGCTGGGACAGGCCCCGCTCGGAGTAGAGCAGCCCCAGCTCGTCCCGCTCCCGGGTGGAGGGCAGCTGCACCGTGAAGAGGTGCGCGGCCCCCAGCAGGGCCTCGCGCGAGCCGGGCTCAAGCGCCAGGGCGCGCGCGAACGCCATCTGGGCCTCGGGGATGCGGCCCAGCTCGGACAGCGCCAGCCCCCGCTCGGCATGGGCCTCGGCCAAGTCGGGCTCCAGCGCGGCCGCCTGGGCCGCACAGGACAGGGCCGCCTCGAAGTGGCCCTCGTCATAGGAGCGCCGCGCGGCCTCCAGCGGGGAGATGCCCTCGGCGCGGCAGACCGCGAGCGGGGCCACCGGCGCGCGGCTGTCCTCCTCCGGGCCCGCCGCGAGCGGCGGAGGGGCCACGGGCGGGGACGGCTCGGCCACCGCCGGGGCCTCGGGAACGGAGGCCTGGGCGGTACAGGGAACGGGCGCAGCCAGCACAGGCTCCGAGGAGCTGCGCTGACAGGCACCCAGCAGAAGGAAGAAGGCGAGCAGACCACGCCGCGACATGGACCCTCAGGCTACGGCATCCCCCCCATGCCCGGAAAGAAACCTCCCGCCCGCTTGCCTGGCCGCAGGGCGCAACAGGCATGCATCTCCTGGTCTAGGGTGCGGCCGCATGAGACCTCTGATTCTTGCCTCGACGTCCAGCGCGCGCCGGGCCCTGATGGATGGGCTGGGCCTGCCCTACGTGGCCGAAGCCCCGGGCGTGGACGAGGACGTGGCCCCCACCCTCTCGGCCCGAGAAGCCGTCCAGGAGCTCGCCGCGCGCAAGGCCCGCGCCGTCCAGGCGCGCCATCCCGAGGCCTGGATCCTGGGCGCCGACCAGCTCGTGGAAGTGGAGGGAGAAGTTCTCTCCAAGCCGCCGGACGTGGGCGCCGCGCGCAAGCAACTCGGCAAGCTGCTCGGGCGGACCCACGACATCTGCACCGGGGTGTGTCTGTTGGGCCCTGGGGGCCACCTCGCCCAGAGCCTGGAAGTCTCCCGGCTCACCTTCTATCCCGCCACGCCCGAGGAGCTGGAGCGCTACCTGGGGCTCGGCGAGTGGCAGGGCTGCGCGGGCAGCTACCGCATCGAGGGGGCCGGGCAGGCCCTGCTGTCCCACCTCGATGGAGACCGGACCAACGTGCAGGGGTTGCCCATGCTCACCGTGGTGCGGATGCTGCGCACCGCGGGCTTCACGTTCTTCGAGACGGCGCGCTGAAGGCGCTCAGGCCGAGAGCTCGGCGAGGATCTCCCGGTAGGCGCTGCGCGCCTTGTCCAGCTCGCCCGGCTTGAAGCTCACCGCGGCCACCACCGGGTGGCCGCCCCCGCCGTAGCGCGAGGCGATGGCCGCCAGGTCATGCCGCCGCAGCTCGGGCTTCCACGGGTTCGAGCCCAGCGACACCTTGGCCCGCTTGGGGCCCTGGCCCACCCACAGGGTGTAGCGGGCCTCGGGGTAGAGCGCGTAGGCGATGAACTTGTTCAGGCTGTCCACGCCCTCGTCCGCCAGGTCGAAGAACACCACGCCCTGCTCGTAGCGCGCCTTGGCCCGCACCTGCTCCATGTTCAGCATGTGCCGCTCCAGCAGCGGCGCCAGCGGCTCGGCGATGAGCGGCGAGGCGGCGATGTCCGCCAGCGACTCGTGCTGCATGCGCCGGATGACCTCCGGAATCAGGTCCGGGGACTTGGCGGACTCCAGCACCGTCATGATGCGCAGCGCGGGCTCCTCGAGCGCCACCGCCATCTGCGGGCTCGGAAACTGCGCCCCGTCGATGAGCTCCGCCCAATGGATGAGGTCCGCCAGCGGCGAGGCATCCCAGCCGAAGCGCTCCCGGGCCACGTCCGCCAGGTACTTCGTGCAGCTCTTGCGGTGGGCGTCGTGGAACTTGCGGCCGCTCGTATCCGCCTGGAAGTGCGCCTCGTCCCCGGGCTGCTGGAAGGCGGAGACATGGTGGTCGAACCACCACGTCAGCCGCGCGTCCTGGCTGTAGCGGAAGTCGACGATGACGTTCTCCGCCCCCGTGAAGACCGCCGGGTCGATGCCCTCCGCCCCCGGCTTGTGCGCCAGCCCCTGGTACGTGAAGGTGGCATCCGCACGCACCTTCTCCCGGTAGAAGCGGGTAAACACCGCCGCGCTCGCGGCCCCATCGAAACAGTTGTCGTGAAAGAGAACCTGAACGTTCATGGCTGCTGCCGCCTTTACCCCAAGCGCCCCGTGTCCGCCCGGCCCACCATTGAACGGAACGTTGAACTCCGGGGTGATGGATGTACGAAAAATGGAACCAAATGAGGCACCCCTGACGCGGTTGAGGGCCCCTCGGGCAAAATTTCCACGGTGGCCGCCCTCAATCCCTCCGCTAACCCCGCGAAATCCTGTTCACGCGATTGAGACGAGCGCTTGGCTCACCGCTTGCTTATAGAATGGCCATCACTCGGTGAGCAACCACACCCAGCGGGTGGGGAGGAGCACCATGGCCAAGACGACGACAGCGAAGATGGGTGGTTCGGTCAGGCGACAGGGCCGGCGGGTGATGCCGGCATTGCGGCGGTCCGTCCAGCGGATGAAGCCGTCCCAGAAGAAGGCAGCCCCGCTGACGCTCGGGGAGCTGATCGCGGCGGCGTTCGATACAGCCGGCGGTGAGATGGCCGAGGTGCTGAAGGTCGTCACCTCGCCCCAGCTCTCCAAGGCCCTGGGCCGCCGCATCGTCGTGGTGCCGTAGCACCCGGAGCAGGCGTTACAGGTCCGTACCCGCGTAGAAGCGCGTCGGGGTCGGCTCCCCGGCCAGCGCCTTCGCGAAGTCTTCCGCGTGCAACGGGTTGACCAGAAAGGTCCCCGCACGCGTCTCCACACGCACCGGCCCCACGTCCTGTTCGGGGCGGTGCGCGTGTGCCCCACCGTTCTCCGAGAGCCGCAGGGTCTTCGGCACCGGGGCGGTGGCACACCCCACGAAAGCCAGGAAGCAGAGCGCGGGCAGAAGCTTCATCCGTGTCCTCCGGGAGGCGCGCGGCTCCAAGCCGCAGCGGGCGCCCTCCTACGCGGATCCGGCGCGCCTGACAAGTCCCCGGCCCTGGAGGAGGTAGGCACAAGAAGGCCCGCGTCCCCCCATGAAGGGAACGCGGGCCCAAGGTGCTTCCTTCAGCGCCGGGACGTGGGCCTAGCGCGGCTGCCAGCGCGGGCGGTTGTCGTCACCGCGGTTGGTCTGCACGTCCGTGCCCAGCCCGTGCGTGACGACGGCGCCCACCGCGGTGCCATCCGCAGGGTTGATCTGCTGGATCTGCAGGCGCCTGGCCCGGACGTAGGCGATGAACCGGCCGTCCGGCGAGAACGACGGGAGCGTGCCACCGGTCACGAATTGCACCTCGGTGCCGTCCCCCGCGCCCGTCTCCGGGTTGATCTTCCGGAGGAAAATGACATTCGCATCCCGGCCCGGGCACTGCGTGGCGGCCGCCGTGCCACACAGGGCGGAGGCGCTGCCATCCGAGGGCTTGGAGAAGTAGGTGCGCACGTACGCCACCCAGGTGCCATCCGGCGCCCAGGTCGGGTTGGCGATGAACGAGTCCACCGAGCCGCCGCTGGTCGGCTCCGAGGTCTTGTTGGCGATGGGGTGGATGGTGCCGCCCGTGGGAGAAATCGTGAAGATTTCATAGAGGGGGCCAAGCACGTCGTCCGTGCCGTTCTCCTTGGCATAGAGCACCCAGTCATTGGCCTGGTTGTGGAACGGCTGCTCGCCGCCCGCGCCCCCGGCAATGGCCACGGACTGAGCCCCCGCCGACGCCAGCGCCAGCAACCCAGCCGCGCGCGTGCTGTACGCGAGGCTCGTGCCATTGCGCGCCCACGAGGGGAACACGCCGTTGCCCGTCAGCTCCGTGGCGGTGCCGCCCGCGCCCGGAACCGTCCAGAGGCCCGAGGTGCTCGCCCCGGCCCGCTTCGTCCACACGAGGCTGGTGGACGGCCACCACTCCAGCTGCGGGAAGTCCTCGGTCCCCGCCGCCGCGCCCTCCGTCAACACCGTGGTCTGCCCCGCGGTGAACGGAAGCGTGCGGGACACGAGGCGCGAGGTGCCCACGCCCTCGGCCCCCTCCACGAACGCGACGGCCGAGCCGTCCGCATTCCACCGGGGGTACCGGCTGGGCTCCGCCGCGGCCTCGCTCAGCACGGCGGGCGCCGTGGTGGTGTCGTCATGGCGCACCGCCGTCACCTGGGTGGCGACCGCCGTGCCCGCGCTGGTCACCGCCACGTGCAGGGCCTGGCACGTCTGGGCACCCGCGGTGCCCTCGCAGCGAAGGCCCGCCATGCACTCCATGGACGTGGTGCACGCCCCGCCCTTGCCAACCGTCATGCCGCCGCCATCCGGGGTGCCTCCATCCCCGGGGCCGGGGTCGCCACCATCCGTGGGGTCCCCGCCATCCGTGGGGCCGCCATCCGTGGGGCCTCCGTCCGTGCCACCATCGCCCGGCCCGGGCGCCGGCGCGGTCTCATCCCGCTCGACGCACTCGTTGCTCTCGCAGACCCAGCGCTTGCCCTCCGCAGGACTGCCCTTGTCGTCGGTGCAGTCGGATGGATCCTTGCACTCGTCCCCACACCCCGTCAGTGCCACCAGAAGTGCACTGCACAGCAAACTCATCCGCGCGCGTTTCATCATGACCCTCCTGAAACCAAAGGGGGCGTATAGCGTGGGGGTTTCCGGGCGCGGGGGCGTTGACCGCGCGCTGATGCGTTCCCAACGTCTCCCCTGTTCCTCATTGAACGGCCCCCGTGCCTCGTTTCCGATGATCGACACCCACTGCCATCTCGACGCCTCGCGGTTCGAGCCCGACCGCTCCGAGGTCCTCACGCGCGCCTGGGCCGCGGGCCTCCAGGGCATCGTGATTCCCGCGGTGGGCCCGGACACGTGGGAGCCCCTGCTGGAGCTGCCCCGCCAGGAGCCGCGCATCCAGGTGGGGCTGGGCATCCACCCGCAGCTGCTCCCGGAGCTGCCCGCCCACCAGGACGCGGAGCACCTGGAGCGCCTGGATGCTCTGCTCGCCCGGGGCGGCGCCGTGGCCGTGGGCGAGTGCGGGCTCGACGGCCCGTCCATTCCAGGCGCGCCGATGGAGCGGCAGCTCGCGGTGCTGCGCGGGCACATGGCCCTGGCGCGCAAGCATGGGCTGCCCGTGTTGATGCACTGCCACCGGGCGCACCCGGCCCTCATCGCCTTCCTCAAGGAGGAGCCCTTCCCCGAGGCCGGGGTGCTCATGCACAGCTACAGCGGGGGCGCGGAGCTGGCGCGCTTCTACATCCAGAAGGGCTGCCACTTCTCCTTCGCGGGCCCCGTCACCTGGGCCGAGGCGCGAAAGCCGCTGGATGCCCTGCGCGTCATCCCCCCGGAGCGGCTCGTCGCGGAGACGGACTCGCCGGACCAGGCCCCCACCCCGCACCGGGGGCAGCGCTCGGAGCCGGGCTACCTGCCCCGCATCATCGAGGGGATGGCCCACGTGCTGGGAGAGCCCGCCGAAGTGCTCGCCGAGCGGACGGCCCTCAATGCCCGCAAGCTCTTCCGGGAAGCATTTCCCCCGGCTTCGCGGTAGGCGGGCGGTCGCGCTATAGAGGAGTTCCATGAGCACGCAGCCCACCGTCACCCCCGCCCCTGCCCCGTCTCCGGCCCTGCCCTCGGAGGCGCCCGCGTCCCCCCTGGCCCGCCCCTTCAAGCTCTCGCGCCGGTTCGACCGGACGGGACGCCTGCTGGGAGACCCGGCGATGGAGCGGCTGTCCGCGGCACGGGTGGTCGTCTTCGGCGTGGGCGGCGTGGGCAGCTACGCGGTGGAGGGGCTGGTGCGCAGCGGCATAGGCCACCTCACGCTGGTGGACCATGACGACGTGTGCGTCACCAACACCAACCGCCAGCTCCACGCGACGGTGAAGGGCGTGGGCAAGTCCAAGGCGGAGCTGATGGTGCAGCGCTGCCGGGACATCAACCCGGACGTCCAGGTGGAGGCGGTGCGCGACTTCTACCGCGCGGAGACCGCCGAGCAGATGCTGCCCCCGGGGCGCTACGACTTCGTGGTGGACGCCATCGACAACGTGAAGGCCAAGCTGCACCTGCTCCACCGCTGCGTCACCCTGGGCATCCCCGTGGTCAGCTCCATGGGCGCCGCGGGCCGGTTGGACCCGACCGCCATCCGCGTGGAGGACCTGTGCGAGACCCACATGGACCCGTTCGCCAAGGACATCCGCAAGCTCCTCAAGCGCAAGCACGGCGTGGAGACGGACCGGCACACGGGCATCACCGCCGTCTACTCCATCGAGGTGCGCCGCCAGCCGGTGGCCCTCCGGTATGACGACGCCACCGATGGCTTCCTGTGCGTCTGCCCGCAGGACAACGACTTCCACACCTGCGACCACCGGACGCAGATCGACGGCAGCGCCGTCTTCGTCACCTCCGCCTTCGGCATGAACGCCGCGGGCGTGGTGGTGCGCCGGCTGGCCTCCGCCCGCTAAGAGCCCCGCGCTCAGGCCACCCGGGGCGGCGCCGCCGCCATGTCCTCGCGCTGGCAGGCCCGCCGGAAGGCACAGCGCACGCACACCGCCAGGTTCTCCGTCATCGGGAACGCCTCGGCCTCCCGGGGCGTGTTGTGGGCGGGCTCCTTCAGCAGGGCCCGCATGCCCGCGACGCTCTGGAGGAAGCGCTCCTTGAAGGCGTCGACGGCCGAGGGGTCCACCTGGACTTCCTGCTCCAGCCCCTCGTTCAGGTACACCAGCGAGGCGCGCACCTTCTCCACGGGGAACTTGTAGCGCTGGGAGAGGTAGAGCGCGTAGCCCAGCACCTGGTCGTCATACCCCTCGCGCACCTTGCCCGTCTTCCAGTCCACCACCACGGGCCTGCCCTCTTCGTCCACGTAGGCGAAGTCGGGAATGGCGAACACCTTCACCCCCTCCAGGGAGAAGCTGGAGAAGTCGGCGCCCGCGTCCACCTCCAGCCACTGCGCCGGCTTGAGCGCGCGCGCCAGGGTGGGCCACCGGGAGGCGAAGAACCAGGCCAGCGCCGCGCGCACCGTCTCCCAGTTCTGCTTCCACGTCTCGCTGGGGATGGCCTCCGCGTACTCGTGCTCCACCAGGCCGGAGAAGGGCTTGCGGTACTTCTGCGTCCAGTAGGCCTTCTTGCTGGAGTGGCGGAAGTCGTCCTGCATCAGCCGGTGCGTCCGGGCCTCCACCGCCTGGGGGTCCACCGGCCGCCCGGCGCGCCAGTCCAGCAGCGCATCCTTGAGGGACTCGTGCACCACGCTGCCCGCCCACGTGTAGCGGTTGCTCAGCTTCTTGAGCACGTACAGCTCGCGGATGTCCTGGGGCGCGTCCGCTTCCCACCCGCCCCAGGAGCGGTAGTAGTGGAAGTAGTACAAGCGCAGGCATTCGTTGAACTTCTCGTGGCGGCTCTTGGACCAGGAGAAGTCGTTGCTGAGGGGGGGGCGCCGCATTCGCGGCAGCATCCTAAGCGCCCGGCCGGCCGGCAAGAAATGGGGCGGGCGAGGAATCAAGCGAATGTGGCCAGGCAAACCGGTACTGTCCGGGAGACGCCATGAAGCTCACGCGCCTCAAGGTCCACCAGTACCGGGCCGTGCCCCCGGGCACCGAGCTCGTCTTCGGTCCGTCGCTCAACCTCTTCGTGGGACAGAACGGCACCGGCCGGACGGCGCTGCTGGAGCTGATCTCCGCCGTCCTCATCTCCGACTTCTCGGCGCTCCTGCACGAGGAGTTTTCCCTGGAATACGGGCTGACGATGCCAGGCATGGCGCTGGACATCGTGGCGCGGAACGCGGCGGGCGGCGCCCCTCCGGATCCGGCGGCCCTGGTGCTGCGCCAGGCCCCCCGCGCCTCGCGCGCCCTGGAGCCCCTGCTGGAGGCGACGCTGCGGCTCGACGCGCCTGCCTGCTCGCTTCGGATGCGCGCCACCGCCTCGGGGCTCTTCTGCGAGGTGGATGGCCAGTCCGCCTACGCGCGGACCATGGACTGGTCCCCGCTGGACCGCTCCGTGTGGACGCTGCTGTTCATGACGGCCCAGTACCTGGAGCGGGAGCTGAAGGACCGGCTCAAGGAGTTCCTGCGCCGCACCTTCCTGCTGGCCCCCTGGCGGTTCGATGAATCGCTGGGGACCTTCACCCGGATTGGCGACAGCCGCTTCGCCCTGGAGATGCGCAACGACGAGGTGTTTCCCCTGGGGCTGATGGCCCTGCCCACGTGGATGCCCGGCTGGCTGCGCCACCACGTGGAGCGGGGGCCCCTGGCCGATGCGCTCGAGTTCCGCCACGACGAGCTTGCCCAGAGCTTCCTGGCGAAGTTCGTGGCCCTGGCGGGCTTCACCTCGGGGCAACTCCGGGTGGAGGTGCTGGACAAGCGCACGTACGAGAACGGCGGGCGGGTGGGCTTTGGCCAGTTCACCTTCCTCTTCACCCGGCCGGACGGCACGTCCCTCTCCCAGGAGTCCCTGGGGTACGGGCAGAAGCGGTTGCTGTCCTTCCTCTACTACCTGGATGTGCACGAGGACTTCGTCATCGCCGACGAGCTTCCCAACGGCCTGCACCCCCGCTGGGCCGAGGCGTGCCTCCGGGAGCTGGGCCCGCGGCAGTCCTTCCTGACCAGCCAGAACCCGCTGCTGCCCGAGCACGTCTCCTTCCGCTCCGCCGAGGACGTCCACACCTCGCTCGTGGCCTGCCGGCCGGGGCTCCGCTGGGAGAACCCGCCCCGGGAGCTGGCCGGGCGGCTCTTCGCCGCGTATCAGCAGGGCACACGCCCGGTGGGAGAGCTGCTGCGCGAACACGGGCTGTGGTGAGGCCCGCGGCCTCCAGGGCCCACCCGACATGGGGAGAAACCTTCGCCACGGACAACCAACCAGGTAAGGTGCGCGCCGCCATGACCCTGGATGTCCCCGCGCTGGATGCCGGACGGCTCGCCGCCATCCGGGCCCCCCTGCTGGCCTGGTATGACCGGCAGAAGAGGGCTCTCCCCTGGCGCCGCACGAACGAGCCCTACGCCATCTGGCTCAGCGAGGTCATGCTCCAGCAGACGCAGGTGTCCACCGTCATCCCCTACTGGGAGCGGTTCCTCGCGCGCTTTCCCTCGGTGCAGGCCCTGGCGGCGGCGCCGCTGGAGGACGTGCTCGCCGCGTGGAAGGGCCTGGGCTACTACTCGCGGGCGCGCAACCTCCACCGCGCCGCCCAGGAAGTCACCGCCCAGTTCGGCGGACGCTTCCCCTCCACCGCCAAGGCCCTGCTCACCCTGCCCGGCTTTGGCCGCTACACGGCGGGGGCCGTGGCCTCCATCGCCTTCGGGGAAGAGGCGCCCCTGGTGGATGGCAACGTGGCGCGCGTGCTCTCGCGCCTCTTCGTGGTGGAAGGCCTGCCCGGGGACCGGGCGCGGGAGGCCCGCCTCTGGGCCCTGGCCGGTGCGCTGGTGAAGGGCGAGCGGCCCGGGGACTTCAACCAGGCCCTCATGGAGCACGGAGCGACCGTGTGCCGCCCCGAGCGCCCCCTGTGCCTGCTGTGCCCCGTGCGCGAGGCCTGCCTCGCCTACCAGACGGGCCGCACCGCCGAGCTGCCCCCCGCCAAGGTCCGCGCCACGCCCAAGCTGCTGACGCTCGCGCTCGCGGTGTGGCCCCACGGGGACACGCTCCTGTTCGCCCGGCGCGCGGAGAAGGGGCTCTTCGGAGGGCTGTGGGAGCTGCCCGCCGTGGAGGTGGCGCCCGGCGCGCCCGAGGCCGAGGCCGCCACGCGCCTCTCGGAGGCCCTGGAGGTCCCCCTCACCGCCCAGGGCATGCTCGGCACGGTGAAGCGCCAGCTCACCCACCGCGCGCTCACCCTGCACCTGCTGCGTGTCACCGGGCCCCGGCGGCCGTCGCGGGCCGCGGCCTTCCACGAGCTGCGCTGGTGCACGCCCGCGCAGGCCTCGGAGCTGGGCATGAGCACCGCCATGCAGCGGGCGCTCGACGCCGCGCTCGCGAAGGGCGTGCTCCCCGATGTCGCTCGATGAACATTGGGGGGATGGTGCTGTTCACCCCATAACCCACGTACCAAAGTGCAGATCCAGCCCGGACCCAGCAGCGTATGGTGGCGCCGTTTACCCCTCTACCAGGAGTGTTCCGTGGCCCGGCAAAACGCCAAAGCGTCGAATTCGCCCAGCAAAGAGCCCCAGAAGGCAGCGCCCAAGGAGGCACTGAAGGAGGCTCCGAAGGCTGCGGCCACGCCGGCATCCGAGCCCGTCCGCAGCGCTCCGACCGAGGAGCAGATCGCCCGCCGCGCCTATGAAATCTACCAGGCCCGGGGCGGCGAGCACGGCAGCAACGAGCAGGACTGGTACCAGGCCGAGCGCGAGCTGAAGCTCGGCCGCCAGTAACCGCTTTCAGATGACGTAGAACTCCGGGCCTCGCTCAGCGTCCAGCGTCTCATGCAGGCTGCGCTGAGCAACCCTCAGTTCTCCGAGGATGCGCTCCATGTCCGGCACCGAGCGCATCGCCAGCCCGCAGGCGGGCGTCAGCAGCACGTGGGAGAGCACCTGGGTGAAGCGCCGCCCCTTGGGCAGCGACGCCTTCAGCGAGGCCTCCACCGACTCGGTCAGCTCCTGCACGTTGTAGGTGGACGCCAGGTCCGTGGGGATGATGCCCAGGCTCAGCGTGGCCCCCGAGTCGAGGAAGCGCGCCAGCGCCTCGGCCTCCTCCAGCACCGCATCCAGCGACAGCCGCACATCCAGCGAGAGCACATCCGGCTGGATGTTGAGCAGCGCGGCCCAGTCCGTGTTGCCGCAGCAGTGGATGCCCACCAGGGCGCCCTCCCGGCGCAGCGCCAGCACCATCAACCGCAGCTCCTGCAGTGCCAGCAGGTGGCGGGGCTGGGTGCGCTGGAAGGCATAGAGCCCGGGCTCATCCAGGAAGAAGAGCGGCGTGGCGTTCGCGCGCCGCAGCGCCTTCACCATCGCCAGCGCGCGCGCCATCACCAGCCGGTACATGGCGATGTCCAGCCCTGGCACGTCCAGCGGCGCCCCGCCCTCGCTCGTGAGCGCCACCGCGCGCACCGTGAAGGGGCCGGCGATCTGCGCCTTCACCAGGGCGAGCTTCCGGTGCTCCACCTCCCAGAGGAAGGGCCGCCACGCATGGCAGCTCTCTGTGGTGGGCTCGAAGTCCTCCAGCTGTCCGGAGTTCAGCGCCTCGTCCAGCTTGGCCTCGAACGCCGTGCGCCCCGCCTCCCAGGCGGCGAGGTCCACGGTGCACATGCCGTCCTCGTCGAAGCGCAGGCCGGGCAGCCCTTCGAGGGCCGCGGGAATCATGTACTCGGCGGGATCCCTCCGCGGCAGCTGGGGCAGGAAGGGAATCTCCAGCGCCAGCGCGGCCTGGAGCCCCAGCTCCACCTGCGTGTGGGGCAGGCTGCCCACGCCGGTGGTGGCACAGGTGGGCAGCAACTGGACGGCACGGCGGATGTCGGGCGCGCTCATGGGGGAAGTCTATGTCACCGAGAAATAGTGCGCCTGAGGATGATGGAAGACGACGGCGGACACGGACGCTTCCGGCTCCATCATGAAGCCGTCGGTCAGCTGCACGCCGATCTCCTCTGGACGCAGTGCGGCGAACAGCCCCGCCTGGTCCTCCAGCCGGGGGCACGCCGGGTAGCCGAACGAGTAGCGCTTGCCCTCATACTCCGCCCGGAAGCGCTCCAGCATGGTCATGTCCGGCTTGTCGGGGAAACCCCACATGCTGCGCAGCTGGGTGTGGAGCAGCTCCGCGTAGCCCTCGGCCGTCTCCAGCGCCAGCGCCTGCACCGCGTGCATCTTGAGGAACTCGCCCTTGGCCTTGAAGGCCTCGGAGAGCTCGCGGATGCCGCCGCCCGCGGTGGTGACGAACATGCCCAGGTTGTCGCGCGGCATCCCACCCTCCAGCGGCAGCACGTAGTCGGCCAGACACACCCCGTCCTCCTTCTCCTGGCGGGGGAAGTCGAAGACGGCCTTCTGCTCGCCCGTGAGCCCGTCGAAGAGCACCACGCGGTTGCCGTCGCTGCCCGCCTTGAAGAACTGGAAGACGGCGCGCGCGTGCATCACCCCGCCGCGCAGGAAGGCCTTCAGCTCCTCCACTGCGTCCTTCAGCGCCAGCGCCTTGCGCCCCTCCTCCGTCTTGCTCAGCTCCGCCTCGGCCGGCGTGCCGAGCACGCGCGAGGAGGTGCGCAGGCCCAGGTGCCGCCCGTAGAGCATCACCGGGTTGATGAACTTCCAGATGTGGTCGAGCGGGGTGTTCGTCAGCACGTGCCGCTCGTAGTCCGGCACCGGGGGCACCTTCTCCAGCACCTTCACCGACTTGCTGCGCGTGGCGGGGATGACGGGGGCGCTCACCTTGGGCCGGTCCTTCACCTCCTGGGCGAGCTTCGCCCGGCGCTCGGCGAGCTCCTGCCGGAGCTTGTCGTGCCCCTGGGGGTCAACGATTTGCTTGGCCAGGTCCAGGCCGCTCATGGCGTCCTGCGCATAGGCCACCGTGCCCGCGTAGGCCGGGGCGATGTTCTTGTCGACGAAGTTGCGGCTGAGCGCCGCGCCGCCCACGAGGATGGGCACCTCCACGCCCGCGCGCTTGAGGTCCTCCGCGGTGGCCACCATCTGGTGCGCGCTCTTCACCAGCAGGCCCGACAGGCCGAGCATGTCCGGCCGGTGCTCGCGCACGGCCTGCACGAGCTGCTCGGGCGGAACCTTGATGCCCAGGTTCACCACCTGGAAGCCGTTGTTGGCGAGGATGATCTCCACCAGGTTCTTGCCGATGTCGTGCACGTCCCCCTTCACCGTGGCGAGGACGATTTTTCCGCGCGTGGCCGTCTGCGTCTGGCTCATGCGCGGCTCCAGGTGGCCCACGGCGGCCTTCATGGACTCTGCGCTCTGGAGCACCTCGGCGACGATGAGCTCGTTGGCGCCGAAGAGCCGGCCCACCTCGTCCATGCCCTTCATCAGCGGGCCGTTGATGATCTCCAGCGGCCCGTACTTCTCCATCGCCAGGTCCAGGTCCGCGAAGAGGCCATCGCGCGAGCCCTCGATGATGTAGCGCTGCAGCCGCTCCTCCAGCGGCAGGGAGCTGGTGGCGGCCTTCTGCGGCTTGCGCTCGCGGAAATGCGCGGCGAAGGGCGTCACGGGGTCTCCGCCCCGGTTGTAGAGCAGGTCCTCCGACAGCGTGCGCTCCTCCTGGGGCAGCGACGGGTAGCGCTCCAGCTTCTCCGAGTTCACGAGCGCCATGTCCAAGCCCGCCTGGACACAGTGGTAGAGGAACACGGAGTTGAGCACCTCGCGGCCCGCGGTGGGCAGGCCGAAGGACACGTTGGAGATGCCCAGCACCGTCTTGCACTGGGGGAAGTGCTGCTTGATAAGCCGCACGCCCTCGATGGTCTCCACCGCGCTGCCCGTGTACTGCGCATCGCCCGAGGCGCACGGGAACACCAGCGGATCGAAGTACAGGTCCTCCGCCTTCATCCCGTACTTGCCGGTGAGCAGCTCCACGGAGCGCTTCGCCACCTCCAGCTTGCGCTGGCGCGTGACGGCCATGCCCACCTCGTCGATGCACCCCACCACCAGCGCCGCGCCGTACTGGCGCGCCAGGGGCACCACCTTCTCGAAGCGCTCCTCGCCGTCCTCCAGGTTGACCGAGTTGATGATGGCCTTGCCCTGGCAGTACGTGAGCGCCCGCTCGATGACCTTCTCGTCCGTGGAGTCGATCATCAAGGGCACGCGCACCTTCTTGACGACCACGTCCAGGAAGCGCGTCATGTCCTCCAGCTCGTCCCGGTCGGGGTTCGCCAGGCAGATGTCGATGACCTGGGCGCCCCGCTTCACCTGGGCGCGGGCCACCTCCGAGGCGTCCTCGTACTGCCCGGCGGCGACGAGCTCCTTGAACTTCCTGCTGCCGATGACGTTGGTGCGCTCGCCCACGATGATGGGGCGCAGGTCATCCGTCACCTCCAGGAAGTCCACGCCGGACAGCGTGGAGCGCGGCCGGACCGTGGAAGTCCGGGGCCGCAGCCCCTTCACCGCCTCGGCGATGGCGCGGATGTGGCTGGGGCGCGTGCCACAACAGCCTCCCACCACGTTGAGCCAGCCATGTTCACAGAAGCGCCGCAGCGAGCGGGCGAGCATCTCCGGCGACTCCAGGTAGTTGCCGTTCTCGTCCGGCAGGCCCGCGTTGGGCACGCACGAGACGGCGAAGGGGCTCATGCCGGACAGGGAGCGCAGGTGGTCCGTCATGAACTCCGGGCCGGTGGCGCAGTTGAGCCCCAGGTAGAGCAGCTCCACGTGCTCCAGCGACGCGGCGAGGCTCTCCACCGACTGGCCCGCCAGCATCGTCCCCATGGGCTCGATGGTGCCGGACACCGCCACGGGCAGCGCGTAGCCGAGCTTGCGGAAGGCCCGCTCGATGCCCAGGAGCGCCGCCTTCACGTTGCGGGTGTCCTGGCACGTCTCCACCAGCAGGTAGTCCGAACCGCCGATGGCCAGGCCCTCGGTCTGCGCCGCGAACTGGTCCACCAGCTCGTCGAAGGTGATGCCGCCCGTCACCGAGATGGCCTTGGTGGTGGGGCCGATGGAGCCGGCCACCCAGCGCATCCGGCCGTCCTTTGCCTCGGCGTCGGCGGCGGCCTGGCGGGCCAGCCGCGAGGCCGCGATGTTGATCTCCAGCGCCTTGTGGCCCAGGCCGAACTCGGCGAGCACCAGGGGCGTGCCACCAAAGGAGTCCGTCTCCGTCACGTCCGCGCCCGCGGCGAAGTACTCCGCGTGGATGCCCTGGATGACGTCGGGCCGGGTGAGGACGAGGTGCTCGTTGCAGCCCTCGTACTCGGCCCCGCCGAAGTCGTTCATCTTGAGGTTCTGGGCCTGGATGAGCGTGCCCATGGCCCCGTCGAGCACCAGGACGCGCTCGCGCATCGCGGCGCGCAGAGCCTCGACGCGGCGGCCATTCTCACCAGGGGGCAGCGGCAGGGGGGCGGGCAGGTGGCTCATGCGGCTTTGACTCCGGTCAGGAGGAACACGCGAAACGGACTGGCCCCGTCGCGCGCGTGGACCTCACGGTTGAGAGATTGGAAGCCGGTCTCACGCAACGCGGCCTCGAGAAATTCGGGCGAGAAGCCCAGGTGCTTGTGGCCCAGCCGGTCGAGCACCCAGCGCTCCTCGTGTGTCATCAGCTCCAGCACCACCAGCTTGCCCCCGGGCTTGAGCAGCCGGGAGGCCTCGGCCAGCACCGCCTCCGGGGACTCCACGTGGTGCAGGCTCTGGGAGATGACGACGAGATCCCGCTCGCCCGCGGGCAGGGACAGCCGGTGCAGGTTCTCGCACAGGAACTGGATGTTGGAGCGGCCCTCGCGCGCGGCGCGCTCCTTGGCCTGGGTGAGCGCCTCGGGGTTTTGATCAATGGCCCAGACGCGGTGGGCCCAGCGGGCGATGGCCACCGAGAGCGTGCCGGTGCCACAGCCAAAGTCCGCCACGTCCAGGGGGGGCAGCAGCGAGGCGAGCGCGCCCGCCCACAGGGACCAGGACTGGCCGGGCTCGAGGAGCCGCTCGTTGAGCGCCTGCCGGTCCTCGCGCGCGCGGAGCAGGTCCTTCAGCCGGGCAGAGTCGCCGGTGTCGTCCTCGGCCTCCTGGGCCAGGCGGATGAGCGGCCAGCGGCTGTCTGCCTGCTCCAGGGCCAGGGAGTAGTAGCTGTAGCCGGCCTGGCGCTCCTCGCGGATGAGGCCCAGCCCCTTGAGCTTGCCCAGGTGGTGGGAGACGGAGGATTGCGCCACGCCCACCAGGGACACCAGTTCCGTCACGTTCAGCGGAGCTTGGGCCACGAGGCGCAGGATCCGCAGCCGTGTCGCATCGCCAAGGACGCGAAAGGACTGGGAGAGGACATCCATATCGGTGCATCAACATACATCGATTCGTGGCCGGATACCACAGGGTTGCGCGACGCGATGCGTTGCTCCCGGAGAGTCCCTCGTCTATGTGGGTGCCATGGCCACTCCCACCTTGAACCAGCTCCTCGACGGCAAACGCATCGGTCTCGTCCTCTCCGCGGGTTACTTCGGCTTCTACGGTCACGCCGGCTTCCTGAAGGGGCTGGCGAGCGCGGGCATCCAGCCCGCGGCCTACGCGGGCACCTCGGCGGGGGGCATGGTGGCGGCGCTCGGGGCTGCGGGCATGCCGATCCCCGAGATCGAGGAGCTGCTGCTGAAGCAGACGAAGGAGAACTTCTGGGATCCGGACCCCATTGGCGCGGTGATGGACGTGCGCAAGGGGCATGGCTTCTCGGGCCTGCTCAAGGGCAAGCGCTTCCGGACGCTGCTGGAGGACAACCTCCCGGTGCGCACCTTCGAGGAGCTGCCGCACCCGCTGCTCCTGGTGGCCGCGAACCTCACCCAGGGCACGCACGACGTGTTCACCTCGGGAGAGCTGGCACCGGCCATCCACGCCACGTGTGCCTACCCGGGGCTGTTCCGCTCGGTGCCCATCGGGCAGAACCACTACTGGGACGGAGGCCTGGTGGACAAGGCGCCCGCCCTGGCGCTGAGCGAGAACACCATCGGCAAGGACCTGGACGCGCTGCTCGTGCACTACCTGCCGAGCAAGACGCGGAAAGTCGTCGGAGGCCCTCTGGTGTACGCCCAGGGGTTGGCGACGGCCTCAGCGGCCCTGCGGCACGACCACTTCCGGCTCCAGCTGAGCTTGCTGGAGACCCGGAAGGTGCCGGTGTACGTCGTCACATCCAACCTGCCGCCGGTGACCCCGACGACCCTGGAGCGAGGCTTCGGCGCCCTGGATCAGGCACGGCTGTCCGCGGAGCGGGCCCTGGCCCGGCCGCCCCAGAAGTTCGAAGCATCCTGAGCTGAGACGTCAGCGGGAGCCGTAGCGCCGGTGGTCCACCATCAAGCACCGGTCCTGGACCACCTGGATGCCCGCCTGGGCCAGCTTCTCGGCTGCGGCGGCATTGCGGATGCCGGACTGGAACCACACCGCCTTCGGCTTCTTCGCGATGATGTCGTCCACGTGCGCATCAATGTCCTGGGGCCTCCGGAACACATCCACCAGGTCCACCTCGCCCGGAATGTCCACGAGCCGCCGGAACACGGGCTTGCCCAGGATGTGCGTCACATCCGGGTAGTAAACGGGGACCGGCACCACCTCCACCCCCGCCCGGACCAGGTACTCCGGAACGTAGAGCGCGGGCTGCCCCGCCTGCTGCTCCGTCTTGATGCCCAGCACCGCCACACGCTTCGAGGCCTTCACCACGCGCTCGATGCCCGCCTCGCTCTCGATGAGGTTGTCCCGGAAGTTCATCGTGCCTCCTCCAGCAGCTCCAGCTTCGTTTGCGCCGTCAGCGTCCAGAGTGCCTCCGCCCCCTGGGCACGCACCGTCAAGGTCCGGCTCACCGGCACGAAGAGCCCTCGCGCCACCACCTGTTCCCCCTCACAGCTCACGCCCGGGGTCAGCGGGGGCGAGCCCGCCGCCTGCATCACCTCTTGAAGCTCCGCGGGCGCCTCCTCGGGCAAGGACGCCAGACAGCGCAGGCTCAGCACCAGCGCCTCGCCCTGGTCCGTCAACCGCGTGCCGGTGACCGTGCGCTCCAGCAGGTACACAGCCTCCCCCTCGGGAAGGGGAAAGCGGTCCACCGCCCAGGTGTGCTGTCCCAATGCCAGGTTCCGCTGGAACAACCCGCCATACTTCGCCTCCCACTCCTGGCGGGCGCGCGCCTCCACGGACTCCGGGGACCAAAAAGCCTCCAGCGCCCCCAGGCTCTGCCCGGCGGGCACCATGGCCCGCAGCGCCTTCAACGCCTCACCGGCGTTGTTCACCTTCACGAAGGCCCCGTCCGAGGCCAACCGAACGCTCAGGGGAAACCGGGTGAGCAGCCCATCCACCGGGGAGCTCACCGGCGTGCCCTCCCGGGACAATTGCGCCCGGGGAACCGTCTGGGTCAGCTCCCAGCCATTCTCGGCGGCCGTGAAGCGCGTCACGGTGGTCATCTCCACCGACTCCGTCCTGCGCTGCCCGCCGCGCTCCACCGCTCGCGTGCTCTGCGTCCGCTCCGTCATGGCACGGTCCACGGGAGGCCGGAACTCGAGCCGCACGGGCGGCACTCCCGCCTCTGGCACGAGCGGCGGGGGAGGCTTCGTGCAGGAAGCCATCAGCCAGGCACAGCACAGCCACGAAAGTCGTCGAAAGCCCATACGGCCCCGGACGCTGGCAGAAAGCGCCAGCGCCCGCGAGCCTCTTCCACGTCCCCGCTCAAGGATGACGCGAGTTCCCCGGAGGAGCGTTCTCCACCAAATCCCTGCCGATGTTGCGCCGGTCACGCGCCACCCCATCGTCCTCGTCATGGTTGCCAGTGGCGAACCGCCGCGCCGCCTCGGCCAGGTCGCGCTGCACCTGCTCCTTCGACTCGTACTGCGAGCGCGGCAAGCACTTGAGGACGTTGATGACATCAATGGAGGCACCGTTGTCCGCAGCCGCCTTGGCAAGCTGCTCACGCCACACCGGATACTCCACCGCGTCCAAGTGGGTGGGGATCGAGAGCGCCGGGTTCTCCGCCTGTCCGTAAGCCATCGAAAAAACCGCCTTTCTTCCCAGCCTCAGGGGCTGGGTTGCATTCCTGAAAGCTGGGGATGCTCCCCACGCCGGGCTACCCCGGACGCCACCGCCCGCACCGCCCACAGGCCGGGCAGGCAGCCGTCCTGGGCCTCTCCAGGGTAGATTGGCGGGGTCTCCTGCTGGACCCGCCCCCGCCATGCTCTCCGCCCCCCTGCTGTTGGCCCTCCTCACGCTCTCCGGTGCCCCCCCGGCCCCTCTGCCCGCCCCGGCTCAGCCCCTCGGCGTCTATGAGCTGGACCCGGGCTCCTTCGCGTTCCTGGCCCAACAGGATCTCCAGGCCCTCCAGCGCCACGCCGCCGGGCTCTGGGCCCTGCAGGAGCAGCTCCGCGCCCAGCGCGCCCTCTACCTGCAGGATCAGGCCATCCCCTACACCCCTGAGCAGAAGCACACGCTGCTCACCACGTGGGCGGCCTTCTTCGACTACTTCGTCTCCACGGAGGTCATCCGCCAGCGCTACTGGAACTTCGTGACGGTGCCCTCGCTGACCCAGCCCGCGAAGCACGGCTGGGGCTACCTCCTTACCCACACGGCGCTCACCACGGAGCTGGCCCACGGGCTCACCTACGCGGAGCTGACGAATGGCCGGAAGCAGCTGGAGGTGCTCTTGGACGAGCCCTCCGCGGAGTACGGCCTGCCTGCCCGCGCCTTCACGCAGTTCAAGCAGAAGGTCATCCACATCTCCACCGCGGCCCAGCTCTACACGGGCGATCGCTACCGGGAGCAGGCCCGCGGCCTCCTGAGGAAGGCCGGGGCGCACAAGCTCCCCCTGGCGGTCTGGGCCCTCCAGGAGATGAAGGCCGCCTCCGAGGTGGCCCGGGGCAAGCTCCTCCAGCGGGGTCCCGCCTTCTTCACCGTGGCGGCCAAGGATGCCGTCCAGGACAACGCCGCGCGGGCCCTCTTCCCCGTGCAGCGCTCCGTGGCCGAGTGGATGGGCGACACGCGCGTGGCCCGCCAGGGCAAGCCCCTCATCTCCCGCGAGCAGGTCCTGGCCGTGCTGGAGAGGACGCAGCCGGGAGACATCCTTGTCGCGCGGCAGAACTGGTACCTCTCCAACATCGGCCTGCCGGGCTTCTGGCCCCATGCGGAGCTGTACGTGGGCACGCCGGAGCAGCTCTCCACCCACTTCGACGGGGACGCGGACGTGGCGGCGTGGCTCGCCACCCTGCCCGGCCAGCCCCGGACGCTCGGCGAGCACCTGGCCCGGCTCTTCCCGGAGAAGTGGGCGCGCTACCAGGGCACGGACGGGCACGGGGACGCCTTGCGCATCATCGAGTCCATCAGCGAGGGCGTCTCCTTCACCGGCCCCGAGCATGGCATGCGCGTGGACTACCTGGGCGTGCTGCGGCCCCGGCTGCCGCTCCGGGAGAAGGCGCAGGCCATCGTGCGGGCGTTCACCTACCAGGGCCGCCCCTATGACTTCGACTTCGACTTCTTCTCGGACGCGACGCTGGTGTGCACGGAGCTCGTCTACAAGGCCTATGCGCCCTCCGAGGGCATGACGGGCCTGCGCATCGGCCTGGTGGAGGTGGCGGGCCGGCGCACCCTGCCCGCCAACGAGCTCGTCAAGCTGTTCGACCAGGAGTACGGCCTGCCCGGCCGACAACTCGACTTCGTCGCCTTTCTGGATGGACGCGAGCAGGGGCAGGCCGCTATCGAGGGGGATGCCCTCTCCTTCCGCCAGAGCTACCGGCGGCTGAAGTGGGACATCGCCCAGAAGTGACCCATGACCCCCGAGGCAGGACGATGACCGAAGCGGTGGCGCACGAGATGCTGGAGCTTTCCCATCAGCTCTTCGATCGGATGATTTCCCAGCAACAGGCCAAGGTGCTCCGGTTGGCCCGCGAGGCGGTGCCCAACATCGGCCCGGAGGACCTGCGCAACGCGCATGACTTCCCGGAACTCAAGGAACATCCGACGTTCGAGTACGAGGACGGCCTGCTCGCCGGGCTCATCTCGGCGCAGATCGCCCTGCGGGCCGAGGTCAAGGGCCGGCTGCCCGCACGCCCTCCTCCCACGTTCTAACGAGCGCTTCCCTGCCTTTGCCGTTCGGCCTCAGGTGGGTTAGTCCTTGCTGCGTGAACTTCTCCTCCGGATTCGGTTCTCCGTTGGCCCGGGAGCGCCTGGTCTCCGCCCTGGCTGCGGATCCGCCCCGCCTGGATCTGGCGGCCCTGGCCATCGCCACCCTGGCCAACCCCGCGCTGGACACCGCCGCGTGTTTGCACACGCTGGACATGCTGGCCGCCCGGGTGTCGGTGGAAGTCGAACGCCAGTTCGAGCAAGGCGAGTCCCTGTCCCGGCTGCGGGCCCTGCGCCACGTCCTGGCGGACATCGAGGGCTTCCGCGGCAACGAGAAGGACTACTTCTCGCCCAACAACAGCTTCCTGGACCATGTGCTGGCCCACAAGGTGGGGCTGCCCATCACCCTGTCCGTGGTGTACCTGGAAGTCGCCCGGCGGGCAGGCATCCCCCTGTACGGCGTGGCTTTTCCTGGCCACTTCCTGGTGGCCTGCAACGCCGGGGACCACAAGCTGGTCATTGATCCGTTCCACAACGGCGACATCCTCACCGAGCATGGCTGCGAGGAGCTGCTCAAGCGCGTGGCGCCGCAGCTGCGCTTCGACAGCGCCAAGCTGGCCCCCGCGCCCGTGGAGCTCATCACCTACCGGATGCTCTCCAACCTCAAGCGCGTGTACCTGGAGCGGGACGACGCCGAGCGGGGACTCACCGTGGTGGACCTGCTGCTGCTGCTGGCCCCGGACCACCCGGGCGAGCTGCGCACGCGCGCCCTGCTGCTGATGAAGGTGGGGGCGTTCCGCGCCTCCCTCAGGGATGTGGACCGCTGCCTGGAGCTGTCCCCGGACGCGCCAGACCGCGACCGCCTGGAGCTGCTGTCCAAGGAGCTGCGTGAGCGGTTGGAGCAGCTCAACTGACGTCTGGAGCCCCCGTGTCCCCCCTTCCCCGTCCCTGGCAGCGCCTGCGCCGTGGCCTCGAGCACGACTACCGCATCGCCAAGGTCCGCAGCGACATCTTCGCCGACCCGCGCACGGGCCACGAGCACCCGCGCCTGCTCATCGACACGCCGGACTGGGTGAACATCATCGCCCTGACGCCCGAGGCGCAGATCGTCCTGGTGCGGCAGTTCCGCTTCGGCACGTGCGACAGCACCCTGGAGATTCCGGGGGGCCTCGTGGAGGCGGGGGAAGACCCGGCGGTGGCCGCGGCCCGGGAGCTGGAGGAGGAGACGGGCTACGTGCCGGGCCGGGTGGAGGCGCTGGGGAGCGTGAGGCCCAACCCCGCCCTCCAGGGCAACACCTGCTACTCCTTCCTCGCGCGCGACTGCGTGCAGAAGCACGGGGGCCGCCCGGACGAAGGGGAGGACCTCGTCGTGGAGCTGCACCCCTACGCGGACGTGCCGCGCCTCATCCGCGAGGGCCACATCACCCACGCCATCATCGTGGCCGCCTTCCACCTGGCGCGGCTGCACGCGGACGCCGCGCGCTAACCCCTGCGGGCCGCCCGGCGAGGGGGCTTCGGCTCCGTCCGGTTCCAGGTGCCGGAGCGGCCTCCGGACTTGTGCTCGAGCTGCACGTTCTCGATGACCATGCCCCGGTCCACGCTCTTGCACATGTCGTAGACGGTGAGGGCCGCGGCACACGCCGCCGTGAGCGCCTCCATCTCCACGCCCGTGCGGTCCACGGTGCGGACCTCCACGCGCACCTCTAGCCCCGCCTCGAACGGGGCCAGCGTCACCTCCACGCCCGACAGCGCGATGGGGTGACACAGCGGCACCACGTCCGGGGTGCGCTTGGCGGCCATGATGCCCGCGAGCCGCGCCGCGGCCAGCACATCGCCCTTCTCCACCTTGCCCTGCTGGATGCGCTCGAGCGTCGCGGCGAGCATGCGCAGGCGCGCGACGGCCACCGCCACCCGCCCGGTCTTCTTCTTTCCGCCCACGTCCACCATCTTCACAGCGTGCTCCTCCGTTCCACCGCGCCGAGCAGGTCCTCCACGATGTCGTCCGGATCCTCCAGCCCCACCGACACGCGGATGAGGTTCTCGCGGATCCCGGCCGCCGCGCGTTCCTCGGGCGTCATCCGGCGCGCGCTGGCGCTGGCCGCGTGCATCACCAGCGTGCACACGTCCCCGAGCGACGGCCCCGGCCGCGCCACCCGCAGCGACTCCAGGACGCGGAAGGAGGCGGCCCGGTCCGCGCCCTTGATTTCAAAGGCCACCATGGGCCCGAACCCGCCCTCCAGCACCGCCCGGGCCACGGCATGGTCCGGATGGGAAGGCAACCCGGGGTAATAGACCCTCTCCAACAGAGGAGACTCCGCCAGGCGCCGGGCCACGTGCGCCGCGTGCTCGCAGTGGGCCTTCATGCGCACCGGCAACGTGCGCAGGCCGCGCAGGGTGAGCCAGGCCTCGAATGGCCCCAGCACATCCCCGGCCAGCAGGCGCATGGACCGCAGGGGGGCGAGCCGCTCGCGCGAGGCGCTCACCGTGCCCACCAGCGCATCGCTGTGCCCGTTGAGCCACTTCGTCGCGGACTGGACGGCGTAGTGCGCCCCGAGCGAGAGGGCCCGCTGCCCATACGGAGACGGGAAGGTGGCATCCACCGCCAGCGCGGCGCCCACCTGCTCACAGGCCCGCGCCAGGGCGCGGATGTCCGGCACGGACAGCAGCGGGTTGGTGATGCTCTCGGCGAGCACGAGCTTCGGCCGCAGCTCGGCGATGCGCCCGGGGGCGCTGGCCTCGGACAGGGACAGCGCGTGGAGTTCCACCCCCATGCGGGCGCACAGGGCCTTGTAGAGCGCGCGCGTGACGCCATACCCATCCCCGGGCATGACCACCCGGTCCCCCCGCTGGAGGTTCTGCGCCTCGAACACGGCCCGCAGGGCCGCCATGCCGCTGGCGTAGGAGACGCAGCCTTCCGCGCCCTCCAGCGCTGCCACCGCCTCCTCCAGGAGCGCGGTGTTCTGGGCGCTGATGCGCGAGTAGACGTAGTCCTTGCCGTCCAGCGCCCCGTCCAGGTCCTCGCTGCTGTCGAACCAGCCCACGGTGGACATGTGGATGGCGGGCACCAGCGGCTGGGACTTGCTGTCCGCCAGCCGGCTGCCCGCGTGCACCGCCACCGTCTTCATCCGCTTCGAGCTCATGTGCTGTCGTTCCCGGAGGGCGCCGCCGTCACTTGCCCTGCTCGATGAGCCAGCGCTCCGCCTCGATGGCCGCCATGCAGCCGGTGCCCGCCGCGGTGATGGCCTGCCGGTAGACGCTGTCCTGCACGTCGCCGCAGGCGAAGACGCCCTCCACGTTGGTGCGCGCCGAGCCCGGCTGCGTCTTCAGGTAGCCGTTCGGGTGCGTCTCCAGCACGCCCTGGAAGAGGTGCGTGTTGGGCGTGTGCCCGATGGCGACGAACAGGCCCGTGGCGTTGAGCAGCTGGGTGTCGTTCGTCTTCAGGTTGCGCACCACCGCGCCCGTCATCCCCTTCTCGTTGCCCACCACCTCGTCCACGGCGCTGTTCCACATGACGGAAATCTTCGGGTTCTTCAGCACGCGCTCCTGCATGATCTTCGAGGCGCGCAGCGTGTCCCGGCGGTGCAGCAGGGTGACGTGGTTGACGATCTTCGCCAGGTAGGTGGCCTCCTCCATGGCCGTGTCGCCGCCGCCCACCACCAGCACGTCCTGCTTCTTGAAGAAGGCCCCGTCACACGTGGCGCACGCGGACACGCCCCGGTTCTTGTAGAGGTCCTCGCCCTTGACGTTCAGCCACTTGGCGGAGGCGCCCGTGGCGATGATGACCGACTCCGAGCGGTAGCTCGCACTCTCGCCCTGGATGAGGAAGGGCCGCGACGAGAAGTCCACCTTGACGACGTTCTCCATGTGAATCTGGGTGCCAAAGCGCTCGGCCTGCTTCTGGAAGCGCTCCATCAGCTCCGGCCCGGTGATGCCCTCGGGGAAGCCTGGGTAGTTCTCCACCTCCGTGGTGACCATGAGCTGGCCGCCGGGCACCCGCTGCGGGTCCTCCATGGTGGGGCCACCCGCGAATATCACCGGCTCCAGATTGGCCCGGGCCGCGTAGACGGCCGCGGTGTAGCCCGCGGGCCCCGAGCCAATGATGGTGACCTTGTTGATCTTCTCGTCCGCCACGGTGATTGCTCCTTCAGAAAGGGGCCGGAAAGTACCAGAGCGTCTTGGGCGCGTGGTACGAAGCTGACCTCATGGATGCCACAGCCCTTAAAAAGGTTGCGCTCTTCGAGGGCTTGACCCAGGGCCAGCTTGCCAAGGTGGCCTCCATCGCCCATCCACGCACCTACCCCCGGGGGGCTTTTTTGTTCCGGGAGGGCGAGACCGGCCGGGAGATGTTCATCGTCACCGGCGGCAAGGTGCGCATCTCCAAGAACGTGCCCGGCATTGGCGAGGAAGCCCTCGGCATCCTGGAAGAAGGCCAGTATTTCGGGGAAATGTCCGTCATCACGGATAACCCGCGCTCGGCGGATGCCATCGCCCACACGGAGTGCGCGGTGTGGGTCATCCAGCGGGACTTGCTGGACCAGCTGATGTTCACCGACAAGGAGCTGGCCTACGTGCTGCTCTGGACCTTCGTCCGCACGCTGTCGGACCGGCTCCGGGAGAGCAACGACCGGCTGAAGCTCTTCTTCGCCACCTCCCGCTTCTAGGACACGGCCATGGACCCTCTCTGGATGCTCGAGGCGCCGCCCCCGGCGGCGGACGCGCGGCTGGCCTATGGCAGCGGCGAACACCACTTCGGCGAGCTGCGCCTGCCCCCGGGCCCGGGGCCCCACCCCACCGTGCTGGTGGTGCACGGAGGCTTCTGGCGCGCCCGGTACAGCCTGGAGCACGTGGGCCACCTGTGCGCGGACCTGGCCCGGCGCGGCTTCGCGACCTGGAGCCTGGAGTACCGGCGCGTGGGCCACCCGGGAGGCGGCTGGCCCGGCACGCTGGAGGATGTCGTCCAGGGGGCCGCCCACCTGCGCACCCTGGCGCGCACGTGGCCCCTGGACTTGAACCGGGTGGTGGGGCTGGGCCACTCGGCGGGCGGCCACCTCGTCCTGTGTCTCGCCGCGCGCCACGGGGACACCGGCCTTCCCCCCCTGCGGGGCGTCGTGCCGCTCGCGGCGGTCTCGGACGTGGTGCGCGTCCAGGAGCTGGGGCTGGGCGATGGCATCGTCGAGACCTTCTTCGGGGGCCCCCCCGCGCAGGTCCCCGAGCACTATCGGCTCGGCTCCCCCTTCGCGCTCGCGCCGCTCGGCGTGCGCCAGATCCTTCTCCATGGGGCCCTGGACGACATCATTCCGCTGGCGCTCAGCGAGCGGTACCAGGCGCACGCCGCTGCCCTGGGCGATGACGTCCAGCTCATCCCCCTGCACCAGGCCGCGCACTTCGAGGTCATCAACCCCCTGGCCCCGGAATGGGAGCAGGTGGTGGAGGCTCTCCGCGCCCTGCTGTGAGCCGGGGGTGCACGGGCGCTTGTTGCCCGGGAAGCACGTGTGGTGACGTGCGCCGCATGAACCGGACCCTCTGCGCGGCCCTCCTGGCGCTCTCCTCGGCGTGTGCGGCCCCCCGGGCCGTGGCCCCTCCTCCCCCCCCGGCGGCAGCCCCCGCCCCAGCGCCCTCGTACGTCTATCGCTACGAGGGCATCGAGGTCTTCGGCACCCGCCAGCCCAAGGCGCAGATCCTGGAGTGCTTCACGGGACTGCCCCCCGTGGGCACGGATGTGGACATGGCGAAGGGCACGTTCATCCAGGCCCTGCAGGAGGGCAAGGCGCGGCTCCAGGAGCGCTTCGCCCCGGCGTTCGTACGCACCTCGGTGACCACCTACGCGGAGGGCAAGACGCTGGCCGTGACGGTGGACCTGGTGGACAAGGGCGACGAGTGGCGGCTGGCGTACGCCCCGGAGCCCACCGGCTCCGTCGAGGACCCCGCGGGCCTGCTGGCGGCGTGGAACGCGTACCACACGAAGATGTGGGAGCTCGTCAACGCGGGAGCGCTCTCCACGAAGGACACCGCCTGCCCCCGCGCCTTCCACTGCTTCTATGGCGCCACGGACCCAAGGCTCATGCCGCTGGAGGACCGCTTCATCGAGCAGGTGCCCCCGCATTTCGCGGAGCTGGTCCAGGTCCTGCGCACCGACAAGTCCCAGGAGAAGCGGGCCACGGCCGCGTACCTGCTGGCCTATGGCCGCTCGCGCGAGGAGACCGTCCAGGCGCTGCTGCCCTCCCTGAATGACGCGGGCGAGGCGCCCCGCAACGCGGCGATGCGGGTGCTCTGGCAGGCCCAGCAGGGCGCGGACCGGGCGCTCCTGCCTGTGGAGCCGGTGCTGCGGGCCCTCCATGGGCCGATGATCAGCGACCGGAACAAGGCCGGCGCCCTGCTCAAAGCGCTCGTGGAGAAGGACCCCTCCCTCCGCAGGCGCGTCCTGCGCGACGCCGGGGACGTGCTGCTGGAAATGGCCGGCCAGCGGCAGCTCATCGACCGGGAGATCGCGCTCCAGGCGCTCCGGGCGCTCGCCGGGCGGGACCTGGGCCCCGATGTCGAGGCCTGGCGAGCGTGGGTCCAGGCCGAAGCGGGCCGCTCAATGGGGAGCCGGTGAGGACTCGCCCTCCTGCATGGCCTCCGGGCCCTGCTCCACGGTCTGCGAGCCCTGTCTCACGCGCGTGAGCACGTCGATGCGGAGCCGGAGCCAGTCCATGCCCCGGGGCCCCTGGTAGTCATGGGCGGAGAAGTAGGCCGTCACGGTGCCCGCCCGGAGCGAGAACCGCGCCTCCCGCTTCTGGTACGTCACCCGGAAGCCCTTGACCCGGCCCACCTCGATGAGGTCCCGCGTCATCGCCTTCGCCTGCCGCTCCGCTTCTTCCGCCCATTCCGAGGACATCCGCCACCTCGCGTTGCCATCCTGCGCATAGGGATAAGCGCCACGCGGGCTCCTGCCCAGGTGCCGGAAGGGACAAGAAGCCCCCTGCGAGGCCTGGCGTGACGCCCCGCCGGGCTCGCCTGGCCGGCGCCCAGCCAAGAACGCACAACGGCCTTGCTTCAGCGTGAGCCGAAGCAAGGCCGTTTCACTTCAAGCGGAGCCGTGACGTCTTAGTAGTAGACGTTGAACTCGCGGGCGGACCACCAGCTCGAGTTCGTCCCGGTCTGCGTCACCCGGATGTAGCGGGCGGAGCGCGCGGTGAAGGTGACCGTGAGCACGGGCCCGGTGCCGGTGCCCGTGGCGATCGCCGAGCCCCAGCTCGTCCCGTCGTTGGACACGTGCACCTCGTAGCCGCGGGCATAGTCCAGATCACTTCCGGTGGAATCCAGGACGATCTTGTTGAAGCTCTTGGCCGCCTTCATGTCCACGGTGATCGACTGGCCAGGCGCCATCGGCGCGCCCGTGGTCCAGCGCGAGCCCATGTTGCCATCCAGCAGGGCGCTGGCGGGCTCGCCGCTCGTGGGCGACGAGGTGGCCGTCCAACCGGTGCGCACCAGCGCCGCGCCCGTGGAGCCACCGGGCTGCGTGGTGGCGCTGGCGGTGTTGCTGACCGCCGACACGTTGCCGGCCGCGTCCTTCGCCCGGACCGTGTAGCTGTACACCGTCGAGCCCGTCAGCCCCGTGTCGCTGTACGACGCCGTGGCGGAGGAGCCCACCAGCGCCCCGCCGCGGTAGATGTCATAGCCGCTGACACCCACGTTGTCGGTCGAGGCGGTCCAGGCCAGGTTGATCTGGCTGCTGGACACGGCCGTGGCCCGCAGGCTCGCCGGGGCGGCCGGCGCCTGGGTGTCGCCCGCACCGGTTCCCGAGAACTCGGTGACCGTCTGGCGCATGGCCCCAGCGGGGGTGTTTCCATACACCCGGCCCCCGAGGTTGTTGACGACGTGGGTGATTTCACTGCCGGCCACTCCGTTCAGCCAGATGGTCGTCATGCTGTGCAGCTTGACGCCCGCGACGTTGGGAACCTCGATGGCGCTTTGGAGCTTCACGGGCGCGTCCCGGAAGTAGGAATACACGCCCAGGCCCCAGGCCTCGTGGCTCGTCACCGAGTCGGCGACCTTGTACGAGGCCCAGCCGTTCACGGTGCCATTCTTGCTCATCCACACCGGCTGGTTCGGCACATCGTAGGGAATCTCGGACTGGTAGAAGTACAGACGGCCGCCGTTGCCGTTCCAGATCGTCTGGTATTCGTTGTGGTGCTCGTTGAACACGCCATACAGGGTGACGTTGGCGCCGTTGACGACCAGGCCGTTCTTGGAAACGTTGGTGGTCCACGCCGCGCCCGCACCGTGGTCCGCGCGCCACAGCCAGAAGTGGTCGCCGATGACGTAGTTGCTGTTGATCTTCACGCCGACATCATACCGGCCCACCGAGGCGCCACCGGTCCGCACGGTGATGTCATGGAGCGAGATGGGGTTGGCGGAGTTGTTGGCGGAAGCGCCCGTGGGCCCCACCTCCAGGATGGTGGGCGAGTTGACCGGCCCCGCGTCGAACGTCAGACCGGCGACCTTCACGCCCGCCACGTCGGCGATGGCCATGGCCGCCTTGCCCGTGTCCGGGATGAGGGTGGCCAGACCGATGCCCAGCACGACGGTGTTGGGGTTGTTGACCCGGATCGTATCGCTCAGGTGGTAGATGCCGGGGGTGAACAGCAGGTGCTTGCCCTGGCTCAGCGCCGTGTTGAGGGTGGCGGCGGTGGCCGTCTCCGGACGGGCGATGTAGAACTGGTCGATGGAGAGCGACTGGCCCGGCGTGGAGCCATTGGCCCAGCTGACGCCCTGGGTGTTCGTCTGCAGCGCCGGGACGAACACGGCGTACTGCCCGGCGTTGGTGATGTAGAGGTAGGGCTTCTCACGGATGATCGGCGTGCGCTCGATGACCGTGTAGGGCGGCTCGGGGAACGTGGCGGCCGGCGTGTTGTTGCTGCCCACGAACATCATGTTCCACACCGCGTTGTTCCAGGCGCTCCACTTGCTGTTGCGGGAGAACCACTGCTGCTGGGAGGCCGGCACCACGAGGCCATCCACCAGGGAGTCGGCGAGGAAGCCGCCGCTGGCCCAGCCGGCGTTCCAGTTGTTGTCGAAGTCGAACAGGTGCAGCTCGCCCTTGATGTGCAGGCGGCGCAGGGGGGCCGCCTGGGACACGGCGATCTGCGTCTGGCCGTTCGTGGGGACGACCGCGAAGTTCTCCAGGGCGCGCCAGAAGTTGCGCGTGGCGTTGCCGTTGTCCCAGTCGGCGTTCACGTTCACGCCACCGTTGATGGTGACGTTATCAGGGTTCTGCCCCAGACCGGCCACGTGGGTATAGAAGCCCACGTTGAACGTGACGTTGTAGGAGCCCGGCTTGAAGAGCAGCGCGTACCGGTTGCTGCTGAACTCGTTGGACTCCAGCCCGGCGTAGATGGTGTTGGCGACGCCGGTGATGTCCGCCGCGGGCATGGTCGGGTCAAAGACATAGACCTTGGGACCAAAGATGGTTGTATTGGCCTCTCCAATCGCCGCCGCCTGGGCAACGCTGGGAGACAGCGCGCACAGGCTCGCGACCGTGGCAGCCACGGACAAACTCGATGCAATGCTTCTGATCATTGAATTTCCTCCCATCCTGGATTGCCACAGGATGGCGGTGTCTCTGCTTGAGGGGTAAAAATGAGACGAGCATGATACAGCCGCCCTTCTCCACTTTTCCAGGACAAGCTGAGAAAAATCTATCTTCCGGTTTGACGCAGTGCACCACCTTGCCACGCATTGAGGAGATGAAAGACTTCCCTTGGAGAGCGGGCCCTTGTTTCATGCGCTGCCAGCGAAGATGACGCAAAGTGTCAATAACGTTGTCAATGATTGTTCAAGGCCAGACACCCATGTCTGAGGGGGGGTGTACCAGTTGCCGGGAGCCGCACGCACCGCACGCTTGCTAGCCGGGCAAGAGAGCGGGGTGACGCTCGGGGAACAGGGGCCGCTCCGGGACTGCGGTTGTCCGGTCAACGTCCCGGCCCCGCCTGATTCCCCTCCCCTGCTTGCCTGGGAGGGGAGGTCTCCCCACCTTGGATTCAATGAGCCGGCGCACCTCAGCATGGACGGTGATGCTCACCGTGACGCTCGGGGCGCTACCGTCCTGGGCGCAAGTCCTGGAGTTGCACCAGTCGGCCCAGCCCCTCATGGACATGCCGGATCGCGGCGTCTTCGAGGAGCTGCTCTTCTCCTTCGCGGATCCGGACCGGGCCCTGGAGGGAGGCTTCGTCGCCCCCTCGCTGACGCTGGGCATCCGCGCACGGGCGTGGGCGTTCCTGCCCACCCAGGATCACCAGCAGCGGGATGCCTTGAAGGCCCTCTCGCAGCCGGCACGGGATGTCACCTTGTCGGAGCTTCCGGCGGGACAGCACCTCGCCTCGTTCCTGGAGCTGGGCCCTGATGGCGGGCAGGTGCGGGTGCGGGATCTGGGCCCCCGGCTCGGCCGGTCCGACAGCGCCCTCAATCGCGAGTTCAACGAGGCGCTCGATTTCCTCCACGTTCCCAAGCCGGCCGCGGTGGTGTCCGCAGGCGTGCTGGCGCTGGGAATCCTTCACCAGATGGGAACCGCGAAGGCGCGGAGCCTCGGCCTGCCCTCCTCGGTACGGGGCCGCCTGCTGGGTGGCCGCATGAACGCGTCCATCCGGCTGCAATCCGAGCCCCGGTTCCGGAATGCCCGCGCGGACATGGCGCTGCGCGTGAACCTGCCCCAGCTGGCGCTGTCCAGCCTGCGCCTCGAACAACTCGAGGTGGGCGGCGCGGCCGCGCGGACGCCCGAGGGGGTTCTGCTCGACACGCGGTGGGCCAACCTGCGGGGCCGGCTGTCCTGGCTGGAGCTGAGCCTGGGCGTCCACTCCAACTCCGCCGACCCCAACCTCTGGACGGTGCTCGAAACCGGCGTGCAGCGGGATCGCTTCAGCGTGCGCACCGTGCTCAGCCAGCAGTGGAAGACCGCGCGCTACCGCTTCATGGCCACGTCCACGCTGCGCACGGGCCCCGTGCTGTCCGGGCTCTTCCTGGGCACCCAGGACAACCTGAGGAGGACCTTCGGCCTGGTCGGGATGGGCTCGTTCTGAGCCCAGGCCCCAGCGGGCGGGGCCCAAGCCGGTTAAATAACGGACTCCATGTCCGGCCCACCCCGCCTCCGAAACCGCTTTCAGCTGCTGGCGGCCCTCCTGGCCACCGTCGTCCAGCTTCCCACGGTGCTCTGGCTCTGTTGGCTCACACGCACGCCCCTGCCCGCGGTGGCCGCGCTGTTGATCTCGCGGCCCTACCTGCGCCAGCTGCGGAGCCCCTGGCACACAACGGCCCCTGCCCTGTCCACCTACCTGGCGCTCGGCTGGTGGGCCGCCTGCCTGGTGTTCGACGTGCTCATGGGTCCCGCCGCCCTGGCGGTCCACCTGGGGGTCTCCTGGGGCGTGGCCTGGGGGCTCGCCGGAGTCCTTTCCCTGGCATTGGGCGTCGACACGGTCCTCGGGGCGCCCAGGCTTCGCAAGCACGTGGTTCGCATTGAGGGATTGGCGCCCGAGCTGGAAGGCTATCGCATTGGTCAAATCTCAGACGTGCATTGTGGCCCCCACGCGCCCGAGGCCCGGGTCTCTTCCTGGGTCGCACGTCTCAATGCACTGGATTTGGATCTGGTCACCGTCACCGGCGACTTGATTACCCAGGGTGCCTCCCATGTCGAGGCGGTCGCGCGGGCCCTGGGCGGTCTGCGTGCGAAGGATGGCGCTTTTGCCTGCATGGGCAACCATGACTATTTCACCGACGGCGAGCACCTCGTCCGGGAGCTGGAGAAGCGGGGCGTGTCTGTCCTCCGCAATCGGGGGGTGGTGGTGAACCGGGAGGGTGCCCGCCTGTATGTCGCGGGCGTCGACGATACATGGACCTCGCGCGACGACGTGGCGCGCGCGCTCGCGAACCGGCCCGAGGGCGTCCCCGCCGTGCTGCTCGCGCACGATCCCAACCTCTTTCCCCAGGCGCAGGCCCGCGCGGTGGAGCTGACGCTCTCGGGCCACACGCACGGAGGACAGCTTGGGGTGCCAGGTGTCCGCCGCCTCTCGCTCGCGCGGTTCGTCTCCCGGTGGACGGCGGGGTTGTACCGGCAAGGCCGCTCCTGGCTCTATGTGAACCGGGGGGCTGGCACCACGGGCCCCCCGGCGCGGCTGGGCGCGCCGGCGGAGCTCGCGGTCATCACGCTGCGCCGGGCCTGAGCCGCGCCCGGGTCAGCGGCCCGGGGTGGGCGCAGGCTTCAACCCTAGCGGCCCGTGCTGCCGCCCAGGTTCCCCGTGCTGGTCCCGCTTCCCGTGCCAGGATCCGTGGCGGTGTTCGAGCCCGTCCCGGTGCCGCTCAGGTCGCCTTCCGTGCTGGTGCTCCCCAGATCGCCGCCGGTGCCCGTGCCGATCGTGCCGGCCCCGCCGGTGCCGCCCAGGTCATCCCCCGCGCCGGTGTTGCCCAGGTCGCTGCCCGTGCTGTCCAGGCCGGTGCCCGTTCCCGCCCCACCCGTGCCGGTGTTGCCCAGATCGCTGCCCGTGCTGTCCAGGCCGGTGCCCGTTCCCGCTCCGCCCGTGCCGGTGTTGCCCAGATCGCTGCCCGTTCCGGTGCCACCCGTGCCGGTGCTCCCCAGGTCGCTCCCTCCCGTGCCCGTGCTGCTGCCGCCGGTGCCCACGCTGTTATTCCCGGTCCCCGTGCTGTCCTGGCCGCCCACGCTCCCGGCACTGCCTGAACCGCCCGTTCCCATCACGCCCGAGTCGCTGGCCCCCGCATTCGTCCCCGAGTTCCCGAAATCCCCCGCGGAGCCCGAGCCGCCCTGCCCGGAAGTGCCCGTCACGCTCCCGGATTGAGCCGTGTCCGTGCCCCCCGTTGCGGTCGAGGGAGATGACGTGGACTGGGCCAGGGAAACCGGAGCCCAGAGAAGTGCCGCCGCCAACGAGCCAACGACCGCCGCCTTGAAGTGTCTCATCACGTGTTCTCCCGATGGTTGGAACTCCCTCATGGTAGGTATCGGACACTCAATGCACAGACGGCCGGAGAATCCGCCTGTGCGGCGTGCCGCCAGACATGCCGGCCCCCTGGACCCAAGTCCAATGAACCCCCTGGTCCAGTAGGGTGACCGGATGCACGAATGCCTCTTCCCCGCACGGAGGGCCGGCACATGACCCGGCCCACCGAAGCCTTCAAACTCGTTGACGCCAGCGAATGGGAGGCCGCCCGGGCCCAGGGCGTCTACACCGGCTCGGCGGTGGACCGGGCCGATGGCTACATCCACATGTCGACCGCCCTTCAACTGGCCGAGACCGCCCGGCGCCACTACGCAGGCCGCGGCAACCTTCTCCTGCTGACGGTCCCACTCGAAGGCCTGGGCGACGCCCTGCGCTGGGAGCCGTCTCGCGGTGGCGATCTGTTCCCGCACCTCTATGCGCCCCTGGCCGTCTCCGCCGTGACCGCCGTCCGGGCGTGTTCCGTGGCGCCGGACGGCACGATGCGCTTCGAAGAGGAGCCCCGTGCGTGACCCCTCAGTCCTGGGACGGCTCCGCCTCGTCCTGGGCATCTGACGGCTGTCCGCGGACCGCCGTGAGGAGCAGGTCGTACTTTCCGCCCAGGAACGTGCGGAAGCCGTGCTGGTGCAGGTAGCGGCGGTAGAAGGACAGATCCTTCACCAGCAGCGACAGGTCCGGCTCGGTCAGGTTGCGCACGCGCGCGCCATACAGGGCCTCTCCATCCCGGAAGCGGGAGTTGGGAAAGCCCAGCACCATCGCGGCCCGGGGCTCCAGGTGCTCCTGCACGAGCCTTCGCAACAGGGCCCGGTCGTCCACGCCCGGGCTTTGCAGTGTGCCCACGGACACCACCGCATCGAAGCGGCCCAACCCCGCTGGGAGCGCATTCAAGTCCGCCTGCACGAACGAATGGCGCGCGTCCGGAAAGGCCCCCCGGGCCTCGGCAAGCGCGCTGGCACTGTGGTCCACGCCAACGAAGCGGAGCTCTTGTGCCCCCGTCGCCCACTCGAACGCGGCCAGCTCATCCCCCCGGTTGACCCCCAGGTCCAGCACCCGCGCCCCCGGAGGCAATCTCAGCCGGCCCGCCGCCTCCCGCCACGGCAGCAGGAAGCCCGCGTCCTCGAACTTCCGCACCCGGGCGAAGGCGGAGGCGGCGCCATACCGTTCCTCGGGAGGCCCCGAGCGCGCCGCCTCCCCGCTGCCCGCGTGCCACGGCGCCTCGGCCCCCAGGGGCTCGAAGGTGAACACCACGTGCGTGTCCCCGGCCGCGCGGGGCGTGCGCAGACGGCAGGACAACCCTTCGGCCAAATCACACCAATTCCGCAGCGGCCGGTGAACCCAACCGCCCTCGGGCCCCACCCGCTCTCCGGCGTAGCGCCCCGGCCCCAGATCCGGATCCGGCACCTCGATGGACACGGGGCCCGAACCCAGCGCCGCCTCCAGGTAGCGCAGGATGTGGACCAGCGGCTCAGCATGGAAACGGCGCGGGCGTTCAGCGGACACGGGGGGGCGCGGCATGCCCTCACCCTATCCAGAAATCCGGCACACGCAGGCCGAATGCCAATCTTGAAATACCGGAAAAACAGTATATGATTGTTCTCCGCTGAACTCGCAAAGGAGCTGAAATGCTTCGAAAATCGATCTGCACCTCGCTCTGGGCATTGATGTCCGGAGCGCTGCTCGTGGCCTGTGGTGGCACTCACCTCGAAGCAGACGCGGCTTCGGCCGAGGAGTCCCTGGGCACTCAAGAATCGTCCCTGTGCGCGGGCCTGAGCGTCAGCAGCCTGACCCTCTCGGACGCCACCATGTACATGAACGAGGTCTCGGGTGTGGGCTACTGGGCGGTGTCCCAGTTCTCCAACGCGGTGCGGCTGGACTACTACGTCGATGGCATCCGGTACGCCTTCGACGAGCGCCCCGGCAACGCGGGCGCCTGGTATTTCAGCACCATGGGGATCCCCTGCGGCACGCATTACTTCCAGGTGAATGCGTGGCCCATGGTCATCGACAGCAATGGAAACCGGACCACCTGCGGGTCCACCCCCAGCAGGACGGCCGGCAAGTACGTGTATTGGGCGTGCCCCCCGCCGCCAGACCCGGACCCGTACGATCCCTGTAACAACTGCCCCGGCGGCAGATCGTGCCGCTGCGGCGACGGGGTGTGCCGCTCGGACATGGAGTACTGCCCGTAAGACGCATTCCGGACGGCGTCCGAGGGGCCAAGGCCCCTCCCTGCGGCCGTCTGCGCAGAGCAGCAAGCTTCCGCCAAGCCTCTGAAATGACACCTTCTGCCCGCTCCTACCGCGAACGGCCAAGCGGCCGATGCGGCGGGCAGGAGGAATGATCTCCGCCAACCAACTGTCCGGCGCCCCATCCCCTGTCCCCCGCCCCAAGCGGGGCTCACTCAAGGAGTGTGGATGCGTCGGAGTCCTTTGCTGAAGGCCATTTCGCCCATGGCCCTGGTGGGTGTTTTGGTTTCCTCGGCCGGTGTTCTTGCTGCGGCCGATGAGCAGCGCTTCGCCCCGGAGCACGCCCGGTCCGCCGTCGCGGCCACGCCGGCATTCTCCCGCATCCTCTGGGTCTCCCCTTCGGGCCAGGACACCGCCGCGGGCACGGAGGTGGCCCCCTTCCGGACCGTGGCCAAGGCGCTGTCGCAGGTGAAGCCCGGTGAGGCCATCTTCCTCAAGTCCGGCACCTACTCCGAGCGGCTGCGGCTCGAGGAGAAGGGCGGCTCGGCCAGCGCCCCCCTCACGCTCAAGGCCGCGCCGGGCGCCAGCCCCATCTTCAAGGGCGGCACGGGCAGCCGCACGGCCCTGCTGGACGTGCGCGGGGCGTACTGGCACGTCGAGGGGCTCACCCTCGACGCGGTGGGAGACAAGGCCTTCGCGGCCATCTGGCGCGGCGTGGGCGCGCACCACGGCATCCTGCGCGCCAGCACGCTCAAGAATGGCACCGATGGCGCGGGCGCTTACGTCGCCCAGCAGGCCCATGATGTGCTCATCGAGGGCAACAGCATCAGCAACTTCCGGCGCGCGGGCGATGATGACAGCCACGGCGTCTGTGTGCAGACCAACTCCAAGAACGTCATCGTCCGCGCCAACGACATCCACCACAACTCCGGGGACGGGGTGCAGTGCCTGGGGCCCGAGGGCGGCTCCACCGAACCGGGCACGCCCTTCGACAACCTGCTCGTCGAGGACAATGACTTGCACGAGAACCGGGAGAACGGCGTGGACATCAAGACGTGCACCCGCGTGACGCTCCGGGGCAACCGCATCTGGGGCCACCTCCGCACCCCCTCCTCGGCGGGAGAGGGCGTGGTGGTGCACCTGTCCGCGCTCGACGTCACGCTGGAGGACAACGAGGTGCGCGGCAACGGCCGGGGCATCCAGATCGGCGGCATCCGCGAGGGCGCGCCCCCCACCCGCATCGTGCTGCGGCGCAACCGCGTGTTCGACGGCTACAACGCGGACGGCAACGACGGCTCGGGCATCCGCGTGGACACGGCCATCGACGTGAAGGTGGACCACAACACCGTGTGGAACATGCCCGCCTACGGCCTCATCGTGGGCAACGGCGTGAGCGGGCCCAGCCAGGGCGTGCGGGTGCGCAACAACATCCTCGGCGCGTGCTCGGGCGCGGCGGTGCGGCTGGGCACCACCCTCCAGGACACCTCCTTCGATGGCAACCTGTACGCCTCGCTCAAGGGCGCGGCCGTGTTGCGCAAGGACGGCAGCTACCTGAACCTCGCCGCCTGGCGCTCGGCCACCGGCTGGGACGCGCACTCCCTGGACAAGAACCCCGCGTTCCTGAGCGGAGCCCCCGAGGACTTCTGGCTCTCCGCCACGTCTCCGGCACGGGACGCGGGCCAGACCGTGGGCGCTACCTACTGTGGCCGGGGGCCGGACATCGGCGCGCGCGAATCCGACTGCTCCTGAGCGCGCACTCCTCCTATACTTCGAGACTTCCTGTTTCGAAGTATAGGAGCCAGCAAACGATGATTCGTCCGATCTTCGTATCGGCCTGCGTGTGCCTTCTGCTCGCGGCTTGCAGCGATGACCCCAGCGCCCCCCCCAGCGGCTCCCCCGTCCCCCGCGGCGCCACCGTCCCCTGGGACGAGTACGAAGCCGAGGCGGGCGATTACTCCGGTGGCGCCACCCTCGAGCAGACCACCAGCGGCCCGTGGCTGGAAGGAACGCTCTCCGGCGAAGCCTCGGGCCGCAAGGCGGTGACCCTGCATGGCCCCACCGCCGCCGTCACGTGGACGAGCCGCGTGGAGGCCAACGCCGTCGTGGTGCGCTACAGCGTGCCGGACGAGAAGGAGGCCCACCTGGATGTCTACGTGAATGACGCGAAGGTGGCCACGCTCACGGTGAACTCGGACTTCGCCTGGCTCTATACCGGCCCGAACAACACCGAGACGCACAACGCCCTGCCACGCCAGCAGGTGGACGAGCTCCCCCAGACCCCGAGCCCCAACGACGTGGGTTTTGGCCTGCAGCTGCCCTGGAGCTCCACGCACCACATCTACGACGAGGCGCACGTGCTGCTGGCGGCCGACGGCCAGGCCACCATCCGCAAGGGCGATGTGGTGAAGCTCGTCTCGCCGGATGCCTCCGCGGCCCTCCCCGTCACCCTCGACTTCATGGACCTGGAGCTCGTGCCGGCGCCCCTCCCCGCCCCGGCGGACTACGTCGTCGTGAGCGAGCGCACCGAAGCCGCGGTGGTGCGGGCCCTCCAGGATGCCGTGAACGGCGGCAAGCCTGGCATCTTCCTCCCACCGGGCGATTACGTGATGGCGCACGAGGATCCGGCGCGCCCCAAGGTCTACGTTCCCGCCGGCCTGACCGTTCAGGGCGCCGGCATGTGGCACACGCGCGTCGTGCCGCCTCCCCCCGAGCAGGTGGGCTACAACTACGAGTTCGGGTTCCGCCTGAGCGGCGACAACATCACCTTCCAGGACTTCGCCATCTTCGGAAGCTGGCGCAACCGGGCGGCCCGCTACAACAAGGAGGCGGCGGCCATCGGCAACTGGCCGTGGGACAGTTACGACGGGATCGGCCGCGCCTTCGACCGCTACATGCACAACAACGCGTCCTTCAAGCGGCTCTGGATCGAGCGGATGATCGTGGGCGGCTGGGTCGAGGGCGGCAACAACCTGCTGTGGGAGGACTGCCGGTTCCGCAACACCCTGGCGGACGGCATCAACCTCTGCAACGGCACCACCCACTCGCGCATCGTGAACTCCACGGCGCGAAACACCGGCGATGACGCCTTCGCCATGTGGTCCGCCATCACCTGGGACAAGGCGCCCATTGGCAGCACGCCCTGGGTCAAGCAGCCCGAGGGCCCCAACCAGGGCAACGTCATCGAGCGCTGCACGGCGGGCCTCATCTGGCGGGCCGCAGGCTTCGCGGTCTACGGCGGCCACGACAACGTCATCAAGGACTCGGTGGTCTACGACACCCTGCGCTACCCGGGCATCACCGTGGACAACGAGTTCGCGCCCCAGCACGAGTTCGCCGGGCTCACCACCGTGGAGAACATGACGGTGGAGCGCTGCGGAGGCCGCATGTGGTGGGACGACGACGGCGTGCACGGAGACGAGGCCAAGCGGCTGAAGTGGGGCGCGGTCTGGCTGTTCGCCGCCAACCCCTACTCCCCGGCCGAGCCGTACTCCCCCATCCGCTTCCAGGGCATCCGTCTGAAGGACGTCGACATCATCGACCCGGTTCACTACGGGGTCCTGGTTCAGACCACGCAAGGGCAGCGGATCGAGGACACCGAGTTCGACGGCGTCCACATCACCCTGGAGCAGTCCGGCGATGTTGGCATCGTGGCCAATGACTCGCACAAGGCCCCGCCCAGCCCGCTCAGCGGGAAGATGCCCACCACGGGTTCGATCACCCTCAAGAACTCGAGCATCGGTGGCGCCCGGGCAAACGCCGGCAACCTGTTCTTGAAGGACGAGGTCTCCACCGGGACGTTCTCGTTCAAGGACGGCGGCGGGAACAACTGGACGGGCGACCGGTAGTTTCGCGCCTATTCACTGAGAGGCAGCGAAGCCCGTGGCTGCCTGCTCCTCGCCTGCGCGCCAGTGTCTGCGCATGCCTAACATAAAGGACGGCGCACCCCATTCGGTCAAGCGCGGTGCAAGGGTGTGCAGCCAGAGGACTGGCCATGGGTGAGAGCGCCAACGAGCAGAACCTCTTCCGCTCGCAGGAACGCCTGGAGGATCCTCGCCAGACGGGGCTCATGGACAGCCCAACGGAGGAGGCGTTCGACCGCCTCACCCGGCTGGCGTGCCACTGTCTCCACGCCCCCATGGGGATGGTGAACTTTCTGGCTGAAGAGCGCCTGTTCTGTAAGAGCTGTCTTGGCCTGCCCGAGCCGTGGCTGCGACAACGCGCGATGCCGCTGTCGCACACGGTGTGTCAACACACGATGGCCGGGGGGGCGCCCTTGCTGGTGGAGGACACCCGTCAGCACCCCCTGCTCCGCGAGTGCCTGGCCCTGGGGACCTTGGGAGCGATTGCCTATGCAGGCGCTCCGCTCATCGGCTCCGGCGGCCATGCCGTGGGGACACTCTGCGTTCTGGATACAGTCCCGCGCCGCTGGACGGACCGCGAGGCGAGCATCCTCAAGGATCTCGCGGCCTGTGTGATGGCCCAGGTGGAGCTCCGGGCCACACGCGAACTCGAGCCGCTGCTCCAGAAGGAGCGCGAGGGGGTCAAATCACGGGACGAATTTCTCTCCATTGCCGCCCACGAGCTTCGCACGCCCCTGACCCCCCTGAAGCTACAGCTGGAGACGCTCCGCCGCAGCGTGGTGGCGGCCGGGTTCGACGACCCCCGGGTGATGCGGCACCTCGAAAGGTCCACGGCCCAGGTGCAGCGCCTGATCCAGCTCGTGGACCGCCTGCTGGATGTGTCGCGCATCGCGACCGGACGGCTGGGCCTGTTGCTGGAGGACATGGATCTGTCCGCACTGGCCACCGAGGTGACGGACCGCTTCCAGGAAGAGGCGGAGGGAGCGGGGTGCCAGCTGGAAGCCCATACCCCTGGCCAGGTTCGAGGCGTGTGGGACCGGCTGAGGCTGGAGCAGGTGCTCTCCAGTCTCATCTCGAATGCAATCAAGTACGGGGCCGGGCATCCCATCGACGTGTCCGTGGAAGAGAAGCAGGGGGTCGCGCGCCTGTTCGTCCAGGACCAGGGGATCGGCCTGGTGCCCGCGGACACAAGCCGCATCTTCGAGCGCTTCGAGCGGGCGGTCTCTCCCAAGCGCTACGGGGGAATGGGGCTTGGGTTGTATGTCGCGCGGCAGATCGTCGAGGCCCACGGGGGGACCATCGTCGTGCGCAGTCAGCCAGGGAAGGGCTCGACCTTCATCGTGGTCCTGCCGATGGATTCTCAGCCGCAGCGGCCCTCCCTCGGAGAGGCGTCTCACCTCCCCTCCGGGGGATGAGCCTCCGGTTAGCGGAGGCCGATGTGTTCGCCAGTGCCGCCGCGCGTCAGCCACAAGAGCTCCTGGGTGGAGGAGAGCACGGTCCACGCCTCTCGCCCGGCAGGCCTCAGCGCCCATGCCGCGCTCCCGCCCGCCACGAGACGGACATCGGGTGCCCTGCGGTGTATCAACGCGAGCGCGGTGTGCGCGGCGGGAACGTGGTCGGCCATGGTGACCGAGAGCCCCACGAGGACCGGGTGCTCGCGGACGACGAACAGGGCGAGGTCCTTGGCAGGGGTGTCCGCGCCGAGAAACCGCACGTGCCAGCCGTCGAGCGCCAAGACCTGGGAAATGAGCTTGGCCCCCAGAAGGTGCTGCTCGCCGGGAGCGCAGGTGACGACGGCCTTGGGGCCCCCCTGATGCCACGCCAGGCCAGGCAGCAGGGTTGAGAAAAGCTCACGCAACAGCTCCGAGGCGGCGTGTTCGTCCGCCACGGATGCAGTGCCAGCATGCCAGCGCGCCCCCACCTCCTCCATGACGGGACAGGCAAGCGCATCCACGAGGAACGGGGCACCTCCAAAGCTCATGTAGCGGCTCGCGGCATCGAAAACGGCCGCGTTGTCTCCGGCAAGCAGCGCGTCCGCGATGGTACGGGGAGAAGGCAGCCGGGGATTCGACATGACACCCACCTCTTGAGGACGGGCCCTCACACCAACCTTGATGACGCTCCCCTCCCCTGCAAAGCGGGCCGCTCGCAAGGGCTCACAGGCACCCGACGGGGCCCCCTCTGCGCCCTTGAGCCAGAGCGCAGGCTGCCGAGGGCTCGAAGAGGTCCTCAGGCCTCCGATGGACGAACACGGGCGCGATCAGGCTGACGGTGTACGGCACCGCTGCCGCGCCCCCGGCACGAACCCGGACGAAGAAGACGTTTTGAAGCTCGGCCCGAAGCAGGCGGATCTCACCCGGTTGGCGTTGGACGGTGTCTCCGGGTTCGCTCAGCGGGATGGGCTGGCCACTGGAATCCAGGAGCTCCACCTCCAGCGGTCCCCGTGAAGCATCCCAGCGCACGACGGCACCGGCAGGGTGACAGCAGTCCACCCAGGCCTGAATCCAGTCCGCGTCGCCAGGGCACGCCACCCTTCCCTCCAGCACCAAGGGCCCGTGGTTGTAGATGTGGGAGAGAGGGGGGGTGGCCTTCCCCTGCTCCAGCGTGTCGTCGTCCTCCCACGCATCATCCACGCAGGCCATGGCGGCCGGGATGCCGTCTTCCTGATGGGCACGGCATGACCCGGCCCCACCCAACGTCACCAGCATCAGCGCGAGACATCGAAGTTTCGTGGCCATGAATGCTCAGGATAGCAAGCGCCCTGCCACCCCATGGGCTCTCTTTCGCGCTTCCTGAAGGGGTGTCTTCCCATTCACAGGTTTCGGGTGAGCGGGCTCACAGTGAGCAACGCATGCGCTTGGTACTCCTCAAGGCCGTCGCACTCCAGCCCTCACGCCCAGGAGCCCATCATGAGCAGCCACTACACCTACTCCCTCGCCATCGGAAACGTCGTCGAAGCCTTCTCTCCCCCGGAGATCGACGTGGCGGGTGGCGTCATCAACGACCGCCAGCCGGGTGACACCTCGGGGGCGCGCTCGAACTCTGAGCACTTCAACCTGTCGCTCGACGTCGGCCAGCCCAGGACGATCCAGTGCAACATCAACATCCGCTCCAAGCTCGGGGACCCCAACCTGCGCTACCTGCGGCTCGACCCGCTGACGGACGAATCGGTGCTGAAGCTGATCCGGAACACCTCCAAGAGCTTCACCCCGCTCGACCAGGGGGTGTGCTTCAGCGACCTCTTCGACCTGAACCAGATGCAGCTCCTCGATGAGTCGGCCCCGAGCGACTCGCCCGGCGAGGTGAGCCTGGTGGAGATGGTGGAAGCCCTCATCCAGTCCGCGAAGGTGGGGGGCAACGGGACCCTCTATGTCTTCGGCCGCGGGTATTCGGACCCGGACGGGACGGCCGGGATCGACGAGGTGCACATGACCCAGGGCGTCACCCATCCGAGCCGCTACCAGGATGGCGCGCTGATCGTCTCCAACGGTGACGGCACCTACAGCGGCCTGTTCATCGCCTTCGACAGCCAGCTCTCCCAGGCGGGCGGCACCCACTGACGCGCCTCGTCCCCTGACACCCTCTTTTTCTTCGGGAAGGAACTCACCATGAATACGTCCCATTGGAAACGGTATGGCCAAGGCGTCCTGGCCGCGGCACTCCTGGTCAGCGCGCGTGGCGGGGCAGCGCCTCCGAAGGGCACCGCCCAGGTCTCCTGCGCCATCTCCGGTCCGCAGTGTGGCAGTCCGGAAGCCTTGCAGTCCGATCTCTCCTGCCGCCTGAATCTGTCCTCCTCTGTGAATTCCTCCCAGGTGGGGACCTGGGGGCCTTCCATGTACCTCTACGGGGTACCCGACGTGGCCCCTGGCACCCAGTGCCCGGTACGGGAGCCGGGCTGGCAGCGGCAGCGCATTCTGGCCGCCGTGGATTTCATCATCCGCCAGCAGTTCAATTACTGCCATCACCACGTGCCCACCTGGCTGCCGCCTGCGAAACCGCAGCGGATGAAGGACACTTCTCCCACGACCTGTACCTCGAACCGCAACACCGGCGGCACCCAGGCCCCGCCAGGCCAGCCGTTTCCGGACGAGCAGGTGAAGCAGCAAGGCTTCGATTGCTCGAACTTCACCACCTTCCTCTATAGCTTCGCCCTCGGGGTGCCTCTCGATCAGCTCCCCAGCCAGATCGACATGCAGGCGTGTGAGCAGGGCATGGCCGGGGTGCTGCTCGACATCAACGCGAACACCTTCGCCGCGCACCAGAAAGACCTGCTGCCTGGGGACCTGCTCTACATCATGGGCAATGCCCAGGGAGGACAGGGCAAGGCACCGAACACGAACATCACCCACGTGGTGGTCTGGACAGGCATGACCTATGGCCAGCTCGCCAGCAACCCGGACCGCACCCTCCTCCTGGGCGCGGACTTCGAGCGCTACAACCAGGGCAAGCCGCCCCCCGACGACACGCCGATGATCGCCGACAGCCACTACGCGGGCCCGGCCTACCGGCCTTTCCTGGGATGGTACCGGCAGAGCCTGTCGCACGTGCGCCGCATCATCGGGCACACCCCGGACTCCAACAGCGAGAGCCTCCCGGCTGGCATCCCCACACTGTCCGTGCTCTCCACGTCCCCCGGGAAGACCCCCGCCTCGGCCAGCTGCGCCCCAGTGTTCACCCAGGTGAAGGGGAGTGCCACCTGCAAGCGGCCGGAGACCTTCATCACGAGCTGCGGTGGGAAGTAACGGGCCACGCCCCGCCTCGTGAGGTGGCTGCCGGAAGTGGGGCGCAGGCCGTGCCGGACGTGGGTTCACCCGTGCGACTGCTGCTGAACCCGGACTGGGCCAGCAGCGCAGGCCGTCCTTGACCTCCAGCCTCCTGGCTTGATTGAACGGACAGGGTCATGCGTCTCCGAACTTACGCCGCGCTTCTGCTCTTCCTCTCTGCCTGCGCTGCTCCGACGCCAGGCCCGAAAAAGCCAGTGGCCCGGAGCCAGCGGATCGCCAACCTCCAGAGAGCGGCGGCGCTGCCTTGGAAAGACGAGGGACGGTGCGTGGTCCAGGAGGCTTCCCACCCCTGGCCCGTGCTGGTGGACCGGTGCTTTCAGGAACTCGACCGCGAGAAGGTCCGGTTTCGAGACCCCACCAGACGATGCGCCGTCGCCTCCGCGGGGGCGGCGGCCGTAGGAATCGGCGTCTGTATTCTGGCGGCACCGGAGATCGTTGTGGGCGCCGTCATTCTCACGGGCGCGGTGGTGGTCGCCGTCGCCATCCAGGAAGCTCTGGATACGCATGAGTTGAGCGGGGTCCGTCCTGATGACGAGAGGCCTGTGCTCCAAACAGAGCCTTCCTCAACAGCAGCCCTGCCGAAACGAAGACCCAAGCCGCAGCCCTCAGGCCAGAATTGGCCCCCCTTGCCACCCTCTTCCGTTGAGCGAGAGCGCAACCCGAAGTGTACGCCTCAGCGCGTGCCTCACCTGGGCGGAGATGAACTGCACAATACGTGCGCCGACAGGGTTCCGCAGAACAGCTTCCCGGGCTGGGATGTGCTCGTCAATGGGAAGCGCTTCGACGCCCTGCAACTGACCACACGAACACTCTGGGAAGTCAAAACTACCGACATCGAGACGTACAACGCTTACATTCAGCGGATTGAACTCGGAAAACAGGTGGCGGAAGGACTGCGAGAGCGCGAACTCGCAGAGGCCTGCGGCTACCAGTTTGTCATTGGAGTTCGGACGCAAGAGCACAAAGACATGCTGGAGAGCTTGACGCCCGATCTCATTATCGTCCTCATGCCCTGGTGCTGAAATGCCGGTGATTCGAAACGTTCTGGGCATCAAAGTTTATACACCCGTTCATGTGGGTGACGATGCTCGCCTTGTCGGTGCCGTCCATGGGTTGGAGCAGGCGCTCTCAGGCATGCGCCTTGACTGGACCGTCTCAGAGGACAAAAAGCTCATCCACCTTCCGCAACGTGATGAATGGTTCGCCCATGCACGAAGGACTCGCAGTCTTCCCTTCGTCTGCAATAACGACGAGAGTTACCCGGTCACGATGGCCGCATTGGAGATACCGGCCACATATGGCCCCGGCGGTCAGCCGATGCTCGACATCCATGCAGACCTGCCACTGGAACCGGCTGTCATTGCGGCAGCAGCGGAGATGCTGGAGGCAATCGCAGAGGGCGCGCAAGCGCTGTGGGGGCAAGCCACACCCTTTGCCGCGGCCCTAGACATTGTGAGGCAAGCGAGCCGCACGTTGGAGGGGGTGCCGAGCCCTCCCAGAGGACTCCCACCGCTCAAGCAAGGGAAAGATATCCGCTCGCCTGAGATTCCTCATCGCTTGGGATGGCTGAACTACTGGTCTGCCAATGCCGCACGGGCCATCGGCTTCCCAGAGCCAGCACGCGACGCGGACCTGCTCTCGCAGTCACGACGCACCGCAACGGGTGGGTGGGTTGTCCGGCTCACGGACGCCCCCCTTGAACTCGACAACCCAGCGCACCTCGCGGCACTCCTTCGGGCCTACGAGCGTTTTCCGAAAATAGGCGGACGCGCAGCGCACTGAACCCACGATTCAAGGGCCTTTACGGGGCAGCTGAGGTCGAAGGCCTCCTGGGATCGATATGGGGCAGGTAACACGCCTTTTTCCATTCATACATACTGGCACTGCATGGCGATACCGCACCGCTCACCTGTGCCCAGCATCCCCCATGGATCTCCACCGTGTATTTTTCACAAGGAGGACGCCGCTGCCCAGGCAGCGGCTTCTTGGGGATGTCGAGAGCGATCCCACTCATTCCCGGCTCATGTGGGCGCGCCTCTGGAGGACTGGCAAGCACCTGCTCCCCGAGGCCTACCGTTCCACCGTCCCTTTGTTCATGGGTCTGCGCGTGCTGAACCTTCTCGGGCGCAGGCACGTGTCCCTCTTTCATCCACCATGCCCCGATCAACAGGTACACCAGCGCAGCCATCGCCAGCCACGGGGCCTCCGCCCAAGATGATTGCGGCGGGAGTAACTGGCCAGGGCTTGCTTGAGCGGACAACGGGGTGATGCGGAGGTCCGCACGAGGTCCGGCAGTCTTTGCACGGTACTCCAGCACCTCGGCCACTTCCTAGGTGCTGCCCCGCGCGGAGGGCTCGTCGCTGAGCAGTTGCTGGATGATCTCCGCCAATTCCGGGCACACGGAGACCAAGGTCTCGGGGGGTAGCCACGGCGGCTGAAAGAACTCGACCCCCTTTTCTGTCACCTTCATGTCCAAGGCCGGTGGATACCTGCCCGTGACAAGCCGGTACGCCGTCACTCCCAGGGCGTACAGGTCATCGGAGGGCTGAGCCTCATAGCGGGCCGACGGCTGATGCCGGGCTTCCCACTGGAAGCGCTGGCATTCGGGGCTCTGATACTCGGGCGTTCCTGGCGGCGGAAACTGGTGCGTGAGCACCCGGGCCCTTCGGTAATACGCCGAGCCGAAGTCCATCAGCACGGCCCCGGAATCACACGTCCGCACCAAAATATTGTCACCCTTGACGTCCCGGTGAACGCCTTCCGCTTCGTGTGTGGCCGCCAACGCGGAAGCCACCTGCGCCAGGAACTTCAAGGCCTGGCGCGAGGTCAGCGGGTGCTGCGCAGCCCACTCGTAGAGGGGTACTCCCTCCACCCACTCCATGACGATGAAGGGGAAGCCCCCTCCTCCCTGCACTTCCCAGGTGCCCCGCTCCACCAGCCGGGGAATGCCTGCGTGTTGGAGACGGGAGAGCAGCTCCCCCTCGCGTTCGAAACGCGGATCGTTCACGTGGAGCGCCAGCTTCAATGCGAAGGGTCCCTCCTCCGGGTGCCCTCCCTTCTCGACACGATAGACGGCGCCGTAGGAGCCCTGGCCGCGCTGCTCCAGCACGCGCCATGGGCCCACTTCCGTTCCAGGAGTCATCAAGACCGGCTTCACACCCCGGAAGTTTACTGTTGGCCAGTCCCATGAGCGCCTGGCGGGGGGCCTGCGCACTGCGGCATGATCCAGAACGTCAGCCCACGGACAATACACTGGTCAACCGTGGGCCGGCCGTGATGGAGCGTTCATGCGAAACCTGAGCAGATCCCTGGCATCGGTATGTGCCGTGCTCACCCTCCTGAGCTCACTGGGGTGTGGTGATTCCTCCGGCCCCGCTGTGGGAGCCGGGCCGGACGATGAGAACCAGCCCCCCGAGACGCTCGAGCAACGCCGCGCCCGCTGGACGGCCGAGAAGGCGGGGCGCCCCCGCGGCGTGCCGGCCACCTTCGAGCTCTCCGGCAACCCCATCCACATCAGCGGAAAGGGGCGGGTGCAGGTCGACTCCGGCGTTTTCGCCACAGGGCCCCTCTTCCCGGACAACAAGCACTACCTCTTCTTCGCGGACGCCCAGGTCGGAGCCGAGACGGGGCTCCTCGTGCTGGAAGGCCAGCGAATCCATATCGCCGGCGGTTCGCTGGGGCAGGTGGAGATTGGAGCCGTCGCCACGCGCACCCACCTGGAGGACGGCACCGCCTCGCCCGCCGTCGAGCTGAGCACCGCATCTGTCACCGGTGGCACCAAGCCCCAAGTCACCTTCCCCGAGAACTGGAGTGACGCGAAGAGTGCCCTGTTCTTCTCGGACGCCGCGAGCGTGTCTCCCAGGAACCTGAGCCTCTCAGGCTTCACCCGCGGAGTCCTGGTCACTGCCACGGGTCATACCGCCCTCCCTGGGAGCGTGACGATCACCTCCGCGAGACAGATGTATTGGGACGGCGCCTCCCGCCTCGAGGTGACGTCGAGCACGCTCGAGTACGACGGGTTCGCACTCGGAGGCAAGGTGAGCGCGGGCTCGCTCACCTCGCCCGCGCTGGCCACTGCCCCACCGCTGCCCAGCGCGGTGATGGGGCTCGAGGCGAAGATCACCGTCCAGCCCGGTACCGTGCGGAGCGCGGACACCTTCCGGCTCACCCAGGCCGTGACGGAGCCGGGATTGCTCATTCCGGCGGAGCTCGAGGTGTCCTATGACGCGACGCCCCTCACGCTGAAGAAGAACCAGCGCGGGCTGGTCCCGGTGATCTTCCGGGAGAAAACGCTGAGCGGTCAGGCGGTGCTCTCGGATCTTCAGGTCACCGGCAGCGGCAAGGAGGCGGTCCGCGTCGCGCTCGGGGAGGTGGAGACGGCCGTCGAGCAGCTCTGGGACACCGTGGGCGAGGCGGGGATCGCGGCCCCCTTCCTGGCGGTCCCCCTCGCCATTACCACGCCGTTCATTGCCCTGGGCGAGTGGCTCTCGTGTGTGTTCTCCACGTGCCCCCAGGCCTTCCCGGTCTGGATGGAGACGGGGACGGTCTCGCGCTTCCACATCATCGTCCAGGGGGAGCTGCCCCCAGGGAGCTATGAGGCGGACGTGACGCTGACGGGCCGCAACTCCGCGGCCTTCACCGTCCCGGTCCGGTTCACCATCACCGAGTGATCCGACACGCCGGGCCGCCGGACTACGGCTGTCCGGGCAGGGTGAAGCGCAGGGCCGGGAGGGAGGTGGCGTCCGTTCCGAGCCGCACCGAGGGTGACTCCTCTCCACGCGAGACCGTCAGCTCCGCGTGGGGCTGCTCCGAGCCGCGAGCGGTGGGTGTGAAGGCGGGGGCAGGGGCAATGTTGAGCAGGTAGTCCTCGGTCTCGCCGAAGTTGTACGCGCCGCACGAGAAGACGCTCTCCGGGTTCGTCCCGGCGTCATCGTGGACGGCGACGATGAAGCGCATGCGCTTGGTGCCCGGCAGCACCGTCGTCGGGATGTTGAGGGTGATGGTGTACAGGACATCACTGGAGACGGACGGCGCGTCGATGAGGAACTCGCCCGGATCCGTGAAGTCATTGTCGCCATTCCAGTCCACGTACATCTTGAACAGCTTCTCGTAGTTGGGCTGGCCACAGGAGCCGAACTGGATGTCGATCTCCTTGCCCACCTGGCCCGCCGTGGCGGACACGACGTACGGGGTGTTGTTGGTGTAGTTGGGGCAGGTGCCGAGCCCGATCGTGTTGTTCGTGAACTCGGACGAGGCCACGTAGTCGATGGCGCCGTAGCTGTTGTAGCTGGCGCTCGACAGGCAATACGGGTCGACGGTGAAGGTCGCACTGGAGGTCTGCGGCAGGTTGCAGAAGGTGGTGGTCGAGTCGGCCCGGCTGACCCGGATCTTTCCGGTCGTGGCGCCCGAGGGCACCTGGGCCACGAGCGTCGTCGCGTTCAAGATGGAGCGCGCGGCGGCCACGCCATTGAAGAAGACGGCGGTCTGGCTGTCGAAGCTCGTCCCCGTGAGGGTGACGAGGCCCCCCACGGGCGCCGTCAGGGGCGAGAAGCCGGTGATCGTCGGGTGGCCCACGGCCTGAATGCCCTGCAAGGAGGCGAGCTGGGACGTCCCCGTCTTGGCGATGAGGTAATAGTTGCCCAGCGCGAAGCAGGAGCCGTTCGTCGTCGCGGGCAGGCTCAGGGTGTCATGGGCCATGGCCGAGCAGTTGGGGCCGGGAGAGGTGATGGTGGCCTTCAGGCTGGTCTTGAGAAAGATGCTGGAGGACGTCACCGTGCTCGTAGGGGACAGGTAGAAGTCCACGGGGATGGCGCTGGTGCCGGAGGCCGACAGGGTCGCGCCCGCCGTGAAGTCGACGACCATGGTGCTGCCGACATTCCAAAGGGGACTGGTGGCGCCGTAGCTGCACATCCGCTCGTTGTAGATGTAGGCGTGGGCCGTGCCCCCGCTCCAAAGGAAGCCCAGTCCCAGGACAGCTGCCGCGAGTTTATTCATCATGGAAAAATCCAGTGCTTATCTGCAGTGCACGGAGTGTGCGCCGAGGCTTTACACAACCTGTGGGTGTGAGCCGTGAGCGTGAGAAATGATGCAAAAATAAGAACGGACTGACGGCCTGGCTCGAGCGGCGAGCCTCCACTCAGGCGTTCTGCTCACTCTCGGCGTACGCAGCGCGCAGATGCTCGACGAGGAGCCGGACACGTGGCTCGTGGCGGTGGAAAGCCCGGTAGAGGGCATACACCTCGACCGGCTCCGACTGCCATCCCGGCAGGATCTGCCGCAGCCGCTGGCTCTGGAGATCGGCGGCGACGAACCAGTGCGGAAGTAACGCGACACCGAGGCCATCAAGAGCAAGCTCACGGAGCAAGTGCCCCGCATTGCACGAGCAGCGAACCTTCATCCGGACGCGGGCGGTGGATGCCCCGTTCACGAGCGTCCAGACCTCGGCCGCCGCGTCACGGACGGGTGAGATGGACTCGTGGGAGGCAAGCGCGGCGGGCGTCTTCGGCTCGCCGTGGCGCCGGATGTAGTGAGGAGACGCGACGACGACACGGTGCCAGCGGGACAGCAGATGAGAATCGCTGTCATCGGCGCGGCGGGCTTCGTCGGGGGCGCTCTCGCACGGCACTTCGCTGCCAGCGGGTACGAGGTCTCGGGTCTTGTGCGCTCGGCAGAGGCCGCCACGCGTCTCCAGGCTGAAGGGATCGAGCCCATTGCCGGTGATCTGGCTTCAGAGCGTGCACTCCAGACCATCGTCGAGACGGTGGGACGAAGCGACGCCGTGGTGTTCGCTCCGCAGCTTGCCCCCGAAGCCGAGTATCGCGCCGTTTCGTCGCTTCTCGGCGCACTGGTGGGAACGGGCAAGACGTTCCTCTTCACCTCGGGCACCGGGGTGATGCTCCAGCGCACGGCCGGTGCCTGGAGTCAGAACAGCTTCGCGGAGGACGATGTCTTCGAACACGAGGAACTGGCGGCGCACCGCATTGAAACAGAGCGCCTCGTCCGAGCGGCTCCTTCACGAGGGGTACGAGGCATCGTGCTCCGGCCACCCCTGATCTGGGGGCCGGGCGATCATGGCCACGTGGCGATGGTCTATCGCTCGGTCGGCCTCACCGGCGCGGCCTGCTACGTCGGCGAGGGGCTTGCCAGCTACTCACACGTCCACATCGATGACGTGTGCCGTCTCTATGGGCTGGCGCTCACCCAAGGAGGGGCTGGCGCGCTCTACCACGCCGTTGGAGGTGAGATCCCGAACCGCTGGATCGCGGAGGCCGTCGCGCGCGATATGCGGTGTGAGACCCGGAGCCTCTCGGTCGAGGAAGCGTCCAGGGTATGGGGCCCGTTCGGCGCATTGATCCTGTCCTCGTCGAGCCGCTCACGCTCCCCCCGGTCACGGGCCGAACTTGGCTGGACGGCCGAGAGGACCGACATGCTCACGATGATTGGCGAGCCACGGCTCAGAGCGCTGGCGGCACGTGGCACGCCGTAGCGGGAACTCCGCTGGGGCGGAGAGAAGGCCTGTTGAGGGTGAGGACTGGTGCAGAGGGGCCGAGGAGGGCTGCTGACGGGGGCCGCAGAGGGGGACATGTGGGCTGTGTGCCAAGCCGGTGGAGAGGCCGCGCAGCCACGTTGGGGTACACGCCTACCCCAGCCGCCCTCCCAGGAGGGGCGCGGCAGGTGCCTGGCTCTCTTGGCTGGCTGGGGCGGCTTGTGCTTCAACACCCCGCGCTCTGGGGCGGCCCTCGCTCAGGGGCCAGGTGCTCACTCGCCGGGGGCAACCCCAGGTGCTCCACAATCGCTCTCACCCCTCCTGCTCCCTTCACGGACGCCAACACCTCCAGCGCGAACGTCCTTTTGAGCAGCCCGGCCCAGTCCAAACGGGGTGTGCCCTCCTTCCTCGGCTCCTCCTCCCGCGCTGGCGCAACCATGTTCGTGAACGTCGTTGCGTCGAGCTTGGACCATCGCTTTTGCCCGCAGGGTGGACGGCGAAACTGCGATGAGCAGTCGGCATTCTCGCGATCGCGCCGTCCCCTGGTATCAGTTAGCTTTTCGGCACGGGCGTATTGAGCAGCTGCTGCTCCCACAGGAATGCGATGCCGCTACCAGCCATATGGTCCTTGAGCAGTTCGACGAGGCCGGCAGCGTGCTCTGTCCGCGCGTGGTCGCGGTGCCATTCAGACGCAAGTGCCAGCCAGGTCATCACGTTCGCGCCGGCCGCGATCATGCGCTGGATGGCCACCTGATGAGCCTCTACCGAAACCGCTCCGCACGCATCGGTGATGACAGTCACATCCCAGCCTTCGCCGAGGGCATGGATCACCGGCATTGCGACACAGATCTCCGTATACAGGCCTGCGATGATCAGTTGCTTGCGGCCCGTCGCCTTCACCGCATCGACCACCTTCTTGTCCTGCCAGGTGTTGAGCAAGGTCCTGTCGATCACCTCCTGACCCGGGAAGACGTTGGTGATCTGCGGGAAGATAAGACCGCCGCGTTCGGCGATGACGCTGGTCAGAATGGTCGGGACGCCGAAGACCTTGGCGGCCTTTGCCAAAGCTGCCGCATTATTGACCGCCATGTGCGGGTCGTGGCTGTTCAGGTTCGTGAGCTGGAAAGGCTGGTGGTCGATCAGAACGAGGACCGAATCTTCGGGACGAAGAAGCGACGCAAGGCCATTACGAAAGGTCATGAATACATCCTCTGCTGCCGTTGTAAGTGAGTTGGGCCGGGGGACATGCGCCAACGGCGACGTTGCCTGAGGGGGTTATTGCCGTTCCTATCCGTGATGCGATAGTGCCACTTCCTGCTAAGCTGTGTCGCGGAACGGGGAACGCCGAATTGGATATCGAAGAGCTCAGGACATTCGTGGAAGTGGCCGATGCAGGAGGCGTGTCGTCCGCCGCTCGACGGCTTGGCGTCTCCAAGTCAATCGTCAGCCGTCAGCTTGCCCGGCTCGAAGCGGAACTCGGCGTGCAGTTGCTCTCGCGCACCACGCGGGGCGCTGCACTCACGGAAGCCGGCGTCACGTTTCGCGATCATGCGGCGCGCGCCTGCGCCGAGATCGACGCAGCCCGAGAATTGATCCAGCCCGACGGTGAGCTTCGCGGGCGGCTGCGCGTTGCCGTGCCGCTGACCTTCGGGCCAACGCACCTGGCTCCGGTGATCGCGGACATGGCGCGACTCCATCCGCAGCTCCACATCCACGCCTCCTATAGCGATCGCTTCGTGGATCTCGTCGCGGAGGGGTTCGATTGCGCGATCCGGATTGGCTATCTGAAGGATTCAAACCTGATCGCGCGGCATGTTGGACCCATCTATGGGAGACTTGTGGCGAGTCCCGATTACATCAAGGCGCATGGGTCTCCGGAGACGCCAGATGAACTCGTCGTCCATCAGGCGCTGATGCAGGGCACCGAACCCTGGCAATTCACAGATGGTGACAAGATCATCACGCTCCGCCCACAGGGACGCTTCAAAGCCGATAACGGTACGGCGCTGATAGCAGCGGCTTTGGCAGGGCTCGGCATCGCCTGGCTTCCGGAGGGCATCACCCAAGACCATGTCGCTTCCGGTGCGCTCGTTCCGGTCATGACACGTTATCCGCCGCCGCTGGCAGGCATTTATGTCATTCGGCCGCCAAGTCCGCATCCGGCGCGAAAAGTGAGGGTGCTCACCGACATGCTAATCGCGTGTTTTGGAAAGGCCCCGAACCCGGTGGGCGTCGACCGCTGACGCCTAACCTGTGCGGATCGATTCAGAACATTCCGTTGAGGTTCTCCACTTTGGAAGGGATCGTCTGTAATACATCCCAGTGCTCGACGATCTTTCCGGAGCATAGGAAGGACAGGCGCCCTCGTGGGCGTAGGGGGCGGAAGCAGAGCAGGAGGAGAGGGACGCTGACGGGGAGCCCATGAACCGCACGCCGGCCGGCGCAGAAGCCTTTCATCTCCAGCAGACACACGCCTGCCCAGCCCAGCCGCCCTCCCAGGAGGGGCGTGGCAGGTGCCTGGCTCTCTTGGCTGGCTGAGGCGGCTTGTGCTTCAACACCCCGCGCTCTGGGGCGGCCCTCGCTCAGGGGCCAGGTGCTCACTCGCCGGGGGCAACCCCAGGTGCTCCACAATCGCTCTCACCCCTCCTGCTCCCTTCACGATGAGCAAGACGTGGATCAGCAAGTGGAAGCGTATGCGTATAGGCGGGATAGAGGGCATGTGGAGGGTGAGGGCTGGAGAGGAGGTGCCCAGGAGGGCCGCCCAAGCAGTGAGCCAAGCGTGAGGAGAAGCCGCGCAGCCCCTTGGAGTACACGCCGGCCCTGGCCACCCTACCCTTCTCGCGCAACGACACCTTGCCCTGCCATCCTCTGTGGCAGCGCTGCTACTGAAGGTGTTGGTGCCCACCGGCTCCATGGCCGATAGCGGGCTGCTGACCTGACACGGCAGACGTCAGCCACGTCCAGCGAAGTGCTCAGCTCGTCAATACCTGTTGACGTTCCCGGTCCTGCGACACGGTGTGGCAATCTGAAGACCTACCGTAGCCCAGAGTGCAATGGCACTGTTTGCTTTGTCATGGCCACCTGGCGCTTGGGTCGTCCGACAAATCAGTTTTCAGAGCGGGATGCGGGCATAGCTTTCACTCTGGCCGCACCTCTTGAAATCAGCTTGGGAGAGAAAAATGATCAGGAAAGTACTCATTGCGTTTGTGACGATTTCGTCGATCTCCGCGGCTCAGGCACAAGCGACGCAGGATGATCCCGGCGCTGATCTGATCGTCGTCAACGCAAAGATCTTCACTGGCGACCGTGCGCAGCCCGAAGCTTCGGGCTTGGCCGTCAAGAAGGGTCGCATCTATTCCGTCGGCTCTGATGCGGAAATTCTCAGCCTGAAAAATTCCAAGACCCAGGTCATTGACGCGCACAAGCGTCGGATCATCCCCGGCATCGTCGATGCACATACGCACGTCCTCAACGACATGGCGTATAACTACAATGTGCGATGGGATGGCGTGCCGACGCTTCGTCGTGCGTTGACCATGCTGAGCGAACAAGCCGCACGCACTCCGGAAGGGCAATGGGTCAAAGTAATCGGAGGCTGGTCCCCCTTTCAATTCAAGGAGAACCGCTTTCCCACACTGGATGAACTGCGCAAGGCGGTGCCCAACCGCCCCATGATCGTGCAATATGCCTATAACCGTGCCTTCTTGAACAAGCGGGCGATGGAAGCACTCGGCGTAGGCACCGATCGGTTCCAGAAGTTGCCGGACATCGAAATCGAGAAGGATGGCCGCGGCAACCCCACTGGTGTGGTCCACGGCTACACCTGGTTGTTTCTCGCCCTCGAAACCATGGTGCCACAGCCCACGTTCGACGAACAAGTGAGTTCGATGATCTATAGTGTTCACGGCCTGAACCGGTTCGGCGTGACCTCAATCATCGATAATGGCGGCAGGTGGCCATACCCTGAGGCCCAGGCGAGGGTAGACGTGCTTGCACGAGACAACCGCCTCAACGTGCGCATGCCCTTCGTGGATTTGCAGCTCGGCAACGGCGGGCCCGTAAACATGGTGGATCTGGAAGTCGAGGCGATCACGAAAAAAGCGCCGATAAGCCCAGGACAAAACCTGCACCCCGCCTTGCCGCATGGCCATGAATATCGAGGCGCCGGGGAGGTTTTGTCCGGAGAAGTGCACGATCATGAAAACTTCGATCGTCCGGCGGTGATCATCGATCCCGAAAAGATGCGGCGCTTCGTCGAGCAGGATGTGATGAAGCTGGTCCAGCGACGCATCCCGTTCCGCATGCACATCAGCTATAACGAGAACATCTCCCCATTTCTCGACGCACTGGAGAAGATGAGCGAGAGCATCCCGCTAGATGGCCTGCGATGGAGCCTGGAACACGCTGAAACGATCAGTCCGGAGAATATCGATCGAGTGAAAAAGCTGGGCGGCGGCATCGCTCTGGACGCTAAAATGGCGTTGCACGGCGATGCTTTCATCAAGACGTATAGTCGCGAAAAGGCTTTGGAGACACCGCGCCTGCGCACACTCGTGGATAGCGGTATTCCTTTGGCCATGACCACGGACGCATTCCGGGCAGCCACGTTTAACCCATGGGTCGGTATAAGCTGGATGGTTTCCGGCAAGTCTGTGTCCGGAACCGAGGTTCTCGCCAAGAACAACCGTCTTTCGCGCACCGAGGCGCTTAAATTGTTCACCAGGGGGGGGGCATGGTTCATGAATGCAGATTCCGAAATCGGCGTGATCGCCCCCGGAAACCTAGCGGACCTTGCTGTGCTCGACAGGGACTATTTCGACGTGCCTGAGGATCAGATCAAGTCCGTAACCTCCGTTCTGACCATCATGAACGGTAAGGTAGTGTTCGGTGCGCAGGACTATAGCGCTCTGTCGCCTCAACTGCCTGCGATCCTTCCGGCTTGGTCGCCCGTTAAATTCTTTGGCAGCTATTTCGGAGAAAAGTGAAACCGGCACGCGAGGAGCGCCGATGCATGATTTGCTCGGCGCTCCTCGTGCGACGGTCATTTGCCTGCGTTGTCCCCGCTGGTCGCGTCCTCGCCAACAGGTGGGTTTTCGAAGCATTCAATGGCCGCAGTTGCGCGCCTGGAGCAAAGACGCCGTGGAACCTCAGCGCCAGCGCGCCACGCGCCCCATCGCGGCACAGCCGCTCCAGCCCCTGCCTGTCTTGGCGTGCGTATTGGCATGAAGGGAGAAGCCTTCCAGCAAGGCGCACCGGGGCTGCTTTCGGGGAGGGGGCCGGACGTCTACCTCCGGCAAGCGCAGCCGTTGCTGCAGGGAGGGCGCCTGGTACGCCTGCAGCGCATCCTCGGGTCCTTGCGCGGGCAGGGCCCCTCTTTTCTCCAGCAGGCGCAGCACCCGATGACGCCCCCCCTCAGCAGCTGCTCCACCTCACCTTGCGTGGGCGGCGGCAACGCCTCGAAGCGCACGCCGCCCTCCCTCTGCACGAAGACGCCGTCCGGCACCAGCGAGTGGAAGTGCGGCGTTACCTGCAAGGCGGAGCCGAAGAACTGGATGAACGACACGGCCCCGGCCTGCCCACCCCTTAGGCCCACCCCTTTCAAGGTGTCTATAAAACAAGAGAAAGCAGGAAGTGAGCGCCCTGCGCGCTCCCGAGGGAATAGAGGAC
>NZ_JAHXBH010000018.1:0-166022 GCF_020103775.1 Allostigmatella hybrida
CTCGCTCCCCGTGGAGGAGCCAGGCGCCGAGCCGTCCGCCCGACGCCCCTGGCTCGTTAGCTCAACACACTCCTAGGCGCAGTACGCCTCGTTCGCCGAGGCGGCCATCGCGGAGGACCGCTTCGTGGATGAGTCCAACGCCGCGCAGCTCTGGAGCACGGTGTACCTGGCGGTGCAGCCGCCCCCGTAGCCGAACGGCTGAGTAGGTGGGGCCGGGGAATTCAGGCCAAGATGGCCCCTGCCCCATGGCCTCCTCGCCGTCCCCTTCCCCTGCGCCCACCCCTGCATCGCTGACAGTGCTGCGCATTCCCGGGGCCACGCCGGAGGAGGCGGACGCGTACTGGCTCCGGGAGGTGTACCAGGGGGACCGGCTGCCGCAGCTCACCCTGCGCGCGGTGCTGCTGGGCAGTGGGCTGGGCGCCATCATGTGCGCCACCAACCTGTACGCGGGCCTGAAGGTGGGGCCCTCCTTCGGAGTGGCCGTCACCGCAGGGCTGCTGGCGTTCGCGACGCACGGGGCCTTGCGCCGGCTGGCACCGGGGCTCGCGGGAGGGCCGCTGTCCCCGCTGGAGCTGTGCTGCGCCCAGGCGGTGGCCTCCGCCGCGGGCTATGCCACCGGGGGCGCCCTGGTGTCCGTGCAGGGCGCGTACCTGCTCACCACCGGCCACCACCCGCCCGCGTGGGTGCTGTTGCCGTGGACGTTCGTGCTGTCCGCGCTGGGCGTGCTCTTCGCCGTGCCCTTCAAGCGCCAGTTCGTGGACCGGGAGCAACTGCCCTTCCCCACGGGCACCGCCGCCGCCGTCACCGTGCGCTCGCTGCACGCCACGGGGCATGAGGCGCGGCCCCGCCTGCGCGCGCTGGGCCTCGGCGGGCTGGTGTCGGGCGTTGTCACGCTGGGGCGCGATGCGCTGGAGCGCATTCCGTATGCCCTGGCCTTCCCGGGCGCCCTGGGAGGCGTGCCCCTGGAGCGGCTGGGCTTCGCGCTGGAGACGAGCCTTCTGCCCGTGGGGGCGGGCGCCCTGCTGGGGCTGCGCATCACCGCCTCGCTGTGCCTGGGGGCGCTGCTCATGCATGGGCTCGTGGGGCCGCACGTGTTCGCCTCGGGCCTCCTGCCTGCCGGGGGCGGCCTGCAGGACTTGCTCACCTGGAGCCTCTGGCCGGGCGCCGCGGCGCTCACCACGAGCTCGCTGCTGCGCTTTGCCCTCCAAGCCCGGGCGCTGAAGCGGGCGTGGCAAGGATTGCGGTCGCTCCGGGGCTCGGTGCCACAGCCGGTGGATGCGTTGCAGGTGCCCCGCCGATGGCTGGTGGGTGGCATCGCCGTGCTCGCCCTCGCCGCCGTGTGGCTGGCCTTCACGGGGTTTGGCGTTCCGGTGCCCCATGCCGCGCTCGCGGTGGTGCTCTCCTTCTTCCTGTGCCTCATCTCGTGCCGGGTGACGGGCGAGACGGATGTCACCCCCGTGGGCTCGCTGGGGCAGGTGACGCAGCTCACCTATGGCGCCCTGCTGCCGCGCAACGTCGTGGCCAATTTGGTGACCGCCGGCATTACCGTCAACACCGCGTCCGCCGCGGCGGATCTGCTGAGCGATCTCAAGACAGGGCACCTGCTGGGGGCAAATCCCCGGCGCCAATTCCTCGCGCAACTGCTGGGGACCGGGGTGGGCGCCGTGGCCGCCGTGCCCCTGTTCTACCTGCTGGTGCCGGATCGCTCCGCGCTGGGAGGCCTGCACTTTCCCGCAGCCGCCGCCTTCACCACCGCGAGCCTGTCCCAGGTGCTCTCCTCGGGCGTGAGTGGCTTGTCCTCGGACTTGCGCCTGGCCGGAGCGTGGGCGGCATTGGGCGCGGTGGTGCTCACGCTCGCGGAACACCTGCTGCCGGAGCGTGCCCGGCGCTGGGTGCCTTCCCCCCTGGGCATGGGCTTGGCATGTCTGCTGCCCGCCTCGACCTCCTTCGGGCTCTTCCTGGGAGGACTGGCCGCGGAGGCCGTCCGGCGCCTGTGCCCCTCCGCCGTGGAGGGCCGCGTGCTGCCCCTCGCCGCAGGGCTCATCGCCGGGGAAGGGCTCGTCGGCGTGGCCATCGTGGGGCTGCAATCGCTTTGACGTCTGGCCAACATTCCTGGGATGCCTTGCTCTGGAAAAGAACATCCTGAGCGGATGCAATCATTTGCACGGCCAGGGCTCAAGGGAGCAGCCGCCCACCTCAGGAAACTTCTTCCCATACTGACGCGCACTGCAAAAAATGCCTCCATCGGCACATCGCTTGGATGGCATGGCTAAACGATTTCCATGAGCCTTTGCAGAACTGCCTCAATCACTTTCAGCATTGCCTCCCGAAGGAATCGCATGCTAGGAGAATTGCATATTCCCGGAAGATAGATTTTTCCGGGGTGTTGGGTATCCGTTGAGGCACAGCGCTCGCGCGGGTGTCTCCTGATGGGCCCCAGGCTTTCCCTGGCTTCTTCGAGGAACTCTGCCCATGACGCTCAGAGCCGTTGCCGTGTCCGCACCGGATTGGATTGAGGGCAGCAAGAATCCCCGTGCATTGAACAGCCGGGATCCGGCGAGTCTCTTCAATGCCTGCCGTCATGCCGCCCTCAAGACGTTCGATTCATCGAGCGCATGGTCCTCCAGCAACTGGGTGGGAACACGCGCGGCCAGGCGCTCCCATGTCATGCTCATGTACTCCCTCGACGAGCTGCCCGCTTTCGCCGAGCTGCTGCACCGCGAGCGGCCCAACCTGCTCCTGATTGGCGCCATGACCCTGTGCCTTCCTGGAGCGGTGGCCTGCGCGCAGCTGGCCAAGGAGATTCTGGGAGACCGTGTCCTCGTTGTCCTGGGCGGACGGCATGCAAGCGAGTCCATGTACCTGGAGCGCCACCACGCCCGTGTACCGGACCATGTCCGGCACCATCCCAGCTCCCCCCTTCGCCTCATGGCCACCGGCAGCATCCCGCGGGTGTTCGATTTGGTAGTCGCAGGTGATGGCGAGCACCTGGTGACCGCCCTGGGAGAGTCAGTCGCGCAAGCCGAACAGGAGGGCACCGTGAGCGGGCCTCGCTCGATCCTGGCGCGTCTCGACCCTCGGACTCCCGGCGACTGGATCGCCGGAATCCTCGATGGGGACCTGCCCGTGACGTTGCTCAGTGCCAAGGTGCCCATTGCCTATGGGAGCCTGCCCTCTCCCACCCGGATGTTCGGAGCCGCCGCTTCCTTCTCCGTGTTCGGAGGGAGGATCACGGCCCACGCCTTCAGCGATACGGGCCGCGGGTGCGTTTACGATTGCGCCTTCTGCAGCGAGCGCAGCTCGGTGACCGGCGGCTTGCAGGACGTGATGAACGCCGCGGATCGGCTTCACCGGCAGTTCGAGGAGGCGGTCTCCGTCATCGCCGAGGATCATCCCTGCCGGGGGGCCAGCGCGTTCGTGGAGGACTCGGTCATCCTGGGGGGCAGTCCACGGCTCGTGGACCGGTTCGCGGAGCGGATGGAGGCCCACCCGCTCGACATCCAGTTCGGAGCGCAGTTGACGATCGACCAGATCCTCACCCGTCAAGCGCAGCTCACACGGATGGCGCGCATCGGCCTGCGCTATGTCTTCGTAGGCATCGAAACGCTGGTCCCAGAGACCATTGGCGGCATGAGCAAGGATCTCGGCCACAAGCGGTCCTCCTGGTTGTCGCGCATCCACGGGGCGATGGAGCTGCTGCGCGACAACGGCATTCACTGTGGCTGCGCGGTCCTTTTTGGACTGGGCGAGCCCCATGAGAGCCGTCTGGAGCTCCTGGAGGCCCTGCGGGCGATGCGCGCCCGCTATGGCATGCCAGAGCCCATCAGCGCGAACTGGGCGGTGCAGCATCCGCTGTGCGGCCAGGATGGTGGAACGGGGTACGACTACACGGATTGGGGCACGCCTCCAGGACCTTTCCTGGAGTGCTTCCACCGCTTCGGCGAAGCCTCCGTGCGCTACCCCTTGCCCCAGGCAGGCGCTCCGCTGCTGCATGAAGTGAGGGAAGTGACGTCCCTCCTGGACACCCTGGCCATGCCCACTCCGGCCGAGGCGCCGCTGCTGGTAGAAGAGAGCCCGTGACCCCCAAGACCCATCGCGCACTCCAGGCGGGAATATTCCCCGTTGGCAACGTCGAGATTCCCGTCCTGCCAGCCATCCATGCGACCACGGTGCTGTTTCCGGACACGCGCTCCCTCACGCCACTCGATCGCGACTCGCTCAGCCGGTCCGGGGGCAGCCCCTACGAGAACTTCTATTACGGCGGGGTGGGGACCCCGACCACGGAGGCCTTGAGCCGGACCGTCGCCGGCCTCGAAGGGGGCGCCCACGCGGTCCTGGCCCCTTCAGGGCAGAGCGCCATTGCCGCCACGCTGTCCGCGCTGCTCAAGCAAGGCGACCATGTCCTCATCGTTGACACGGTGACCTACACGACGCGCTGGTACATCGATCAGTGCCTGGTGCCCTGCGGTATTCACGTCACGTACTATCCGCCAGACATCTCCGATATCGAGCCCTACCTGCGGCCCAACACGCGCGTGGTGTTCATGGAGTCTCCCGGCTCCCTGACGTTCGAGGTCCAGGATGTGCCCGCCCTCTGCCGGGGGGCCTGGCGCCACAAGGCCGTGACGGTGCTCGACAACACCTGGGCCGCCTCGCACTGCTTCGAGCCGTTTTCCCACGGGGCCGACATCTCGGTGCTCTCCCTGACCAAATACCACGCGGCCCCGGCGGGCGTTTCGCTGGGGGCGGTGGTGACCCGGGACGCGGGACTGCACGGAAGGGTCAAGAATCAGGCGGCCCTGCTCGGGCTGCACGTCTGCCCCGAGGCATGCGCCCGGGCGGCGCTCGCGCTCACGACGCTCGAACTCCGGCTCACCCACCAGGAAAAGACCGTGCGCCATGTCCTGGAGGGACTGGCCGGGCATCCGGCCCTTCACACGCTGTTCCAACCTTGCTTGCCCGGAGCCGTAGGCCATGACCTGTGGCAGCGGGACTTCACGGGGACCAACAGCCTGCTGTCGTTCTCGTTCCGGGGGCTCACCCGGGCCGCCGTGCTCGCACGGGTCGATCGCTTTCGCGTCATCCGGATTGGGTATGGGTGGGGTGGCACGCACAGCCTGGTGACGGTCTTCGATGCCAATGAATGGCGGACCGCCTCGCGCGCCCAAGCCGAGGGAACCTGCCTGCGCATCTATGCCGGCCTGGAACCAGCCTCGGAAATCCTGGCGGACCTGCTCCAAGCCTTCGAGGGGATGTAACGCCATGCCTCCGGAACGCTCTGCCCACCTGTGGCGGCTCGTCTCGCTGGGCGTGTTGGCGGCGCTCTTCTTCAGCCTGACGTTCGTGCTCAACCGGTCCATGAGCCTGGCCGGTGGGCATTGGGTCTGGAGCGCCAGCTTGCGCTACATCGCGATGCTCCTGCTGCTCGCCGGCTATCTGTGGGGGCGGCGCGGGGGGCCGTGGCTGGCTGCAATGGTGCGCCTCTTCTTCCAGCGCCCCGGTTTCTGGCTCTTGGCCGGCAGCATCGGCTGTGGCGTCTTCTACAGCAGCGTCTGCTTCGCGGCGGGCCATGCCCCCGGGTGGGTCGTCGCCGTCACGTGGCAGTCCACGCTGCTGGCCTCTCCGCTGGTGCTCAGGGCCTTCGGCCTGCGCGTTCCCTGGCGGGGCATGCTCTTCATCGCGCTCGTCATGGGGGGCATTGTCCTCGTGAACCTGCAGTCCTGGCGCGGAGGAATGACGACGCGCGAGGTCCTGCTCGGAGTGCTGCCGGTTTTCGTCGCGGCCTTCGCCTACCCGTTTGGAAACCAGATGCTGAATGCGGCACGGCACGGCACCAGCGCCCGCATCGCCCCCATCGCGTCACCCATTCTCACGGATGCGGCCTCCTGCGTGCTGCTGCTGGTGCTCGGCTCGGTTCCCTTTTGGATCGGATTGCTCGCCGTGGTGCGCCCGCCAGCACCCATGCCTTCGCAAATCCTCCAGACGCTCGTGGTGGCCCTGAGTTCCGGCGTCATCGCCACCACGCTGTTTCTGCGCGCACGCAATGCGGCCCAGGATGCCTACAGCATCGCCGCCGTCGACGCGACCCAGGCGGGCGAGGTGGTCTTCGCCCTCGCCGGTGAAGTCCTGCTGCTGGGCATGTCCTGGCCAGCCCCGGAAGCCCTCCTCGGGGTGCTCCTGGCCACGGGCGGTATCATCGGCTTTGCCGCCGGAACGCCCGCGCAAGCGGCCGTGGCCCCGCCCCCACGCAACGAACCTGACACCCCATGACATGGGCTACGAGCGGCGGCCCACGAGCCGGGTGAGGATGGCCTGAAATTCAGCCTGGCTCAGGTTGATCTGCTCGACGACATGTCCATAGAGCATAGCCGTGGGAACAGAGCGGCCGGAGCGCTCTTGCTCCAAGCGGTGGAGCGTCACGAGGATGATGCGCTCGGCGCGCGTGAGGCCGTCTCTCACGTCGGGAATGTGGTCCGCAGGGTTCACAGGAGTTCCTGACGGGACCGAATCACATTCCGGGACTTCCGGCCATGTTTTCGTCCCATGGACGAGCTCGGTACCTACTATAGGTTGGAAAACCAGACTCTTGGAGCCATGAATGGGACGCAACAGTCGCACGAAAAAATCAAGACGACAAGCAACGCTAACTCCAGGACAGGAGCTTTTTAAGAATGTCCCCCATGAAAGAAAGGGCGACTTTTTGGTCCCCAAACAGGCTTTTTCTCCGGCAGCGCATCAAGCTGCGAAAGAGAAATTTCGCCAGCGGGCGCCTCTTCTTCAGGACCTCATGAAGGCAAAGAGCGCAAAACTTCGAACTCTGTTGATGCCTGCGCCCCCCCTGGATTTGCTTGCCGCGTTATCTCTAGAAGTTTTCTTGGTAGATATGATCCAATTAAGGCCAGCCTTATCTGGACTTCCCTGGGTTTTTGTAGAGTATCCAACCTGGATTTATCTGACCTCAGCCTCCACCATGTGGGCTCAAAAAGGAAACCTCACGCGAGAGACAATTGACTCTGTCCTCGCATGCGAGGATGAACTGATAGGCCTTCTCTTTGAGAAGACCTTGGCTGCTTCTCTATTAAAAGATGATGATGAATTTTCAATTCAGGACGAATTTCTAGCTCACGTAAGACACCAGGAACTTCTAATTCGTCAACCACTCCACCTTCATCAACTGTACGAGCAACACTTGATGCTCTTTAACGCCATTCAAGATCCACTTCGAACAATGACAGGGTTCGATATCCATAGTGCATGGAGTTTATACACGGGGCTCACAAAACTGCTCTCGCACAGACTTGCGCTGCTGCAAAGCTCCCTGCCAAAAAAGGATGACTCTTTGCGAGTGACGATAAATGCATCTCTTGGAAAAATCAGACAGCTTTACGAGGTGACACCAACTCAACTCGCAGAAGCGTCTCGTCACAGCGAAGACGAATCAAGAGCATTTCTTAATTTTTTTGGACTTGGCTTGGTCCAGTCACCGACTGGCGACAACCTCCCGAATATTCATGAACCGCTTGAACTGTCGCCTCTATTGAATCTTGGAGAGGACATCTGGTTCATCCACCTTGCGCCTAAGCTTCCACTGGCTTTTAAGCCAGCTTTCGAAAAATTGCTAAAGAAAACCGATCCACGCACATGGCGAACTTATGAACGGGCCCGTGGGCGCTATCTAGAAGCGCGAACGTTGGAGTTGGTTTCTCGGCGCTCCCCGAAGGCGAAAGCATGGAGCAGCCTTGAGTATGACTTTGATGAGGGGCTTGGCAAAGGCACACAACGTTTCGAACTGGATGGACTGCTAGCAATAGATACGGTGCTCTTTCTCGTTGAAGCCAAGGCGGGCGCTGTGCGCTTGGCCGCCCGAAGAGGCGCTCCGAGCGCGATGGACGATCTCGACTCGCTTGTAAGCGAGGCGTATCAACAAGCCACAAGGGCGCTTCAGTTCATCAGGTCTCAGCCGAACGCTCAGTTCAATCTCAAGAATGGGACCCGCATAAACATCACAAAAGAACAGTTTACACGAGTAGTCTTGCTGACAACCACGCTTGATGATCTTTCCGCACATGTGACAAGATTGGGTGACTTGGTCAAACTTGGCGTTCTGCCTCAAGGACCTCTTCCTTGGGCTGTGGCTCTCCATGATCTTGAGGTCATGACAGAACTTGTGGATGGCATGGGTCAGCTCATCCATTACATTGAGCGCAGGCATGCCTCAACATCTGTTCAACTGATGGCGTCTTCCGAAATCGAACTGTTTTCGGGCTACCTGATGGGTGGGCTTCGGTTTGAAGGGACTGGAGACGCCACGGTCTTGGTCCCAATCCTGTCACAAGCGATCGACGACTACTATGCCCATCGAAGCGGCTTGAAAAAGGCGCACACAGCAAGACCCCAATGGGGACTGGCCGGGCCATTGCTGCGCCTTATTCAGCATCTAGAATCAGGGCAGCCACAAGGATTCATTGAAGCAATTTGTGCACTGCTTGAACTCGGGCCTGGAGAACGCGCACAGTTCATGCACGAGGTGGGGATCCGCCACCGAAGCGCAGCGAAGAATGGGTTCAGTGCCTTTACGTACATTAAGGACAATCTGGTGTTCGCGTTCGCTTCGGGACGCGAACTCTCTCGAGAAATTCTAACGGAATATACCCGTTCGGTGAAGCACGTAACGCGGCGCGAACGTGCAATTGGGATTATGCAGGCTTTAGATAGACCCGCATTGATTGAGGTTGTGCTCGAATTCGGCGCATGGAAAGAGGATCCACAACGACAAGTTACTTCTATGGAAGTTATGCGGCGTTACACCGTCTGAGCAAACCTTTGTACGCATCGGGCGACTGGGCGATCTTCGGAGGAGGCAACCCTCTACTCCTTCAGCAGCGCGTCCAGCATCAGCTTCTTGCTTTCTTGAAACCTTGAAAGGCATTGCTCTTAACTGGCTGCCCTCACTCCTCCGGGACTACCAGTCCGGCACGCAGCGCCACGGAGAGTCTGCTTTGCGTTGGCTGCACCGGAAACCTTGTCCACAAGCCCCGGATTCCTCGGGCTGGCAAGAAGGCGTGCAGACAAATCCCAAGCAAACATGCCCAGCAGGACACGTAGTCCCCCGTCCTTGGCAGGAAGCTGTGCAGGCCAGCCATACCGCGTCTGGGTTCACTCGAAAGTCACGGACTCGGCACTCCTGAGATGTGGGACACGAAGACTGCTGACAGTTGTCTCCATAGACCTCCGCACAGGCAGAAACACCGTCATCGTAACGAATGCACTGTTGCCCCTGGGGACAGCCCGTCTGCTGGCAAGTCGGCAGGCAGAGAGATTCCGGATTCACGTCTGCACAGAAAAAGCCCTTGGGGCAGCTTCCCTCTTCTTGAAGAGAGCAGGGGCTGCCGCACCACCCTTGGCGTCCACCGCATCTGAGTTCCTCGCGACAAGCTACATCCCCATGGCGGGAGAGCCCACTGCACCGCTCCCCCAGACGGCGCGGACCAATGGGCACGCAGACATTCACGACAGGACCTCTGCCCACGGTTTCGATCCCCCGGCAGACAAGACCGTCAGGGCATTGAGTGTCTGCCATGCATTGGCTGTCAATGCAGTAAAGAATCCCGCGGCGTCCATCCGCCAAACATCCCAAGGGAGGGTCGCAATCCGAGTGGGTCCGGCATCGCCGCTTATAGGTTGAGCGGCGAGTGCGTTCTTCAACGTCCAACACCGGACTGATTCGCGACGCCTGTCCTGCCGGCACATGCTCCACAGCTCGTAAAGAAAACATGAACAATAGGATCAGCGGCAGGGGCAAGCCAATTGCTGCCAAGATTCCTGGAAGGGCTTGCCACCTCATTCGCCGCAAATCTCCTCGCACTTCTCAGGGCTCTTGTCCTCGCAGACGGTGACACGTTCCTCGTCAGTGCAGCCAGCCTGGTACAACTCCATCGTGTCCTTATGGATGGCCCTGTCGACCGTACCGCCCCGGCCGAAAGAGTGAGGACAGTTTGTTGTCCCGATCAGCGCCAGAGTAGCCAAGCCCGCTTTCTGCCAACGCATCATTTCCCCCCCTCAAGCCTGCGGAGACAAGGCTAACACACGAGGACCTCGTGGGCTCAAACTGGAGCCCCCATGACGCGCGTCCTCTTCATCGGCAACAGCTACACCTCAGTCAATGAACTCCCGGGAATGCTCGCGGCCTTCGTGAAGCACCTGCTGCCTGGTTTCCCGTTCAGCACCGAGGCCATTGCTCTCGGCGGGGCGACCTTGCGGTCTCATCTGCGGCAGGGCGTGGCGTCCCAGCGCATCCGCGAGGGGGACTGGCAGTACGTGGTGCTCCAGGAGCAAAGCCAGCTCGGCGGAATGCACATCGACGGCGAGGCCTTCCTCGGCCCGCCCGAGGCGATCTTCTTCCCCGTGGTGCGCCAGCTCGTAGCCCAGGCCACTGCCGCCGGCGCGAAGCCTCTCCTGTACATGACCTGGTCTCGCCGGGAGGACCTGTCCGCGCAAGGACTGCTCACCCACGCCTATGCACGCATGGCCTCCGAGCTGGGCGCGGGCCTTGCCCCCGTGGGCGTTGCCTGGGAGCGCGTACGGCGCGAGCGCCCCACGCTTGAGCTGTACGCGGAGGACGGAAGCCATCCCGCCCCCGCGGGCACCTATCTGTCCGCCTGTGTGATGTTCTCTTCCCTCTTTCGTCGGCCGTGTCTGGGAGCGCCGGTGTCCCTCGCCTTCCTGCCAGAGCACCTCGCGCGATACCTGCAACAGGTGGGCTCCGAGGTGGCGCTCGCGGATCCGTTGCCCGAGCTCACCGTTCCCCCGCCACCGCCCCCCACGCTTCCAAGTCTCTCCCCAGGCGAGCCCCTCGTGCCCGCGCGGCTCGCGGGCCGGTGGAGCGGAACCTTGAGCCTCTATCCGAAGGAGCAGGGCATGTCCCCGGCCCTCCTGGGCCTCTTCTTGGCGCCCCAGGGTTCCGAAGCCGTGGGCCATGCGCGGCTCACGATGCGCGGGCGGTCCGCCGAGGCCCCCATCCATGTTCGTCTGGAGGGGGACACCGCCTCCTTCTCCATCCACGACGGGTCCTTCCTGGAGGCCCAGGTGCAATTCCGTGCCACCCTGAGGGACGGAGTGCTCCGGGGGGTGGCAGCCGCCGAGGACCCTCAGGGCAGCCCGTGGTACGGCACGTGGACCGTCCGTCCGGATGCGCCTTGAGGGGCTTGCGCACCTGACAGTCCCCCGGGCAGGCGTTCTCCAGCCCTCCCGCGAAGGTCTCCTCCCTCGCCGAGGTCCCCGGCGGCCCGGTTCTGGTAACCTCTCCGGGCCCCATGCGTTGCCCTGCTTGTCACCGCCGCCTCGCCTCCGGCGCGGTGTGTCCCGTGCACGGCGGGCAGCCCCAGCCCGCCCTCCTCCCCGAGCCCCTGCCGTTGCCCGCCGTTCCCGGGCTGCGGGGCGCGAGCCTGCTCGGCACCGGGGGCTTCTCCCACGTCTTCACCGCCTACCGCGAGGAGGATGGGCGCGAGGTGGCCGTGAAGATGGGCCTCACGCCCCACCCCGGCCTCTTCGCGCACGAGGCCGCCGCCCTGCGCCGAGTGGGCGCGCCCACCGCCCCCGAGCTGCTCCAGCACGGCACGGCTGGGGGGCACCCCTTCCTCGTGCTGGAGGCCCTGCGCGGCCAGACGCTCGCCGCCTGGATGAGCACGCTTCCGGGCAACGGCACCGCCCGGCTGCCGCAGGTCCGCGAGCTGCTCGCGGGGCTGTGCGCGGCCCTGGAGCGGGTCCACGCCGTGGGCCTCGCCCACCGGGACCTCAAGCCCGAGAACATCTTCCTCCGGGAAGGCGGCACGCTCAGCCTCCTCGACTTCGGGCTCGCGCGGTTCCTCGAAGGTCCGGAAGCGGAGGCCTCGGCCCAGGACGTCCGCTCCGTGCAGCGGCTGGGCACGCCGCTCTACATGGCCCCCGAGCAGTGCCTCGATGCCCGCGAGGCGGGCGCCGCCGCCGACCTCTACGCGCTCGGCATCCTGCTCTTCGAGTTGCTGACCGGCGCCCCGCCCTTCACCGGCAGCGTGGAGGAGATCCGCCACGGCCACGTCAGCCTGCGCCCTCCGTCCGTCTCCGCCCACGCCGGGGTGCCCGCGGGTCTCGACGAAGTCCTTCGCCAGTGCCTCGCCAAGAACCCCGCCGAGCGCTTCTCGCGGGCCTCCCACGTGCTCGACGCCTTCGAGGCCGCGTGCCAGCTCACGGACCCTCTCGGCACCGTCCCGCCTCCGGCCTCCGAAGAGGAGCGTCCTCCCCGCGAGGGGCTCCGGATGCTCGCCATCCTGGGCCTCCGGACGGAGGCGACCGTGGATGCGGTCCTCACCGTCCTCGAAGCCCACGGAGGGCTCCTGGTCCGAAGCGGCGCCTGGGGCTCCCTCGCCGTCTTCCCCGAGCGGCTCTCCGCGGAAGCGGGCCTGCGGGCCGGAGCGCTCGCGGCGCGCAAGCTCACCGAGGAGGGCACAGCCACCGCCATCCTCCACCTCGCCGAGGTGTACGTGCGCCCCGGCGTCAACACCCCGCGCGTGGCCGGGGCAGCCCTGTCCTCGCCCGAGCGCTGGTGGCCGGGAGACGGTCCTCCCGGCGAGGTCCGCGTCACCGCCGAGGCCCGCGCGCGGCTGGGGCCCGGCGCCACCCACGAAGGGCCCGGGGGCGAGCACCTGCTGGCGCGCGAGGCCGTGGCGCTTCCGCAGAACACCGGGCCCGCGCCGCTGGTGGGCCGCGAGGCGCTGCTGGACGGACTGTGCGCGGAGGCCCTTCGCTGCCTGGAGGCTCGAACCCCCGGCCTGTGTGTCCTCACCGGCGAAACGGGCCACGGCAAGACACGCCTGCTGGAGGCGCTCGCCGCGCGGCTGGAAGCCCCGGGGCGGATCCGCGTGCTGCGGCTGCGGGCGCTGCCTCCCGACAGCACCTCGCCCGATGCCCTGCAACAGGCCCTCTGGGACGCCGCCGCGCTGCGCCTCCGGGGCCCCCTCGGCACGGCGGCTTCCTCCGGCGCCCAGCGCCACGTCACCTCGCGTGCCCTTGCCGAGGGCCTGCGCCAGAGCGCCCGTGAGGCGCCGTGCGTGGTGCTGCTGGACGACGCGCACCTGGCGGACCCCACCAGCCTGGACACGCTGGAGATGGCCACGCTCACGGGGACGCACGCCCCGCTGTGGATCCTCCTCGCCGCCCGCCCGTCCCTCCGGGGGTTGCGGCCCCACTTCGGCGAGCGCAGCGCCCACGTCTCCCACGCCGCCCTGCCCCCGCTGCCCCCCGACGCCAGCCGCGCGCTGCTGCTGCACCTGCTCCGCCCCGTGGAGCTCATCCCCGAGCCCGTCCTGGCGCGGCTGGAGCACCTCGCCCAAGGGGTGCCCCTGTCCCTGGTGGAGCTCACCGGGGCGCTGCGGACGGCGGGGGCCCTGCGCGCCTCGCCCGGCGGGGGCTGGTATGTCGCCCCGGATGCACTGCTGGACGTCTCGGCCACGCCCCTCTTCGAGCGGCTCGCCGCGCGCGCGCTCGCCGGGCTTCCCGAGGTCCACCAGGTGCTGGCGCGGCTGTGCGCGGTGCTGGGCCACGAAGTGGGGGTGAGCCGGGTGGATGCGGCGATGCGCCACCTGGAGGCGCGGCAGGACACGGGGCCCCGGGCCGCGTGGGATGCGGGCGCAGGGCTGGAGCGGCTGGTCCGCGCCGGGCTGATGCAGCCGGTGGGCCCGGGCCGCTTCGCCTTCCGTCACCCCCTGCTGCGGGAAGCCCTGGAGGCGGCGGTGCCCTCCGCCCCTCGGCGCGCCCTGCACGCCGCCGCCCTGCACTCCCTGTCCGGCACGGACACCGCCACCCAGCGCCGACGCGCCCACCACGCCGCGGGGTGTGGCGCGCACGAGGAGGCCGCGCGGGCGTTTCTCGCGCTGGCGGAGGAGGCGCGCACCGCCCACCTCCTGGTGGAGGCCGAGCAGCACTACACGCGCGCGCTCGCGCTGCTCCCCGAGGGCGAGGAGGAGCCCCGCGCCCAGGCGCTGGCGGGCCGGGGACGGGTGCGCCACCGGCTCCAGCTCTTCCGTGAGGGGCTCGCGGACCTCGCCGCCGCGCGCGCCCTGGCCGTGGCCCGGGGGGACGAGACCCGGGTGGTGGACCTGCTGTTGGAAGAGGCCACCGCGCGGGACTGGATGGAGGACGTGGAGGGCTCGTCGGCCTGTGCGCGCGAGGCGCTGGAGCGCATCGAGCGCCTGGATGATCCCCGCTTGTCGCTGCGCTGCACCCTGGCGCGGGGCCGGCTGCACGTGCGGCTGGGCGAGTGGGAGCCCGCGGCCAGAGCCCTCCGCTCGGCGGCGGAAGGGGCCGAGTGGGCCCGGGACCATGAGACGCACGTGGTGGCCCTGGCGATGCTGGGCTCCACCCTGACGTTCCTGGAGCAAACCCCCGAGGCCGCGCGCTGCTTCGACGAGGCCCTCGTCCGGTGTGAGCGCGCGGGCGACACGCTGCAGCGCGCGGCCACGTACACGGCCCGGGTGCTGCTGTGGCTCAAGCGCGGGGACGTGCCCCAGATGGAGGAAGACCTGCGCCACGCCCTGTCCCTGGGGCGGGAGCTGGGCCATGCCCAGGTGGAGCGCTGGGCCACCTTCAACCTGGCCGAGGTGCTGTACATGCAGGGCCGCGCCCACGAGGCCCTGCCGCTGGCCCAGCGCGCGCACGAGCTGGGCGTGCGCTTCTTCCAGGAGCACCCCGTGCCGCTCGATGCCCTGCTCGTGGCGCGCATCCAACTGGCCCTGGGAGACCTGGCGGAGGCGGCCCGGCAACTGCGGTGGATCGAAGCGCGCTGCGCCCCGGAGTCCCTGCCGCCCACCGCCATCATGCGCCGCATGGTGCAGCTGACGGTCCAGGAGTCCACCGACGGCGCCCCGCCGGAGGCGAACGCCTGGCAGCTCCTCGTGGAGGAGGCCCGCGCGTGTGCCTCGGCCGACGAGATGATGGAGCTGCTCCTCCAGGCCGCCCAGCGCGCCCGGCGGAAGGGACAGGAGGCCGAGGCCCGCCAGTGGCTGGAGCAGGCCCACCAGGCCGTCGAGGGAGCCCCCCTGTGGCGCGCGCGCCTGGAGGCCCTGCGCGCCCCGCTGTAGCGCCCCGGGTTACATCCCCCCGGAGGCTGTAACAGAACCGGTTACACCTCATGCCCTGCCCGAGGGGGTAGCAGGCACCCCGGGGGGCCCCCACGTTGGCCCGCTCCATGCTTTGCTAGATTCACAACGCTGGCTGTTTTGTCGGAGGAAACCCCATGAGGGATGGTTGCCGCTTTTGGCGTCCCGCTTTCCACGGACTGTGGCTCTGCCTGCTGGCGGGACTGGGCGGCTGTGGACCGGCCTTCCTGGAGGAGCCCGAAGCGTGGGCAAGCCGCGAGGCGCCCATCCGGATTCCCAACTCCCTGTCCACGCAGGCGCTCGTCTTCAACGCCCTGTCCACCAACAAGATCGCCAACCAACTGCTGGGCACCAACGCGCTCGCGGCCCTGTTCTCGCCCCCGGGCCACCCCACCATCCTCAACCAGCTTCAGGATCCGGCCGCGCGCCAGTTCATGGGCTACCTGGTGAGCTGCGCCCTGGCCAACGGCCAGAACCTGACGTGGGTGGATCCCTCCACGGGAGGAACCCAGACCTGGCAGGGCAAGCTGGGCATCTGCCCCGCGTGGAAGACCCAGGCGCCCACCCAGGCCTGCTTGCAGCAGGTGTCCTCGTGCCTGCTGGCCCGCAACAACGCCTTTGGCCTGCGCGTGGAGCTGTCGCTGCGCGGCGAGCACCCCACCACCCCGGGCGTCTTCGGGCTGGAGCCGGTGACGCCTCCTTCCGAGTATGAGCCCCTCAGCTCCCAGCGGCTGGCGAGCTTCGAGGGTTGCATCGGCACCCCGGTGGGCGCCGCGCGGGACTGTGGCTGGAGCGGGGATGCCATCGGCTCCTGCCAGCCGGGCACGCGGGTGGTGCTGGGCGCGGGCGGGAAGGATCCCGACACCTGCCTGGGCGCCCCGGTGGGCACCAGCAGCGGCTCCCGGAGGGTGCTCCGGGTGTGCGAGGGCATCCACGGCTGCGACCATGGGAGCACGCTCCCGTGGCTGGGCGAGAGCCAGGGCAGCTGTGGCACCGTGGCGCCCTCGGTGGCGTTCACCTGTCCGGACGGGGGTCACTTCAGCGTGATGACGGCGCCCTACACCCACGGGCAGCTGGGCACGGCCACGGTGCAGCCCGCCTCGTCCTCCGTCCAGTACCGGCTCCCCGAGAGCTCGGTCTTCCGCGTCCGGGAAGGGGCCTTCTACGGCACCCTCTTCGACCCGGACGCGCTGGCGGCCGAGGTCTTCGTGCGCGACGGCAAGGTCATCCTCCCCGAGACGGTGAAGGGCTCGGTCTACCGGCGGATGTACTCCTGCTATGACTCGGGCTGGGGCGCCGGGGTGGCCAACGCCACCCACCGCGTGTGCGCGCTGCCGTCCACGGGCTCCAACTGCGCCGCCCAGGTGACGGGCGCGTGCGTGAATCCGGTCAACCGCACCTACCCCTCCTCCATGTGCGCCACCGACGACGGCTCCCAGGTGGTGGGGGATGGGGACTACGAGAAGTGCCGGGACCACCACTCCACCACGCTGTGGAACTACCCCATCACCAGCTACATCCACTCGGCGTGCGACGTGCTGGGAGACTACGACAAGCCCGACCTGTGCACCCGGTCCCGGCCGATGCCCAAGCTCCCATGAGCCCCGGCGGCGAGGAAGCGCTCTACGGCGAGGAGCTGTCCCCCGGGGCGCTGGTGGGCCGCTGGGTGGTGGAGCACGTCCACTACCAGGGCCCGGTCTCCTGGCTCTACCGCGCGCGGGACACGCAGACAGGGGCCGCCGCGGCCCTGAAGGTCTTGCACTCGCGCTTCACCGCGGCCCACACCGCGCTGCGCCGCTTCCGCCAGGAGGCCACCACGCTCCAGCGGCTGCACCACCCGCACATCGTCGAGGTGCTGGGCCACGGGGAGCTGCCCGACGGCAGGCCCTTCATCGCCATGGAGTGGCTGCCCGGAAGGGACTTGGCCGCCGAGCTGGCCGCGCGCGGGCCCCTCTCCCCGCGCGAGGCGCTGGAAATCCTGGAGCAGGTGGGCGCCGCGCTCGAGGCGGCGCACGCGGCCGGGGTGGTGCACCGGGACCTGAAGGCGCACAACGTGGTGTGCCTGCGCGGGGGCGCCGAGGCCGTGCGCGTGAAGCTGGTGGACTTCGGGGTGGCCAAGGACTTGTCGCCGCGCACGCCGGGCACCTCCTCGCTCACGCAGACCGGCGCGGTGCTCGGCACCCCGCTGTTCATGGCCCCCGAGCAGATCCGCGGCGAGCCGCCCGACGCGCGCACGGACCTGTATGCCCTGGGCCTCTTGCTGTTCCACCTGGTGACGGGCACGCCGCCCTTCCTGGGCGCCACGCCGCACGAGGTGGAGGAGCAGCACCTGCACGCGCCCCCACCGCGGCCCAGCGAGCGCGCGCCGGTGCCCGCGGCCCTGGACGCGGTGGTCCACCGCTGCCTGCAGAAGCGGCGCGAGGAGCGCTACCCCACCGTGGCGGCGATGCTGGAGGCGCTGCGGCGCGCGGTCCACGGCGGCCCGGGCACGCTCGCCCCCGAGCGCACCCTGGCGCTGTACGCCGAGGCGTGCGTGGAGGGCGAGCCGGACGGCGCCGCGCTGGAGCGGATGGACGGCCTGCTGGAGAGCGCGAGCGCCATGGCGCGCGAGGCGGGGCTCACCGTGCGCGTGGAAGGCGCTGGCTGCATGCTCGCGGTGGCGGTGCTGCCGGAGGGGGCGCGCGAGGAGCGCGAGGCCCGCGCCCGGCTGCTGGCCTCGGCGCTGGCCCTGGTGCGCATCGCCGAGGCGATGACGAGCCCGCCCCACGTCACGCTGAACGTCACCGTGCACGTGGATGCCGCGCGGCGGTGGCGGGAGAAGGCCTGTGGCATGCCCTCGGGCACGGGCGGCCTGCTGTGCCTGTCGGGCTGGGCGGTGGCCACGCCCGGCCATGCGCTCATCGTCACCGAGGCGGCGCTGCAGGGGCTGGAGACGGACTTCCTCGCCGAGCCCCTGCGGGAGCAGGCCCCCAGGGGCCACCGCCGCGTCATGGGCCTGCGGTGACGCTCAGGGCTTGATGCCGTGGCGGCGCAGCAGCCGGTAGAGGTGCACCCGGTCCATGCCCGCGGTCACCGCGGCCTGGGCCACCTTGCCCTGGTGCTTCTCCAGGAGCACGCGCAGGTAGCGCCGCTCGAAGTCATCCACCACCCGGCGCCGCTGATCCGCGTAGGGCTTGCCCGGATCCAGCTCCATGGGGCCGCCGGGGCCGGCCTCCTCCTCGGAGAGCGCCAGCGCGTCCTCGAAGACGAGGCACCGCTCCAGGTAGTTGCGCAGCTCGCGCACGTTGCCAGGCCACGCCGCGTGCCGCAGCCGCGCGATGAACTCCGGCGTGCGCAGCGCGCCCGTGCGCTCCGGGTCCGCGCCCAGCGCGGAGAGGATGCCATCCACGAGCAGCGGCAGGTCCTCGGGGCGCTGGCGCAGGGATGGCTGGAGGATGCGCAGCACCGCCAGCCGGAAGAAGAGGTCCGAGCGGAAGCGGCCCGCGTTCACCTCCGCGCGCAAGTCCCGGTGCGTGGCGGCGATGAGGCGGATGTCCACCGGCTGGTACGTGTTGCTGCCCACGCGGCGGATCTCCCGCGTCTCCAGCACGCGCAACAGCTTGGGCTGCAGCTCCGGGGGCAGCTCGCCAATCTCGTCCAGGAAGACGGTGCCCCCGTGGGCCTCCTCGAAGGCCCCCGCGCGCCGGACCATGGCCCCCGTGAAGGCACCCTTCTCGTGGCCGAACAGCTCGCTCTCCAGGAGGTTCGAGGGGATGGCGCCGCAGTCCACGACGATGAAGGGCTTGTCGCGCCGGCTGCTCGCCTGATGGACGGCGAGGGCCGCCTGGCTCTTGCCCGTCCCCGTCTCCCCCTCCAGGAGCACCGTCACGTCCCGGGCCGAGGCGCGCTCCAGCAGCGCGAAGCAGGCGCGCATGGCCACCGAGGTGCCAATCAGCGAGCCGAAGCGCATGTTCTCGGAGATTTGGAGCCGGTTGGTCTCCGAGCTGAAGTCGAAGCGCAGCACCATGCGCCCCAGCCGCAGCAGGCTGCCGCCGCGCAGGTATGCGTCCGCCACCTGCACCCCATCGACGATGACGCCGTTGGTGCTGTCCAGGTCCTTCACCCGGGAGCCCTTGGGCCCGATGCGCACCTCGCAGTGGAAGCGCGACACGGTGGAGTCATCCAGCGGGAAGTCGTTGAGCGGGTGCGAGCCGATGGAGCACACGTCCGAGGCGGACTCCCAGATGGCGCCCATGCCCGGGCCCTCGACGATGGTGAGCCGGAAGCGGCGCACCACGGGCGTGGAGCCGGGCAGTCGCGCGTGCTCGTAGGGAAGCGTCTCCTGGAGGTTGCCGCCCTCGGCCGTGCCCTCGGCGTTCATCTCCTGGTCCACGGCCGGCAGGGAAAGGGTCGTGCGATTCCGGTCTGACGGAGGCATGGGGGACAAGGTACCACCATTCGTTGCGGACGGTCCCCGCGCCTCGCGGGCAGTGTCAACGCCCGAGCTTGGCGGCCAGCGCCAGCCGCGCGGCCACCGCCATGGCGTCCGCCCGCTCGTTCTCCACATGCCCGGAGTGGCCCCGGACCCAGTTCCACGTCACCTGGTGGACCTGGGTCTGCGTTAGCAGGGCCTGCCAGAGATCCGCGTTCTGCACCGGCTGCTTGGCCGCGGTCTTCCACCCGGTGCGCTGCCACCTGTCCAGCCACTTCTCCTGGAAGGCGTTGCGCACGTACTGCGAATCCGTGAAGAGCTGCACCTGGCAGGGGGCCTTCAGCGCGCGCAGGGCCATCAGCGCCGCGGTCAGCTCCATGCGGTTGTTGGTCGTCTCCGGCTCGGCCCCGCTCAGCTCCCGGCGCGCGTGGCCATGCGCCGGGGAGACGAGGATGGAGCCCCACCCGCCAATGCCCGGGTTGGGCGAACAGGCACCGTCACAATAGATATGGACCAGGGGCAACGCCATGCGCGAGGCATTCTATGCGAGGCCCGGTTTCGTGCTACCGAAGGGGTGTGAGACCGTGGGTCACGCCATTGGAGCCCCCGCCTTCCCCGGAGGAGCTGCCGCCCGCCTTCCCCAGCCCCTTTGATGCCCGGGGCCCTCACGCGCTGGCCGAGCGGGCCGCGCGGGTGCTCCAGGCGGAGCTGCGGACAGGGACGGTGGCGCCCGGCGTCCCCACCGCGCTGCTGGAGGCCCCCGAGGGGGGCAAGATGTTCGGCGTGCTGGCCGTCCAGACGCCCGAGGGCCGCATCGGCTTTCTCCGCGCCTTCTCCGGCATGCTGGCGGGACGGTGGGAGCACGAGGGCTTCGTCCCCCCGCTCTTCGACCGGCAGGCGCGGGAGGCCCTGGAGCCCGCCGGGGAGGCCACCGTGAAGGCCCTGCTCTCGCGCGCCGAGGCGCTGCGCACCGCCCCGGAGCGCCCCCAGCTCCAGGCGGCGCAGGAGGCCCGGCAGCACCGCCACGCGCGGGAGCGGGCGGAGCTGAAGGCCCGGCATGAGACCCGGCGCCACCAGCGCCACGCGCGGCGCCAGGCGCTGACGGCCGCCTCCGCCCTGCGCGAGGAGGAGCGGCGCCAGGCACTCCATGCGCTCGACCAGGAGAGCCGCGGCGACAAGGCGGAGCGCCGCAAGCAGGAGGCGGCCCAGGAACAGGAGCAGCGCACGGAGGCGCCGGCCCTGGCCCGGCTGGAGCGGCGGCTCGGGGCGCTGGAGCGCTTGCGGCGCATCGTCTGCCGGGCGCTCATGAAGCGGATTCACGGCACCTACGCCCTGCGCAACGCGCGGGGCGCGCACCGCCCCCTGCGGGACGTGTTCGCCCCCGGCGAGCCGCCCTCGGGGGCCGCCGACTGCGCCGCGCCCAAGCTCCTCGCCTTCGCCTTCGCCCAGGGGCTGCGCCCGCTGGCGCTCGCCGAGTTCTGGTGGGGCGCGCCACCGGCCACGGGGGGCCGCGTCTCTGGCGCCTTCTATGGGGCCTGCCGCGAGAAGTGTGGCCCGCTGCTCCCCTTCCTGCTGGAGGGCCTCACCGTCTCCGCCCCGCGCGCCTTCTCACCCCCGGTGGCCCCGGGGCCGGCCGGAGAGCTCGCCATCGTCTTCGAGGATGCGTGGCTCGTGGTGCTCGACAAGCCCTGGGGCCTGCTGTCCGTGCCGGGAAAAGGCGAGGCGCTGCGGGACTCGGTGCTCACCCGGCTCCGGGCACGGTACCCGCACGCGGCGGGGCCGCTGCTCGTGCACCGGCTGGACCTGGACACCTCGGGGCTGCTCGTGGCTGCCCTGGATTCGCGCACCCACGCCGTGCTGCAACGGCAGTTCCTCCACCGGGAGGTGGACAAGCGCTACGTGGCCTGGCTCGACGGCCCTGTGCGCGGGGAGGCGGGCACCATCGCCATGCCCCTGCGCGTGGACCTGCACGACCGGCCCCGGCAGATTCATGACCCCGTGCACGGCAAGCCCGCGCTCACGCAATGGCGGGTGCTCGAACGGCGCGGCGCCCGCACCCGGGTGGCCCTCACGCCCCACACCGGCAGGACGCACCAGCTGCGCGTGCACGCGGCCCACCCGCTCGGCCTGGGAGCCCCCATCGTGGGGGACCGCCTCTACGGACGCGAGGAGGCCCGCCTGCTGCTGCACGCCGAGGCGCTCGCGTTCCGGCACCCCGCCACGGGACAGCGCGTCTCCTTCGAGCGGCCCGCGCCCTTCTGATTTCCCCGCAGTCCTCAGGAGCCCCCGCCGATGCCCCGTGAACTCGTGAACCCGCCGAACCTCTACAACAGCGTTCAGTATGGCTTCTCCCACGCGGCCCTCCAGCACGGAGGCCGGACGCTGCACCTGGCGGGGCAGGTGGCCTGGAACGCGAAGGGCGACCTCGTGGGCGAGGGCGACCTGGCCCGGCAGACCCGCCAGGTGTTGGAGAACCTCAAGGGGGTGCTCACCGCCGTGGGCGCGCGGCCCACGGACCTCGTGCGCCTGCGCACCTACGTGGTGAAACACACGCCGGACAAGCTGGGCATCGTGCTCGGTGAAATCAAAGCCTTCTACGAAGGCGCGGAGCCGGCTCCCAACACCTATCTCGGCGTCGAGGCGCTCGCCCTGCCCGAGCTGCTCGTCGAAATCGAGGCCATCGCCGTCATTCCCTGACGCCCCGCGGCCCAGGACGGCGCCCCGGCAGCCAGGCATGCGGGGGCACCAGCGCTTCCAGGGGAAAGGGTTCCGGTCAGCCCCCCTCCCGGACAGGCCGGTTCCCGCGCGGGCCGGGGCTCCCTACGTTTGACGCAGGAGCCCTCGCGATGATGAACACCCTCTTCGCCGTCCTGAACTGGCTGCCGGAGCGCCCTCGCCGTGCCGCGGTGCGGCGGGTGATTGACGCGGTGTGGGCCCGCTACGCCGACATGCAGGTGACGGGGCGTGAGCACCTGCCCCTGGGCCCCGCCCTCTACGTGTGCAACCACCTGTCCAACGCGGATGGGCTCACGCTGCAGCGGGCCCTCCAGCCCCTGCGGGTGTGGTTCGTGGCGGGGGTGAAGCTGCGGAGCACGCCGATGACGCGCTTGGCCGCCGAGGCCGTGGACACCATCTTCATCCGTCCCGGCTCCCCGGACGTGGAGGCACTGCGCTGCGCGGTCATCGCGCTCCAGCAAGGCCGCTCCGTGCTCGTCTTCCCGGAGGGCGGCCGCAGCCGGACGGGCGCCCTGCTCCGGGCCAAGCGGGGCGTGAGCCTCATCGCCCGCAGGGCCAGGGTCCCCGTGGTGCCCGTGGCCCTCACGGGCACCGAGCGGATGATGCCCATCGACGAGCGGAACATGGGGGGCGAGCGGCTGCACCGCGCCCGCATCACCGTGCGCATCGGCGCCCCGTTCCGCGTGGAGGATCTCCACGAGGAGGTGGAGGGCGCCCAGGACTCCCGTCAGGCCCTGGCCGACGCCATCATGCGCCGCGTGGCGGCCCTGCTGCCCCCGGAGTACCAGGGGGAATACGCGCGGCGGCCGGGGCCCGGGGTGCCGGGAGGCCCGCGGCCGGTGTCCTCCCCCGGGGAGGAGCGGCCGCGGCCGCACTGACTCACCCGGAGATGTCGAAGGAGAAGCCGTTCTGCGTCATCTCGCCCACGGCCTCGTGGATCTTCTCCACCGCGAAGCCCAGGTCCCCCATCGTGTGGCCATCGCCCGTGTAGAAGTAGGGCACGCCGTGGTAGTACAGCCCCTTGCGGCGCAGCAGCAGCGCCAGCACGACGTTGGCCGCGGGGTAGGTGGCCTGGATGAAGTCGCGCGTGCTGTTCATCGGCGCGCCGTTGCGCATGAAGGACATGTAGCCGAAGAACTCGCCCCAGCCCGGCAGCTGCAGCGACACCTCGTCATTCACCTTCACCTGGGAGATGGCGCCGCGCAGAAACTGCGCCTTCTGGCGCGTGCGCGTGTAGAAGCCCTCGCCCTTTTGCTTGAGCAGCGACAGCGAGGCGTGCGAGGCGGCCAGGGCCAGGTGGTTGTTGATGTGCGTGGTGGCCAGGAACGTTTTCTGCCCGTAGTCGTGGATGGCCTGGCCGCTGGAGGCCGCCCGCTCCAGGATGTCCGAGCGCCCGCCAATCGCGCTTAGCGGCAGCCCCAGCGCGGTGATGACCTTGCCGTAGGTGACCAGGTCCGCGTGCAGGTTCTCGGTGCCCGTCACGCCGCCGGGGCCATACCGGAAGCCCGAGTGGACCTCGTCGAGCACGAGCAGCACGCCGGACTTGCGGCACACCTCGCCCAGTTCCCTCACGAACGGGATGGCCTTGTCCGGGAAGGGGAACGCCGTGGGAATGGGCTCGGTGAGCACACAGGCGATCTCGTTCTTGCGCTTCTTGATGATGTCCAGCGACGCCGGATCATTGAACGTCAGGATGAGCAGGTCCTCCTTGCCCAGCACCTGCGCCCCCCGGTTGAAACAGCGCAGCGGCACCATGGGGCCCTTCGCCGTGGGGTAGGGCAGCAGCGGGTGGCCGTAGAAGGCGGCGTGCGAGTTGTAGGCCACCACGTCGTGCTGGCCATTGATGCTGCCCTCGAACCGCACCACGAGCCGGCGCCCCGAGTGCGCGCGCGCCAGGCGGATGGCCGCCGAGGTGGCGTCGCTGCCGGAGTTCTGGAAGGCGAACCGCTCGCGGTGCGGCATGAACTCCTTGAGCAGCTTCACGTACTCCAGCTCGAGCGACGAGGCGTACGCGTTGCCCACGCTCTTGCCCAAGAGCCCCTTCACCGCCTGGACGACGGGCTCCGGGTTGTGGCCATGGAGGCTCTGCGCGCCAAAGCCCAGGAAGCAATCCAGGTACTCGTTGCCGTCAATGTCATACAGCCGCCCGCCCTCGGCGCGCTCGATGCACAGCGGCATGAAGATGGAGAAGAACGGCCAGAAACCCGCGTTCGTCACCGAGTGCTTGCGCAGTTCCTCCATGCGCGCGTTGGACTTCGGCTGGCGCCGCATCAGGTCCGCGGTCAGGTCTTGCATCCACGGCTGAGAGAAGAGCGACTTGAAGTAGGCCCCCACCACGGCCGACCGGCGCTCCCCGGCCGAGGGGGCCTTGGACTTCACCGGCTTGCGCAGGGCTGGCGCCTTCCGGCCCACCACGCGCGCCGCGGCCTTTTGCGTGGAACGGGAGGGATTCTTCAAGACCTGCGTCCGCGTGCGCTCTGGTTTCATGCATTATCCCTAATACGTGTATTTAAGGTATCTAAGGGATATACCTTATACAGGGAATTCTTTCCATGACCCTCCGCGCGCATTTCCTTTTGCGCCGCGCTGTGCATCGCTCAGCCGTCCACAATCGGCGCCCAAAACCCTTGTTCCCCTGCACCGGCGCCGGAGACTCACGCCCGCGTACACAAGGAGGCGCGCGCATGGAGACACGGCAGCTGGGCAATTCCGACCTTCACATCACCCCGATTGGCTTTGGCGCCTGGGCCATCGGGGGCGCGGGCTATGCGTTCGCCTGGGGCCCTCAGGATGACGCGCAGTCCGTCCGCTCCATCCACCGTGCGTTGGAGCTGGGCATCAACTGGATCGACACCGCGGCGGTGTATGGGCTGGGCCACTCGGAGGAAATCGTCGCCCAGGCGCTGGAGGGCCGCTCGAACCGGCCCTATGTCTTCACCAAGTGCGGGCTCGTCTGGGACGCCAAGGGCCAGGTCTCCAACGAGCTGAGCGCGGACTCCATCCGCCGCGAATGTGAGGCCAGCCTGCGCCGGCTCCAGGTGGACACCATCGACTTGTATCAGGTGCACTGGCCGCTGGAGGGCGGCTCGCTCAAGGGCCTCGAGGAGGGCTGGAAGGCCCTGGCGGAGCTGAAGCGCCAGGGCAAGGTGCGGTGGATCGGCGTCTCCAACTTCGACGAGAAGCAATTGGAGTTCGCGCACCAGATTTCGCCCATCACCTCGCTCCAGCCGCCCTACTCGCTCATCAACCGCCACATCGAGAAGGCCATCCTGCCCTTCTGCGAGCGCCACGGCATCGGCGTCATCGTCTACTCGCCCATGGCCTCGGGGCTGCTGACGGGCGCCATGACGCGCGAGCGCGCCGCGAAGCTCCCCAAGGACGACTGGCGGCGCAACAGCCGGGACTTCCAGGAGCCGCTGCTCTCCAAGCACCTGGCCTTGGTGGACCGGCTGCGGGAGGTGGCCGCGGTGCACGGCCGCTCTCCGGCCGAGGCAGCCATCGCCTGGACGCTGCGCAAGCCCGCGGTCACCGCCGCCATCGTGGGCGCCCGAAGCGCCGGGCAGGTGGACGGCTTCATCGGCGCATTGGACTTCCGGCTCTCGGAGGCCGAGGTGGCCCGGGCCGAGGACGGCCTGAGCTAGGCACGGCCGGGGCCGCTTCAAGGGGCGGGCGGAAAGGCGCGCCCCTCCACCGCCTCGATGGCGGCGCGGACCTCCGCGGGCACGGCGATTTTCTCGTAGGCCGGGTAGCGAATCGTCACGATGACGCTGCTGCCGCGCGCGTACAGGGTGCCCGTGTCCGCGTCCGCCACCGCGTGCTCCAGGGAGAGGCTGGTGCGGCCCACGCGGGCCACGCGGGCGCCGGCCACGAGCGAGGCCGGGTAGACGACGGGCTTGAGGTAGTCCGCGCTCGTGGTGGCCAGGATGGGCCCCACCCCGGAGTGGCCCGAGCTCACCAGGCCAATGCGGGCCAGGTAGGCGATCCGCGCCGACTCGAACCAGACGAAGAAGCGTGCGTTGTTCACGTGGCCGTACGCATCCATCTCGCTCCAGTGAACGGGGAAGCGGGGCGTGACGATGGCAAAATCCTTCAGCGTCTCAGACATGGCGGCCATGCTGGTCCAGACACGGCCGCCTGGGAACGGGCATTCCTACCCAGGGGTTGACCCGGGGGGGCAGGCTGGGTGACGGTGAACGGATTGTGACACCTCCGGAGAGCGGTACCGCCACGAACCCCCAGCGCCGCGCGGACATGGTGCGCTGGTTGCACCCCGCGCAGTTCATCCGCGCCAGCCTGGACGCCATCGTCGCGGCCGTGTTCGGGACCCGGGCCGACCAGCGGCTCGTGGAGGCGATGGTCCGCCCCCAGGAGCCCTACTTCGACTACTCCAACCTCCAGGATGGCCAGGACGCGTTATGGCTGGACTACGTCGCGGACACCGGCGACGGGTGGAACTCCACCTACTGCATCGCCCGGCTGCTGGCGCTGGCCGAGCTGACGCTCCAGACGCCCGAGGGGACCGGGCACGCCACCCAGCGCGGCCAGGTGCTCGTCTTCGGCGGGGACACGGTGTACCCGGGCGCCAGCCGCGAGACGTACGAGGAGCGGCTCGTGCAGCCCTACGAGGCGGCCCTGCGCCGCTCGCCGCCGCCCAGCCCGGACCTGTTCGTCATTCCAGGCAACCATGACTGGTACGACGGGCTGGCGGCCTTCCTGCGGCTGTTCTGCGCCCGGCGGTGGGTGGCGGGCCGGCGCACGCGCCAGAGCCGGAGCTACTTCGCGCTGAAGCTGCCCCGCGGCTGGTGGCTGCTGGGCACCGACGTGCAGCTCAACAGCGACATCGACGTGCCCCAGGTGGAGTACTTCCGCCAGGTGGCCTCGCGCATGGAGCCCACCGACCGCGTCATCCTCTGCAACGCCGAGCCGGCCTGGATTCACGCCGCCAACACCAAGCGCCGCCGCGGCTACCTGGAGAACAACCTCGAGTATCTCCAGGAGAAGGTGCTGGGCAAGCGCATCAGCGTCTTCCTCGCTGGAGACTTGCACCACTACCGGCGGCACGAGAACCCCGAGGGGCAGCAGAAAATCACCGCCGGCGGCGGCGGCGCCTTCCTGCACCCCACGCACGCGCCCAAGGCGGACGTGCTGCTGGACGGCTACACGGTGCGCAAGAGCTTCCCGGACGAGAAGACGTCTCGAAAGATTGCCCGGGGCAACCTGCTGCTCATCCGCCACAGCCCGCTCTTCGGGCTGATTACCGGCACGCTCTACCTGTCGCTGGCGCTGGCGGCCTACGCCGAGGTGGGCCACCTGGGGTTCGCCGGGCTGCCCGACGTGCTCTCCTCGGTGGCCTACTCCATGATTACGCGGCCGTGGAGCATGGGGCTGGGCATCATCACCCTGCTGAGCCTGGGCGCGTTCGCGGATGCGGCCTTTGGGCGCTGGAAGTGGGTGATGGGCCTCTCGCACGGCCTGGGCCACATCGTGGCCGCGTTCTTCTGCGCCTGGGGTGGCACCTACCTCACCGTGAGCGGCCTGGACATCTGCGCGGAGCGGCTGGCCACGGACCCCACGCTGTGCGCGGGAGGCTGGCCGCACCTGGCCGGCAAGTTCTTCCTCTCCTCGGCCTTCACCTTCCTCTTCGGGTTCCTGGTGGGGCCCTTCGTGAGCGGCCTCTACTTCTGGGTGAGCGTCAACGGCTTCCTCGCCCACTCGAACGAGGCGTTCGGCGCGCTGGCGGTGGCCGACTACAAGAACTTCCTGCGCCTGAAAATCGATACAGCGGGCTGCCTCACCATCTACCCCGTGGGCGTGGAGCGCGTGCCCCGCCAGTGGAAGGAGACCCACGCCGGGCCCTCCCACCCCGCCTACGCGCCCGATGACCCGGACGCCACCGAGCCCTACCTCATCGAAGCGCCCATCCGCGTGAACCTGAACGCGCGGAACTGGACCGACGAGGGCGAGGAGCGCTTCAACGAATGAGGTGGTGGACCTGCTCCAGCAGGAGCGCGCACAAGAGCCCCCCGTAGGTGCCCAGCACGTAGCCCAGCACGGCGAGCAGCACCCCCACGGGGGCCAGGGCGGGGTGGAAGGCCGCGGCCACCACCGAGGCGGAAGCCGTCCCGCCCACGTTCGCCTGGGAGCCCACCGCCGCGAAGAAGATGGGCGCCTTGAGCCAGCGCCGCACCCCGAGAATCACCGCCGCGTGGAAGGCCATCCACACCATGCCCACCGCCACGAGCGCGGGCGCATCCAGGAGCCTTCGGAACTCCGCCTGCGCGCCGATGGTGGCGATCAGCAGGTACAGGAGCACCGAGCCCAGGCGGCTCGCCCCCGCGCCCTCCAGCTTGCGCGCCGGGGTGAAGGACAGCCCCACGCCCACCGCCGTCACCAGCAGCACCACCCACGTGAAGCCCGTCACCATGGTGCCCAGGTCCGGCAGCTCGCGCGCCAGCGCCGTGCACGCCACGGTGACACCGAAGGCGATGCCCAGCATCCACAGCAGGTCCGCCAGGCTCGCCGGCCGCGCGCTCCCCGCCTGGAGCAGCTCCACCTCCTGCCGCACCGCCTCCAGCGTGCGCCGGTCCGCGCCCAGGCGCGCGTCCATCGTCTTCTCGCGGCCCGCGAAGGACAGCAGCACCGCCGTCCAGATGTTGGAGACGCCCACATCCACCACCACCATCATGCTCAGCGTGCTGTCCGAGGCGCCCACGCTCTGGCCAATGGCCACGAAGTTCGCGCTGCCCCCAATCCACGAGCCGCTCAGCGCCGCCAGCCCCTTCCAAGCCTGGTCCCCCAGCTCCGCCGGCACCAGGCCCCCCAGCGCCAGGTACGCCAGGGGCCCGCCGAGGATGATGCCCGCCGCGCCCGCCAGGAAGAGCACCACGGCGTTGCGCCCCAGCCGGGCAATGGAGGGCAGGTCCACCGAGAGCACCAGCAGCACCAGGCTCGCGGGCAGCAGGTACACGCGCACGAAGCGGTACAGCTCGGACTGGAGGGGAATCACGCCCAGGTTCGAGAGCGCCGTGGGCACGAAGTAGATGAAGACGATGAGCGGCACCACGCCGAAGAAGCGGTGGATCGTCGGGTGCCGGTCCGCGAGCACCAGGAGCCCGAGCACGCCCAGCAGCACGGCGAACACCGCCATGGGCTCTTGAATGAGCGCCGGACTCACCGGGCCCTCACGCCCAGCCCCACGCCCTCGCCCAGCCGGATGCGCCCCTCCTCCACCGGGTGCCCCACGAAGGGGTCCTCCGCGAGCAGCAGGTTGCCGTCCAGGTCCAACCAGTCCGCCAGGGGGCCCAGGTGGGCCCCGGCCGCGATGCCCACGGCGGTCTCCACCATGCAGCCAATCATCACCTTCAGCCCACAGGCCCGCGCGGCCTCGACGGTGCGCAGCGCCTCGCGGATGCCGCCTGCCTTCTGCAACTTGATGTTGATGCCGTGGTAGCCCTCGGCCAGGCGCGGCACGTCCGAGGCCTGGAGGAGGGCCTCGTCCGCCACCAGCGGCAGGGGCGAGCGGGCGCGCAGCCACCGGGCACCCTCCACGTCCGCCGCGGGCAGGGGCTGCTCCACCAGCTCCACCCCTTGCGTGGCCAGCCATTCGATGTGCGCCAGCGCCTCGTCGGGGCGCCAGGCCTCGTTGGCATCCACGCGAATCACCTTGGAGGTGGCCTGGCGCACCGCGCCGAACACCTCGCGCACGCGGCCTGCGCCCAGCTTCACCTTGAGCACCGGGTACGGCGCGGCCTCCTGCACCTTGCGCGCGAGCGTCTCCGGCTCATCGATGCCGATGGAGAACGAGGTGAGGGGCATGCGCGCCGGGTTCACCCCCCACAGCCGGTACAGCGGAACGTCCATCAGCTGCGCGGCCAGGTCGTGCAGGGCGATGTCCACCGCCGCCTTCGCCGCGCCGTGGCCCGGCACGGCGGCCTGGAGCGCCTCCGACACCTCCCGGAAGTGGCGGGGGTCGGCCCCCTCCACCACCGGCGCGAGGACCTGAAGGGCCTCCAGCACCGTCTCCGCGGACTCCCCATACCGGACGTTGGGTGCTGCCTCCCCCCGCCCGGTGAGCGCCCCCGAGCGCAGCTCCACGAGGACGTTGCGCTTGGAGGTACTGGTCCCCCGGGCAATCGTCCAGGCATGGCGAAGCGGCAGCTCGAGAACGTGGGCGGTCAGGACCAGAGACATGGGCGAGGGCTCCCGGGAGAATGAGAGCCCTCTAGCACGATGCCCTGGGAAGCGGAGTGCTCTGCGACTTCGTTCCTACGTTCCGCTTAGTTGGGCGCCAGGTAACGAATCACCTTCCATGAGCCGTCGAGGTGGAGCTCGATGCTCTTCTGCGGCGTGCCCACCGGGATGGCGGGGGTGCCCAGGTTCAGCTCGGGGAAGATGATCTGCTTGCCGTTGAAGCGGAACAGCTTGCCCAGGATCTTCGTCTCCTGGCCGCCGATGTTGAAGATCACCTCGCCGATGTCCGCGAAGAAGCCCGGCAGCACGAGCGCCGAGGCCGGCAGCTTCACGGGAATCGCGGGGACCTCGACGCCGTCGATGTCGATGCAGCGGTAGGGGTTGTAGTTGATCTCCGGCAGGGTGAAGGAGAGGGGGGGAAGCACGGTGCCGAGCTCCGGCAGGGCGAACAGCGGGGTGCCCTCGGTGCCCAGGTTCAGGCCGGGCAGGTTCAGGGAGTAGCCGAGGATGGTCTGCGCCGTCTCATCCACGTGCACGCGGATCGGATCCGCCAGCGCGCTCAGCGCGGGGATGTAGATGGGCACCGCGGGGGTGGAGACCGTGACGCTGTCCAGGTGGGTGAACACGTACACGCACGTGGGGTGTGCCGCGGCGATGCTCGGAACAGCCAGGCCCGCGATCGAGGCCACGCCCATCAGGAAACGCTTCAGGAAACGGGGGGTCATGTTGCTCTCCAGGAAAGGCCCGTCGAGAGCCAGGGGGTCATCCCCTGCGCTTCGCCGCGCCTTCATGGATTTATTGAAAGGAGACGGTATTTCTGGATCTCCCCACAATTTAATTTTCCATTGTCTTTCAAAGTATCCGGGGAGTTGTGAGGAGAGGTGGGCTCCCTTTCCCAGGCGGCCGGGATAGGGTCGGCGGGGGATGCCACCTTCTCTTACCCTGCGAGCCGGTCCCGAAGCCCTGCGGCATTTGCGCGAGCGCGGCCTGCGCGCCGAGGACGTGGAGGTGCTGCCCGGGGCCTCGGGCGGGCCCAAGTGGCTGGTGCTGTCTGGGCTGGACCGGGTGCTCTTCGGCGAGTTCCTGCGCGCCCCCCGGAGCCGCCCGCTGCACCTCATCGGCGCGTCCATCGGGAGCTGGCGCCTGGCGTGCCTGGCGCAGAAGGAGCCCGTGGCGGCGCTCGACCGCTTCGCGGCGGCGTACCTGGAGCAGCGCTATCCGCCCCGGCCGCCGCCCTCGCTCGTCTCTGGGACGAGCGCCCGCATCCTGGATGCGCTGCTGGGGCCGGAAGGGGCGGAGGAGATTGTGGGCCACCCCTGGGCGCGGCTGCATGTCATGACGACGCTGTGCCGGGGGCCCACGGCCAGCGACGCTCCGGGCGTGCTCTTCTCGGGCCTGGCCCTGGCGGCGCTGGCCAATGGGGTGAGCCGACGCACGCTCTCGCTCCAGATGAAGCGTGCCATCTTCCACACCGCCGGGGACAGCAGCCCGTTCGCGGGCCTGAAGGACTTGCCCACGGTGCACCAGCCGCTGACACGGGAGAACCTGCGGGCGGCGCTCCTGGCCTCCGGCTCCATCCCCGGGCTGATGAGCGGGGTGCACATTCCGGGCGCGCTCGCGGGGACGTACCGGGATGGGGGCATCGTGGACTACCACCCGAACCTGCACTTCGGGCCGGGAGAGGGATTGGTGCTCTATCCGCACTTCTATCCCCATGTGATTCCGGGCTGGTTCGACAAGTCGCTGCGCTGGCGGTGGAGCCTGTCGCGGCACTTCCAGCGCGCGCTCCTGCTGTCACCGTCCGAGGCGTTCGTCTCGCGCCTGCCACACGGAAAGATTCCCGACCGGGAGGACTTCGTCCGGTTCGGCGATGCGGAGCGGATCCGCAACTGGAACACGGTGCGCCAGGCCAGTGCGCAGCTGGGCGAGGAGTTCCAGGAGCTGCTCGCCACGGGACGTTGGGTGGACCGCGTTCAGCCGCTCTGAGGGACGCACCGGCCCTGGGAAGCGGGGTAGGTTGCGCGGATGCGAGCCCTGTCCCTGTGTCTTGGTCTCATCGCCCTGGGGTGCGGTCATGCCTCCGGGAGAGCCCCTGCCGCCCCGCCCCGGACGGAGGAGCTGCGCACGCTGCTCTCCGAGCTGGTCGCGGTGGACACCTCCAATCCGCCCGGGAACGAGACGGCCGCGGCCCGCATTGCCGGGCGGTGGCTGAGCGAGGCCGGCATCCAGGTGGAGTTGTTCGAGCCCGCTCCCGGACGCGGCAACCTGCTGGCCCGGCTGAAGGGAACAGGCCAGGGGCGGCCCCTGCTCGTCCTGGCCCACCTGGACACGGTGCCTTCCCGGAAGGAGGAGTGGGCCACGGATCCGTGGACGCTCACCGAGCGGGACGGCTTCCTGTACGGGCGGGGCGTGCAGGACAACAAGGGCATGGCGGCAGCGAGCGTGCTGGCGCTGCGGCGGCTCCAGCGCGAGGGGGGGCCACGCTCACGCGACATCCTCTTGTACCTGGGGGCGGACGAAGAGGTGGGGGCAGGCCATGGCCTGGAGTGGATGCTGGCGAACCGTCCGGAGCTGAGAGAGGCGGAGTTCGCCCTCAATGAAGGCGGACTGACCGAGCTGAGCGAGGACCGCGGCCGGGTGCGCTTCGTGGCGCTTCAGGCCGCGGAGCGGGTCTCCCGGAACGTGGTGCTGAAGGCGACGGGGCCGGGAGGCCACTCCTCCGCGCCCCCGGTGGCGCCCAATCCGCTGGTGCGCCTGGCGGCGGCGGTGGCGCGCGTGGGGGCCCTCCCCTTCCCCGCCCGCCTGACGCCCGCCGCGCGGTTGCACATTCAAGCCCGCGCGCCCATGACGGAGGGGGAACTGGGCGAGGCCTTGAAGCGCATTGCCGCCTCGCCGGAGGCCCCGCCCCAGGAGGCCGTGGACACGGTGGCGCGGCTGGATCCAGCGCTGGCGGCGGTGATGCGCACCACATGCGTGCCGACGGTGTTCCACGCGGGCACCCGCTCCAACGTCATTCCCGCCACGGCGGAAGCCATCCTCAACTGCCGGCTGCTCCCGGACGAGGATGTGCAGGCGCTCCACACCCGGCTCGTGGCCGCGGTGGCGGACACGTCCATCAAGGTGCAGATGGACACGCGGGCCCCCGACTCGCCCATGTCGCCCGTGGGGGACAACGCGATGTTCCGGGCCGCGAGGGCCGCCGCGGCGCGCGTGTGGCCAGGAGTGCCCGTCATCCCCCGCCAGTCCACGGGCACCACCGAGTCCGCGATGCTGCGCCGGGCAGGGATCCACGCGTATGGCATCGACCTCTTCGCCCTGACGCCGGAGGACGCGCGCACCGCCCATGCGCCCAACGAGCGCGTCCCGGTAGCCTCCCTGCAACCCGGCGCCGAGTTCGTCTACCAACTGTTGCGAGAGCTGACGAAATAACAGCCATTGCCAGCGCCCATGGCTCCGCAGCGAGGCCAGTCCTTGAGGGAAAGTTCGGGTGAGAGCAGTGCGGCGGGTGAGCAGGAAGACGGTGCTCGTAGGTTTGGCGGGAGGACTCCTGCCAGTACCGCTCATTCTCTTGCTGGCCGGTGCGCTTTGGCCCACCTCGCCCGAGGTCGCGCCGGGGGGCAGAAGAATCAGCCCTGTTCTCGATACGGAGATGCGTACAAGGTTGAGCACCTATCGCCGTTCATGCGGACCTGACCGTCCCTGTGAGGCGCAGCTGGGTTGTGTCTGGGACACCCGGATCTTCACGCAGTACTGCACCGACAGTCAGTGCCTGACGGATCTGCAGTGCCCGCAGGGGCAAGTCTGCCGGACTGTTGCGACCGAGGGAGAAGGACCGCTGGTGAGGTTCTGCGTTCCCATTGGCAGACGGCAGGAAGGGGAGCGGTGCTTGGCGCTCGCGAAAAATCTGGAGGCGGCGTGCGCGGCCGGACTGCTGTGCGGAGGGAAAGAGGGTTGGTGCGCACGGCCATGCCAGAGCGGCGCCATAGACGCCTGCCCCGTCGGCTTCTTCTGTGCGGAAACGGCCCCAGAGCCCGTGTGCCTCCCCTCGTGTGAACGGCAAGGCTGCCCGGCCGGACAGCAATGCATCCGGTATGAAGAATCCGCCTCCGCATGCGCCGAGGTCCAAGGGGACAACTGCCAGAGCACTCCGTGCCCAGAGGGACTTCGGTGCCAAGTCGAGTATGAGCGGGCACGCCCCGGACAGGTGCGGATGACCTGTATGGCGCGGTGACAGTCCTCGGTTTGGGCACGGAAGGGCCCGTGATACCTGTTCCCCTGCCCCACAGCGGCCATGCGCCGCATCACCTGCGAAGGATGAGCGATGGCAATCCAGTCACAGCGGTTCTCCTATGAGGCGGGAGGCGTCGAATCGGCCGCCTTCCTGACCTGGGACGATGCGGTGAAGGGACCGTTGCCAGGCGTATTGGTGTCTCCCACCGTGCGAGGTCCCACGCCCTTCGAGGAAGAGCGCGCCGGTCGGCTGGCCGCGCTCGGCTATGCAGCGATGGTGCTGGATCCCTATGGCATCACCGCGCGAACCGCCCCCAACCCCGACAACTTCGGATTGATGAACGCGCTCCTCCAGAATCGAGCGTTGCTCCAGGCACGGCTGGGAGCCGCAGCCGATGCGCTCAAGGCACGCAAGGAGGTCGATTCGGCCCGGCTCGCCGCGATTGGCTTCTGCTTCGGAGGTCTGTGCGCACTCGATCTAGCGCGGACGCGCACCGACATCCTGGGGGTCGCCCCGTTTCACGGAGTGTTCACCCCATCGCCTGTGCCCACGCTCGACCGGATCACCGCCAAGGTGCTGGCGCTCCACGGCTGGGAAGACCCGCTCGCCAAACCGGAGGACGTCCGCGCGCTTGCGGATGAACTGACCGCCAAGGGATGCGACTGGCAGATTCACGCCTATGGCCAGACCACCCACGCCTTCACCAACCCGCAGGCGAATGACCGGCAGAAAGGCATGAGCTACCGCGCCGAGGCGGACCGGCGCTCCTGGGCGTCTCTCCAGAACTTCTTGGAGGAGCTCTTCGGGTAGGCCGAATCCTTTCCCTGGACGAAGCCTTCCATCAAGGCTTCGCCCAGGGTGTTCGGCTCGAGGAGGCCACCCGATGCTTCGAAAGCATCAGACGGGTGCCACCTCCTTGAGGGGGGAAGCAGGCAGTGCCGCAACCTCACCCGGTGTCTCCTCCTTGCTGACCTTGGAAAGTTCCAAGCTCCTCAGGACGAGGGCCTTCAACGCCCAGATTTGAGCGATGTTCTCCAAATAGACCCGGGAGAGTCCCAGCGCAGCGGGGGCGTCTTCAATCACGAATCCAGAGACCAGCTGCTTGGCCTCCGCAGCGGGCACCCAGGTGACGACGCTCTTGCGCTTCGCATTGCTGAAGAAGCGCAAGAACCACTTGGTGGGCTTGCGATAGGAGATGTTGAAGTAGGCGGTGGTGTCCCTGTAGAGGATCTCCTCGGGATTCGTTCCCCCCTTGGCGCAGATGTCCCGGATGAGCGCGAAGAAGTCGAGTTCCTCCTGCGTCGTCTCCACGGCCATGCGCTGCTTTTCCTCACCTGCGGTCCCCTTCACCTCTTCGAAGGGTTTGGCCGAATCAGGCTTGAGGACGTTCTGCGTGGATTCCGCCGGAGAGTCTCCCGTCTCGCGGAGGCGCTGAATGCGCTCCTTGAGCTTGTCGAGGAAGTCATCCCCCATGACGCGGAGCAGGGCGGGCTCAATGGCCTCCTTCGCCACCTCTCCCAGGCGCGTCATCACCGCGCCGGTCCGCTTGCCCTTGTAGACCTCCTCGGTCAGCCACCGCATGAAGCCTTCATTTTCCGCAGGAGACTTCAGGGCTGCCGCGAGCCTGTCGATCATGGCCTGGCGGTAGCGGCTGTTCTCCGCATCGGTCACCAGGGTTTCCGCGTTGAAGGACTCCCGGCTGAACTTCGAGAGAAACTTGGCGACCTTCGACCAATCGGTCTTGGTGTCTTCGAGCGAGAAGCTGAAGAACGGCTCGCTGTCCATCTGGTTCGGGTTTTCGAGGTCCCCGAAGAACAGATAGTGGCAACCATCGGTGATGATCCCGAAGTGGAGTTCCGCCATTTGAGCGATGTACCGGGCCAGTTGCTGAGACTTGGCCATCAGGTCCGTTCCCAACGGCTTGGTCTCGATCACCATCAAGGGCTTGGCGCCACTCTGGTCGAAGATGGCAAAATCCATCCGGTCCGGAAGGCGCTTCCCATCGCCCTGGGTAAACTCCGCCGCGTATTCGAGCCGGACCTCTTTGGGGATGTTGGGGTCATACCCAAGCAGCCGGATGAAGGGGACCACCAGCGCCATCTTGGCGGTCTCTTCATTGGTAATGTACTCGCGGTTATCGTTGAACCGCTTGACCAGTTCGAGCAGGTGATTGGCTTCCATGCTGTACCCCCCATCGGAACCTCGAAGAGGCGCTCAGCCTACTACACAGTGAAGGCCTGATGCTCTCGGGACCCGCGAGCTCGAAGATGCAGCCCGGAGTCCGGAGATCCTCACTAAAAACAGCCACTTGGGCGGACCGGAGCTTGGGCCCGGAAGAATGCGGCCTACTGACGGGTCAGCAGTGCGAACGAAGGCCACTTCTGACTGGTCAGAAGCGCACCGAGAGCCACTCCTGACTGGTCAGCAGTGGCTCGAAGCACTGGAGGGACACGACCAGCTGCTTGACCAGGCCAAGCGGCAAGGGAAGAGGCCTCAGGCGGCGAAGGTGATGGATGGTCCAGTCCACCGGCTCGCCCTGGATGACGACCTCGACGACATCGCCGGGCCGCTTGCCCATCAGGGCGCGGCCGAAGGGCGACACGGGGGTAATCACCCGCATGTGCCCATCTCCACCGGGCAGCGTCAGCTCCTCGCCTGCGCCCACCGGGGCAATGAAGAACGTCTGCCCCATCTCCTCGTTCTCCACCTCGACGACGGCGCCCAGGCCGATGCGCTCGCCCTTGCGCAGGGGCCGGGGATGAAACGCATCGAGCGCATCGAGCGCGGCGCGGGCCTGGGTGTCCCGCTGAGCGGTACCCCGGGCGAGGTTGACGGCGCGGGCCGCGCCGGAGCGCGCATCCGCGCGGGATCCCGAGTGGGCCCGGTGGGCGGTCTGAAGGGCTGAACGGAGCCGCTCACCCAACTGTGAGACGAGATAGGGCTTGTCCATGGGCGGAACGATACGGACCCCTCGGGAGTGGGCAAGGAATCGGCCGGTCCCTCGCGGCGCCCCTGCCCGTGCCTTTCGTCTCCCGAGCCACAGACCGGGCCGCGCCGCCTACGCCTCCCCGGCGAATCGCATTACGATGCGGCCCCCTGTGCGTTCCTACGACTGGCGGAGGCCTTGTCACCCCGTGCGAATCCGAATCCTCTGTCTGTGCACCACCCTCCTGCTGGCCGCCTGTGCCAGGACCTCCCGCTCGCCCGGGAATGAGTCCCCCGAGGAGGCCCCCGTGGCACGTTTCTGGAGGAGCAGCGCGGCGGCAAAGGACTTCGACCGCTTCCACCGGCAGGGCACGGTGCTGGCCCCCGATGGCACCCTGGAGCTGGACGCGGAGGCCCCGCTGGGCACCACGCCCTTTCCCGCGGGCGGTGCGCCTGGCACGCCCCCCATCGAGCGCTACCGCGTGGGCTCGGCGGTCCTGGCCGAGCAGGCCATCACCGGCGGCTTCGACAGCGCCATTCCCTCTTATGACGCGCTCACCCCGCCCGGAACGTGGGTGCGGGTGACGCTCGCCGCGCGTGTGGAGGGCACCTGGACGAAGGACTATGACTTCGGCCCCTGGGCGCTCGACAAGGGCACCGTCTCCCGGCGCAGCGTGGATGGACAGGAGGACTCCCAGGGGCGCGTGCTCACCGACACGCTCATGCTCAAGCGGAAGGCGGAGGCCCTGCGCGCCACGGTGTGGCTCTACTCCACCCAGCCCGGGGTGAGCCCGCGCGTCCGGGCGCTCTCGGTGGCGCTGAGCGACGGGACGCGCATGCCGGTGGATGCCCCGTCGGATCAAACCGCGTGGGGGACGGTGCTGGACGTGCCGGGCCTCTCGCAGATGCCCTACCCGAACGGAGGGCCGGTGTGGTGCTCGCCCACCTCCACCACGATGCTGCTGGGCTACTGGAACCGGAAGCTGGGCCGCAACGACCTGGCCGAGCCGGTGCCCACCGCCGCCGCGAACGTCTATGACGAGGTGTACCGGGGCACGGGCAACTGGAGCTTCAACACCGCCTACGCGGCCGCCCGGGGCGAGGGCGCCCTGCACGGCGCGGTGGTGCGGCTCGACGCGTTCTCCCAGGTGGAGCGGTTCATCGCCGCGGGCATCCCCGTGAGCATCAGCATCGCCTACACGCCGGGAACGCTCACGGGTTCGGCGGCCTACAGCTCGGACGGACACCTCATCGTGGTGAAAGGCTTCACACCCCAGGGAGACGTCGTGTGCAACGACCCGGCCTTCCCGAGCGATGACAAGGTGGGGGTGACGTACAAGCGGGACGAGCTCTGGCAAGCGTGGCGCCACTCGGCAGGCGCCGCCTATGTGCTGTGGCCCTCCGGCACGGCGCTGCCCGCGGGCTCGGTCAACACCGTGCCCTGAGGTCTCCCAAGGCTTGAGCCTGTGCAGTCGCCTCGGACGTCAGCCTCACGTGTGAGGCTGACGTCCATGTGAGCCAGCACAGGCATGGGAGGCCGCGATGAAGTGGAACTGGGGGGCAGTGTTTCTGCTGGGGTTCTTCTGGACGGGCTGTACGGCGTCGCGGGTAGTGCGCTTGGACACGGGACACGGCGAGCCCATCGTCTACAGCCCACCGAAGAACGCAAAGCCCATCGAGGTGCACGAGGAGGAGTTCCAGAAGGCGCTCACCCGACTGGTGCTGGACATGCGCTTCTCCCTCCATGCGCAAAAAGAGGAGCGCCCTCGCTACCGGCTTGTCTCGTGGGATGGAGAGGCCAGGCAGCGCCAGTTCCCCAAGGGGAGCTACCAGCAGTGGTGCGCCCGACAGGGAAGCCCTGAGGAGTGCTTTACCTTGCTCGGCGGAGGCCTGAGCCTGCTGGACACCAGAGCCCGTCGAGACCTGGCCCTCAGCTTCGCGTGGGACAGCGTGTGGGCGGGCGTGCAGGACGCGGTGAAAGAGACCGTCAATCCCTTGGCCTTCAAGGCGATGGTGACGTCGGCCATGGCGGCTTACATGTTCCTGCTCGTGATGCCCGAGCCCACGACCAAACTGGTGGCGCTGGCGCTCACGACCTACTTCGTCGCGTACCTGGGGTTGGAGGTCTTCTTCGGCATCATTGACGGCTGGGGACGCCTGACCGCCGACGCGGAGAAGGCCATCTCCTTCGAGGAGTTGGAGGAAGCAGGGCACCGCTTCGGGAAGGTGATGGGAAAGAACGGCGCACGCGTCATCCTCCTGGCGCTGACGGCGGCACTGAGCGGCGGGGCGGCGAACATGGCCTCCAAGGGGCCTCACCTCCCGGGCTTCGCGCAAGCAGCCTTGGCCGCCGAGACCCACGCGGGATTCCAGATGTCCGCCGCCCTGGCGGGAGGCATTCGCTCCATCTCCGTGGCCGAGGGCGTCATGACCGTGGGGCTTGCGCCCCATGCGGTCGCAATGACCGCCAGAGGCTCGGCAAGCCAGAGCGCTGGTAACAACGCGCATGATCAGGAAAGCGGTCCTACGCGTCCCTCCTTGCCGCCCAACCCTCATGCCAAGCCGAGTGGAAGAAGAGCCAAGTCATCCGCTTCCGACGACGAAGCCACTCAACGGTCCATTCGTCGTGAAAATGAGATAGCGGATATCCTGGCCCAGACTGGGTACAAGGTCAGCCAGAACCCCCGGGTACCTGGCAGCCGCAACCCAGACTTCGAGATTGAAGGCAGAATCTTCGACAACTACGCCCCCGTTACCGGCAATCCGCGAAACATTTGGTCGGAAATCGACTCAAGCAAGGTCAATCCGGCGAATACGTCCCGCCAGGCGGATCGAATCGTCCTTGACCTGCGCGATAGCCCCGTCGACCTGAAGGCTCTCGGCCAGCAGTTCAGAGATTGGCCGATGCCCAATCTCAGAGAAGTTCTCATCGTTTCCAAGGACGGCAAGATCGTTCCGTTCTGGCCTTGAATCCCCATGAAGGAACTCCATGTCTCTTGATTATCGATTCAGCATGACCTCCGCATTGGAGGCGAAGGAGCTCCTGATGCTGGCCCTCGCGGAGCTGCAATTGACGCCCGAAGAAAGGCGCACGCCCGAAGGCGCACCCATGGAGACCCAGGGGCCTGGTTTTCTCGTGAGCGCGGGCCCCACTTCTGCCTTGGAGAAGGTGATTCTCAGGGAAGGACTGGGCATCGAGCCCACGTCGGCCCTCGCTTTCTCCATCGACAAGTTCTCGGACAGAGCGAGGGCTGTCACCGCCATGCTCCAAGCGGAACTGGCGGTGCTTCATCAAGTACCGGGTGACGCAGCGCTCGTGTTCAATGGAGACACCGTCCTGCTCCTGCGGCAGGACGGGCAACTCTTTTTGGATTCACGCACCGGCCTCTGGACTCCAGAACGGCTGGAGCGGGTGAACATGCCCTACACGCTGAAGGACTTCCCCGTGTTGTAAGGCATGGCCCCCCCGTCACGGCGATACGCTCAGGGCAGCGTGAGCAGCTCGTAGCCCTGCTCGGTGACGACGAGCATGTGCTCGAACTGGGCGCTGCGGCTGCCGTCGGCGGTGACCGCCGTCCAGCCATCGTCCCACGAGCGGTGCTGCCAGTGGCCGAGGTTGATCATCGGCTCCACGGTGAACGTCATGCCCGGCTGCATGATGGTGTTGGCATCCTCCTCGTAATAGTGAGGAATCTGCAGCGCGCTGTGGAACTTCTCGCCGATGCCGTGGCCACAGTAGGCCCGCACCACGCTCATGCCGTTCTTCGTGGCGTGGGACTCGATGGCGCGGCCGATGTCGTTGATGGGCCGCCCGGGCTTCACCGCCTGGAGGCCCACGTCCAGGCACTCGCGCGCCACGCGCACCAGGCGCTCGGAGTCCGGGTCCACTTTGCCCACGCAGTAGGTGGCCGAGCAATCCCCGTGGACGCCCTCCAGGAAGATGGTGATGTCCAGGTTGATGATGTCGCCGTCTTCCAGCGGCCGGCTGTCCGGGATGCCGTGGCAGATGACCTCGTTGATCGAGGTGCACAGCGACTTGGGGAAGCCGTGGTAGTTGAGCGTGCTCGGGTAGCCGCCCAGCTGGATGTAGGCCTCGTGGGCGATGGCGTCGAGCTCGTCGGTGGTGATGCCCGGGCGCAGGGCCGCGGCGGTGGTCTGCAGCACCTGGGCGGCGGCCTTGCCCGCGCGGCGCATGCGGGCAATCACGTCCGGGCTCTTCACGTCGGACATCTCGCCCCGGCCCGGCCGGCCCGTCTCCGCGTAGTCCGGGCGAGGGATGTGCGCGGGCACCGAGCGGCGGGGGCTGATGAGGCCCGGGCGGATGCCCTTGCGCTGGGCATTGCCGCCCAGCTTGCGCGCCTCGGCGGCGTCCGCGCCCCGGTGGCACTTCTTGTACTTGGAACCGCTGCCACACCAGCAAACCTCATTGGGAGCTGGGAGAACAGCGGGCGGCTGGCGGGCGGCGGCTTGAGTATTCATCGCTGCTGTCTATAACCCGTGAGCCCCGGGGGACGCACGGGCCTTGATGGGGGGGCAGCCCTCCGGCCAGGCCCCCTTCTACCCTCCCCCTTCGCCGGGGGCCTGCCCACAGAACTTGACGCTCACCTCCCCCTCCACGGAAACCTGGGAGCTGATGCCGCGCAGCCGCACCTTGCCCAGCGCCCCCACCTCCGGGGGCGTCTCGACGAACTCCACCAGGCCCGACACGACCAGGGAGCTGTCCGGCTTCCCGTTCCGGTAGACCACGGCACTCAGGATGTTCTGGAGGGACAACGGCTCGGTGTGCACGGTCCACGGACCGGCGAGCGTGAAGTCCCGCCGCCCTTCCGTGAGCGCTCCCAGGTCGCCGCAATCCAGCCGCGCCTCCGAGATCTGAATGAGCGTGTTGTCCGGGACGCCGGGGTCCTCGAAGCCGTAGGCGATCGCGGACACGGCCGTGAAGGGCTGCCCGTGCACGGTGCCGCTCAGCGGCACGGCGGCCACGGGGGTGTGCGCCTCATCCTCTCCCCCGCAGGCCATGACGAGAAGGGACAGCAGGGCCGTGGGGCCCACGCGCGAGGAAATGTGCATGGCCTGACACCTTAACAAAGAAGCTGTTCTTCTCTGGGGGGAAAGACCCCGTCCGTGGCCGGCTCGTGGCTCGACATTCGCGCCGGGCCCAGGCAGGAAAGCAGGCATGAGCGGCCACTTCACAGCCCCCCCTCCCGAACGCGGCATCTTCTGCAACCGCACCCTCAACATGAGGGCCATCAAGGCCATTGGCTACGACATGGATTACACGCTCGTCCACTACCACGTGGAAGCGTGGGAGCGCCGTGCGTACGAGTACATCCGCGAAGGGCTCCTGGCGCAGAACTGGCCCGTGGGGCACCTGGCGTTCGATCCGGCGCTGGTCATCCGCGGCCTCATCATCGACACGGAGAAGGGCAACCTGCTCAAGGCCAACCGCTTTGGCTTCGTGAAGAAGGCGCTCCACGGCACGCGCCCCATGGGCTTCGAGGCCCAGCGCACCGAGTACGCCCGCACCATCATCGACCTGTCCGAGCGGCGGTGGATGTTCCTCAACACCCTCTTCTCGCTGTCCGAGGCGTGCATCTACGCCCAGCTCGTGGACCTGCTGGACGCCGGCAAGCTGCCGGGCCCCATGGGCTACGGCGACCTCTATGACATCGTCCGCCGCACCCTGGACGCAGCCCACATGGCGGGCCGGCTCAAGGCGGAGATCATCGCCGACCCCGAGCGCTACGTGCTGCCGGACCCCGAGACGGCGCTGGCGCTGCTGGACCAGCGCCACTCGGGCAAGAAGCTGCTGCTCATCACCAACAGCGAGTGGGCCTACTCCCTGCCGATGATGCACGCGGCGTTCGACCCGTACCTTCCCTCGGGCATGACGTGGCGGGAGCTGTTCGACGTCGTCATCGTCAGCGCGCGCAAGCCCGAGTTCTTCACCACGCGCTCACCGCTGTTCGAGGTGGTGGACACCGGCGGCGGCGAGGCGCTGCTGCGGCCGAACTCGGGCGCGCTCAAGCCCCGCACGCCCTACTTCGGCGGCAGCGCGGTGGAGCTGGAGCGGCACCTGGGGCTGAGCGGGGATGAAATCCTCTACGTGGGCGACCACATGTTCGGCGATGTGCACGTGACGAAGAACGTGCTGCGCTGGCGCACCGCGCTCATCCTGCGCGAGCTGGAGGACGAGGTGCAGGCCATCGCCGCCTTCCGCGCCACCGAGGCGCGGCTGGCCGAGCGCATGGTGCTCAAGGAGCAGCTGGAGGCCGAGTCCTGCCAGCTCCGGCTGGAGCTGCAGCGGCGCCGGGCCCACTACGGCCCGCGCTCGCAGATGCCCGAGGACGAGCTGCTCTCCCGGCTGGGCGCCCTCCGCACCCAGCTGGAGGCGCTGGACGCGGAGCTGGGCCCCATGGCGCGCGCCGCCAGCGAGCTGTCCAACCCGCACTGGGGCCTGCTCACCCGCGCCGGCAACGACAAGAGCCACCTGGCCCGCCAGGTGGAGCGCTACGCGGACATCTACACCTCGCGCGTCTCGAACTTCCTGTTCGCCAGCCCCTTCGTCTACCTGCGCAGCCCCCGGGGCAGCCTGCCGCATGATCCGATGATCCCCGGCGGCACCCCCGTCTTCCCCTCCACGGACGCGACCACCGGGACCACCTCGTGACGCCCCGTTAAATCCCTGAAAGAACTGGGCTTTTCTTGAAGCCTGGCCGGTGGGGAGGCAACCAGACAGGGGGGAGCGGGCCCCCTGTCCCAGGGGCATGTCAGACGTCCCTAGTATTTGTTGTCCCGTGAGCCAGTCGACCTCTCAGAAGACGAAGCACGTCATCGAACAGCGCAACCTGCTGGGCGGTAGCGACCTCGTTCCGATCCTGAAAGCGGGCAAGGGCAAGAAGGCGCGCCAGTTCCACATCGCCTCGGAGGGGCGGGTGGGGTTCGCGGTGGCGCTGGCCCTGGTGGTGGAGCACGGGCGGCAGAAGGCGAAGGAGACGGGCATCACCTCGATGACCCGCTGCCCGCGCTGCAACCACGAGGGCCCCACGGCCCAGGACTTCGGCTACCGCATCATCCGCGGCGAGCGCCGTCCCCAGTCGTGGTGCCGGGGCTGCCGCTCCCAGGGGCTCACGGCCCCCACCGCGGCCCCCCTCAAGTGGTCCACGGGTGGCGAGGGAAATACGGCCGCCGGGGGCACCCTGGAGGACGGCTGGCTCTTTCCGCCCGAGACGCTGCGGGCCAAGCCGCGCAAATCCAAGAAGCGCCAGGGCTGATCGCCTCCCCGCCCGGTCACCGGGGGCCCATCCCACGCGTTCCTCGCCGGACTCCACAAGCCCGGGTGTCGTCCCTACCTCAGATCTAAAGGGAGGCACTCATGGCGGTACGGACGAAAGTCGCCGGAATGAAGAACCCGCAGTCCGTGGATGCACGTGCGGCACAACCCAGTCAGCATGCCAGCAAGGGCAAGAAGACGCTGCCGCGGGACGAGGCCGCGCTGCTGCGCCGGGAGAAGGCGCTCGCGCGGGTGACGTTGGGCCCTGCGGCGGAGATCCACGAACCCAAGAGCCACCGGCGAGCCACGTTGGTGCAGGGACGCAAGAAGGCCCCCAGCGAGATGGGCGTCAAACGCGCGGGAGGCCCCGCGGACCGCAGTCCCCTCCACGGCGGGTAAGCCCTTTCTGAACCCTGCCCCGGAGGGGCCGATGCCCGAAAAACCCCAGGCCTTCCGTGCGAAGCGCGCCAAGCGGCGCGGCACGATGATGAAGCTCAAGTCCACCGACATTCACACGGCCGGGGGCATGAGCACCCACCACGCCAAGAAGTGCGGAGGCCAGGATCCGGGGGAGATGGGCTTCGCGGACCGCACGGTCAGCGCCTGCCATCCCCCCGGCCAGGGACTAACGGCCCGGAGCCTCAAGCTGCCCACGCCGGGGCTGGGCAGCAGCCTCTCCCGCCGGAAGACGCTGCCCGTGGAGGCAGCCGCGGGCTACCGCAAGGAGGGCTCGCCCAAGCACACCCGGGGCCGGGGGGATGTGCCCGCGCTCCGGGCGAGCAAGAAGCTCACACGGCGGGGGCGGTAGTCCGCCTCCCGGAGCCGCGTCTCACTGCAAGGGCGCGGGGGCGGAGCCCTGCTCGAAAGAGCCCGGGAACTTGGTGCGCATCACGCCAATGCGCTTGCGGTTGAGCTCGATGCGCTTCTCCAGGCGCTCCACCTCGGCGGTGTCTCCCCGCATCTGCGCCTCCTGGCGCTCCCGCTCCAGACGCACCTGATCCTCTCCCAGCCGCTGGGCGACGCGCTCCATGGTCCGGCCCATCCACGGCTTCGACACCACCCGCTCCTGCGCCTCCGAGGCGGCCTCCCGGCGCGGAGGCTCCACCGGAGCCTGGAAGGGGGGCTCGGCCCGGGGCGGCGCGGGCACCTCGGCGACGGCCGGAGGCGGCGCTTCCACGGGCGGGGGGCGGACCGCGACGGGCTTGGGCGCAGGCCTCGGCAAGGGCGCGGGGGGCGGTGCCTGCGGAAGGGAGGGGCGAGGGGCGGACGAGACACCCACCTCCGGCACGGGGGCCTCGGGCCACAGGGCGGTGGCCACCACCGCCGCGACGAGCAGCACGGCGCCAACCACCGGCAGGAAGAGGTGCGGAGCGAATCTCATGAAGGCAGGTGCCCCGCAGCTTACCCTCGAACGGCGCAGCGGGGCACTTCGCCCGGCCCGGGGTGGCTGGCCGGGTGCTCCCAGGGCGGCGGACCGGGCCGGGGGCTCAGGCCGTCCCCTCGGCCTCGCTCTCGTGGAACGCGGCCTCCACCTCCGCGCCCAGCGGGTAGAGGACGAGGTGCCGCAGCGGCTCGCTGCCCAAGCTCACCGTCTCCAGGTGGTAGCGGCTGACCAGGCGGTGCTGCAGCTTGCGCAGCCGGGGCGGCCGCGGGGCCAGGGGCACGGAGACGCCTTCGTTCAGCACGCGCTGGATGGCGTGCTCCGCCTCCGCCACGGCCTCGCGCACCTGCTCCTCGTCCACGCCCTCCACCAACATGAACACCCCGCGCAGCACCCGCCGGATCTCCGCGGAGCTGTTGCGCTTCACCACCTCCACGCGCGCCCCGGTGCGCTCCACCACGCGCCGCATCTTCGGGTCATTCGCCCGCGAGCGCAGCGTCAGGATGAGGTCCGCCGACTCCAGCCGCCCCACCACGCGCGTCTCCACCTTCAGCTCGCGCAGCACCCGGTCCATCAAGTCCCGGCTCACCCCGTGCGCGAAGAGGCGCATGGGGCCCTGCGGGGCGGCAGGCGCGGCGGGGCCCGCCTTCGAGCGCGGCGGGGGCAGCGGGGCCCCGGCGTGCGGCACCGCCTCCACGCGCACCTCGCCCCCGGCGAGCAGCCGCCGCTCGCCGCCCACCTCGCTCCCGGCGAGCAGCCGGTCCACCGCCTCCGCCGTATCCAGGTGCACGAGCACCTCGTCCCGGCCCACCATCTGCACCACCAAATCAAAGGTGGGCGGCGCCTTGCGCTCGCTGACCGTCTTCTGCGTGTTGCGCCGGCGCGCCTCCTCGTCGCTCAGCGTCACCGTGTGCACCCCGCCCACGAGGTCCGACAAGGTGGGGTTGAGCACCAGGTTCTCCAGCGTGTTGCCATGCGCGGTGGCCACGAGCTGCACCCCGCGCTCGGCGATGGTGCGCGCCGCGGTGGCCTCCGCCGAGGTGCCAATCTCGTCGACGATGATGGCCTCGGGCATGTGGTTCTCCACCGCCTCAATCATCACGTCATGCTGCCGGTCGGGCCGGGACACCTGCATGCGGCGCGCGTGGCCGATGCCCGGGTGGGGAATGTCCCCGTCCCCGCCAATCTCGTTGGAGGTGTCCACCACCATCACCCGCTTGCGCAAGTCGTCGGCGAGCACCCGCGCCACCTCGCGCAGCTTCGTCGTCTTGCCCACGCCGGGCCGGCCCAGCAGCAGCACGTTGCGCCCGGTGGCGATGAGATCCTTGAGCATGTCGATGGTGCCGAACACCGCCCGGCCCACCCGCAGCGTGAGCCCCACCACGCGCCCCTTGCGGTTGCGGATGGCCGAGACCCGGTGGAGCGTGCGCTCGATGCCGGCGCGGTTGTCCTCGCCCGGGGGGCCCACCTGGGCCAGCACGTGCTCCAGGTCCGCCTGGGCCACGGGCTCCTCGCGCAGCCGCACGGAGCCCTGGACGAGCCGGGCCTCCGGCGGGCGGCCCAGGTCCATCACCACCTCCAGCACTTCTCCGGGAGACAGCCCCCGCACCGCCTCTTGCAGCGGGGCGGGCAGGACAGCCACCAACAGCAGGAAGTCATCATCGTGCTCGGCGCGCGTCTGGGTCATAGGGCGTGGCTCTGGGCCTGGCTGGAAAGATGGAGCCGGCGGGGGTGGCTTGCATACGCCCGTTTCCGGAGGAGGCAAGCAGGCACGGGCCGGGCCATAATGGCCCTCCCCCTCTTGTCCCAAGGTCCCATGCGCTCTGCCCTTGCAGGTTCTCTGTTGCTGCTGTCAGCCCTGGGCTGTGGTTCCGCCGGGGACCCCGAAACGCCCGAGGCGCCTCCAGACGGGCAGGGCGAATTCCAGCGCGACATGCTCTCCGAGCATAACCGCGTCCGCGCCACCGCCAGCCCCACGCCCAGCCCCGCGCTGCCGCCGCTCACCTGGTCCGAGGAGGCGGCGCGCAAGGCCCAGGCCTGGGTGGACCAGTGCCGCTTCGAGCACAACCCCCACCGGGGCAACCTCGGGGAGAACATCGCCGCCGCCACGCCCGGCGGCCTGAACGACTTGGGCGTGGTGCGCAACTGGGCCGCCGAGGCGCCCCAGTTCGACTACGCCCGGAACGCATGCGCCCCGGGCAAGGTGTGCGGCCACTACACGCAGCTCGTCTGGCGCAACACCACCCAGGTGGGCTGCGCGGTGAAGGAGTGCAGCCAGAACTCGCCCTTCCCGGGCTTCTCCCGCTGGAACTTCTGGGTGTGCAACTACGCCCCACCGGGCAACTTCGTGGGCCAGCGGCCCTACTGAGGCGCGCTAGCGCAGCTGGCCCTGGTCCTGGAGCGCCTTCAGCTCGGTGAAGCCGCCCACCAGCGTCCCGTCGATGAACACCATGGGGAACGTGGGGAAGCCCGCCCACAGCTTCAGCGCCAGGCGCTCCTTCCACATGGAGAGGTAGCCGCCGTACTCCAGGTAGGTGAACTTCAGCTGCTGCGCGTCCAGCAGTGCGCGCGCCCGCTTCACGAACGGGTTCCGCGCCATGCCCACCACCACGATGTGCTCACGCGCCACCGTGCCCGCCACGGTCTCGACGATGTGCCGGTGAAACTGGCCCATGAGTTCCTGAACGGCCGGGGATACCTTGTCCTGCGAGAGGGTCAGACGTGCCATGGCACCGCACCCTACCCCGGACCCGCGCGCAGTACACGCGCGGGCCTGGGCGCCCTGTCACATAAGCTTGGAAGCGCTCGCGGCCGCGCTGGCGGCGCTGGCCAGCGCGCTCTGCTGCGCCTGGCGGCTGCGCGCGATGATGTCGCGCGCCTCCTGCTCGCTCTGGGCGAACTCGATGTTCACCTTGCACTTCCCCGTGAAGTAGAGCGCGATCATCATCGCCTTGACGATGGCCTTCTGGAGCGCGTCCGCCCCCACGTAGACCAGCCCCTCGAGCCACTCGGGGCGCAGGCTCTGGGAGAGCAGCTCCCGGGCGTCCTTCTCGATGGTGGACAGGCGGATGTCCGAGACGACGAACACCCGGTCATTGGCGGCCATGTCCCGCGCGATGGTGACGAACCGCTCGATGTCCGAGGCGCGCGTTGGCCCCTTGTAGGTGCACCACAGCAGGTCCGGCTCCTCGCGCCGGAAGACATGGTTCCCCACCATCCACTCTTTGAGCACCGTCATGGAACTCCCCCCTTGGAGTACTGCACGGCAAGCCTAGGGGGATTTCCGGGCCTTCCAAGAGGGGGCTTGTACGCCCATGACCGGAGGGCACCGGGGGTGTGCGGTGGCGGAAGCTCCCCGTGCTCAGCCAGCAACAGATGAACCGCTCACCGTTTCAGGTGGCGTTCCAGAAACAACTCCACCGCCTGCCAGGCCGCGGCGGCCACGTGTGGCGCATACTGTTCGCCCGCCGGGTTCTCGAAGGCATGCTCCGCCTCGTACCGCAGCACCCGGTGGACGCCTTGCGCCTCGTCCAGCGCCTGCACGAAGGCCTCCTGCACCTCGGCGGGGAGCGTGGCGTCCTTCGTGCCGAAGAAGGCCAGCAGGGGCGCGCGCAGGCGCGAGAGCGCTTCCGGGTCCGCCTCCACCAGGCCGGAGTACGTCACCACCGCGTCGAGCGCGGGCTCGCGCATCCCCAGGCGCAGGGCCCAGCTGCCCCCCAGGCCCCAGCCGATGACCGCCGTGCGCGGCGCCCGCACCCGCGCATCCGTCACCAGGAACGCGTGCGCCGCCTGGAGCACCCGCAGGGCGCGCTCCGGGTTCACCGTGCGCACCGATGTCACCGAGCCATCCGGCCCGGTGGACTGCTGCGTGTCGTAGTAGTCCACCGCGAGCGCCGCATAGCCCTCGGCGGCGAGCCGGTCCGTCCAGTGCAGGAAGTGCTCGTTCAGCCCGCCCACGTCGTGCAGGACGAGCACCGCGGGCCAGGGGCCGGGCGAACCGTCCGGCAGGCGCAGGTAGGCGCGCGCCCCGCCCACCGTCAGGTGCTCCCCCAGGCGCGGCCCCGCGGCCTCGGACCTCGGCCGGTGCAGCGCCCGGAACTCCTGCTCGGACATGGCGCCCCGCTCGGACGGCTCGCGGGACACCTCCACGGGCGGTCCCGCCGCGCAGGCGCTCAGCACCAGCGCCGCCACTCCCGGTCCCCAGCGTCTCAGCACCGGCCGGCCCTCCCTACCAGCGCCCCATGACGCGGTTCATGAACTCGTACGGGTAGCCCAGCTCCAGCGCGCTCGCGTCGTCCAGGCGCTTCTGCTGCGCGTCGTCCAGCTTCAGCTCCGCGGCCTTCAGGTTGTCCTCGAGCTGCGCCAGGTTGCGCGCCCCGAAGATGACGGACGTCACCGCGCGCTTGCGCAACAGCCACGCCAGGGACACCTGCGAGGGGGTGGCCTTCAGCTCCGCGGCCACCGCGTCCACGGCCTCCAGCACGCGCCAGTGGCGGGGGGTGTCGAACTGGCTGAGCTGGGACTTGAACTTCTCCAGCCGGCTCGCCTCCGGCGGCGGCCGGTCCTTGCGGTACTTGCCCGAGAGGAACCCGCCCGCGAGCGGCGACCACGGCAGGATGCCCAGGCCGAACTGCTCGCACACCGGCACGTGCTCGCGCTCCAGCTCGCGCACCACCAGGCTGTACTGGGCCTGCAGCGCCACGAAGCGCGAGAGGAGCTGGGTCTTGCTCGTCCACAGGCTGTCCACCAGCCGGTAGGCGGCGTAGTTGCTGGCCCCCAGGTAGAGCACCTTGCCCTGGCGGACCAAGTCATCCAGCGCCCGGAGCGTCTCCTCCTCGGGCGTGTCGTTGTCCTGCATGTGGATTTGGTACAGGTCGATGCGGTCCGTCTTCAGCCGGCGCAGGCTCTGCTCCACCGCGGAGCGGATCTGGTAGCGCGAGGCGCCCGTGTCGTTGGGCCCCTTGCCCATGCGGAAGCGGAACTTGGTGGCCAGCACCACCTCGTCCCGGCGCTTGGACTGCTCGAACCAGTTGCCCAGCACGCGCTCGGTGAGCCCGTCGTTGCCGTACACGTTCGCCGTGTCCCAGAAGTTGATGCCCGCCTCCAGCGCGCGGTCCATGATGGAGAAGGCGGTCTTCTCGTCACTCGCCACGCCGTGCATCATCGAGCCTTCCGACGGCTCCCCGAACGTCATCGTCCCCAGACACAGGCTCGAGACCTTCAGCCCGCTGTGCCCCAACTTCCGGTACTCCATGGTGTGCCCTCCCAGGTGGCGCGCGTCCTGAGGCCACCGCCTAACGCCCCGGAGGCCCCCGCGCCACTGGCAAACACACGGGCCGCGCGCCTCCTCGCGCCCTGGAGCCCCGCAAGAGCAAGGCCCCCGCGCCGGTCTCCAGGGAGGGAGCCGGCCAGGGGCCTCGTGCGGCTGCTCGCGCGGGGCGAGGACTTACTTCGTGGGGGCCGCGGGCTTGGCGCCGGGCTTGGCGGCCGGGGCCGGGGCGGGAGGAGGCGTCGGGGCACCGGGGGCGCCCGCGCCCTTGGTGATCTCCAGCAGCTCCACCTCGAACACCAGCGTGGCACCACCCGGGATGTCCGGCGGGGCGCCGCGATCGCCGTAGGCGAGATCCGACGGGCACACCAGGCGGGCCTTGCCGCCCACCTTCATCTTCTGCACGCCCTCGGTCCAGCAGCGGATGACGCCGTTGAGCGGGAAGGTGGCCGGCTCGCCGCGCTTGTAGGAGCTGTCGAACTCCTTGCCGTCGGTGAGCGTGCCCTTGTAGTGCACCTTGACGATGTCGGTGGGCTGCGGGGTCTCTCCCGTGCCGGCCGCCGTCTCCTTGTAGATGAGGCCCGACTCGGTCTTCGTCGCGCCCTCTTCCTTGGCGGCCTGCTCCAGGAAGGCCTTGCCCTTCTCCTTCTCACCGGCCGACTTGGCCGTCTGGCGCGCCATGGCGAGCTGCTGAATCTTCGGCCCGAAGGTCTCGATCTCCACCAGGGGCTTCTCGCCCTTCACCTGGGCGGCGAGGCCGGCCTGGACGAAGGTCAGCTCCTCCGGGGTGAGGTTGAACACGCCCACGCTCCGGCCCACGGACAGGCCCAGCGCGTACAGCGTCTTCTGGTCGTCGGTCTGCGGGTTGGCCCCCGCAGCCGTGCCCGTGGCCGTGGCCGCGCTGTCCGCGCCCTTGGCCTCCTGCTTCTGGCATCCCGTCACGATGAGTGACAGGGCTGCCACTGCCCACATTTTCCGCATGTCTTCGACTCTCCTTGCCTCATCAGCGGCGTTTCCGCCGCCACCTGGGGCCCCACTTACTACAGAACCGCGTGGGACTCGCGCTTTCCATGCATCTCTTTGCGCTCCAATCACTCTCCCCGGCCGCGGCGGCCTAACGCCTCCGGCTGGGGGCAATCATTTCGGAGAGCCACAGGAGCAGCACCGCGCCGAGGATGGCGCCGATGAAGCCCGCGGGCGAGGGCGACTTCCAGTTGCCCCCGCGGATGAGGGCGGCCACGAAGCCTCCCACGAAAGCGCCTCCCACCCCCAGCAGCGTGGTGCGGATGAGGCCCATCTTCTGCTCGCCCGGCATGACGGCGCGGGCAATCAGCCCCACGACGAAGCCGAAGAGGATCCAGCTGCACAACCCCATGGTGACTCCTCGCACGGGCGGGGGGAGCGTCCCCCCGCGTCGACGCGGCGCAGTCTGCCCCAGACCGGGCGTGTTGGGGCAAGCCGCGCCCCGGCTTTACCGCCGGACGGAGACCACCCAACGCTCGGCGCTTTCCCCGGGGAGCAGGCTCCCGGTGAGGGTGTTGTTGTCCTCGACGAGCTCCTGCTCTTCCTGGGCCGGATCCACCCAGGCGCTCAGGACGCCGCCGCCCTCGGCCAGTCCCTCGCCTGCGGGGGCCACCGCGAGGCACTGCCCGGGCAGGAGGATGGGCACCGCCGCCTCACCGGCGAGGCGCTCCGCGCCGGAGAGGGACACATCGGCCGTCCGGGAGAAGGCCACGCGGGTGGGGCGCCGGGTGGGCTGGGTGCCCTGGTTGCACACCGTCACGAGCCCTGCGCCGGTCTGCCCGGGCGGGGCGGAGAGGGTCAGGTCGGGCCCCTCGCCCATGCCGAGCCGGTGGCCGGTCCGGGAGTTGTTGGTCTCCAGAAGCTCGCGCACCGAGCCCGGCCGGTCCACCCACGCCCCCAGGTACCAGCTTCCCTCCGCCACCTGGGCGCTTCCCGTGCCCGCCACCTGCGCGCAGGCACCGGCCTCCAGCGCGGGCACCCGGGCCTGGGCCAGCACCGGGGCCGAGGCGGGGAGGGACGCGGTGGCGGACAGCGCGAACTCCAGGGACGTGGCGGGACTGGTCGCGGTGCCCTGGTTGCACACCGTGGCGGTGGCCTCCAGGGCGTGGGCTGCCTGTGCGCCGCGCTGCGCGCTCACGGTGGTGACGGTGAGGTCCGGCCCCTCGCCCACGGCCGCGCGGGCGCCCACCCGGAGGTTGTTGTCCTCGCCCAGCTCGGCCACGGCCTGAGAGCGATCCACCCAGGCGGCCAGGAAGTACGCCCCCGGGGAGACGCCGGCCGGGCCGGAGAGGTTCACCGGGACGCATTGGCCTGGCGGTAGCGCTTCGACGGAGGCCACGCCGAACCGCGGGTCCGCCTCGGTGAGTTGAGCATCCTCGGAGAGGAAGGCCTCCACCTGGGCGGTGCCCGCCGTGGTGCCCTGGTTGCACACGGTGGCGGTGAGGGTGGCGGTGTCGCCGAAGCTCGCCGGGCCCTTCACGCCGGAGAGGACGAAGTCCGGCCGGGTGCCCACGGCCACGGGGCTACCCACCCGGAGGTTGTTGCCCTCCTCCAGCTCGCTCACGGCCTGGGCGGCGTCCACCCGGGCGGCCACGGCGTAGGTGCCCTCGGGCAGCGCGTCCACCCGGGAGGGGATGCGCAAGGCCTGGCACTGCCCCTCGGCCAACGGCTCCAGGGAGGCCGAGCCCACGCCGAGGCCCATGCCCGAGGGGGCCGCGTCCGGGACGAGGGACACCTCGACGTGGGCCGGGGCGCGGACCGTGCCCAGGTTGCACACGGTGACGCGGGTAAGGAACTCCCCAGAGGGCAGCAGGCTGTCGGGGGCCTCCACTTGGGCGACGGTCAGGTCCGGCCCCACGCCGAAGGCCATGGGCAGCCCCACGCGCGCGTTGTTCGACTCGGACAGCTCTGGGACTTCATTCTCCGGATCAACGAGGGCGCCGGGATACCACCGCCCCTCGGGGATGGCCGTGCCCGCGGGAACGGACACGTGGAGGGTGGCGCACTGGTTCGGGTGCAGCAGCCCCGTGTCCACGGAGCCCACGCGCAGGTCCGTGACGGAGATGCCCGTGTCGCCCGAGAGCACGAGGTGCACGGAGGCGCGGGCGCTGCGGACGCCCTGGTTGCACGCGGTGACGGTGGCCCCGAAGGCACTGCCGGGCAGCACGCTGGAGGGGCCACTCACCGAGGAGATCCACAGGTCCGGGGCCTTGGACGAGACGACGGCCCCCACCACGGTGTCCACGAAGAGCTCCGCGGGCCCCACCTCGCCTGGGCCGCCACAGCCCACGAGCCACCCACATGCCACCACCCCGGAGGCGAGCTTTCGCAGGCGACGCGCAGCCCTCATGGCGTTTCTCCTCCCAGGAAGCGTGGACCCAAACAACCCCTTCAAACAGCAGTGCTGCACTAATGCAGTAAAGACGGATTCTGAATGCCCTCTCCGTGCCAGTCCAGAAAAAACGGTTATACCTGAGTGAACGGCCTTGTGGCGCATCTGGGCCGGGGACGCTCTCGGGGATATGGGGGGGAGGTCCTTGGGACGAGTTCCAACCCTCCACGAACATCGACGACGTGATTGATCAGCTCTGGCATTGAAGCGCCCTGAGACATGTCTCGAACGTCCTGGATGAACCGAACCCTGCGCGTCACCGCATCCGTCCTCCTCTGCGGTGCCCTGCCCGTGTGCGCCCCCGCGCGCCCCCACCTCTATGTGCCCCCCGAGGAAGCCGCCTGGTTCAAGTTTCCAACGGACCTCCCGGCCCATGCGGACGCTCAACGCATCTCCGGCGCCACGGCCACCGCCATTCAGCTCGCCATGGATGACTTCCTTCCCCGGGATCGCAAAACCTCCCGTGGAGAGACCGCTCAAGCCATCTGCCTGCAACAGCGTCAGTCTTACGATGTCGCAGCCACTCCAGGCCCCGGCGGCGTGATGTGGATCAACTTCATGTTGAGTCCAGGCGCCTGTACCCACGGCCCAGGGCCACTCATCGACATCGGCGCGACCTATGCGGTGGATACCGGCACCTGGAGCATCCTGGCGGTCAGGGCGCCATGAACCCAGCTTCGAATTCGCGGAGTCCTTCTCTGCTCAGCTTCGCCATGGCGGGGCTCCTCCTCGCCGCGTGTCAGGCCACGCACCGGCCCATTCCCCATGCCACGCCGGAGCAAGCCGCCCAAGTGGTCTTCCCACCGCTTCCCAACGCGCAGTCGAAGCGCCTTCCAGGGAACATGGCAGCGTCCATTCAACTGGCCATGGAGGACTTTCTGCCGTGGGACGCTCCGTCCGCTCCAGCGCCCATTCCGCGAACTCCCTGTTTGTCCCACCGCGAGTCCTACGATGTGGTGGCGGTCCCTCTTCCGGAGGCGGTCATGCTGGTCCGCTTCGAACTCAATCCCGAGATCTGCGCTCCCACCGAGAGCGTCTTTGACGTGACCACCTACGCCATCGACGTGCGCACGATGCGGATCCTCTCACGTGAGCTCGTGACCCGCCCCGCGCAATGAGCCCCTGAAGCGAACCGCCCTCCCCGTCCTTATTTCCCACTCTTGCGGACGGAGATCTCCACGACGAAGTCCAGGGCTTCCTCCTCGCTCCGCTCGGTCCGGGCGAGGACTTCGGGCCGGTCGTCCCCACTCCACAGCCCCAGCAAGTCGTAGGTCAGCCACTGTGACAGGGAGCGCGCCACCCGCTGCGTGCCCTCGCGCGACACCGAGGAGAGCGAGCCCTGCGCCTCCATCAGGCCGCGCACCAGCCGCGCGGGCACCATCCAGCACTCGGCCCGCAGCGCGGGCGGCACCAGGAACAGGCAGTACGCGGCCTCGCTCCGCGCCAGCAGTCCGTCCACCTGCTCCCGCCCCAACCGGAGGTTGGGCGCCCACTGCCCCTCCCCCCAGGGCTCCAGCTTCCGCGCCCGCACGAGCACCGCGCGCTTCGTCTTGAGGAAGCCGTCCACCTCCACGCTCAGCACGAACATCAGCTCCACGCCCGAGCGCCCGGGCACCTGCGCATTCCCAATGGGCTCCGGGCCCCGGCGGAAGCGCAGGTCCAGCTCCAGGGGAACCGGCTGCCCCTGGGTGAGCAGCAGCCCCAGGTCCGAACGGATGCTCTCGAACTCGTGCCGCAGATCCTCCAGCAACCGGGTGACCAGTTGGGCCTCCTCTTCCCGGCAGTGCTGCGGATAGCGCGCGGAGAAGTCCCGCTCCACCCGGCTGAACGCCCCCAGGAGCAGCTCCTCCAGGTCCCGGTCCCGGAGCCACGTCCGGCCCCCGCCCAGCGTCATCGCCCCCGAGGCACGCAGGTGGCGCAAGGCCCCCGTCAGCGTCGCGGGCGTATGGCCTCCGGTGGCCTGCTCCGCCCCCGCCTCGAGCCACGCGTGGATGGCCCGCACGCGGAAGCGCACGCGCGTGGAGGGATGCTCGCCGAGCCTGCGCAGCCACCGGCGGTCCGTGGACGTCTTCACCAGCGAGAGCGTCACCAGCTCGGCCTCGGAGGCCGCCGCGTCCGGCGCGCACCACAGGAAGAACTCCATCGCCGCCTTGCGCAGCACCGGCTTCTTCACCGCCCGGCGCGTGACTTCCTTGCGCCACGCGGCGAGCTCATCGGCCCCTGGCCGGCGCTCCGTCTCGAAGCGAGGCCACAGGTCCGCGCACTCCTCCGCCAGCCAGCACAGCACCTCCGCCACGGGCAGGCCGCTCACGCGCTCGCGGGCCCGGTTGCGGCGCTCGAAGACATCCTCCAGCCCCTGGCGCAGCGCCAACCGGAAGAGGCACTCCTCCACCCACAACAGCACGAGCGCCAGCCCGGGCTCCTCCTTGGGCTTCAGGTGCTCCCAGCACGTGTCCGCCACGAGCCGGTGCCGGCCGATGTCCGGCGCCCCGGAGAGGCTCGCCACCAGCGCCTGCAACGCGCCGCGCAGCCCCTGCACGGGCGACTCGAAGTACACCAGCAGCTCACTGAGGTTCTCCACGGCGGCCAACGGTCCTCCCTCTTCGAGGTTCCGGGCGAGCAGCAAGCTGGCGCGCGTGCACCAGCGGGCCTCGCCCTTGCCCTTCGCATAGCAGCCCAGAAAGCCCCGCAGCTCGGCCTGGCTGTCCGGCGCGGTCACCACCTGGAAGAGCTTCTCCTCCAGGATGTCGCGGCACTCGCGCCAGGGCAGCTTCGAGGCCCGCTCCCGGATGAAGCCCACGAGCTTGTACCGGCCCTCGCGCAGGTGGGGCAGCAGCCTCCGCAGCTGGTCGAGCCTCCCCGTGAGCCGCTTCTCCGGGCCGAGGAAGACCTTCAGGTCCACCTCCACGTCCCCCTGGAACCGCAGCACCCGGCCATCGAAGGTGCAGCCCACGCCGCCCACCAAGGACAGCAGCGCCTCCGGGTGGCGCTTGAGGTAGCGCAGCACCACCTTGGAGAGCTCCGCGGACACCTGGCGCGTGAGCGGGGCGAGCAGCTCGTCCGGCCCTTCCGCCTTCAGGCCCTGGACGAGCTGCCCTTGCCGGACGAGCAGCCGCTGGAGGAGCTGCGCCGGCGGCTCCGAGTAGGGCCACAGCAGCTCGCCGCAGTGGCTCAGCAGGAACGCCAGCTCCCCGGCGGAGCGGGGGCCCGCCTCCAGCCGGGACCAGGTGGCCATGCGCGCCATCTCCCGCTCGTCCAGGGAGGCCCGCTGCGCCCACGCTCCGAGCTGCTCCGCCCACTGGGGCCGCGCGGACAGGACGGCCTCGCGCGGGGCGGCCACCACCTGCTCATAGAGGGCCTGGAGGGACGCAGGCCACGTGTCGTTACCGGGAAGCATGTCTCCGTGCGCGCCCGCCCGCGCGAGCGAGGGCCGGTGCCCACCTTCCTTGAACCCAGCGGGCCTGTCCAGCGCCGGCGCCATGCCCCTTCTCATGGGCTGCTTGCGATAAGCTACGGGCATGCCCAAAACGCCGTTGGGAGCGGCCCTCGTGCCGACCGAGCTTGAGACCAAGACGTACAGCGTCTCGGCCCTGCTCGATGCCATCCGCAAGGGCCGGGTCCGCATCCCTCATTTCCAGCGTGGATTCCGCTGGAATGACGAGGACCGCCGGCTCCTCTTCGACAGCCTCCAGGCAGGGTTCCCGATTGGAACCCTGCTTCTCGCACGGGGTGAGGCCCCTGCAGAGCACATCATGCTGGGAGGGTTCTCTGCGGCGGTGCCACACACACCAGACGCACTCTGGGTGGTCGACGGGCAACAGCGCTTGGTGACCCTGGCCATGGCCCTGCTAGAGGACCATTCGGGCGCATACCGGCCCCTGTTCTTCGATCTGGAGGCCAACCGGTTCGTCACGGGTGTGCGCCGCCGGGCCGTCCCTCCCTACTGGGTTCCGACCCACGTGCTGTCGAGTTCGGCGGTGTTGAACAAGTGGCTGCGCGAAACGGGGGTCTCCGCTGAACTTTCCGACCGTGCAGACGCCATCGCCAGCCGCCTGCGTGAGTACGCCGTTCCGGCCTACCTCATTCCCTACGATGGACAGAACGACAAGCTCCTCCAGGAGATCTTCGCGCGAGTCAACCAGCGGGGCCGGATGCTGGAGAAGCACGAGGTCTTCCAGGCGCTGCACTCTAGTGTCACGGGTGGGAAGGGACCGATTGACCGGGTCCGCGACGAGCTGATCCCACTGGGTTTTGGAGAGCTGGAGGGCAGCCAGATCGAGAAGGCGGCCATCGCCGTTGCTGGCGGAGACCCTCGCAAACCGCTTCAAGATCAGCTCTCCCATGTGCCCGCCGCAGAGTTGCTGGAACGGACCGCGCAAAGCCTTGCGCTGACCATCGAGTTCCTCTCCGCTGATGCCAGCGTACCGCATGTGTCATGGCTCCCTTACGCAGGAGTCATTCCAGCCTTGGCACGATTCCTTTCACTCCATCCCTCTCCCCATCCCCGCAACCGGGAGCTGCTGGTTCGCTGGTTCTGGCGTGGCACGCTGACGCGCGATCATCGTCCGGACAACTCCCTTGACCGGCCAAAGTGGAAGGCGATTGACGAGGATGAGCACGGCTCGGTCCAACGGCTCCTCAAGCTCCTGAGCCCTGTGACTGCGGAGAGCCTGCCTTCCACACTTGGGCCCCTGACAGGCGGACGAAGTGCACGGCGCTCCACGGAGTACATCAGCCTTGCCTCGCTGGAGCCAAAAGTGCTCGTGGGAGAGGACCTTGGCCAGGATGTTCCTTTGGCCTCACTCATCGAGCACGGGCATCCTTTTTTCGAGCTTGAACCGCCGTCGGGAAGCGGCCGGACCATCGCGTCGCTCCTGCTTCACCCCAAAGACTCTTCTCTGTTTCCCTTGATCCCCTTTCTGCTCACGGACCTAGAAGGTTCACTGCTCGCATCGCACGGTATCGATGCGACCAGTGTCCGGGCATGGGCTGCTGGAGACATGCAGGCATTCGTCTCATTGCGTTCCGCACGGTTGCTCACCCATCTGCGGCGTTTCCTGACAGATGGAGCAGGGCTTCACACCAGCGACCACGACCGGCAACCCCTCGACGCCTATTTCGCGGAAGACGGGGCCTGATGCTCGACGTCTTCCTCGACAACCTTCTCGTTGGCCGGATCCTGCGTGAGGAGGAGACCTCCATTGCGTCCTTCCTGATCGACGAGGCCTATGCGGAGAATTCCGGGCGCCCTGTGCTTGGACAGCAGTTCGAAGAGCGCCGTCACCACCGGTTCTTCCGTCAGGCCGCCCATCCGGGCCAGCTCCCAACGTTCTTCGCCAACCTTCTCCCCGAAGGAGCGCTGGACGAACTCATCCAGGCACAGCTTGGAACGGAAGATGCCACCGCAAAGCTTGCGTTCCTCGGTGAGGATCTGCCAGGCGCCGTGCGGGTCCGGCGCTCCGGTACTGCGTTCGCGCCCCCTCCTGAAACCCAGACCTTTGATGAGCCCAGAAGTGAGGGCCCCTCTGGCCCACCGGAGCTGCGCTTCTCGCTCGCTGGCGTGCAACTGAAGTTCTCAGCGGTCCGCTCCGGAGACAGCCGATTCACCCTGCCCTTCAGTGGGCAGGGTGGACGCTGGATTCTCAAGTTCGGGTCGGCGGTCTATCCAGAGCTGCCGGAGAATGAGCACTTCACGATGCAGTGGGCTGCGCGCTGTGGGTTGGCTGTGCCACCTCACCAGCTCGTCCCGGTCAGCACCATCGATTCACTCGATCCTCGATTCGCCTCACTCGGCGAGAACGTCTTCGCCATCGAGCGGTATGACCGGCAGACCAACGGGGCACGCATCCATCAAGAAGACTTCGCGCAGATCCGAGGCGTACCTCCAGACTTGAAGTACCAAGGTGCAAGCCTTGAGCAACTGGCACGGCTCGTCGGCGACCTTTGTGGCCCCAGCGACCTCGATGAGTTTCTCCGCCGGGTCCTCTTCCTGCTGATCTCGGGCAACACGGACGGACATCTGAAGAATTGGTCCCTTGTCTACCCAGATGGGCGCCGGGCCCGGCTCTCACCCGCGTATGACTTCGTCTGTGTGCGCCAGTACCTTGCCGGGAATCAACTGGCGTTACCGCTCGCGAAGGAGCGGTCGCCTGAGCGCATCGACTGGGGACACATTCGCCGTGTCGATAAGTACCTGAAAGCCCAAGGGCATGACGTCGACTTCGAGGGGCTTGCGCACACGTTCGTCACGAGGTGCATGGACGAGTGGGCGGTCCATCGCGGACAGGTCAGCTCCACCTATCGTGCATGCATCGAAGCCCACTTGGCTGGGCTTCCTTTGCTCGGGACTTAAGACGTCAGAATCAGGGGGCGGGGGGCACGGCCGCCGGCGGAGGGGCCGCCGTGGGCAACAGCGCGCCACAGGTGGTGCTGGACATCCACTCCCGGCCACAGGCCAGGCGGACCAGGGGCTCGCGGAACTGCCAGAGCAGCGCGAAGAGGACGAAGAGCACCACCAGGAGCTTCACGCCTCCCGGAATCTCCTCCTCCGTGTCCTCCTCTTCCTCATCGCCCCGGATGCCCTCCAGCGTGGAGCGCAGCCGGTCCTGGTGGTCGATGGTGGCCCCCTGGGGCAGCCGGGGCTTGCGGGTGATGAGCCGGGCCAGTTCCTGCGTGAGCATCAACCGGTCGTTGAGCGCCCAGCCCGAGCCCTCCAGGAGCAGCGCCAGGTTGCGCTTGCGCAGCTTCAACCACCCGAGCAGCCCCGAGGGCACCATGACGATGGCCGCGATGGTGATGGCCGCCGAGAGCACATCCCCCAGCGACAGCGAGCGCATCTGGGTCACGATGAAGGCCAGCGCCGAGCCGAGGGCCGCGAACGCGATGCCTCCGGCGACGACGAGCCCTCCCAGCCCACCGCCCGGCGCCGCGGCCGCGGGCGCGGCAGCCCCCGCCGCGGGCACGGGCGCGGCGGCCGCTGTGACGGAGTGGGTATAGCCCTTCTCCAATTGATCATCGAAGGCCTTGTCCCCCGAGGACGCCAGGGCCTCCACCTTCGAGGTGATGAACCTGCCGATGCGCTGGAAGGGCATCGTCATCGCCTCCCACAGGGAGACGGGCTGGCGGACCACCTGCACCACGGTGGCGTCGTGCTCCTGGCCGTTCACGTCGTGGAAGATGCCGCGCTTGCCCACCTCCAGGCCGGTGCTCCGGCCGCGTGTGACGGGCACCGCCACCTCGTAGCCCGCCGCCCCATCCTTGGGCGTCACCTTCACATAGAGGATGCAGGTGGTGCCCTGGGTACACAGCGCCGCATGCTCGTCATGGGCCCGCACGAGCACCGACAGCGTGTACTTGCGCCCGCCCAGGATGAGCGTCCCCTGCTCGTAGAGCGCATGCCGCTTCGCCGTGTAGAGGTCCGGCATGCTGATGAAGTTGTTGGCGAACGTGAGCAGCCACCGCTGGTAGAGGATGAGCCGCTCCAGCCCGGTGATGGCCTCCAGCTCCTCCTTGAGCGCCAGGTCCGTCCGGCACGCCGCCTCGATGGTGTCCAGGTCCGCCTCGGCCACGGTGGACAGCTCCGCCAGCATGCCCCGCACGGGGTTGGCCTCGAACGCGGCCTGCCAGGCGAGCACCGCATCGGCCTGCGCGGAGAGCTGCCGCCACGCCGCGTCGCTCAGCGACTCCGCCTCCCCCAGCGTGGGCACCACCACCTCGCGGTGAAACGCCTCCAGCACCTCGAAGGCGGGGCCGCGGTAGAGCCGGGACCAGGTCAGCACCCCGGCGGGATTGGCCCCCGCGATGGGCAGCAGCGCCGCGGCCTTCTCCAGCGCGGCGGGGTCTCCGAGCGCGCCCTCCACCCGGCCCACGGGCAGCTTGAGGCTCGCGGCCGCATCCGGCTGGGCCGCCACCAACCGGCACTGCAGGAAGTACGCATCCAGCAGCGGCTTCACCTCGCGGATGCGCTGGGCCCGCGCCAGGCTGGCCTCGCCCCACACGTGCACGGCGTCCTTCGTGGCCTGGTGGGCCAGGAACGCAGCCCGCTCCACGCGGAAGCGCTGCACCATGGGCAAGTCAATGCCCGGCTGGCCCGCGCGGTTCTTCACCTCCGGGAACGAGGCCATGATGCGCGTGGCCAGCGGGCGCACCGGCTCCGGCAGGAACCCGGGCTCGACGATGCCATCGCCGTTGAGGCCCGCCTTGCGCATCACCGGCTCGCTGGCGCGCACCTGCTCCAGCGAGATGCGGCCCGGGTCCGTGGACTGCAGCGCCGCCAGCACCCGCAGCGCCGCGGCGCGCAGCGGGGCGCCCTCGGCGGACAGCGCGCTCAGCTCCAGCACGTCGCTCTTGGCATCCACGCCCTGGCGCGACTGGAGCATCCGCGCCGTGTACTCCACCGCCGCGCGCAGCTCTCCCACGCGGATGCGCGCGTTGCCATCCGTGTCCAGCAGCGACAGGAAGTGCGCGTCGCAGTGCAGCCCCTCGACGGGGCATGCGGTGGCCATCCACTGCGTCTCGGGAATGCGGATGGCCTCGACGAGGGCAGCGAAATCAGGAATGTCGACCTGAAGGGAACCGCCGTGGCGGCGGTACACGAGGGAAGCAGCCATGGGGCCGGACGGTGCCTGGGGACGCGCCCGGGAGCAAGGCTGGATCCGCGCACCGGTAAACTAACAAATCCCCCAGGAAATCCAAGGGGTTGACCATTTGCACCGCGGGCGGCACCTTGCTCCGCCATGAACGAGCCGACCGGAGCCCTCAGCGAGCAGGCACAGGCCCTCATCGCCGAGGAGGAGGCGCTGCTGCAGCGGGTGCTCGCGGCCATCGAGTCCGCGCGCCAGCAGGCAGGCCGGGAGCGGGGCCGCGGCGAGGCGCTGGCGCGGCTCACGGGCCTGCGGGACGAGGCCAGCTCCGCCGTGGAGAGCGACTTGCCCGCGCTGTTCCAGCAGATGGACACCGAGCGGGCCATCCTGGAGCGCAAGGAGTCCTCGCAACTGCCCTCGCCCCACACGCCGTACTTCGCGCACCTGCGGCTGCGCAAGCACGAGGGGGCCACGAACGAGTACCTCCTGGGGCGCACCACCTTCACCCACGCGCAGAGCGGCGTGCGCATCATCGACTGGCGCTTCGCCCCCGTGGCGCGCGTCTTCTACGGCTACGCGGAGGGCGACGACTACGAGGAGTGGTTCGGCGAGCGGCTGTCCGAGGGCGTGGTGGAGGCCCGGCGGCTCGTCGTCATCGAGCGCGGGGTGCTCACCCGCATCCGCGCGGGCGCGCTGCACCTGGAGCGCGCGGCCAGTGGCGAATGGCACGAGGTGGGCGCGCTGGCCACCTCCTCGCTCTCGGGCGGGGCGGGCACGGCGGTGCGCGCCGGCAGCCTCGGCACGGGCAGCGGCCAGGCGGGGCGCGCGGCCCGGTTCGACATCACCGCGCAGCTCGACACCGAGCAGTTCGAGGCGCTGCAGACGGGCGCGGACAAGCCCCTGCTCGTGCTGGGCAGCGCCGGCAGTGGCAAGACGACGGTGGCCCTGCACCGGCTGGCGCAGGTGACGTACGAGCTGCGCGCCGCCTCGGCCCCCTCGCGCATGAAGGTGGTGGTGCCCGAAGAGGGGCTGGCGCGGCTGTCCAAGCGCCTGCTCGCGCCGCTGGAGCTGCGCAACGTGTCCGTGGAGACGCTGGATGCGTGGGCCTACGCCTCGGCCTGTGCGGCGTTCGGGGTGAAGTCCATCGCGCTGTCACCGGACAAGCCCGCCCTCACCTCCAAGCTCAAGCGCCACCCGGCGCTGCGGCCCGCGCTGGAGAAGCGCCTGAGCAAGAAGAAGCTGAAGGACCCCAGCTTCAAGCAGCTCCGCCGCAAGCTCGCGGAGCTGCTCACGGACCGTACCCTGCTCGAAGAGGTGGTGACGGCCTCGAAGGAGGACGTGTCCTGGCCCGCCGTCGAGGACACGGTGCGCCACACCATGCTGCAGATCGCCACGCCGCTCGCCCGGGAGTACAAGGGGTACGACGCCGAGGCGATGCAGACGGTGGACGGGCTGGCCATCGAGGACTCCACGCCGGACTCGCTGGCCAACACCGTGGACGTGGAGGACCTGCCGCTCCTGCTCTTCCTCAAGGCCCGCCACGGGCAACTGGGGCTGGAGCCGCTGGCCCACGCCGTTATCGACGAGGCGGAGGACTTCTCGCTCTTCGAGCTGTCGGTGCTGGGCCGCCAGCTCGGCAAGACGCGCAGCTGCACGCTCGCGGGCGACGAGATGCAGCAGACCTCCTCCAACTTCGCCGGCTGGCCCGCGGCGCTCGCGGAGCTGGGCATCCAGGACGCGGCCACCGTGCGGCTCTCGGTGTCCTACCGCTGCCCCCGGCCGGTGATTGAGCTGGCGCGGCACGTGCTCGGCGCGCTCGCGCCCGAGGCCGCGCCGCGCATGGGGCGCGAGGGGGTGCCGGTGGGCTTCCACCACTTCCCGGAAGAGGCCCAGGCGTGGCTGTTCGTGCGGGATGCGCTGAAAGACTTGCTCGACCGCGAGCCCCGGGCCTCCGTGGCCGTCATCGCCAGCACGCCCGAGGCGGCGCGCTCCTTCTATAAGGTGGTGGATGACATGGGCGCGGTGCGGCTCGTGCTGGACGGCGGCTTCACGTTCGAGCCCGGCGTGGACGTGACGGACGTGGAGAGCATCAAGGGGCTGGAGTTCGACTACGTCATCCTCCCGGATGCCACGGCGCGCGCCTGGCCCCAGTCGGACGAGACGCGGCGCAAGCTCCACGTGGCCATCACCCGCACCTCACACCAGCTCTGGGTCGTCTCCTCGGGGCTCCGCTCCCGCCTGCTGCCCAGCCCGTGAGGGGGGCAACGCGGCGGGGGGGCCTCAGGGCTTGTCGTCGTCCGTGTCGCCGTGGATGAGCCACTGGCGCGCGGAGGCCTCTTCCCAGAAGCGGCGCAGAATCTTGTCCGTGCCGCTCTCGCGGGCCAGGCGGTTGAGCTGCAGCGCGACAATCTGGCTCTCCACCAGCTCCGCCACCCGCTTCACGCCCGAGCGCAGGCCAAACTCCTGCACCTCGCGAATCATCTGCGCCGCCTCGGGCGAGGCGGGCTTGAAGGTGCGCAGGTCCGCCTTGATCTTGATTTCCCGGCCCGTGAGGCTCTGCGTCGCCACCCGCAGATCCGCCACGAAGCGCTGCATCTCCTCCACGCGGATGTAGCCATCGAGGATGAAGTCCACGATGGCGTGTCCCCTGTCGATTTGGAGTTCGTACACTTCGATCCTCCCGCTCACCGTCTGACGAAGGGGTAAGGGCTCACTTTACTTTCCACAACCGGCAAGACGGTATCCGGACGGGAATGTAGGCTCCGCGCGCTTTCTCTACGACTTTTCGGCCAAACCCTCAAGGAACAGGGCCAGCCCGCGCGCCGCCGCCGCCTGGCGGATGGCAGCCCGATCTCCCGGGAAAACGTGCCGCTCCACCACGGACGCGCCCCCTCGGCGGGCCAGGGCGAGGAAGACGAGCCCCACCGGCTTGAGCGGGGAGCCGCCCCCGGGGCCGGCGATGCCCGTCTCGGCCAGGGCCAGCGCCACGGGGGCCCGGGCCAGCAGCCCCTCGGCCATCGCCCGGGCCACCTCCGCGCTGACGGCGCCGTGCTCACGCATCAGCGCCCCGGGCACCCCCAGCAGCTCCTCCTTGGATTCGTTGGAGTAGGGCACGAGGGCGCGCTCCAGCACGGCCGAGGCGCCCGGCACCTCCGTGAGGCTCGCGGCGATGAGCCCCCCGGTGCAGGCCTCGGCGAGCGCCAGCCGCACCCGGGCCTCGCGGCAGCGCGCCAGCACCGCGCGGGCCTGCGCCTCCAGCCCGGCAGGGGCGCTCATGCCGCGGCGCGGGCGCAGAGGATGGCCACGATGGTCTCCTCGCGGTACTCCAGCCCCACGTACCCCGTGTGGGGGCGCACGGCGATGGCCGGGTGCGCGGCGGGCCAGGGCTTCTCCAGCCCGGACGTGGGCTGGAAGCCGGTGCGCTCCAGCCGCCCCAGCCAGGCGCCCGCGGGCTCATGCCGCTCCGAGCGCTGCGTCTCCTCCTCGGTGCCGAGGATGTCCTCCACCTCGCGGCTGAAGAACAGCTTGATGGCGTTCTTCTCCTGCCGGGAGATGTCCAGTTCCTCCAGGAGCTGGAAGATGAAGCCGTAGTGGCGCCAGGCGTTCTGGAAGCGCTCGCCCAGGGCCACCCGGTGGTGGTTGGAGCTGGGCTCGCACAGCACCACGCCCGCGGGGGCCCACTGCGCGAGCCGCTGGAAGAAGCCCTCGCGCGCATCCGGCGCGGGCGCGGGGCGCTCGGCGATGTGGTGCAGCGCGAAGGAGGCGGTGGCGAGCCGGCACCCTGGCAGGCTCTCCAGGAGCCGCCAGTGCTCCTCGGTCATGTCCTCCGCCACGCACGTAACGCCGTGGAAGCCGAAGGACACCCCCAGCCGCTGCGCCGCCGCGCTCAGCGCCTCGCGCGCCGTGTTCAGGGAGTCCGGATCCGGCTCCACCGCGAAGACGTGGAGGCGCTGGGGGAGCGCATCCGCCTCGGCCAGCCGGTGCAGCAGCGCCACCTCCTGCAGGCCCCGGCCAATGCCGACATCCAGCAGGGTGACGGCCTCGTGCCCGCGGATGAAGCCCGTCAGCATCTCGTTGGCGATGGCGCTCGACATGGAGACGAACGGCAGCTTCGAGGACAGCAGGCTGAAGAGGCCAATCTGCGACTGCTCGAAGCGGCGCCGGTAGAGGTTGAACTCCGCGGCGGACTCGCCGCCCAGGCGCTTCGAGAGCGCCGCGGCGAAGAGGAGGTACTGCATGTCCTCGGCGTGCGCGTCCACATCCAGCCGTGCCCGGAGCGATGCGAGCGTCCGGTCCGCCTCGTCCAGACGGCCCGCCAGCACGTGCTCCAGCCCCTGAGCGAGCAACGAGAACTTCGGTGAGTTCACACCCAGCTCCTCCACCCTCGGAAGAGGGAGCGGGTAACCTGCCGCCTCCTCGAATATGAAGCAGTCTAACCAGCCCCTCGCGTTCCCTCCAAGGGGCCCGTGGGGGCCCCCTGGTGCGTTCCTTTCTCCGCGGCGCTGCCGCTGCCCTGAGGTTCCGATGACCCGTCTGTTGCTGGCCCTTCCGTTGGTGTGGTTGCTGGGATGTGGGGAGGAGAACGCGCCCGGCGCTGGAGACCCCACGCAAGTGACGTATGCCCCCGCGCTCGGCGTGGACCTGGCCGCCATGCAGCGGCTCGACAGCGGGCTCTACCTCCAGGACAAGCCGGAGGGCACCGGGGCGGTGGCCGTCAGTGGCCGTCCCGTGACGGTGCACTACACGGGCTGGCTGCCCAACGGCAGTCAGTTCGACAGCAGCCGCAACCGGACGCCGTTCTCCTTCACCCCGGGCCGGGGGGATGTCATCGCCGGGTGGGAGCAGGGCATCCCGGGCATGAAGGTGGGCGGGGTGCGCCGCCTCGTCCTGCCCTCCTCCCTGGGCTACGGAAGCCGGAGCGTCGGGGCCATTCCCCCCCAGTCGGTGCTCGTCTTCGACGTGGAGCTCATCTCCATTCCCTGAGCGTCCTTTCCGGCTCGGAGCACCTGCTGGGCCGGCCGCCGCACGTCCAGGCAAGAGCGGCGGGCGGCAGGGCCCTTTCGTCAGTTCGAGCCTTCCTGGGATGTTGCTTCCTTCGCCCGCAAGGCGTGGCGGGTATGCTCCTGGTGAGAAGGAAGGAAAGGCCGTCGTTGCTCCAGCCTGGAAAGAAGATGTCGTCCGCCGTGCGTCCCCAGCCGTGGCTGAGCGGCTGGCCTGCGCAAGGCCCGGCCTCCGCGAGGGTTCCGGCCTCGCCGGTGCCGGGCGGCGCGCGTCAACAGGGCGAAGAGCCAGGCGTGCTGCTGGTCGACGACCACCCCGCGAACCTGGTGGCCCTGGAGGCCATCCTCGAGCCGCTGGGCGTCCGGCTGACCAAGGCCCCCTCTGGTGAGCAGGCCCTGCGGCTGCTGCTCGCCCAGGAGTTCGCCGTCATCCTCCTGGATGTCCAGATGGCGGGCCTCAACGGGTACGAGACGGCCGCGCTCATCAAGCAGCGCGAGCGCACGCGCAACATCCCTATCATCTTCCTGACGGCCCACGGGCAGGACGAGACGGAGGTGCTGGCCGGCTACGCGCAGGGCGCGGTGGACTACCTGCGCAAGCCCCTGTCGCCCGAGGTGCTGCGCTCCAAGGTCAGCGTCTTCATCGAGCTGTTCCGCGCCCAGAGCCAGGTGCGGCGCCAGGCGGAGCTCTTGCGCCACCAGGAGGCCCAGGCGCGCGAGGCCGCCACGCGCTCGGCGGACTACATCGCCCGGCTGCAGACGCTCACCTCGCTGCTGGCGGAGGCCACCTCCGTCGCCCAGGTGGTGCAGGCGCTCTTCGAGCACGGCCTGGTGACGATGGAGTCCAACGCCACCTCGCTGTGCCTGTTGGACCCGTCGCGGCGGGAGCTGGAGCTCATCGAGACGGTGGGCTACACCCCGGAGGCCCGGACGGCGCTGGAGCGCATCCCCCTGTCCTCCTCCCAGCCTCTGACCGAGGCGGTGCGGGAAGGCCGGCCCCAGTGGCTGTCCTCCCACACGGAGGGCCTCGCGCGCTACCCCTCGCTGGCCGGCTCGCTGCGCTTCCCCTCCCTGGCGGCCCTGCCCCTCATCGTCAAGGGCCAGGCCATTGGCGTGCTCGGGCTGGGGTTCCCCCAGGAGCGCACCTTCAGCGAGGACGACCGGGCCTTCCTCAACGCCGTGGCCCACATCAGCGCCCAGGCCATCGACCGGGCGCGCCTGTATGACGAGGAGCGGCTCGCGCACGAGCGGGTGCGCAACGCCGCCGCGCGCCTCAAGGTGCTCGCCGAGGCCACCGACGCGTTCAGCGCCGCCAACCGGGACTTGCCCGCACTGTTCGACGCCATCTCGCACCAGGTGGTGCGGCACATGGGGGACTCCAGCATCCTGCACCTGCTGTCCGAGGACGGGCAGCGCATGGAGCTCGTCTCCGTGCGCCACGTGGAGCCCGGGCACCAGGCGTTCCTCCTGCGGCTCCTGGAGGAGCACCCCGTGCGGCTGGGCGAGGGGCTCCTGGGCGAGGTGGCCCAGACGGGCCTCTCCGTGCTCATCCCCACCGTGTCCCCCGCGGAGCTGAGCGCCCGGCTCCAGCCGGAGTACCGCGTCTCGCTGGAGCGCATCCCCCTGCAGACGTGCCTCGTGGTGCCCCTGTGGGCGCAGGGGCGCATCATCGGCACGCTGGCCACCGCGCGCTCCGCGCCGGGCCTCGCCTTCACCCCGGAGGAGCTGCGGCTCATGGAGGAGCTGGCCGGCAAGGCGGCCATGTCCATCGAGAACGCGCGCCTGTTCCAGCAGCAGCTGCGCTCCCAGGAGGAGCTGCGCCGCCGGACCGAGTTCGAGCAGCAGCTCATCGGCATCGTGTCCCACGACTTGCGCAACCCCCTGGGCGCCATCTCCATGGCGGCCGGCATGCTCCTCGCGCACCCTGGCCTGGACGAGCGCCAGCGCCGCGCCGCCCAGCGCATCGCCTCCTCGGGCGAGCGCGCCACGCGCCTCATCCGAGACTTGCTGGACTTCACCCAGGCGCGCCTGGGCACCGGCATCCCCCTGAACCGCCACCCCATGGACCTGCACGAGGTGACGCGCCATGTGGTGGACGAGGTGCTGCTGGCCCACCCGGGGCGCCACGTCCAGGTGGAGTCGAGCGGCGAGGGGTGGGGTGAATGGGACTCGGACCGCATTGCCCAGGTGCTGACCAACCTGCTGGGCAACGCGCTGGCCTACAGCCCCGCCCACACGCCCGTGCGGGTGAGCACCTTCGGGGAGGCGGACGGCGCCCGGCTCGAGGTGCACAACCAGGGCGCGCCCATCCCCGCCGAGCTGCTGCCCCGGCTCTTCGAGCCGCTCACCCGGGGGCTGCCCGGCGAGGCGCTCCCCAACCGCAGCATCGGCCTGGGGCTGTACATCGTCCGCGCCATCCTCGCGGGCCACGGGGGCAGCATCGAGGTGGCCTCCAGCGAGCAGGGCGGGACAACCTTCACGGTGCGCCTGCCCCGCCGCGCCAGCACCTGATAGGCTCCCGGCGCGAAGTGTCCTTGGAGAAACGCGCGCGCGCCATGCCCCCCGAGACCCCGCCCCGCAAGGAGCCCGTCGCCTTTGATCAAATCATGGAGGGACTGCTCCTGCACGCCATGAAGGGCCGGCTGGATGCGGAGGCCCGGCGGCGGCTGCTCGGTGCCGGCGTGGACGTGGACCAGCCGCTGAGCAGCGCCTACCCGCTCACGGTGCTGGTGGAGGCCATCCGCATCTGCGCGGACGTGCTCTACCCGGACCGGCCCCGGGACGAGGCCTGGTACCTCATGGGGCGCCGGTCGCTGGAGGGCTTCGGCGCCACGGCCATGGGCAAGGCGCTCTTCGGCATGGCCCGGGTGTGGGGGCCCCGCAAGCTGCTGGCCCACATGACGCGCGCCCTGCAGACCGCCATCAACTACGCGCGGGCCCACGCGGTGGACCTGCCCAACGGGGATGTGGAGCTGACGGCGGAGATTCTCCCCGACTACCTGGCGCTGCACGGCCAGCGGCGCCTGATGGACCCGCACTTCCTGCGCGGCATCATCGCGCAGCTGGTGGAGGTGGGCGGCGCCCGGGCGCCCGTCGCCCTGGTGACGTCCGCGGCGCCCCTGGAGAGCCGCTACGTCTACCGGGTGAGCCTCTCCCAGGCGCAACCCCTGCCCGCGCCCCCCGCCCCGCCCCGCGCATGAGCCCGGGCCTGAACGATTGCTTCCGGACACCCCGTGGACAAGCCACTTCCCTGGACCGGAACCGGACCTAGCCTGCAAGGCGGAGGCAGCGAAGTGGACAGCCCTGGTGGACCCATCCGATGGTGAAGCGCCTGCTGCTCGTGGACGACGAAGCCGCCATCGTCGAAGCACTCCAGGACATCCTCTCCGACGAAGGGTACGCCGTGGAGGCGGCCTTCAACGGCGAGGAGGCCCTCCAGCGGCTGCACGCCGCGCGGCCGGACCTGATGCTCATGGACCTGATGATGCCGGTGATGGACGGCCGGGAGCTGCTGCGCCGGGTGCGGCAGGATCCCTCGCTGCACGATTTGCCCGTGGTGGTGATGAGCGCCGGCCGCATCACCGACGAGGAGCGCCAGGCCGCCTCCGCCACGCTCGCCAAGCCCTTCGAGCTGGAGGTGCTGCTGGAGACCCTCCAGAAGCACCTGCCGGAGCCGGAGTCCAGCACCTGAGCGGGGCGCTCAGCCGACGGCGCCGGGGTTCGGCCGGAAGAAGGTGTCCCGGTAGAACGACAGCTCGGTGAGGCTCGAGCGGATGTCCGCCAGGGCCGTGTGCCCCGCGGGGGGCTTGCGCGGCTCGAACACCTGCGGGTACCAGGCGCGCGTGAGCACCTTGAGGCTCGTCACATCCACCATGCGGTAGTGTAGGAAGCGCTCCAGCATGGGCATGTACCGCATGAGGAACCGCCGGTCGGTGTGGATGGAGTTGCCACACAGGATGCCCTCGCCCACCGCGCAGTGGGAGGACACCAGCTCCATCACCTCCCGCTCAGCCACCCGCAGGGACGTGGGGGAGGCCCTCACCCGGGTGAGCAGCCCATTGCGCGTGTGCATCTCCTTCACCACGGGCTCCATGCGCGCCAGGGCCTCTTCCGGTTGCCAGATGACGCGTTCGAACTCCGCGATCGGGACGAGATCAGGCCCGGTGATGATGACGCCAATCTCGATGATGGCGCAGGTCTCCGGATCCAGACCCGTCATCTCGAGGTCCAGCCAGACAAAACAGGGAGCAGGCGAAGTCATGTGGCGCGGAGCTATACACGGGCTTGTGCGTCACATCCACCTGCCGCCCTCCAGCCCCCCCTCCCGGACCTGGGGGGCCCACAGCCGCGCCTGGCTGAGCAGCTGCCGCACCTCGAAGGCCAGCACCGGGGGGAACGCCTCGTAGGCCTGCGACACGCAGGCGAGATCCCAGGTGAACTGCACGCACAGCACCTCGTCGGCCTCCACCCGGAGCCGCTCCAGCTCGCCCGCCATGCCCGCGGGCGCTGCCAGCAACAGCCGCCGGGGCCGCTGCCGCCGCAGCCCGCGCAGGGCCGCGTGAATGCGCAGATCCCCCGCCGCGATGCCCTCGGCCACCAGCACCACCGTGCCGTCCGTGGGCACCTGGCGCGCGTGCGGCCCGCGCAGCCGCTGCGCGCACAGGGCCACCTCGCCCGCCTGGGCATCCATCCACCGCGTCAGCTCCGCGGCGGGCGCCGAGGCCGCGCGCACCCCGTCCACGTCCAGGAAGAAGCCCTCCCCCTCGGAGACGGCGCCCACCCCCAGGCCGGGCTGCGCGGGCGCATCCACCTGCCGGGCCACCCAGATGTCCAGCGGCACCCGCAGCGCGCGCGCCACCTCATAGCCCACGCGGACCCCGCCGCCGCCCAGGCCGAAGATCTGCATGGATTCATCGCGGTAGGGCCTCAGCAACATCGCCAGCCGCCGCCCCGCCTCCGCCCGGTCTTGAAACCGCATGGGTACTCCCCCGTGGCTGCTCCACCTCCAACCTGCACCTTGCGCTCGCCCCGCGCAGCGCCCGGGCCTCACATGGGCCCAGAAGGACAAGCAACAGCCCCCCTGCCCGGATGCTTCACCCCTCAGGGCGCGCCGGCGGACAGTCCCATACGGCTTTGGGACAAGGCCCCTTGGGCTTGCCTGTCCTGTAACCATGCGCAGTATGGACAGACTGTAAATCTCCAGCTTCCCCGGGTACCGCCATGAGCCAGCCGTCCGCCGGTCCGGTCCTCTCCCTCACCTCGGTGATGACCCAGCCTGGGGTGCTCGAGTCCGGGAGCACACTTCGCCCCTCACCGCCGCCGCGTCCCCCCAGCCTGACGGCCGTGCCGGCGCTGACGGCGGAGGCCCTGGTGGAGCAGCTGCACGTGAAGCTCGCCGCGCACCCCTTCTGGGACAGCCCGCTGCTGAAGGCCTGCCGCCGGGGGCACCTGGCGCGCGAGGACTACGCGCTCGTCTTCTCCCAGTACGCGCTGCTGCTCGGCACCTCCCCGCGCTTTCTCCACGCGCTGATGGCCCAGTGCGAGACGGAGCCGGAGCGCGCGCGGCTCACGCAGACGCTGTGGGAGGAGATGGGGATGGCGCCGGAGAAGCGGCCCTCGGCCCTGTTCCACCGCTTCCTGCGCGACGGGCTGGGCGTGAACGCGGACCGCATCCAGTTCCAGGACGCCACGCGCTACTTCGTCCGGGAGTGCCTGGACGCGTGCCTGGGCGCGCCCCAGGCCTGCGCGAGCGCCTTCGTGGCGATGGGCCTGGAGGCGCTGGTGCCCCGGCTCTACAGCATCTTCGTGGACGGGCTCCTGCAGGCCAACGTGTCCGACCGCCACCTGCCCTTCTTCTACTGGCACATGGCGGCGAGCCCCGCGCGCCTCCGCAGCCTGGAGGCGCTGGTGCTCTCGCACGCGCACGAGCCGGGCTGGGCCGACATGTGCCTGGGCGCCATGGAGCGCGCGCTGCACCTGCACGGCAACTTCCTGGAGGGGCTCTTCGAGGCGGTGCAGCACCGCCGGCTCCGGCCGCTGCTGGAGCGCATCCAGGACGGGGTGCCGCTCACTCCCGAGCACCCAGACCCACGCACCCTGCACCTGGAGGACTTCTCCCAGGTGCTGTCCTTCTACCAGTACGCGCACGAGGAGGAGGGCATCCGCTTCTCCGTGGACCGGGTGCCGTTCACCACGGAGGTGCTGGAGACGCACCTGGTGCGGGTGGCGCCCGGCCACGCCACGGAGCTGCGCGAGCACGCGCACGAGGCGCTGCTCGTGGTGATGGAGGGCCTGGGCCGCGTGCACGTGCGCGGCACCGAGGTGGAGGTGAAGCCGGGGGATGCGGTGTTCGTGCCCCGCTGGGCCCCGAACCAGGCGCGCAGCCTGGGCCCGGAGGCGCTGACGCTGCTCCGGGTGACGGACCACGGCTTCACGCGCCTCGCCCACGACGAGGAGGTGCTCCGGGCGATGCGGCTCAAGAGGGCCACCGGCGTGAACCTCTGAGTGATAGGGTGCGGGGCCATGTCCAACACCCTGCTGACACAAGACACCGGGAAGGTCCGCACCCTCACCTTCAACCGGCCCGAGAAGAAGAACGCCTTCACCCACGCCATGTACGAGGCCGCGACGGAGGCGCTGCGCCAGGCCGACGCCGACCCCGCCATTCACGTGGTGGTGCTCACCGGCGCCGGCGGCGTCTTCACCTCGGGCAACGACATCGGTGACTTCGTCGAGCACCCGGTGACGGGCGAGGACTCGGCGGTGTTCCGCTTCCTGCGCACGCTGGTGGACCTGGCCAAGCCGCTGGTGGCCGTGGTGGACGGACCCGCGGTGGGCATCGGCACGACGATGCTGCTGCACTGTGACTACGTGCTCGCCTCGGACCGGGCGCGCTTCGCGATGCCCTTCATCAACCTGGCCCTGTGCCCGGAGGGCGCCTCCAGCGTGCTCCTGCCGCGCCAGGCGGGCATGGCGCTCGCCTCGGAGCTGCTGCTGTTCGGCGAGCCCTTCGACGCGGAGACGGCCCTGCGCGCCCGCATCATCAACCGGGTGGTGCCCGCCGCCCAGCTCGCCGAAGTGGCCGCCGAACGCACCCAGGCCCTCGCCGCCAAGCCCCTGGGCGCGCTCCAGGTGACCAAGAGCCTGCTGCGCGATTCCATGCGCAGCGAGGTGAACGGCACGCTGCGCCGGGAGGGCGCCGAGTTCGTCAAGCGCCTGCACTCCGATGAGGCGCGCGAGGCCCTCATGGCCTTCATGAACCGCAAGAAGTAGCCGCCCTCAGGCGGGCCGCGGCCCTAGAAATCCACCCGGAGCAGGGTGGCATGGGGATAGATGAGGTTGGAGGGGAAGCTCTCCAGCGCCGCATCCACCGTCTGGGTGGGGACCGGTTGAGTCCCCACCGGGAGCACCCCGCCCGGAGGGAAGGCCAGTTGCCAGCCCTCCGGGGTGGCACGCAGGTAACCCAGGACGGGCTGCCGCTCCTCCACGAACCGGCCCTCCGGGGTGAACCGGAGTGACTCCTCCAGCGGGGTGAGGGAGGGCGGCCGCACCCCAGGCGCCGCGGCAAGCCCCAGCACCGGCCACCCGAGGGCCAGCACCGCGCCCACCGTCCACCCGCCTCTCCTCTTCATCCGCGCGGCCATGCGTTGCCTCCTAATGGAGCAACAGCCGGCAGGGACCGAAGGGTTCCCTGGCCGGAGCCTTTTTACCCGCGGGGAGGAGGCCTCGGCGGGGCCCCCTTCGTGAGGTACGCGTCGATGCTGGCCCCCTGGGCCTGCTTCAGGGCCATGCACAGGTCGATGCGCTCCAGGGACTGGGCGAGCCGGCGCGCGCCACTGGCCGTGCGCTCCATCCGGGAGCCGAAGAAGGCCTCCACGTCCTGGCGATGCGCCGCGTCACAGAAGTTGCTGCCCAGCAGGACCATGTGGCTGGCGAACTCCTCGGGCACCCGGGCAGCCAGCGCCTCGTAGTTCTCCTTCACGAAGGCGTAGACCACCTCGCTCACCCGGGGCTCCTGGGCCGCCGCGTACATCATCCAGACCGTCTCGCGGGCATCCTCGGACGGGTCCAACACCAGCGGCAGCTGCTGGCGCAGCACCTCGGGGTCCCTCAGGCCGCCCAGGGCGCTCAGCAGCGCGTTGCGGCTCCGGCGCTCCCGCTCCGTCTTCAGGGCCTCGCGCAGCCGGGGGGCCAGCTCCCGGCCGTGGTGCGCGGCGGTGATGGCCAGCACGCTGTCCACCAGTTCCGGCGCCACGGCGCTCCGGTCCTTCAGCCACGCATCGGTCAGCTTCCGCGCCCCGGCGACGAGCGTCGGGTCTCCGCCCCTGACGCCCGCGAGCCACAGCAGCTTCGGCCGCAAGAGCCGCGTGTCCTCGCTCTCGTCCGCGCGAGGCACGAGGCCCAGCGTCCGGGCCCGGGGCCCATAGGTCTCCCGCAGGAACCGGTCGAAGTCCTGCCGGCGCGGCTCGGACAGCATGCGCGGCTCCACCACGCCCAGCACCTCCAGGGAGGCGGTGAACACCTGGCGGTCTGGCTCTCCGGCGAAGCGGGCCGCCAGCGCCAGCGCCTCCGCGGCGGGCAGCGTCCCGGCACGCGCCAGCGCGCGCGCATCCCCGAGCAGCGTCACGCGCTCGATGCGAGACAGCCGGGGGCCCGCCCCCGTCAGCAGCCGCTGCCAGTCCGCGCCGGACACCTGGGTCCGGAAGTAACCGGCCCCTTCCGCGTTGGGGAAGAACCAGTCCGGGCAGGCCTTCGCCTCGGGCAGGGCCAGCTCCGCGCGCTCCGCCTCCAGCACGCCGCACACCCGCCCCGCCTGGTCCTTCACGCCATAGCGGACGCACAGCGGCACCCGCCAGGCGCGGGCCTCCTGCCCCGAGGAGCCCACGGGCAGGGAGCGGCGCTGGGAGAGCGCCACCTTCGGCGTCTGGCCGGAGCAGTCCAGCGCGGCGGTGACCAGGGGGGCGCCGCCCTGGTCCAGGAAGGTGTTCAGCACCCGGGCCACGTCCTGGCCCGCCTCCGCGGAGAGCGCCGCCAGGAAGTCCTCCGCCGTGGCGTTGCCGCCTGCGTGCGCGCGCAGGTAGCGCTGGATGCCGCGCTGGAACACGTCCCGGCCCAGCCACGCCTCCGTCATGGCCAGCACCGCCGAGCCCTTGCCGTAGGTGATGCCATCGAAGGCGGTGCGGATGTCGCCCTCGTTCTCGATGGGCTGGCGGATGCGGCGCGCGGACACCAGGCTGTCCACCTCCAGCGCCCCCGAGCGGCCGCGCACCCGGTCCGCCATCGCATCCCACGTGGGCTGCCACCCCTCCACGATGCGCGGCGTCATCCACGAGGCGAAGGACTCGTTGAGCCACAGGTCATCCCACCAGGCCAGGGTGACGAGGTTGCCGAACCACTGATGCGCCAGCTCGTGCACCTGCACCTCGGCGAAGTCGCGCTGGCGCTCCACCGAGTCCTCGGCCGGCCTGGCCAGAATCAACTCGGAGTTGAAGGTCACCAGGCCCGGGTGCTCCATGGCCCCGCCCAGCAGGGGCACCGCCAGGGTGTCCAGCTTCTCGTACGGGTAGGGCATGCCGAAGTACGCCTCCAGCCGGGCGAGGATTTCCGGCGTCACCCGGGCGGCGTAGGCGGCCTCGGCCCCGCGCCCCTTGGGGGTGATGATGCGCGTGGGGACCTTCTTGCTGCCCGAGGGCTCGGCCGGGACGAACTCGAACGGCCCCACGCCGAAGGCCACCAGGTAGCTGGGCAGCGGCTGCGTGCGGGCGAAGTGGAAGGTGCGGCCGCCGTCCGCCCGGGCCTCCTCCTTGAGGAGCGGCGTGTTCGTCACCGCCACGCTGCCCGCGGGCACGTGGAAAGACAGCTGCCAGGGCACCTTGAAGCCCGGCTCATCGAAGCAGGGGAAGACGCGCCGGGCGCCCAGCGGCTCGAACTGGGTGAACACGTACCAGTCGCCCGCCTCCTGGGTGCGGAAGGCGCCCTCCACCTCGCGGGTGGAGGCGGCGGCCTCGTAGGTGATGCGCAGGCTCGCGGGCCCGGGGGCCACGGGGCTTGCCAGGGTGATGCCCAGCAGGCCCCCGGGCGCCACGGCCGCGGTCCCCGCCACGGCCTTCCCTGCCTGCGTCAGGACGGCCCCCTTCACGGTCAGGTCCTTGCCGTGCAGCCAGAGCACGGAGGTGGGCGCGGAGAGCTCCAGCGAAATCTCCACCACGCCCTGGAGCGTGGGCTGGGCCGGGTCCACGGTGAGCTGGGCGGTGTAGCCCGTGGGGCGCACCGTGCCGGGCAGGCGCAGGCCCGGCGGGGGCGGGGCGGGCGCTGCGGGTGCGGCGGCGGAGGCCTCGGGGGAGGCGGGGGGGCGGTGGGAACAAGCCGCCAGCAATCCCAGCAGGAGGACAGCGAGAGGGCGTGAAGGGCTCATGGAGGCCTGGTCTAGCCCAGCGCCAGGACGACTTCATCTTCGCTGGCCTTGCCGCCCTGGCCGCTTCGGTGTGGAGTGCGCCGCCGTGTCCCGCCCCACCCCGCCCCCTGCCCCGGCTTCCCCCTCCATCCGGTTGACCTCGCCGCACCTGCGGCGCGTCATCGGCGAGCCCCCGGGCCCGCTCACGGGCTTCCTGGCCAACCTCGTGCTGGGCCTGGTGGCGCGGCTGTCCCGGGGCACGCGCGAGACGCTGGCGCGCTTCGTGGCCTGGCTGGCCTACACGCTGGGCATCCGCCGCCGGGTGGCGCTGGAGAACCTGGCACTTGCGCTGCCGGAGCGCTCGGACGCGGAGCGGCGCGCCATCGCCAAGGGCGTCTACCTCACCATGGCGCGCACGGCGCTGGAGTCCCTGGCGGACCGGGACCGGCTGCCCCCGGGCTGGGAAACGGAGGAGACAGTGGGCCAGGCGGCGTGGGAGGCGCTCCAGGCGCACGTGGCCACGGGCAAGGGGGCCCTGCTGGTGACGGCCCACTTCGGCAACTGGGAAGTCCTCGGGGAGCTGCTCGTCCTGAAGGGCGTGCCGCTCAACGCGCTGGTGCGCCCGCTCAAGGGGGCCCTCAACCTGCGCATCGCGGAGAACCGGCTGCGCTCGGGCGCGGGGCTCATCTACCCCAAGGGCGCGGTGCAGGAGACGATGGACGCGATTCAGCGCGGCGAGAGCGTGTACATGCTGCTCGACCAGGCCATCCCGAGCAAAGGCGTCTTCGTGCCGTTCTTCGGCCGGCTGGCCTCCACCACGCCCGCCATGGCCATCGCGGCCCAGCGCACCCAGGTGCCCGCGTGGGTGGTGCTGTGGGTGCGCGACGGGGAGCGCCTGCGGCTGCACGTCGAGGGGCCCCTGCCGCCGCCGGTGCCCGCCGAGGGCCGGGACGTCATCACCGAGCACACCGCGCAGGCCACCGCCGCGCTGGAGCGCGTCATCCGCCAGTACCCCGAGCAGTGGATGTGGCTGCACCGCCGCTGGAAGTACCCCCCGCCGCCCGCGTAGGGCCCGGGGGCGGCGGTCAGTCCACCACCACGCGCCGCAGGTGCGCGCCCAGGCGCGTCACCACCTCGTAGTGGATGGTCTGCGCCCAGCCGGCCAGCGTCTCCGCGGGCAGCGTCTCGTCGCCGTCATGGCCCAGCAGCGTCGCCGTGAGGGGGCGCTCGTCCGCGGCGGCGCGCGTCACATCCACGATGAGGTGGTTCATCATCACGCGCCCCAGCACCGCGCAGCGCCGGCCGTTCATCAGCACGTGCGCCTTGCCGGAGGCGAGCCGGGGGTACCCATCGAAGTACCCCACGGGCAGCACGGCGATGCGCGTGGGCTCGGGGCAGCGGTACGTGCACCCGTAGCCCACGTAGCTGCCCGCGGGCAGCCACTTCACCACCTGGCTGCGGCACCTCCAGGAGAGCACCGGCCGGAGCGAGGGCACCTCGCCCAGCACCAGCCGGGCCGACAGGCGCGTCTCGGGCGAGGGCCAGAAGCCATACAAGGAGATGCCCACCCGGAGCGCGTCGTAGCGCGCGCGGGGCAGGGACAGGCTCGCGGCGCTCGCGGCGATGTGGCGCTGGAGCGGCCCCTTCAGGCCGAGCGCCGCCACGAGCCGCGCCGAGCCCGCCTCGAAGGCCTCGAGCTGCGCGAGCGCGTACGCCTGCTCCGTCACATCCTCCGTGTTGGCGAAGTGGCTGAGCACGCCCGTCACCTCGAACACGTCCCGGAACTCGGAGAGGAAGCCGGTGTCCCGGGGGAGCTGCTCCCGGGTGAAGCCCTCGCGCCCCAGCCCCGTGTCGATGTGGACGTGCACCCGCAGAGGGCGTGGCAGCCGCGCCGCGCGCAACACCGGGCCGGCCTCGGCCCAGGCGCTGTCGGCCACCACCGCGTCCACGCCCTCGCGCGCCAGCATGACGGCCTCCTCCGGGGCGATGGCGCCCAGCACCAGCACCTGCCGGGGGGCAAGGCCGTGCTCGCGCTCGAAGGCCCGGGCGGCCAGCGCATCCTGGGGGGTGATGAAGTAGAGGATGTCCACCAACGGGTGGACCAGGGGCAGCACCTGATCCAGGCCATGCCCATACGCGTTGCCCTTGAGCACCGCGCCCAGCGCCCGGGCAGGCCCCCCCCGGGCCTCCAGCGCGCGGAACACCTCCACGTTGTGCCGCAGGCTGGCCGCGCTCAGCTCCAACCAGGATGACTGCGCCGCGGGCGCCTTGCTCGAACCGCCGTGCTCCAGCTTCACACGCTGCCTCCCGGGGCCGTGGCGTGGCCCCGCGCCCACACCCGGGCGCTTCCCGGCTCCTATCAGCAATGCGGAGGCCAAGCCCCAGGGCCCTGAATTCCGGGACTTGATTGGGTGCGCAGCAGGCAGGCACCTGCCGGGGGTGGGTCATGTCCGCCTGTCTGGTGCGCTCGACATTCCATGGTAGGAGCACGGGGAGGATGCGCACGCTGTTCATCGGGGATGTCCACGGCTGTGCCGAGGAGCTCGACGCGCTGCTGGCCGTGAGTGGCTGGCAGCCCGGGGACCGCGTTGTGCTCATGGGCGACCTGGTGGCCAAGGGCCCGGACTCGGCCGGGGTGCTGGCCCGGGCGCGGGAGCGGGGCCTGCTCGCGGTGCGCGGCAACCACGACGAGCACGTGCTGCGCTGGCACCAGGGCTACGTGAAGCCGGGCAAGAAGCTCAAGCCCCAGCACCAGCAGGTGCTGGACACGCTGAAGCCCGAGGACTGGGCCTACCTGGCCTCGCTGCCGCTGTACCTGCGCCTGCCAGACTTCAACGCCATCGTGGTGCACGCGGGCATGGTGCCGGGCGTGCCGGTGGAGGCGCAGTCGCGGGAGCACCTGCTCAACCTGCGCAGCATCACCCGGGACGGGGCGCCCTCGAAGCGCGTGGATGGGGGCGAGCCCTGGGCCAGCCACTGGCAGGGGCCGGAGCTCATCCTCTTCGGGCACGACGCCATGCGCGGCATCCAGCGCCACCCGCATGCGCTCGGGCTGGACTCGGGCTGTGTCTATGGTGGAAGGCTCACCGCGTACGCGCTACCCGAGGGGCGCTTCTACTCGGTGCCCGCCCGGCGCGCGTACATGGACGCGACCCTCTAACCAACGGCGATCTCTCGCACAAGGATGCCCCCTGTGAGCACTCCGAAGGCAGCCCCGGAACAGCTTCCCGGCACCGCCCCGAAGTCGGCGGCCTACCGCAACGACCGCAACCACGTGTTCCACTCCTGGTCGGCCCAGGCCACGTTGGATCCCGTCGTGGTGACCGGCGCGAAGGGGGCCCGGTTCTGGGATGAGAACGGCAGGACGTGGCTGGACTTCTCCAGCCAGCTCGTCAACGTCAACGTCGGCCACCAGCACCCCAAGCTGATCGCCGCCATCCAGGCGCAGGCCGCGAAGCTCTGCACGGTGGCGCCCTACCATGCCAGCGAGGCCACCAGCGAAGCGGCCCGGCTCATCGCCGAAGTGGCGCCGGGCGACCTCAACAAGGTCTTCTTCACCAACGGGGGCGCCGAGGCCATCGAGAACGCCCTCCGCATGGCGCGCCACCACACGGGGCGCCACAAGGTGATGGCGGCCTACCGCAGCTACCACGGCGCCACCAGCGGCGCGAACACCCTGACCGGAGACCCCCGCCGCTGGGGCTCCGAGCCCGGAATGCCCGGCGTCGTCCACTTCTGGGGCCCCTACCTGTACCGCTCGGCGTTCCATGCCACTACGCCGGCCGAGGAGTGCGAGCGCGCCCTGTCCCACCTCGCCGACGTGCTCATGATGGAGGGCCCGCACACCGTGGCCGCCATCGTGCTGGAGACCGTGGTGGGCGGCAACGGCATCCTCGTCCCGCCGGACGGCTACCTCCAGGGGGTGCGCCGCCTGTGCGACCAGCACGGCATCATGATGATCTCCGACGAGGTGATGACCGGCTTCGGCCGGTGCGGCGAGTGGTTCGCGGTGGACCGCTGGGACGTGACGCCCGACCTCATCACCTTCGCCAAGGGCGTCAACTGCGGCTACGTCCCGCTGGGCGGCGTCATCCTCAGCGACCGGATCGCCGAGACCTTCGCCCATCGCGCCTACCCCGGGGGCTTGACGTACTCCGGCCATCCGCTCGCCTGCGCGGCGGCCGTGGCCTGCATCCACATCTACCGGGAAGAGCGCATCTTCGAGCACGCCCGGCACCTCGGCGAGAACGTCATCGGCCCGGCGCTGGAGGCGCTCCAGCAACGCCATCCGTCGGTGGGCGAGGTGCGCGGCCTCGGTGCGTTCTGGGCCATCGAGCTGGTGCGCAACCGGAAGACGCGCGAGCCGCTCGTGCCCTACAACGCCTCGGGCCCCGCCAACGCGCCCATGGCGGAGCTCGTCAGCGCGTGCAAGGAGCGGGGGGTGTGGCCGTTCACGCACTTCAACCGCATGCACGTCGTGCCCCCGCTGACGATGACCGATGACGAGGCGCGGGAAGGCCTCGCCCTCATCGATGAGGTGCTGTCGCTCGCCGACCGCCACGTCAGCGGCTGACGCCCGCGTCAGCGGCGGGAGGACGCGGGCGCTTCGCTCAGCTCCATCGAGAAGACCTGGTCCTGGTGGCGGAACGCCTTGAACTCCAGGGCGTTGCCCGAGAAGTCGTGGACGAACATGGAGATGTGCTCGCCCACCTTGCCCTCGAGCCGCACGTGGGGCTCCTTGACGAAGCGCACGTTGCCGGCCTTCAGCCGTTGGAGCAGCGCATGGAACGCGTCCCAGTCGAGGTTCAGCCCGAAGTGGGGAATCGTCACATCGCTGCCGTCGAAGTCGGACTCGCTCGTCTTCGGCCGCTCGGCCAGGTGCGCGACGATCTGATGCCCGTAGAAGTCGAAGTCCACGTAGTGGTCCGTGCTGCGCCCCTCGGGACAGCCGATGACACCCGTGTAGAAGGCCCGCGCCGAGGCGAGATCCGGCACGGGGAAGGCAAGGTGGAAGTTCTGGATGGCCGCCATGGTGAAGTCCCCTCTCAGGCCGCGCGGAGCGTCACGCCCGCGCTCTCGAAGATATTGTCCCAGAACCGGTCGAAGACGCCCTTGCTCTTGCGGTAGCCCTCGACCAGCCCCTCCAGCGCCGCCGGATCCGCGTCCACCGCCTCCATGAGCGCCGCGCGCAGCAGCTCCCGGTGCGCGATGTCGATCTCCCCGGTGTGGATGTCCCAGAACCGCCAGTCCAGCCGGTCCTTCATGGCCTGGATGGCCGGGTTCTGGATGAAGTGGGCGTGCATGGACGCGAGGTAGACCTGGCACAGGCACTCGCCCCCCATGCCGCGCAGCCCCACGGCGTACCAGGGAGACTCCTTCATCACCAGGTCGCGGATCTCCCCCAGAAGCTGGAGGTTGGCCGGGTTCGCATTCGCCTCCAGCGCCTCTTGGGGAATGCCGAGGCTCACCAGGAAGTCGTCGTAGATCTGCTGGTGCGCCTGCGCGTGCTGGCCGTTGCCCAGCTCGTCGTTGAGGAAGTCGGCCAGCAGGCTCCGCAGCTTCCCGAACGGAAGGCGGTAGACCAGGAGCGCCAGGTCACTGATGTAGAAGATGGTGAAGTAGCGGTACTGCACGAAGATCTGCTTCAGGACCTCCAGCGGCGCGTGCTGCAGCGACTGGAGCTTCCGGTCCACCAGATACTCAGCCTGGGTTCTCGCGTTGTCCGCCATCCGCCAGAACTCTTCCTTCATGGCCGGGTTCGACTGTTGACTCACTGAATCCGCCTTCGCCCCGAGGGCCGGCTCTTGACCTACGTCACGAGGCGAAATCTAGCAGAATCTCCCTTAAAACCCGCAAACCCCCCATTCAGTTGCTCTTCCACACGCCGTGGAGCCGAGGGCCTAGTGGCTGCCCTCCCCGGCCAGCTCCCGCAGCCGGGCGATGAGCTTCCACAGGTCGAACGGCTTCTGGAAGAAGTCCGCGCAGGCCACAGGGGCTTCCCGGTTCAGGATGGCCAGGGGCACGGCGCTCATGAGCACCACGGGCACGTTCTTCCAGCGTTCGTCCGCGGCCATCTCCCGCAGCAGCTCCCGCCCATCCATCACCGGCATCATCACATCGACGAGCGCCACGTCCGGCGTCTCCTCGCGCAGCAGGTGGACCGCCTCACGGCCATTGCCCGCCGTGACGACCCGGAACCCCTCGTCCGCGAGGATGCCCGAGAGCGCGTCGAGAATGGCGTGCTCGTCGTCGACGAGGAGGACCGTCTTCACTCGGGCCTCCGAGGCTTCTTGCGGGCCACCTGCGGCTTGGCCGCATCCGTGCTTCTGCGCTTGGGCGGACGGGGCAGCCGCGAGTCGGTCAGCACCGACTTGCCCTTGAAGCGCGCGCCGATGTGCCAGCCCTGGTCATCGATGATGACCTCGCGCAGGGACGGGTCGTGCCCGCTCTCCCGCGTCTTGAGAATGGCCAGCACCCGCCGCAGCTCGCCCTTCCACTCCACCTGGCGCAGGAACAGGTGGTTCTCCACCAGCGCGGACAGCCCCTTGACCGGGGTTTCGATCTCCGGGCCGAACAGCACGCGCGTCTCCTCCGTGAAGACCGTCGTCACATCCAACGCCCGCAGCTCGTTGGTGAAGGCGGCGAAGAAGCGGTTGATGCGCTCGGGGTGGACGGTGGACTCCTTGAAGCCGATCAGCCCGTCGATGAGCAGCCGCTGCACGCCCCGGCGGCGGATGGCCGAGAGAATCTTCACCGCGAGCGCGTCCAGCACCAGCTCCACCGGCGGCTGCCAGAGCATCTCCAGCATCCCGCCGCGCATCGCCCCCGCCATGTCGAGCCCGATGGACTCGCCCTTGCCCACCAGCCGCGGCGGCGACTCGTAGAAGCCGAAGTAGAGGCTGGGCTCGCCCTGGTTCGCGCCGTGGGAGAGGAACTGCAAGCCGAGCAGCGTCTTGCCGCTGCCGGAGGGGCCCATGATGAGCGTGGCGCTGCCGCGCTGCAGCCCGCCGCGCAGCATCCCATCCAGCTCCGGCAGCCCCACGGGCGCGCGGGCCTTGTACTCCCCCGGCACGGCGATGGGGTCGGCCAGCATCGCCTCCGAGCGCGGGTAGACGGTGATGCCCTGCGGGGAGATTTGGAACACGTGCCGGCCGCGCAGGTGCGCGCTGCCCCGGAACTTGCGCACGATGAGCTCGCGCACGGCGCGCACGCCGATGAGCTCGTCCGTCAGCTCGATGAGCCCATCCACCATGGTGTGCTCGGGGTGGACGTCCTCGGGGCTGTGGCCGTTGGTGAGCAGGAACGTGGTGCAGCCGATGACGCTCACCAGCGTGTTGAGCTCGTGCACGAACTCCTTGAAGGCCAGCTCGTTGGGCGCCGAGGCGCTGGCGCTCACCAGCCCATCCAGCACCAGCATGGAGGCGCGGTGCTCGCGGATGAGCTTGCGCAACAGCTCCAGCAGCCCCGGGAGCCCCTCGCTGGTGAGCACCCGGTAGGCGCTGACGTAGTGGAGCGCGGAGGCCAGCGGCTCCTCGGAGAAGAAGGCCATGCCGCGCAGGTGCGCGAGCAGGCGCCCGTGCGTCTCGGCCAGCAGGGTGACGTAGACGACCCGGCCGCCGTGGGCCACGTGGTGGAAGCAGACCTGGTTGCCGAGGATGGTCTTCCCGGTGCCCGGCATGCCCGCGATGATGTACGTCCCGCCCTGCAAGAACCCGCCATCGAGGATCGCATCCAGGCCGAGCACGCCGCTGGGAATGCGCTGGAGGGAAGGGGCAACCACGGCCGTCATCGCGAAAAGCCTCGATACCCCAAAGAAATGAGGAACGAACTCGCCGGGGGGGCCGCCGGGGGCGAGGCGGGGCGGGTCGCCCCAACCAGACCAGGACAGGGCCGGGCCACCCTAGCATTCAGGACGCGGAAGGCGAGCACCCGGAAGCCAGGCGGGGCCGTACGCGAGGAGAGGAATCGAAGCAGCATCGAGGGTGGGCGACGCCCATAGAATGAGGACGCCTCCCATGCACCTGTTTCCGGACTCCCGGTGCCGAAAACCCGGACTGGACGGCGGTGGCGTCGGCCACCGAACAGCCCTTCTGTCAATCGGCCGCCGGTACGGGCTCCAGCAGCGCCACCTGGGCGGCGGAGACGGCCGTGCCGGGCAGTACCCGGTGGCCCGCGGCGATCAGCGCCCGCTCCACCGCGCCCACCGTGGCGAGCACCTCCCCGGGGCCCACGAGGTTCATGTGGCCCACCCGGAAGTAGCGCGTCTTGAGCTCCGGGTGCAGCCCTCCGGCCAGCACCACGCCCTGGCCCCGCACGCGCCCCACCAGGGAGGCGTCGACGCCTTCCGGGTAATACAGGGCGCTCAGGGTGTGGGCGGTGGCGGCCTCGGCGGTGGGCAGGGACTTCAGCCCCAGGGCGCGCCAGGCGGCGCGGAAGGCGCGGGCCATGTGCCGGTGCCGGGCGAAGCGGGCCTCCATGCCCTCGCGCAGAATCTGCCCCAGGCTCACCTCCAGCGCGGTGATGAGGTTGACGGCGGGGGTGGCGAAGTAGGCGGGCTTGGAGGCCTCGTAGGCCTCCATGATGGGCAGCCACTCGGCCCAGTCGGCGTAGAAGGAGCGCACCGGGTGCTTCCGGGCGCGCCAGGCCGCCATCGCCCGGGGGCTCACGGTGAGCAGCGCCAGCCCCGGCGGCACGCCCAGGGCCTTCTGGCTGCCGGTGAGGTACACGTCCGCGCCCCACGCGTCCTGGTGGAACGTCTCCCCGGCGGTGGCGCACACCCCGTCCACCACGGACAGGACGCCCTGGCGGTGGGCGGCGCGGACGAGCGGCTCCGCGGGGGCGCGCACGCCGGTGGAGGTGTCCACGTGGGTGACGGTCATCACCTTATAAGGACCCTGGGCCAGGGCCTGCGCCACCGCCTCCGGGCTGGGTGTCTCGCCCACGGGGGCCCGCACCTGGGTCACCTCGGCGCCGTGCCGGGACAGGATGAGCGCCATCCGGTCGCTGAAGTAGCCGGTGTTGACGACGAGCGCCCGGTCCCCGGGCTCCACCAGGTTGGCCACCGCCAGCTCCATGGCGAGGGTGCCCGTGCCCGCGACGATGAAGGGCTGCGCGGAGGGCGCCAGACACACCTCGCGCAGCCGCTGGAGGGCCCGGCCAAAGGTGGCGATGAAGACGGGGTCCAGGTGGCTGAGCGTCCGGGCCCCCAGGGCGCGCATCACCTCCGGGTCGAACTCCACCGGACCGGGAATCATCAACAGGTCACGCTCACTCACGCAGGGGCCTCCAGGTGGGACAGGGGCGGAAAGGCCCCCGGGGCGGGGACTGTACCGAAGCCGGGCGCCCGCGGAGGGCCTCGAAAACCGGGCGGGAGGTGAATAAGGCGGGCTGCTTCGCGTATAAGCACGCGGCTCGCGAGGGCGCCCTGTGCGGCTGGGCATCCGGCCGCCGGTCCTCGCACCGCAGGGTTTCACCACCGGGGAATCACCATGAGAACGCAGTGGAGTGTGGCGGCAGCAGCCCTCGTGCTGGGGCTGCTGGGAAGCGGTTGTGCATCCATGGGCCATGTGCAGACGGCGGACACGCTGGGCGAGGGCCAGTTCCAGTTCGCCTTCGAGCCCGGCATCCAGGGCACGGGCATCGTGTCCGAGAGCAGCTCCGAGGTCTCCGCCAGCGACATCGACTTCGATGACGACGACGACGATGACAGCGGCTTCGCCGGCGTCGCCTACCCGCACATCGACTTCGCGCTGCGCTACGGCGTCTCCGAGCGCGTGGACCTCGGGGTGCGGTTCGGCTTCTCCCTGGCGGAGCTGCAAGCCAAGATCCTGCTGACGCAGCCTGGAGATCCCGACCTGGCCATCTCCCTGGCACCGGCGCTGTCCGGGGTGTACTTCGGCACGGGCGACGAGGACGTGGGCTACACGAACCTGGCCCTGCCGCTGCTCATCGGCTTCAAGACGGACGGGGGCTCCGAGTTCGTGCTGGGGCCCCGCGTGAGCGGCGCGCGGGTGTCGGGCGGCATCGGCAACGCCAGCGGCAGCATCAATGTCCTGAGCGTGGGCGGCTCGGTGGGCTTCGCGCTGCGCGTCGCCAATGGCTTCCGGCTGATGCCGGAGGTGGCGTTCTCGGTGCCCGTGGTGGGCTCGGTGAACTCCAGCGAGTCGGACTCGGAGATCATCTCCGGCTTCGACACGGGCTTCCTCCAGTTCAAGCTGGGCTTCCTGTTCGGCGCGGGCCGGCCCGCGCGCCCCACCCCGCCCCCGGAAGCCGAGTTCGAGTAGCGGGCTTCAGCCCCCTTTCTCGGGCCGCACGCGCGGCTTCGCCCGGCGGGAGCCCCGCGTATGACGGGCCTTGGGCTCCTCGGCCATCTCCAGGGGCCGGACGGAAGCCGGAGGCAGCGCCGCGAGGCTCTCGGCCAGCCGGACGACGTTGCCGCGCAGGTTGAAGTGCTGCAGCACCCAGCGGCGGCCGTTGCGGCCCAGCCGCTGGGCCAGGTTCCGGTCGCTGAGCACGCGCAGCAGGGCGACACACAGCGCGCGCGGATCCTTCTCGGGCACCAGCAGCCCCGTCTCCTCATCGCGGATGAGCTCCGGAATGGCCGAGATGCGGGTGGCCACCACGGGCGCCTCGCTCGCCAGCGCCTCCATGAGCGACACGGGAATGCCCTCCATCTGCCCCGAGGAGGCCACCACGCTGGGCTGGACGACCACGTCCGCCCGGGCCATCAGCGCGGCCACCTCGTTGCGGCGGCGGCTGCCCAGGAACTCGACCTCGGCCCGAACGCCTGCGGCCACGGCCTCTGCTTCGAGCTGCCGCCGCAGGGGGCCATCGCCCACCAGCAGGCACCGGAAGCGCGTGCCCGCCTCCTTGAGTTGGCGGCACGCCTCGATGAGGTGGGAGTGGCCCTTGTAGTCCCGGAGGCTCGCCACGCACAGGATGATGGGCACCTGCGAGGTCCGGGCACGCGGACGGGGACGGAAGATGTCCTGGTCCACCCCGCAGCGCACCACGATGATCTTCCGGGCGGCCTCCTCGCCGTAGAGGTCGCTCAGCAGCTTCCGGTTGAACTCGGAGATGGTCACCGCGAACGAGGCCGCCGCCAGCTTCTGGTCGAGCATCGTCCGGTCGATGAACAAGTCATGCGCATGGCAGGTGAAGCTGAAGTTCAGCCCCGTCATGCGCTGGATGACGAGCGCCGCCAGCGTCGGATGGGTGGCCCAGTGCGCGTGGATGTGTTCGATCTGGAGCCGCTGCATCTCGCGCGCGAAGAGCATGGCCTTGGGAATCACCACGAGCGAGCGCACCAGGAAGCCCAACGAGCGCCAGTTGCCCACGAGCGCCATCCACCATGCGCCCAGGTAGCGCAGGGGGCTGTGCCACAGCCAGTAGAGCTGGGCGGACAGCAGGGCCCAGGAGAACATCCGCCGGTAGTGCGCCCGGGCGATCAGCTTGTTGGCGCCCGGGTGCTTCACCGTGCCGTGGCGGCCGAACAGCGGAAACACCTCCACGTGGACCCCCAGCCGCTCCAGCTCGAGGATCTCATAAAGGATGAACGTCTCGGTGACCGCCGGGAACCACGACATCATGTAGGCGACGCGGCGAGAACGTCCAGACGCGGATCGGCTCATTCGAAACTCCTCAGGCAGTTCCCGCACTGGAACGAGCGAAGGTGCGTTCTTGGACCAAACCGCCGTAAAGCTGCAGGAGGCGGTGGGCGATGGCTTCCAGCGAGAACCGCGCCGCCACCCGCTCCCGCGCGGTGGCACCCCACGAGGCGCCCGTGCCGGGCTCCAGCGCGTCGAGCAGCCCCTGGGCCAGGGCCTGGGGCGCCTCGGACGGCACCAGCCGCCCATGCACCCCATCCTCCAGCACCTCCGGCGTGCCCCCGACCCGCGTGGCCACGCAAGGCAGGCCACACGCCATGCCCTCCAGGAGCGCCACCGGCAAGCCCTCCGTCCGGGAGGCCAGGGCGAAGACATCGCTGGCACGCAGCCAGGCAGGCACATCCGCGACCGCGCCCATCAGGCGCACGGAGCTTCCCAGCCCCCGCTCCGCCACGCGCCGCCGGAGGGCCGCCTCCTCGGGCCCATTGCCCAAGAGCACCAGCGTGGCCTCGGGGCGCGAGCGCACGAGCAGCGCCCACGCCTCCAGCAGCACGTCCACGCCCTTCTCGGGGGAGAGGCGTCCGGAATAGGTGACGATCGGCCCCTGCGGCAGTCCCAGCCGGGCGCGCAGCGCGTGGCGCTCCTCGGGGCTCGCGGGGCGGAAGGCCTCCAGGTCCACCCCATTGGCGATGCGCCAGATGCGGTCCTCCTCGATGCCCGAGTCCCTCAGCTCCTGGCGGATGGGCTCGCTGATGCTGACGAAGGCATCCGCCCACCGGCGCGCCGCCTCCAGGCGCCAGCCGCCGGCCAGCCAGTGCGCGCGCCTCAGATATTGAACGTCCCCCTCGGGGCCGCAGGCATGCGGGTTGATGACCAGGGGAATCCCGAGCGCCTTGCGCGCCAGCAGCCCGGTGGTGGTGGGCGAGAGCATCTGGTGGGCGTGCATCACATCCAGCGCGTGGCGCCGGGACATCAGCTCCCGCAGGCTCTCGGCCAGGTAGGTCGCGGTGGCCACCTCGCGGCGGGCATCGCCCTGCCCCAGGCGCAGCACCTCGACGCCGTCCACGAACTCCCGCCGGGGCAGCCCCTGGTGATGACGGGTGAGCACCACCACCTGCGCGCCCTGGGCCACCAGCCGCTGGGACAACCTCAAGGTGTGTGTCTGGATTCCTCCCACGGAAGGAGGAAACACAGCGGTCAACATCGCGATTCTCAGCCCCATCCATCCCTCCCCCGGCAGCGCAAGCTGGGCACGCGGTTCAGGATCGGCAACGGCCTTCCGCCCGGGCTGCAATCCCTTCAGGAGGGAGGGGCGCCTCCCACAATCCAACACTCCAACGTGGCGCAAGGACAGTCCTCGCCCGAGGCCAACGCTGGCGTCCGAAGTGCATGCCACCATGGTCTGTATGGACAAGCGGATCCGGCTGGTCGAGTTCACCAATACTTTTCATCTGGGCGGCGGCGAGGTGCAGTTCCTGGAGCTGCTCCGGGGCCTTCCCCGTTCACGCTATGACATCCAGGTGCTCGCGCTCGAGGCCACCGGGCCGCTGCTGCCCGAGGTGCGCAAGCTGGGGCTCGAGCCCGAGGTGTTCCCCCTGGGGCCCTCGCTCATCCACCGGCAGACGCTTCAGCAGATCATCCGGCTCGCCCGGTGGCTGAAGGCTCAGCGCGTGGACCTGCTCCACGTGCATGACTTCTACACGACGCTGCTGGCGGTGCCCGCGTGCCGGATGGCCGGGGTGCCCGTCGTCGTGGGCCGGTTGGACCTCGTGCACTGGCACGGCAAGGCCCGCCACGCGCTGCTGGCCGCCGCCACGCACGCGGCCACCCATGCCATCGCCAACGCCGATGCCGTGCGGCGCTTCCTGCGCGAGCGCGAGTGGTTCCCCGAGGAGCGCATCACCGTCATCCTCAACGGCCTGCGCCTGGATCAGTTCGATGCCCGCGCCGCGGCGGGGCTGGAGCGCCCCCTGCCGGAGGTGCCAGAAGGTGCCCCCATCATCACCCACGTGGCCAACATGACCCACGAGGTCAAACGCCAGGAGGACCTCTTCGAGGCGCTGGCCCTCGTGCGCCAGCGGCACCCGAAGGCCACGGCCTTCCTCGTGGGCGACGGGATGCGGCGGCCCGAGCTGGAGGCGCGCGCCCGGGCGCTGGGGCTGGGTGACGCGATCCACTTCCTGGGGCACCGCACGGATGTCCCGGCCGTGCTGCGCCGGGCCACGCTGGGCGTCCTCTGCTCCCGCCACGAGGGGCTGTCGAATGCCGTCATGGAGGGCATGGCGGCGGGCCTCCCCATGGTCGTCACCGACGCGGGGGGCAACGGAGAGCTCGTCGCGGATGGGCAGCGCGGCTTCGTGGTGCCGCCGCTGTCCCCCCCGGCGCTCGCCGCCGCCATCACCCGGCTGCTGGATGACCCGGCGATGGCCAAGCGCATGGGGAACGCGGGCCGCGCCTTCGTGGAGGCCGAGCTGACGCTGGAGCGGATGGTCTCGGCCCACGACGCGCTGTTCCGCCGGATGCTGGGCCTCCCGTCCCAGGACGGAGACGGAACGGCCTCCTCCCGGGCCGCATAAGCCGCGCCCTCTTCGCCTGCCGGGCCCTCCTGAACCCGTGGCACCATGGCCTGGACTACGGCACCCAGGAGAGGCCAGACGATGAAGACATGGATGATGGGCAGTCTGCTCGTGCTTTCCACCGCAGGCTGCATGGGGAGGGCCACCCACCCCGCCGCGGAGGCCTCGGAGACGGGGCTCGTCCTGAAGCCGGGCGCGCGCTGGGTGGACCTGACCCACCCGTTCGATGAGAAGACGCTGTACTGGCCCGCCTCGCCCTCGGGCTTCGTGCTGAAGACCGAGCTCTACCAAGAGGAGAGCGCGGGCTTCTTCTTCCACACCAACGCCTTCCAGATGGCCGAGCACACGGGCACCCACCTGGATGCGCCCCGCCACTTCGCGAAGGGCCACGCCAGCGCGGCGCAAATCCCGCTCGAGCGGCTCATCGCGCCGGCCGTGGCCGTGGACCTGCCCGTGGACGCGGAGAAGGACCGGGACGCCCAGCTCCAGCCCCGCCACCTGGAGGCGTTCGAGGCGGCGCATGGCCGGATCGCCCCCGGCACCATCGTCCTCGTGCGCACCGGCTGGTCCCGGTACTGGCCGGACCGCAAGCAGTACTTCGGGGACGACACGCCCGGAGATGCCTCGCGCCTGCACTTCCCGGGCATCTCGGCGGAGGCGGCCCAGTGGCTCGTGGAGCGGCAGGTGGCCGCCGTGGGCATCGACACGGCGAGCCTCGATGCCGGCCCCTCGCAGGACTTCCGCACCCACCAGATCCTCATGAAGGCGGACATCCCCGGCTTCGAGAACGTGGCCCACCTGGAGCAGCTCCCACCCCGGGGGGCGTTCGTCGTGGCGCTGCCCATGAAGATTGGCGAGGGCACGGGCGGACCCCTGCGCATCATCGCGCTGCTTCCGCCCCGCTGAGCCGTGGCTAACGCGACACGCTGAAGCGCGCGTTGCCCAGGGCCTGCACCACCACCAGCCCGGGGCCCTCCATGCGCAGGGCCTCGCCGGCCCGGAGGACGTGATCGCTCAAGTCGCCCTCACGGGTGAGCCACACGCAGCCCTCGTGGCAGCGCAGCGACGCGCCCGGGGCATGCATGCGGTGGCTCCACAGCTCGCCCAGGGACAGCGTCACCGTGGCGAGCGAGTCGAGACACCGCTGGGACATCCGCTTCGTCAGCGCCGCGAGCAGCTTCGAGAATCCAGAGAGTGCATCCATCGCCGTTGACCTCCTGTCACGGTCATCAAGATGCACGCCCTGGCTTGAGAATAACAGATTCAGCCGGTATTGATTGTGACCAGTACAGTTGAAGCCCCTCGAACTGTACTGGACATCCAGCGGCCCCACTGTACGGGTCCCCCCGGGAAGGTGACGCGATGAAGGCAGCCGCAGCCAAGGCGAAGCTGTACGAACAGGTGGCCGAGCGGCTCAACGACGCCATCGCCACGGGGACGCTCCGCCCCGGAGAGCGCCTGCCCTCCGTGCGGGAGCTCAGCACCCGGGAGCGGGTGAGCGTCTCCACCGTGCTCCAGGCCTACCTCCAGCTGGAGTCCCTGGGCATCATCGAGACGCGGCCCCAGTCGGGCCACTACGTGCGGCGCCGCGAGCGCCTGCTGCCCGCCGAGCCCCAGGTGTCCCGCCCCGCCAGCACCGCGTCCACGGTGAGCGTGAGTGCGCTGGTGGCCCGCATGTACCGGTCCGTGAATGACACCCGCGTGGTGCCCCTGGGGGCGGCCTCCCTGGCGCCCGAGCTGCTGCCCGTGCAGCGCCTCAACCGGGAGCTGGCCCTGCTCTCGCGCGAGCAGGGCGAGGCCGCGGTGAACTACGACATGCCCCCGGGCTGCCCGGAGCTGCGCCGGCAGATCGCCCGCCGCGCCCTGGAGTGGGGCGGCGCGCTGGGGCCCGATGCCTTCATCACCACCTGCGGGGCCTCCGAAGCCATTCACCTGAGCCTGATGGCCGTGGCGAAAACCGGGGACACCATCGCCATCGAGTCGCCGGCCTACTACGGCACGCTCCAGTCCATCGAGTCGCTGGGGCTCCGGGCACTGGAGATTCCCAGCCACCCGCGCTACGGGCTGGAGCTGGAGGCGCTGCAGGCCGCGCTCGACAAGCGGCGGGTGGCCGCGGTGTTGATCGTGCCCACCTTCAGCAACCCGCTGGGCAGCTGCATGCCCGAGGAGCACCGCCAGCGGCTCGTCGCGATGCTCGCGGAGAAGGACGTGCCGCTCATCGAGGATGACCTCTATGGGGACCTCTACTTCGGCCCGGCGCGGCCCCGCCCCTGCAAGGCCTTCGACACGGAGGGGCGCGTGCTGATGTGCGGCTCCTTCTCGAAGACGCTGGCGCCCGGCTACCGCGTGGGCTGGGTGGCCCCGGGCCGGTACCGCGAGCGCGTGGAACTGCTCAAGTTCGCCCAGACGGTGGCCACGCCCTCGCTGCCCCAGCTCGCCATCGCGCGCTTCCTCCAGAACGATGGCTATGACCGGCACCTGCGTGGGCTGCGGCGGCGGCTCGCCTCCCAGATGGATCAGATGCGCGAGGCCATCGCCGAGCACTTCCCCGAGGGCACCTGCGTCACCCGGCCCACGGGCGGCTCGCTGCTCTGGGTGGAGATGCCGCGCACGGTGGATTCGCTCACCCTGCACGCCCGGGCCCTGGAGGCGGGCATCAGCATCGCCCCAGGCCCCATCTTCTCCGCCCAGCCGCAGCGCTACTCCCACTTCATCCGCTTGAACTGCGGCAACCCATGGTCCCCGCGCATCGAGGCCGCGGTGGCCACGCTGGGAAGCCTCGCGCGCAGCCTCGCGTGAGCCCTCCCAGCGCCCGGTACGGCCGGGTTACTTCGCGGGGGCCGTGGGGCCCGAGCCGCCGATGCCCGTCTGGGACGGCTCCTGGGAGACCTTCTTCACCTGGCCCACCTGGTCCAGCTCCTCGCGGTTGTTCACCGTGAAGCGCACCAGCGCGCGCAGCACCCGGTTGCGCTTCACGTTGCCCAGCACCGTGCGCAGGTCCTCGTAGATGGTGGGGTCGGCGATGAGCCCGCCCACCGTGCCCTCGCCATTGGCCACCGTGGAGGTGATCTTCTTCAGGTCCGCCGCGGCGCTGCCCAGGTCGGCGAACATGCCCCGCGCGTCGCCGTACACCAGCTGGTGCACCGCGCCGTTCGGGCTGTTCTTCGCATCCTCGATGAGGCCCGCGAGCTGGCCCGCCGCCGCGCCCAGCTCGTTGAGCGCCTGCGCGCCCTGCTTGTCGTAGATGAGCGCGTGCGCCATGCCCTGGCCGTGGCGGACCTCGCCCAGCAGGGCCTCCACGTGGCCCACGGCCTTGTCCACCCGCTGCGCCGTCTGCGAGGCGTTGGCCACCATGGCGCGCACCTGCTTGCCCGCCTCCTTGTCGTAGATGAGCGCGTGGAGCACACCGTCACCCTGCTCCACCTCCTGCAAGAGGTTGCGGAGGCTGTGCACCGTGCCCGCCACGTCCTTGGCGAGCTGCGGATCCGCGTACGCCTCCACCGCCACGCGCAGCGAGCGGCTGATGGCCATGGAGTCATCCATGATCTGCCCCGCGGCGCGCATCAGCGTGTTCAGGTCCCCGCTGGGCACCGTGGGCAGCTCGCTGTTGGCGGCCATGACGGGCTGCTCGGGGTTGCCCAGGGTGATGTCCACGGCCTTCTCGCCGAGCACGCCCAGGCTCGACAGGCGGACCACGGAGTCCGCGCGCACGCGGTCCGCAAACTTCTTGGAGACCTGGAGGCTCACCTGGATGCGGTGGTTCTTCGCGTTCGCGCCCGGCGCGAAGGCGATGCCCGTCACGCGGCCCACCTCGAGCCCGCCGAGCCACACCGGAGACTCCTCACTCAACCCTTCCACGTTCGAGAAGTATGAGTGGAACTGCACCTGGTCTTCGAAGAGCCGCGTTTCCTTGCCGATGAAGAGGACCACCACCCCGGCCAGCACCAGCCCCACGGTGACAAAGATGCCCGCCCGCCAGGCAAACCGCCGCTCCCGATCCGTCGATGTAAACAGACTCATGACGCCACCTTCCCTATCCCCAACTCCGTCCGCCGAGCTTCCATGAACGCCCGCACCTGAGGCACCGTCGAGTGACGGATCTCCTCGGGCGAGCCCACCTGCACGATGCGCCGGTCCGCCAGCATGGCCAGGCGGTCCGCCACCTCGAAGGCACTCAACATGTCGTGCGTGACGACAATGGAGGTGCACCCCAGGCGCTGCTTCATCGAGTTAATCATCGTGTTGATGTTCTGCGTGGTCACCGGATCCAAGCCCGTGGTGGGCTCGTCCCACAGGATGACCTCCGGGTCCGTGGCGATGGCGCGCGCCAGCCCCACGCGCTTGCGCATGCCACCGGACATGTCCGAGGGCATCATCGCCTCGGTCCCCGGCAGATCCACCCACGACAGCTTCTCCGCCACGCGGCGGGCAATCTCCTCCTGCGGCATCTCCGGGAAGTGCTCGCGCAGGGGGTAGGCCACGTTCTCGCCCACCGTGAGCGAGTCGAACAGCGCCGCGCCCTGGAACACCATGGCCACGTGCTTGCGCACGGCCCGGAAGTCCTCCTCGTCGAAGTCCGTCAGGTCCTGGCCCTGGAAGTGGATGCGCCCCGCGTCCGGGTACAAGAGGCCAATGAGGCACTTGAGCAGCACGCTCTTGCCCGTGCCCGACCCACCCATCACCACCAACGTCTCCCCGGCGTACACCGACAGGTCCAGGTCGTCGTACACGCGCTTCGGGCCGAAGGTCTTCTTCAGGTGCTCGAACCGGATGAGCTCTTCCCCCGGGGTGGGCTGGCGGAAGTTCAGACGCGAGGAGTCGTTGGGCGAGGACATGACGCTAGAAGTAGAGGGTAATCTTGGTGATGAAGAAGTCCGCCAGACACACGGACACGGAGGTGATGGCCACCGTCTGCGTGGTGGCGCGGCCCACGCCCTCGGTGCCGCCCTCGACGGTGAGCCCCTTGAAGCAGCCCACCAGGCCGATGATGACCCCGAAGATGGCGCCCTTGATGACGCCGGACACGAAGTCCGTCATCAGCACCGCGTCCAGCGCGCCCTGGAAGAACAGCTCGAAGGAGATGCCGTACTGCATGTTGACCACGAGCGCCCCGGCCCCCAGGCCGATGACGTCCGCCAGCACCGTGAGCGTAGGCATCACCAGAAGGCACGCAAGCACCCGGGGCACCACCAGCTTGCGCAAGGGGTCCGCGCCCAGCGCGCGGATGGCATCCACCTGCTCGGTCACCGTCATGGCGCCCAGCTCCGCGGCCATCCCTGAGCCGATGCGCGCGCCCACCGTGAGCGCGGTGAGCACCGGGGCCAGCTCCCGGAACAGCGTGAGGACGACGACGCGCCCCACGGTGTACTGCACGCCGAAGCGCGACAGGAAGAAGCCGAACTGGAGCGAGATGACCAGGCCCGCGAACGTGGACGTCAGCAGGGCGATGGGCATGGAGCGCACGCCCAAAAACTCGGTGTGGTAGACGAGCGCGCCCCAGTCATAAGGAGGGCGCACCGCGCGCGAGAAGACGCGGCCGGTCATCATCGCCATGGCCCCGAGCACCTCTAGCCGCTGGCGCACCACCGCCATCACGGAGGCGAAGATCGAGACCGGGGCGGCGGCCTGAGGCTCAGCAACGGCGGGGGCCTGCACCGAGGGGTTCATCCGTTGCGCTCCGAGTGGAAGCCCGCGAGCAGGCCGTCAAAGTCCGCCATCCGCGCCTCGGCCTGGCCGGGGGGGGCGACATAGGTGAAGTCGAAGACGCAGCCGTCCTTCTTGAGCACCACCATCTCCAGCTCCACGGGCACACCGTCGAGCCGGGCCAGGTAGCGCGAGCGCAGCGCCTCGCGGCCATCCAGGTTGATGAGCTTCTGGGACTGCTCCTCGCGGTCCGTGAAGCCCATCACCAGGTGCCGGGTCAGCACGGGCAGCGGCGGGTCATCGTGGCCCTCACAGGTGGAGTTGATGGACAGGGCGCGCCCCGTTCCCTCCTCCGAGAAGGCCAGGTCATTGTCCTTGAGGTAGACGCGGTGCCAGTGCGCAGGCAGCTCGCCAATGCGGTAGTCCACGTCCCGCTTGGACAGCATCGAATCTTCGAAGCTCACGCGGCGGCAGCCCGTCAAAAGGGGCAGGGCCAGCAGGGCAAGCGTTAGCAGGGCTCTCTTCATTCCTCCGTCTCCGAGGAAACGGAAGCTAGGCACGGATGGGCAAACGCCTAGTGGGTCAGGGAAGTAAAGGTGGATGGGGTTCCAGACAATTCCCCAGGAGCGCCCATGCCGCACCGCATCCCGGGGCGTCTCCTGCCCTCCAGGCGAGAAGGGGCTGCCCAAGGTGGGGCACCGTGCTGCCCCGGCCCACCGTGGAGATGTTGTCCCTTGGACACCCTCTGAAGGAGACACCCCATGGATGGCGGACTGGCGCTCTTGGGCCTTGGCCTGTTCCTGTTGTCGATCGCCAACCTGTATGCCCGTTCAGCGCTCGGGCTGGCCGGACTCCTCTTCGCCGTCTCCCTCGTCTCCATGGGGCTGGCCTTCAGCGAGTTCCGGCGCCGGCGCGAAGTCTCCCTGGGCATGGGGGTGGTGCTGCTCGCGGGGGCCGTGGGCGGGCTCATCCTGAGTGTCCCGGCGTGGTCCGTGATTGGCACGTTCCTCTTCGCCGTGGCCTACGGGATTCTCTGGGCGGAGTTCCGCTTCTCCTTCTTCGGCAACGTCCCCGCGCAGCAGGTGCCCCACGCCCACCGGCGCTGGCGGCTGCTGCCCCGGGAGCGGCGGATGCCCCCCCGCTGAGGGCTCGGGCGGCCGGGGGGCCACCTGCCCCCCGTGGACGTCCATCCACAGGGTGTCGGCCGCCGCGGCGGCCCGCACCAGCGAAGCATCCGTGGTGGTGAGGAACACCTGGGCCCCGCTCGCCGCCAGATAGCCCATGAGGTACGCGTTGCGCTCCGGGTCGAGCTCGCTCGACACATCGTCGAGCAGCAGCAGCGGCAGGAAGCCCAGCGAAGCCTGCAGGTTCTCGATCTCGGCGATCTTCCAGCCGAGCACCAGCGCGCGCTGCTGGCCCTGGCTGGCGTAGGCGCGCGCGCTGCGGCCGCCCAGCGTCAGCGCCACATCGTCCACGTGCGGCCCGACCGAGGTGAAGCCCCGCTCCAGGTCCCTGCGCCTGCGGCCCGCGAGCGCTTCCAGCAGGGCCTCGGCTAGGCGGGCCTCGTCCACATCGGCGAACTCCTGGGCCAGGTGCGCGGGGTGGTAGCCATAGACAGCAGGGTCCACCGTGCGGCCAATGGCGGCGAACGTGGCCTGGGCGCGGGGGGCCAGCTCGGCCATCAGCGCCCGGCGCCGCACGTACACGCGGGCCCCGCTGCGCGCGAGCGTCGCATCGTAGGCATCCAGGTACGCAGGGTCGGCGGCGGGCCCATCGCGCAGCAGGCGGTTGCGGTTCTTCAGCGCCCGGGCGTAGTCGCGGCTCTCCTTGAGAAAGGCGGGGAAGCGGTTGAACACCGCCCGGTCCAGGAAGGTGCGCCGCGCGTCCGGCCCGCCCTTCACGACTTCCAAATCATCCGGGGTGAAGGCCACCACGGACACGCCGCCGAAGTACTCCTCCAGGCTGGAGGCCTTCTTGCCATCCACGAAGGCCTGGCGCACGCCGCCTCCCACCTCCACGGAGATCTCCCGCTCGGCGCCCTTGAGGAGGAAGCGGCCGGAGACGCGGGCGGCCTTGGTGCCCCAGCGCACGAGCTCCGCGAGCCGGCCGGCGCGCAGCGGCTTGAGCGTGGCCAGGAAGTAGAGGGCCTCGAGCAGGTTCGTCTTGCCCTGGCCGTTCTGCCCCACGGCGATGGTGGCATGGGGGCTGGGGGCCAGGGACACCTGGTGCAGGTTGCGGAAGTTCTGGGCTTGGAGCGCGAGCAGGCGCACGGTGGCCGTTACCCTACCCGTCTCCCAGCGCCATGGAAGGAATATCTCCAGTGATTTCGAGATGTTGGCTGGAGGGCAAGCGAGGAGGGCTCACCGGAAGGCGTCAACGATGAAGGCGGCCGCGATGGAGCCATCGAGGATGGCCGTTCCGGGCTTGGACTCGGGAGACTTCCGCATCTGGTCATTGCCAAGCCGGGCCACCGCGCAGAGGGGGACCCTGTCTCCATCCACTGGGTGGGCGGCATAGTACCGGATGACCACCTGCGGGCCCGCCGTCCAAACCCGCCCATACAAGCGGGCAGGCTCCTCCAGCGTGCCAAAGCCTTCTCGCAGTACGCTCTCGATGGGTCCATCGTAGAGCGTGACCCGCCGGCTCCCGATCTGATTCGCGTCGAGATCCACCAACGCGCTGTCCCCGACGCGCAGCCTCAGATACCGCATGACTTCGATGGCCTTCGCAGAGCATTCCTCTGGGCCTGGAGTGCCATCGGGACGGAGCGAGACACCGCCAGCCGTGGTGCAACCTGGAGACGCGGCGAACAGCAAGGCAGAGCCAATCAGGAAGGCCTTGGGGGTGGACATGAGAGGCGCTTCTACTCGCGAATCAGGGTGTGATCGAGCGTCACCACCACCTGGAGAAGCCCATCCCCACGGAAGATCTGGAGGGCCAGATCCTCAAGCGCTCCGTCCTTCGCCGCGAAGGCCTCCCTGTCCACCACGACCGCAATGGTTCCGGTCTGCCCAGGAACGATGGCGGCTCGGGTCATGCGAAGCGCGAAGGGCCGGGCCGTGACGCTGGTAAAGTCCTGCGTCAGGTAAGCACCATCGAACTTCCAGGTGTCACCGTAATAGGTGTTCGTCAACGTGACGACGGCCGCCGCTTTGCCCTGCCCTGAGAAGACTTCGACAACCATGTCCATGTCCTCGTTCTTCGGACGGTAGACCACCTTGCGGCGAAAGGGCGTCTTCTTCACCTCGCCATTCGCGAGCAGTGTCGCGTAGGCGTGATCCACTGAATTCTCCTCCTTCTTGAACCGCTCGTTCTCCTCGCTGAGTTCACGCTCCTTCTTCAGGGAGTCATAGAGGGACGAGAGGACCGCGTTGTAGCTCTCGTGATTCTTGAACACGTTGACCTGATGGTCGGTCCATCCCTCCCATCCCCCGTCCTCCCGGTTCAAGGGAGGCCTCACGATGAACGGAATCTCCGTCCCATCCACGAGCGTGACGAGTAGGGGCACCCGCTCATCGTGCTGGAGATCCCGGAGCGGTTCGATGACCACCTTCTTGCTTCCCACGAGGAGCGGCTCGAAGCGTCCCTCCCACGCCAGCAGCTTCGTCTTCTCCGGATCGACGTCCTGCTCGAAGCGGAGCACCGTCGCCACCTGGCCGGACACGAAGGCGCTGCTCGTCTTACTGCCCGGATGCTCCGAGATCTTCTCGGTCCGGATGACGGTCTTGTCGTAGGGCCCCCCGGCCACGGCCACCGCCGAAGAGAGGAGCATGGCAAGCAGGCCAGACCGGCAGGGCAGGAAGTCACGCATGACCACCCGACCTATCAGGATGGGGAATAGGCGCACAACCCCGGAAGCCATCGCTGTCCAGGAAACGCCTCTCCATCATTTCATTATGAACCTACAGCTCCGCGTCTTGGCTCAAGGGTTGACGGCAGTCCTCATCGGGCTGCTGGGGGGCTGTTCCTCAGGGACGCACTCCACCGCGAGCCGTCCGCTCCAACCGGTTTCAACCCCGCCGGCATACCTTGCGCCGCTCACCTGCTGGGACACCGTGAGTTGCTGCGTCGAGAGAAACCCCATCACGGCGATAGAGAGCTGCGGCGTTGACCGCACGCGGGTGGCCAGCATTCTCAAGACGCTGGCCGAAGCCTACGCAACCCTGGAGAGCTCCACGGGAACCGAGGCCAACCCAGCCGCGGAAGACACTGCGCCCACGCAGACCGGAACGCAGGCCGAAGCAGCAGCGAAGCGCACGCCGAAGTGGAAGAAGAACTGCATCCAAAAGTATGTTGATTGCCAGGAAAAACGATTGCTCGGCCCCTGTTACGACTGCCTCCGGCGCTGTGAGGGGCAACACGAGTGGCCGCAACAAATGTGCCCTGAGCCACGGAAACAGAATTAAAAAGCAACCTCATGAGCGGCAAGATCGACTGGGAGCCAATCCAGGCCCTGATTCAGCGCGTGCTGGATCAGGGCGCTCCCTTGGAACTCACAGACGATGTGCGAACCCTGCTGCGGCGTTCTGCTCGCGAAGTGGCACTCCCTGCCAAGGATACAGAGAAGGCCCTTCGCAGCATTCGCTCGGCCATGCCCCTCCTCCGGAAAATCAAAAGGCGCATCTGGGGTGGCTCTTGGCGGTTGATGGATGCCGAGAACCGCGCCAACCGCCTGCAAGATGCCGGGGACTTGAAAGGAGCACGTGAACAAATCGAGAAGGTGCTCGCGGTCGAGACCGTTCCGCTCTACCGGAAGCACGCAACAAACGCGCTTGCCAGAATAGACCGGCTCAAGAAGGTCGCAGCGAGTGGGCAGGTAGATCCGAAACTCTCGGAGCACTCTCAGCTCTTCATCCTTCTGCACCGCGTCCATCAGGGAAAGCCCCTGAAACTCACCAGGAGGATGCGCGCTTTCTTGCGGCATGCCGCCGCGGAAGTGGTGATCAGCGAAGACGAGATGAAAGAAGCCCTCAAGAATCCCAAGAGTGCAGAAGCCTTGCTCCAGAAGATCGCGGAGCGCAGGCGAAAGGGAAGGAGGCGGCTGGAACGCGCCCTCTGGCGAATGATGAACCTTCGGGATGCAGGCGACCTCGAAGGAGCACGTCAGCAGCTGCGCGACTTGCTGGCCGTGGAAGTCGTTCCGGTCTACCGCCAGGCCGCCGAGGAGAACCTCGCGGGCCTGGATGAACCGCCCCCGGCTTAACGGGCGGCGGCCCGGGCTGCCTGCACGAGCCCCGGCAAGTCCTTCGTGTCCGGGGCGACATCCTGCACCGGCGTCGCCAGGTCCGGGGAGAACAGCCGGGCTGGCACGTTCGTCCGGCCGCGCAGGCGGATGAACAGGTGCAGCACCTCGCGCACCCGCTCCACGTCCTCCCCCGTCTCGCCCCGGGCCCGGTGGGCCGCCGTCCACAGCCGCACCCAGGCGGCCTCTTCATTCCAGGGCCCCTCGGGCCGGGCGCGGGACAGCAGGGCCAGCTCGCTCGCCAGCTCGAAGAGCCCCGCACGCCCCTCGGAGAGCACCTCGCCCGCCTCCAGCCGGGCTTCCGGAGACTCCTCCCGGGCCACCAGCCAGGCCAGCAGCACGGGCACCTCGTCCTCCCGGGCCATGACGGGATCCAACCGGGCCTTCAGCAGCTCACTCACCCGGACCCGGGCCACGTCGTACCAGAAGGCCGCGTGCAGCAGCAGCTCGGGCCCGCTGCGGGGCGCGGGGCCCGGCACCCGGCGCACCTGGCGCTCCAGGAAGGGCCGCACCCGCCCCGTCTCATCGAACCGGTCCAGCCGCTCCCACAGCGAGCGCAGCGCCACCTCGCCCAGGGACAGCGCACGGCACAGCTCGTGCGCCTCGGCACCGTTGAAGGGCAGCGCCCCCTTGGCCACGGGCCGCTTGAAGATGCCCTCGAACACCTCGGCCGCGGCGCACGCGGCGCGCAGCTCCGGCAGGTTGCGCGGGAGCACCTCCACGGCCCGCGCCCAGCTCCGGCCGCCCAGGAAGGGCCCCGTGGCGAGCACCTCTTCCTCCAGCGCCAGCATCGCCTCGCCCAGCAAGGCGGGGGGCTCCTCCATGGACAGGCGCCGCTTCACCGCCTGTGAGACTCCCTCGCGCAGCTGGCGCACCTCGTCCAGCAGGCGCACGGGGGCCGAATCCGGGGGCCAGCGCTCGGCGGCGGCGCGACGGCCCGTGGCGGCCAGCGTGGTGTCCACCTCGGGCTGCGCCAGGGCCACCTCGCGCAGCAGCTCCAGGTTGCCCCGGAGGCGCTCCTTCCAGAAGAAGCCGCTGAGAATTCCCCGGAGGGCGCGGTAGCGCAGCCGTGAGGCCTCCAGGAGGTCCGCACGGTCCTCCAGCCGTTCCCGCAGAATGTCAGGATGGGAGGCCACGGTCTCTCCACTATAAGGACAGGCGGAGCCGGTCGCAGGCCCTTTGCCCCCAAAGGGCAGGGGGGATGACCGGAAGAAGTCCCCTTGGCACGGGCCCCCGGGTCCGGCGCTGTTGCCCGTCCGCACGCGAGGCCCCCATGAAGTTGTACCCGCGCACATTCATGACACTGACCGTCACCTTGCTGACGGCCTCGCCCGCGCTGGCCATGGACAAGCGTCAGGCGGACGCCGTCTGTGCCTCCTGGAAGCTGGAGTGCCCTCCGGGCGCCACCGCCTCGGGTGGCCCCAAGGACCCGGCGGGCACGCTGGAATGCCGCGCGGTGAGGAAGGGCCGGCCCATGCGGCACGGCCCCTCGGTGACGTGCGCGGACGGCGAGGGCCAGAGCTGGGGGGACTACCAGGACGGCAAGAAGCAGGGCCGCCACGTCACCCTGAACTCGGATGGCTCCTGGTCGGAGGAGGACTTCGTGGACAACAAGCTGGAGGGCCGCTCGGTGGAGTACGACGCCCGGGGCCAGCTCCTCTCCGAGGCCTTCTTCCAGGCCGGCAAGCGGCATGGGCCCTCGCGCACCTACTCCCGGGGCGTGCTGACGTCGGAGGAGACGTGGGAGAAGGGCCGGAAGAAGCCCGCGGCGAAGCCAAAGCCCCGGGCTCCCTGAGGCGGCCGCCTCACACGCGCATGGGCATGACGACGGCGGTGAAGCTGCGGTCGCCCGGCGCGTGGAGCACGCCCGGGCTGTGCTCGTCGCCCAGCTCGAAGGACACCTCTTCCGTCTCGGTCACGGTGAGCACGTCGATGAGGTAGCGCGCGTTGAAGCCGATGGTGATGTCCCCGCCCTTGTAGGCGATGTCCAGCGCGTCGCGCGCCTCGCCCAGGTCCGGGTTGTTGGAGGTGATGAGCAGCTTGTTGGGCTCCAGCCCGATGCGCACCGCGTAGCTCTTGTCCGCGGACAGCAGGGCGATGCGCTTGAGGCCCTCCAGGAAGCGCACCTTGGAGACCATCACCACCTTCTCGCCTTCCTTGGGGATGACGCGCTGGTACTCGGGGAACTGGCCGTCGATGAGCCGCATCACCATGGTGAGGCCCGGCTTCTTGAACAGCGCCGAGTTCTCCGCGAAGCCCAGGTGGCACTCAGCATCCGGCGCCTCGTCCAGCAGGCGCTTGAGCTCCATCAGGCCCTTGCGAGGGATGATGACGCCGCCCTTGAGCTTGAAGTCCCCGGAGAGCTCGCGCTCGATGAGCGCCAGCCGGTGCCCATCGGTGGCCACCATGCGCACCTTGCCGCCCGCCTGGGGCTCGAAATAGACGCCGTTGAGGATGTAGCGCGTCTCGTCCGAGGAGATGGCGAACTGGGTCTTCTTGATCATCTCCAGCAGCGTGTTGCCGGAGACCTGCACCAGGGGAGCGTTCTCCTCCTTGGGCAGCTTGGGGTACTCCTCGGCGGCCATGCCGACGATCTTGAAGTGCGCCGAGCCGCTGGAGATGTCCACGTAGTTGTTGGCCAGCTTCTTGAGCGTCACCTGCGCGTCCGGGAGGTTCTGGACGATGTCGAAGATGTACTTCGCGTTCAGGGTGACGGCGCCCGGCTTGGCGACCTCGGCGGGGTGCTCGGAGACGACGCCGATGTCCAGGTCGAACGCGGTGACGGTGATGCCATTCTTGGTGGCATTGACGAGCACGTTGGCGAGGATGGGCATCGTCGTCTTGCGCTCCACGATGCCCTGGGCACGGTAGAGGGCCTTCTTCAGCTCATCGGCGGCGATGCGGAATTCCATCGGGGTGCGTCCTCGTCCTCTTTCAAGCGGCTGATCCCGGCCGGGTGTAGCCCGGCCCAGGGGGAGCGTCAACGAACCGAAACACTCCCGGACGCGCCCTCTTCCCGCCCGGCACGGTTCCCAACAGCTCCCCCCCGGGAACCATGTGGGACATGGGCCCCCTCCTCCGCCGCCTGTCCGCCCAGGCTGGAATTCCAACCCCACGGGTGAGGCCCCCCGCCCCCCTCCCAGCAGGTGGCCCACCGTGTGCAAAGGCCCGGGCGCATCCCCCCTGGCCTCGGGAGGCCAGAGGACCGACACTGGGGGCCCCCGCCTTTCCGAGGGACCCACCCTTGAATTCCCGTTCCCTGCGGCTGTCCGCGCTGTGCCTTGGCCTGATGGCCGGGTGCGCGCGCTCCGCCGCTCCCGAGTCCGCCCCCATGACCCAGCCCCCCAAGTCCTCCGCCTCGCCCTCGGACATCCCCGGCCAGCCGGCGGAGGCGGATCAGACGAAGCCCACCACCTACCTCGTGAAGGACAGCGGCATCCGCTGCTTCGCGCCCCCGTGCCCGTCCTTCCTGGCGGTGCCCCCGGGCAAGTCCGACGCGGACGGGATTCAGATTCACGAGGTGGACTTCTCGGAGGTGAACGCCACGCAGGACCAGAAGGACAGCTACATGGCCGAGGCGGGCAGCCTGGGCGGCCTGAAGGTGGAGGCCACCATCGCCGTGCGCCAGAAGGCGGGGCCCGCCGGAGACGCCTCGGTGCTGCGCGTGCGGCGGGTGTTCGAGTAGCCCGCCTCAGAGGCGCAGGCCGGCCTGAAAGCCCGGCCACCGCTGCCACGTGCCGTCCGAGCCCAGCGGGCGTTCGGACACCTTCACCGTGGTGACCTTGCGCCGCTCCTCGGGCGAGAACGCGAAGTAGGTGTTGTAGGTGGGCCCGGCGAAGACGGCCAGGCGCGAGAAGAGCTGGAAGCCCACCATCACCCGCGCCTGCGCCAGCAGGTTCTCGCTGTCGAAGGGCTCCTTGCGGTCGTGGACGGTGCTGGCCACCGCATCCACATCCACCCAGAAGCGCCGCGCCACGGGGATGTGTCCCCCGAGGCCAAAGCCCAGGCTGAAGCGCTGCAACCGGTCGTCCGGCCCGATGCCCGCCACCAGCGTGGAGTAGAAGTGCTTGCCGCCGAGCTTCACCCCCACGTTGGCGAGCTGGATGTCGCTCGACCAGAACTCCAGGTGGTACTGCCCCTCCTTCACGAGGGACACCAACCCCACCGGCACCCCGTGCACCTCCTTCGCCAGGTTGACCAACCCCACCTGGGTGCCCTTCACCACCCCGCCGATGTTGAGCAGGCCGATCTGCGCGCCCGTCACGTCTCCGCCCACGTTGAGGAGCCCCAGCTGCAGGCCCTCGACGTTCTGGGCGCGGTTGAACCCCGAGCTGAGCTGCACCCCGGACAGGGCGCCGCCCGCCCAGTTCACGCCCGCCGCCAGCTGAACGCCGTGGAAGTCCCTGCGCGTCACGTTGAAGCCAGAGGACAGCTGGACTCCCTCGAAGGACTCCTTCGTCACGTTCACCCCGGAGGTGAGCTGCGCGCCGTGGACGCTCCCGCCCGCCAGGTTCAGGCCCGCGGACACCTGCGCGCCGGAGACGCTCGCGGTGGCCACGTTCAGCCCCACGCCGAGCTGCGCCACCTTCACGCTCCCGCCCGCCCAGTTGCCGCCCACCGACGCCTGCACCCCGTCCACCGCCCCGCCCGCGTAATTGAAGCCCACGGACAGCTGCGTCCCCTCCATCCGGCGGCCCGTCATGTTCAGCGCCACCGCGGCCGCCAGGCCCCGCGTTTCCTCGGCGTACACGTTGGCCCCCAGCGCCAGGCCCGCGCCCCGCAGGGCGGTGCCATCATTGACCACGCCGATGGCCACGGTGTTCTCCACCGGCGCATCCCCCGCCACCAGCGCGTTGAGGCTCAGCCCGGGCACGAGGCTCGCGTTGAAGGGCACCCGCACGCGGCCCTGTGACGCCTCGGGAGCCTCGGCCTCCACCTGGGACGGGCCGCCCCGGGACACCGTGGCCTCGCTCTGCACGGGGCGGAAGACGGAGGCCGCCAGCGGCGTGCCCTTGCCCTCGGTGAGCACCAGGTCCGCCTCGGAGACCGCCCCGCCCAGCTCCCGCCGCACCCGGTACCGCCCGGGGGCGAGCCCCAGCTCCGCGGGCCTCCCCGCCGTCTTCATCAGCTCCACCACCAGCGCCCCCGCCTCGTCGCGCACGTAGAGGCGGCCCTCCAGCGCTTCCGTCAGGATCAGCCCGGCGGAGGTGGCGCGCAGGTCGGTCATCACCAGGTCTCCCGTGCCCGCCATCTCGATGTCGTAGGCCGGGTGCTGGGCGCCGCGCTGCGTCCGCTCGGTGCGCGCCAGCGTCTCGTGGAAGGCGAACTGGTAGGCCTCGTTGAGCGTCACCCGGCCATCGCGCGTCACGTCCGCCGCGCCGCGCAGGCCGGAGATGAGGTGGTGGGTGAAGAAGGAGCCCCCCAGCCGGTCCGACTCCTGGGAGGCCTCGTCCTCGCTGGACGAGGTGAGGATGGCCTGGCCCTTCACCTGGACCCCGGAGTCCACCAGGAAGGCGGGCCGGGGGGAGCCGCCCTTGCGGCGCGCGAAGGCCCCCGAGGCGCACGAGTCCAGCACCGCGATGCGCACGTCCGCAGGCAGGCCCCCCAGCGCGCGGCGCAGCTCGCCATAGTCCATGCGCTCCCCCTGGAGCAGCAGCCCCTCGTCATCCGAGTGCCCCGAGTAATAGAGGAGCACCTCCACCCGGTGGGCGCCCGAGGCCCGGGCGGACTCGGCCAGGGTCCGCATGCGCGAGAGCCCCTCCAACAACCCGGCGCGCCCCGTCTCCAGCAGCATCACCCGGTCGGCGGGGGCCACCCCGCCCAGCTCTCCCAGCACCCGGGCGAAGGCCTGGGCATCCGAGGCGGCATAGCGCAGGCGCTCGCGCCCGGGCCCCCCATCATTGACGCCCACCAGCAGCGCCAGCCGGCGCACCTGAACGGGCGGCTGCGCGTGGGCCACGGACGCGGTCAGCGCCGCCACCATCAAGAGAACACGGCTCATGGGGCACTCTTTTCGAGAAGGAAGGACACCTGCTGAAAGCCTACGGGAAGCGGCAGCGGCGCGGTGCGCGCCCCGTCCGACGCAGCGAGCGCCCGGGCGCTGGCGGCAATCGCCTCCAGGGAGAAGGGGCTGTCCGAGACGACGAAGATGAACCGCTCGAAGGCCGGCGCATCATCGAGCTCGTAGGCCTGGGGCAGCACATGCGTCCCGGAGGGCGCGAGCGGCACGGAATCCAGACCGTGCTCGGGCGCATGGAGGGTGACGGCACCCCGTCCATCCAGGGAGAGGATGGCGCCGAAGCGGTGGCCCGCCGCCACATAGGAGACCTGCACCACGTCACGGGCCGCGGCGCGGGCGCCCTCGGCGAGCGGCTCCGGACCGGCCGCGCCCAGGCGGTGCAGGCCGAGCTGGGGCTTCATCCCCTTGATGCGGGTCACCTCGGGCAGGGGCTCGCCGGGGACGGTGACGGGCAGCGACGGGCTGGGACGCACCATCAGGAAGACCGCGGCCAGCACCGGCACGAGCGCCAGCGCCGGCATCCAAGGGCGCCACCGGGGCGCCTTCTCCGGCAGGGGCTCCGGGCGCGAGGCCCGGGCGGCCCGTGCCTCCACCTCGCGCGCCACGCGCCCGGGCGGGTGCTGCGCCAGGATGCGCCGGGAGTCCTCCTCGAGCGCGGCCAGCCGGGCCGCCCCATCGGGCTCCTCGGCCAGCCGGGCGCGCGCGGCGGCCAGCTCCTCCGGGGGCAACTCGCCCAGGGCAATGCGCTCCAGCAACCAGTCTGGGGTGCGGTGGGGGGACTTCATGCGGCCTCCAGTTCCTGCAACACGGACGACAGGGCCCGGAGGCGCTTGCGCACTCCGGAGACGGACATCCCCACCTCGCGGGCGGTCTCTTCCAGCGTCATGCCATCCACCAGGTGCAGCACGGCGATGTCCCGGCTGGAGGCGGGCACCTGCCCGAACAGCCGGTCCAGCAGCCCCCGCGCCACCGTGCGCGCCTCGGTGTCCTCCGCCGAGGCGATGCGCAGCATCAGCTCGTCCTCGCGGTCCTCGGGGCGGCGGCGCGTCCCGCGCAGCCGGTTGAGGCACGCCCGCGTCGCAATCTGGTGCAGCAGGCTCGACGGGGCCGTGTGCTTCAACCGGTCCTGATGGCGCAGCAACTGAACGAATACATCGTGCATGGCATCCACGGCCTTCTCCTCATCTCTCAGGAGAAAGCGGCAGCGCCGGAGCACTTGGGGCCCGTAACGCCGGTAGTAGGCCTCCACGTCGATTGGCACCAGACTCACGCCTCCCTCTCTCGGAGCAGGGAAACACCGGCCCCCCGCGGAACTGTCACCGGCAATGCCCGGCCCGCGAATTTTCCTTGCTCCCTCCGCCCAAGTTGATAATGATTATCACATTCACAATCACTTCAAGGAGTCGCAGGGGATGGCTCGCTACACAGGCCCTCGTGGCCGCCGCGCCCGCCGGTTGTCCGTGGCCCTCACGCATCTGTCCACGAAGGACCCGGACAAGGACCCGTCGCTGCGGCGCCCGTACCCGCCAGGCCAGCACGGGCCCACCCAGAAGACGAAGATGACGGACTACGGGCTGCGGATGATGGAGAAGCAGAAGCTCAAGCTGTCGTACGAGCTGCTGGAGAAGCAGTGCCGCCGGTACGTGGACCGGGCCAAGCGCAGCGGCTCGAACGCCACCCGGGTGCTCATCCGCCTCATCGAGTCGCGCTTCGACGCCCTGGTGCTGCGCGCCGGCTACGCCACCAGCATCCGCCAGGCGCGGCAGTTCGTGCGCCACGGCTACTTCACGGTGGATGGCAAGAAGGCGAACCTGCCCGGCATGGAGTTCAAGCCCGGCACGGTGGTGGAGCTCCGGGAGCGGTTCCGCCAGCACCCGCTCTTCGTGGAGCTTCGCCAGAAGACGGCGCACCGGGGCCTGCCCCCGCACGTGGCGCACCTCGAAGGCGGCAAGGGGTTCCGCGTGCTCTCCCGCCCCGAGGACGTGGACCCGCCGGTGGCGCTGGACCTGGTGAAAATCATCGAGTTCTACGCGTAGCGCACCGGGCCGCCCGCCTCCTGGGCACCCGGCGGAGCAGGCACCTCCCCGCCAGACCGGTGGGGGCTGACCGCATCCTTATCTTGTCCTTCGACGAAGCCGCGCGAAGCAAGGAGGTGCCCGCATGTTCCGATGTTCTGCCTGTGGCGCGTTGAACCGCGTCTCCCAGCCCGCGCCGGCGGGCACCCCTTCGTGTGGGCGGTGCCATGGCGCGCTCGACCTTTCGGGAAAGCCGCAGTCCGTGGATGGCGAGGGACTGTCGCGCGTGGTGGTCTCCTCCCCCATTCCGGTGCTGCTGGACTTATGGGCCCCCTGGTGCGGGCCCTGCCGTGCCGCGGTCCCCGTCCTGGAGTCGCTGGGCCAGGCCTCCGCGGGCCGGCTCCTCGTGCTCAAGCTGAACACGGAGGAGCACCCGGAGGTGGCCTCGTCCCTGGGCGTGCGCGGCATCCCCTGCTTCGTGCTCTACGCGAATGGACGTGAGGTGGCGCGCCACAGCGGGCTCATGTCCGGCGCGGAGATGAGCCGCTGGGTGTCGGACTCCCTCGGGGGCGGCGTGGGGATGCGGCTGTAGGTGCCCCCAGGAGACACGGCTATGGAGGAGTGCGCCGCGCTGTACACGGACCTGCAGGCATTCGCGATGGTGGATGCCTACCTCGACGAGGGCATGCTCGACGAGGCGGTGTTCAGCCTCTTCGTCCAGCAGCTTCCGCCGGGCCTCAACTTCCTCGCAGCCAGTGGGTTGGAGGAGGCCCTGCGCTCGCTGGAGACGCTCTGCTTTCCCCGCGAGGCGCTCGACTACCTGGCCTCGCTCCAGTGCTTCTCGGACCGGCTGCTCGGCTACCTGGAGCGCTTCCGCTTCAGCGGCGAGGTGTCCGCGGTGCCCGAGGGCACGCCGGTGTTCCCGCAGGAGCCCCTGATGGAGGTGGTGGCCCCGCTGCCCGAGGCGCAGCTCGTGGAGACGCTGCTGCTCAACCAGCTTCACCTCCCGACGCTGACGGCCTCCAAGGCCACGCGGGTGGTGCTGGCGGCGGGAGGCCGGCCGGTGATGGACGCCGGGCTGCGGCGCATGTACGGCCTGGAGGTGGGCACGAAGATGGCGCGCGCGGCCTTCATCGCCGGCGTGCAGGGCACCTCCAACGTGCTGGCGGGGCACCGCTACGGGCTGCCGCTGGCGGGGGGGCTGGAACACAGCTTCGTCCAGGCCCACGAGGACGAGCTGGAGTCCTTCCGCGCCTTCTCCAGCGGCTTCCCCGAGATGGCGCTCCGGGTGGACACCTACGACACGCTGCGAGGCGTGCAGTACGTCATCCGCCTGGCCCGGGAGCAGGGCGAGGGCTTCCGGGTGCGCGCGCTGCAACTGAGCTCTGGAGACCTGCTGGCCCTGTCCCGCGCGGCGCGGTCCCTGCTGGACGAGGCGGGGCTCCAGCGGATGAAGCTCTTCGCCAACGGCCAGCTCGACGAGGCGAGCATCGCCTGGCTGCTCGAACAGGGCGCCCCCCTGGATGGCTTCTACGTGGGCCCGGCCCTGAGCGTGTCGCCAGACGTCTCCGCGCTGGAGATCGCCTACAAGCTCGTGTCGTACGCGGGCAAGGACCGCATCAAGCTGTCGTCCCAGCGGGCGCTCTACCCGGGACGCAAGCAGGTGTTCCGGATGGACGAGGGCGGCACAGCGCGGCGGGACGTGCTCGCGCGCCATGACGAGGCCCTGCCAGGCCGGCCCCTGCTGCGGCCGGTGATGCGGGGCGGCCTCCGGCTGGAAGGCGCCTGCCCGCCCCTGCCGGAGATCCGCGAGTACGCCCAGCGGGAGCTGGAACACCTGCCCCCGGAGCTGAGGGACCTGAAGCGCTCCCAGCCCGCGTACCGGGTGGAGGTCAGCCCGGTGCTGGCCTGGACGCGCGAGCAGCTCATCGACGCCTGGGCCGCGAGCCCATGACGCCCCTCAGTGCACCACGCTTCCGGACGGCCAGGACACGTGGGGTGCCCCTGGGCGGCTGAGCGGGAGCCGGACCCGGAAGGTGGCCCCCTGCCCGGGCTGGCTCTCCACCTCGATGCGGCCCCCATGGGCCTCCACGATGCGCCGGGCCACGGACAGGCCCAGCCCCGCGCCGGGGGCACAATTCCGGGCATTGGCGGCCCGCATGAAGGGAGAGAAGAGCCGGCGCTGCACATCGGCCGACAGGCCAATGCCCCGGTCCGTCACGGTCAGGAGCGCCTCGCCCTGCTGACAGGACACCGTCACGTCCACGCACGTGCCCGTGGGCGAGTACTTCAGGGCGTTGCTGACCAGGTTGTTGAGCACCTGCTCCAGCCGGGTCCCATCACAGCGCAGGTTCACGGCGGTGTCGGGCAGGGACAGGCGCAGCTCGTGGCCCTGGAGGCTCGCCTCGAACAGCTCCACCACCGAGCGGGCCAGCTCCCGGGCATCGCACTCCTCGAGGTGCAGCTCCAGCCGGCCGGCCTCGATGCGGGTGGCATCGAGCAGGTCTCCCACCATCCGGTCCAGGGCCGCCACCTGCCGCTGCACCAGGGTGAGCGTCCGCTGGAGGCGCTCGGGTGGCACCTCGCTGCGCCCCGGGTTGGCGAAGGCGGTGGACAACCTCAGGGCGGACAGGGGGTTGCGGAGATCATGCGCCACGCCCGCCAGGAACGTGAGCTGCTCGTCCTGGCGCTGGACCAGGGTGGAGGCCATCTCATTGAAGGTGCGGGCCATCTCGCGCAGCTCGGCGGGCCCCTGCTCCGGGGCCCGCGTCCCCTTGTTGCCGGCCCCGAAGCTGCGCATGGCCTGGCTGATCCCGATGAGGGGGCGCAGCACGGCCCCCCGCATCCACAGCAGCATGCCCCCCAATCCCAGCAGGAGCAGGCTGCTCAGGGTGATGCACCCCACGATGGCCGAATGGCTCCAGCGGACGGCCTGGGCCTCGGTGTCCCGCGCTTCCTTCACGTTGAAGTAGGTGAGAAACGAGACGCTGGACTGCGCCACATCCAGCGCCTGCCGGGCCCGCGTGAGCGTCTCCCAGGACGGCGCGCTGCGGGCATCCCGCTGCGCAACGAGGTAGGCGTACACCTGCCGGCGCACCTCATTGATGAGGTCCCGCTCCTCCAGGGAGAGGGAGGTGTGGTGGATGGCGTCCAGCACGGCCATGAGCCGGTCCTCGGTGGCGGCAATCAGGGCGGCCTGAGCCGCCGGGGACTCAGCGGGGGGCTCGACGCTCCGCCTGTAGTGGCCGAGCAGCGTCACCTCCAGTTGCCCGGGGAGACGGATCCCCTCCGTGGCCAGACCCACCCCATCCCGCGTGCGGTGGAAGTGTTGAGTGAAAAGGGCAAGCGAGCCAACAGACGCCAGGACGAGAAATCCCAACGCCACCATGAGGGATGTCAGCACACGACCAAGGCTCAAGGGGTCTCCATGGGAAACCCTGTCTCGGCAAATACAGACAGGTGCTCCATGGAACACAGGCCCGGGGCGGCGATGTCCCGCGCAGGGCGGCCAGGCGCACGGAGGGCTCCGCACGGCGCCCGAAGGACAAACGAGGGATCAGCGCCCGAAGCCGCCCAGGGCGGTGCGGCTGAAGCGGGCAGCCCCCTGGCTCACCCGGACCGCGGACTGGCTGAACACCTGGAAAGCCTGACGGATCTCCTGGGCGCTCTGGCCGGGGGTGAGGATCCACTTGTCCTCGATGCCCATCTCCCGGAACACCTTGTAGAAGTCCGTGGTGCCATCCTGGATTCCCATGGCGGCGACGATGTGGTTCTCGGCGCGCCGCAGGTCCTTCACCAGCGCGGCCACCTCCCGGGCGCGGGCCCGCTGCGAGTGGCAATCCCCACCATCGGTGATGAGCAGGGTAACGGTGCGTACGGCCACGCCGTTGCGCGTGAACTCCTGGGCCTTGGCCAGCACGGTGCCCAGCAGCACCACGGTCTGGTCATACAGGGGCGTGCCCTGATCCGGGGAGTAGTTCTTCCCGTGCATGCGCACCACGTCCTCGATGGGGCGGTAGGGATTGAGGACGAAGCCGTTGAGGTAGCGGGTGTGGAACAGGACGGTGTCGCGCTGCTTGCTGGCCAGCAGCGAGTCGAGCACGAGGTTGTGGCCATCGCACACGAGCTGCGCGTTGTTCGCGTGCTGGATGCTGCCGGAGTCATCCGGCATCACCGTCACGAGGACCACCTCGCTGGCCTGCACATCGTCCACGCTGACGCCGAGGCCGGCTTGAATCTGGGCGCCCAGGTCCATGACGGTGAGGGCCTGAAGCCCCGCGGGGCTGAGGACGCCCTCGGCGTGGGCGGCCTCGAAGAGCTGGGAAACCTGGGGAGTGGCTTGAGGGGTACTCATGGCACGTGTCTCCAATCCATCGTCGGGGTGTGGGAAAGCGGGGCTCAGCCGATGCGCAGGTCCGCCCAGTGGGCGAGCGGGTCGGTGGACTTCACCAGGTGCATGCCGGCATCGGCGAAGCGCTGGAGGGCCGCCTCGGCCTGGGGCGTGAAGTCGGCGGCGAAACCGCCCTTGCCATCCGGCACGGTGACCGAGGACATGCAGTCGGTGAGCAGGTAGACCTTGCGCGCGAGCGCGGCATCCTGGGCGACGATTTCACTTAGCAGGTCATCGATGGAGCTCTTCACGCAGTGGCTGGCGGCCTGGCCGGCGATGACGACGGCATCCGCGGTGAGCAGCGTCTTGAGGAACTGGGTGTTGCGCTGGGCGAGCGGCTGGCCGTCGTGGCGGCTGAGCACCTCGGGGCGCAGCACGGAGTAGTTCTCCGTGAGCGGGTTGCCGCCCTTCACCTCGCACCAGGATTGGGCGCCCCGGGCGAAGGCATGGAAGAGGCGGGCCTCCTGCACCACGCCGGCCAGCGCGTGGCCATCGCTGCCCAGCAGGCAGTGGGGGGGCCACAGGTAGAGCGTGTACTTGCCAGCCCGCTCCAGCTCGTCGCAGTAGTACTTCACCTGCTTGAGCAGCCAGGGGTAGTTGCCGCCGCACAGCCACTTGGCCACCGCGGGGTTGGGGCGGGCCTGGCCGCGTTCAATCTGCTCGCGCGTCACCTCCCGGTAGGGGGTGAGCATCTGGCCGTTCTCGTCCACCCAGAACGAGGGGAAGAAGATCTGGTAGGCGAAGTGCGTGTCGAGCGTGGTGGTGACGTTCGAGAGGACGCCGAGGTTGCGGTAGACGAACTCGGCGATGCGGCGGCTGTCGTCGATGGCGCCCCGGCCGCTGCGGCCCGCGACGTAGAGCGAGCCCTCGGGGAAGCAGAAGTCCTTCTGCACGTCGATGAGCAGCAGGTGCAGGTTGAACCGGTCCGTGGCGGCCGGCGAGAGGCCGTTCGCGGCGCTCCACGTCATGGCCTCCGTCTGAAGCACGCCCGCGTTCGGGCTGTAGCCGTAAGTGCCCGCATGGCTGGGCCGGTAGAACGCCGGCAGCGGAAGCTCCTTCACCTGGCTCTTCATGGCTCTCCTCCTGGAGGTGCCCGTCGCGAGCACCCTTCGTGTCTCAACAACACCAACATAGTGTCCCAACGACACCATGTCAAGCCAGGGTGCTTTTCAGGTCATTCGCAGGCCGGTGACGTGCTGGCGGCCCACGACGGTGAGCCCATGGCGGGTCATGAAGAGGCGGCACCCGGCATCGACGAAGGGCTCGGCGTCGGGAAACTCCCTCACGGCCTCGAGCCGGCCCTGGCGCGGCTCCACGCGGACGAGGCCCGTGTCGGTGGCGGCGAAGAGGACGTCTCCCAGGACACAGGGGCCGCGCAGGGCGCCGAGCCACGAGCCATCGCCCGCGACGCCCTGGGCCTGGAACCGGAGGGTCCCGTCGGAGCCCACGACGGCACAATGGTGGAGGGTGCGCCCCCCACTCTCCTCGGCCAGGAACAGCCAGGCGTTGGACCCCTCGAAGAGGCATTCCACGTCCACGAGCTTGCCCGCGGGCCACGGGAGCACCAGCCCATCCCGAAGCCCCGGGTGCTCCGCGTCGAACACGAAGGCGCCCCGCAGGTTGCCGGCGCGATGGAAGCCCAGGCCGAAGCGGGGCCCCACGAAGAGCCGCGTCTGCCCTTGCAGCACATCCCCGATGCGCTCGGCCCCCAGGCTCCCATCCCGCCACAGGCCCCCGGCATGGGCCCAGTACCGGTGACGCAGGTTCGCGGCGAACGCGGGGCGGCCCTCGGGCGTGTCCACCCCGAGCCGCTCGGGGGACTGGCCCGGAGTGAGGACCACCAGCTCTCCGCCCCGGCCCACCAGGGTCCGCTCGCCCTGGAGGGCCCAATGCAGCGAAGGATCCAGCGGCGCCTGAAGCACGGGCCGGCCATCCTCGCGCTGGTACACGCCGTCCTCATGCGAGAGCCAGCGGAGCACGCCGTCCTCCACGCAGGCATGCACGAACACGCCCCGGGTGGAGAAGAGGCGGCTGGCGGTCACCTGGCCACGGGACGCGGTGAGGGGCGTCACGGGGGCCGAGGCATTCGGCCGGCACGTGGCGCACGCGGCGCGGGCATGCTCCAGGCCACACGAAGCACACGCCATGAAGCGGAGCCCTTCGAGCAGCGGCAGGGGGAAGGGCCCGCGTGCGTCCTCGACGAAGACCCGGTGGAGCTGGTGCAGCAGCTCATCCGGCAGGGTGCTCAGGGGAAGCGCGGGCTTGGGATACTGAATCTCGGGGTGGAAGACGGTGAGGCGCTGGCGGAGACGGGCCACGGCGGTGGCCCGCGGCGCGGGGGCCTTGGGACGGTGAATCCCCCCGTAGGGCCCCACACACAGCAGGCTCTGCATCAAGGCCACGGCGAAGGCATACCAATCACTGTCCGGAGACGCCGCACGGCCCGGGTTCAAGCTGGAGGCCGAGGCGCCTGAGAGACGCAGCGGATCCAGGAAGCGCTCGGTGAAGACGGACGAGAGGAAGCCCTGGAACTGGAAGCTGTCCGCATCGATGAGAAACGCGTCCGCGCCCACCGTCAGCACATTGAGATCATTGAAGTCCCCCACCACCACCCCGGCGCCATGGACGGCACTCAAGGTGCGGTGCAGGCCACACAGCACCTCGGCCACCTGCTGGGCGAGGGCGCCCGTGCGGCGGAAGGCGGGCTCACTGAACCGGCGCAGCGGCTCGGCCCCCTCCAGCTTGCGCATGGCATAGCCCAGCACCCGGCGGCCTTTGCGGTCCATGGCCAGCGTCTGGGGGACCACCACCCGCGGGGGCAACAGCCGTGGAAAGGCGGGCAGCTTGCGCTGGTGCTCGTCCAGGCGGGCCTGGGCCGCAGCCTGCTCCTCGGGAAGCCCCTGATAGTCGGGGTGCGCGGGAGGCTTGAAGAGCTTGAGGGCCCGGCCATCGCCCAGGTCGAACACATCGGCCTCACCGCCCTTGCCGAGCGAGCGGGAAGGATCCACACGGACGCGCTTTCCCTCCAGATAGACGTCCATGGCTCAGGCCCTCCCCATGCGGCGGCGCAGGACGACGAGCGTGGTGTCATCCGAGAGCAACCCCGGGGTCCGCACCAACCGCCGGGCGGTGAAGTCGGCCCGGACAGACTCGCGGCCCAGCAAGGCCAACCGGCGCCGCAGCGCATCCGGGTTCTGGAAGTACCGGTCCTCCGTCCAGTATTGCGAGAACGGCCCCACGGCCTCCTCCCGCTCCGGAACCCGCGCCTCGCCGAGCCCCCGAAGGTCCGCCGCGCCATCCGTGCCGAGCAGCAGGCTCCAAACCTCCTCGGTGGGAACGAGCGCCTGCCGTTCGAGGGGCACCGCCTCCGGCGACACCAGCCCATAGGCCAGGTAGGGCGGAGCATTGTTGGGAAAGGGGCCGAGCACATGCACCTCGCCATTGAGGGCCCACACCCCATCGCCCGCGGAGAAGACGAGGGTCTGGGCCGGGGTGACCACCGCGCCCACGACGGTGAAGAGCAGGTGCTCGCCCAGGAGCGTCTCGCCCAGCCGTCCCGTGAGCGAGGCGAGAAAGCCCAGGACCTCGGCCCTCACGGTGGGGAGAAACTCCGGAGCGTCCAGGGGAAGCCCGCGTCCCAGCACCGAGAGCACGGACTGGGCCACACAGCGTGCGCCGAGCTGCGCGCCCACCTCGCTGTGAGCGCCGCTGCCACAGCCATCGGCCACCACGGCGGCCAGCGCTTCGCCGGAGGCTTGGAGACACAGGGCATCCTGATTGTTGCGGCCCGAGCGCGCATGCTCGCGGCCCACGACGGAGGCGGAGGCCACCTCGAAGGGGGAAACCATGGACACACCTCTCCCGTGCCCGGCGAAGGGCCACGGTGAACGGGTTGGGAGGAACGGAGGCGGGCTTCGGGCTACAGCTCGAAGTTGAAGCCCGCCTTCTCCAGCTGCTTGTACTTGCGGTGGTCGAACCGGTAGAGGCGCGCGGCGCGGTGGGAGACGTCCTGCTCCACCTCGTCCAGCTCCTCCAGGAGGTCCATCGCGAGGATCTTCTTGCGGAAGTTGCGCTTGTCGAGCTGCCGCTCCAGGACGGTCTCGTACAGCCGCTGGAGCTGGGTGAGGGTGAACTTGGGCGGCAGCAGCTCGAAGCCGATGGGCTGGTAGCGGACCTTGCCCTTGAGCCGCTGCAGCGCGGTGGTGAGAACGTCGGCGTGATCAAACGCCAGCTTGGGGGTGTCCCAGACCGAGAACCAGGCGGCCTCGCGCGCATCCGAGGATGCCCGGGGGCGGTAATCGCTCAGCTTCACCAGGACGAAATAGGCCACGGTGATGACCCGACCCCGAGGGTCCCGGCCCGGCGCGCCGAAGGTGTAGAGCTGCTCCAGGTGGCTGGGACGGATACCGGCTTCCTCTTCCAGCTCCCGGCGCGCGGCCTCCTCCAGGGACTCGTCCATCTGCACGAAGCCTCCCGGCAACGCCCACTTGCCGGCAAACGGCTCCGCGCCTCGCTGAATGAGGAGCACCTTCAGGTCCTCCTCGTCCAGGCCGAACACCACACAGTCCACCGTCACGGCGGGCCGGGGGTACTCGTAGGTGTAGCTCACGTCCACGCTCCTTCGTATCGATCCAACACCAAGATAGTGTTCAATCAACACGAAGTCAATGCAGGCGGTCCAGGCCGCCTCCGGCCTCAGCGGCGCATGAGGTTCGAGAGCTGGTGCCAGTCGATGAGCTGAACGCTCTGCTCGGCCAGCTCGAACTCCACCGAGCGGCGGAGGCCAATGACGTCCCCGGCGACCTGGAAGGGGACGTCGCGGTCGAACTCCATGCGCACCCGCTGAACGAAGAAGTCGTGCATGCGGGGCATGGGGTGAGCGCCCCGCCACAGCTTGAACATGTTGCGCGTGGCCTCGAGGACGGAGCCCGAATAGACGCGGACGGAGAGCCGGTGCGGCAAGGCCTGGGCAAAGGGGAAGGCCTTGAAGCCGAACCCCCATTCAGGGGTGGTGGCCGCGCCCGCCACCCCTGCGGGCCCCCGATACAGCAGGGCCCCGGTCTCGCCCCCGGGCAGAGGACGGATGGCGCCCTGAGCATCCACGGTGAGCGCGGGCTCCCCGAGGTTGTAGAGGGAGACCTGGGGATTGCCGTCTCCAAAGACGTGACGTGGAATGGTGCGGGAGAACAGGGCGCCCAGGTAGCCCCTCAAGCCGGCCTGGGTGCTGCGCAGGGGCCCTGAGGAGGCAAGCTGGCTCTTGAAGTCCTGAACCAGCTCGGCATCCCACCCGGTCCCGGCGAAGGGCGCCAGGGAGCCTTCCACGCGCACGAGGGCAAAGGGCCGCAAGGGCGGGAGGCGCTCGCCGTAGGCCGCGAGCTGCTGGAGGGCCTTGGCGGGGCGGGGGGCACCGGTGACATGGGCCCACGCATTGCCTGTGCCCAGGGGAAGCACGCCCAGTGCGGGCAACGCCAGCCCCTGAGCATGGAACTCGTTGACGAGGCCGGTGATGGTGCCGTCTCCGCCCCCGGCGAGCAAGAGCGAGGGCGGGTTGGGCCGCAATTGCTGATCAATCCAGGCCCGGGCCTCTTCGACCGAGTGGGTGAGAACCACGCGAGCCCGGGGAAGGAACCGCCGGACGAGGCCTTCGACCACTTCGGAGCCCCGGCGGGAGCGCAGGTTGACGAGAACGGCGACATTCATGAGGGAGCGGAGTCTCCCCGTGCCGTGTCATGGCTCTGTCAGCGGAAAGCGGCTGCGCGGGGGGCCGGGCACCGGACCGAGCGGCTGGACGGAGTCCATCTTTGCGACAGCATCATCCAAAATTTGGACCTCTCGCCAAAAGAACCGTTCGAGGCGATAACCGAAAGCGTCCTGGAAGGACGGCGGGGGGAGCTTGGCCCCGGCAACGCACGGAGGGAGTTCCCCAGGGGAAGCTGGGTATATCTCCGGGGGAAGGGCCCGCCGAGCCCAGCGGAACGATCCATGCAGTCCAGAGAATCTCGATGAATCCTACGAAGCGCCTGCTCATTCTGTCCGCGGTTTTCCTCGTCTCCTGCATCCAGCTCCCAGAGGTCGAGCGCCCACCACTCCTGACGTTAACCCTGACGGCCCCCACAGACACCACCTACACCAACGGAGCCGTCAGCATTCAGCTTCAAGTTCAAGGCGTGCTCCCAGAACACGTGGAACTGGTGCTCGACGAGCAGCCACTCACCAGGCTTGAGGCCCCCTATCGCTTTGAATGGGACACGCGGAGCACCCCCGAGGGCGCACACCGGCTCCGCGCACGCGCGCGTCTAGAAGGCCAAGAATTCAGCAGCGAAGCACGTGAAGTCGTCGTGGATCGCACTCCGCCCCGGCTCACTGAGCAAAGACCCACTTCCGGCGCTCAGGACGTCTGGGTCCGAGAACCGATCGAAGCCACATTCTCCGAGCCGGTCAAGACCAGCACCTTGACGCAGGACACCGTGAAACTGGACGTAGGCGGAGCAGAAGCAGCCACAGCGCTCTCGTTATCGCCGGATGGCAAAAAACTGACCATCACCCCCATCACACGTCCGACTGTTCCAAACAGCATTCAACTGTCCCTCACAGAAGGAATCGCTGATCTAGCGGGCAACCCACTGACTCCGCCCATGGGTACCTGGACCTGGAGCTTACCGCTCTCGTTTTCGGTCGGGACTCTCAGCATACCGGGAGACACGTTCCCCTGCGCCCCTCAATTACTCATCAACAGCAACAACAATCCATTCATCTCATGGAGCGAGCGAATTCGAGACCGCTTTGCGCCATTCACCATCCACACATATCAATTCACAAACAACGAATGGACTCCCGTCGGCAACCCTATTTCATCCCAAACCATCCTTGAAGTCCTAGCTTGGCACCCACACGCCGCCCAACTCGACTCTCACAACAACCCCCTCATCAGCTGGCCTCAAACAAACGAAACCTCTTCAACCCTAAACATCACACACTGGAAAAACAACGACTGGAAAAACATCGCCAACCCATCAAGCTCAAACCCAGACATGTTCAACATCGAAGACAGCTCCGGCTTCACCATCCGCCTTGACAACAAAGACATTCCCACACTCGCATGGACCTCGTCAAACTCCAACCTCCGCGTTTGGCGAAAAACAACCAACGCATGGCTCGAACTCACCTCCTCGCTCAATATCAACCCACTACTCCAGCCCGATCACATTCAACTTCAGCTAGACAGCGCGGGCAAGCCAGTCGTTGCATGGACAGAAGGCGACATATACGTTAGCCGCTGGAACGGCAGCGCCTGGGAGAATCAAGGAGGGCCGATAGGAGACCTTCCTGGAGATACGATAGCTCAACCGGAAAGCATGTTGTTGGATGAACTAGACAGACCCATTGTTGCATGGACAGAAACAGATCTCACCGTCCCGCTGACGCGCCTCATTGTCTCGCGCCTTGAAGGGACAACATGGAAAACCCTCGGACCGCCACTAGACATAAGCATCGGCAACGACAAGTACACTTCATCGATCGCCCTACAAAAAGACGACACAGGCAATATATTGATCGCTTGGATGGGCCCCGCCCGCCCAAACCACCAGATCAATCTCCGGCGCTGGACCGGTAGCGACTGGGCAGTTCTAGGAGCATCCATTCCAGCTGCAATCGCCATATGCAATCCTTACGAATTGCGCACAGTATCTTTTGCTATCGACCGCTTAGGGCGGCCCTATTTAGCTTGGCCGGGCAGGCTTCTTAGCGCATCTGGAGAACCCGGTGTCCAAATCCACCGGTACAATTACTAACTAGCCACCCTCTCACCCAATCTCGGATGACGTGAACCTGCCGACCAGTGGCTTGACATGAAGACTCGACAGTTCCTATTCATTTTCGCGTGTATTTTCTCCTGCGCGGCGCAGGCAGCCCCCCGCCGGATGGTGGTGGCAGCAGGGGAGTGCCAGGATGCGGAGTTAAGCAACCACGCCAAAGCGGTTCATGAAGCCCTATTCAACCAGCAAAGCCCTCAAGTCCTCGGCCTTGCCGAGTTCAGTGAGCGCCTCTTTCCGCCCCCCTCCCAAAACGCTGATGACATCCAGCGCCAGCTCGATACCGCGCAGAATCAGTTCTACGAGGCGCGTCACTCCCGGGCAGAGCAGCTCATCGACAGCGCGCTCCAGGAAATTTCCCGCCTCCCCGTGGGAGCCCCGCGCTGGCAGCTCTACACCCAGGCCCAGCTCCTCCATGCCCTCAACTACCGGGCCACGGGCAAGCTCAAGGAGAGCGATGCCGCCTTTCGAAGTGTCCTGCGTTTGGAGCCGCAGTATTCGCTCGATGCGAGCCTCTATGCCCCCTCCATCCGGCAGGCCTTCGAGAAAGTGCGGGCAGAACTCGCTCGCGCCAAGAAGGTGAAGCTGTCCGTGAAGTCCACCGTGCCCTCCTCCGATGTCTACCTCGATGGGCGCAAGGCCGGACAGACCCCTCTCACCCTGGAACTCCTGTCCGGCGTCTATGAACTCACCATCGTGAAGGATTCCGCCGTGAGCTTCCCCCGCCGACTCCACCTTCAGTCTCCAGAGACGCCCCTCTTCGTGGACCTCGCCTATGAGGGTTCTGTCTCCGACAGCCCCTTCCCCTGCCTTGCCTCCACCGGCAAGTCCGATGAGCACACGCTCAGTCACGCCGTCCGGCTCGGCGGTACGCTCGGCGTTGAGGAAGTCATCGTCGTGCGGCTCGAGCGGTCCAGCAACCGGGGCCCCAAGTGGCTGGCGGCCACCGTGCTCAATGTCGAAGGGGGTCAAAAGCGTCGGGAAGGCGGTCTCAAGATCCAAGGCCCGGAAGACTCTCCAGATTCGATCTCCGCCCTCGTCGACTTCGTGACCACGGGCAAGGCCCCCCCGCCTCTGGTCGTGCCGAGCCCTCAAGGCACGGCCCCCTGGGCCCGCCTGCCCGCCACGGATGCGCCGCTCTCGACTGCCTCCCGGGGGGATTTCGATGTCTCGGCCCCCAACCGGTTCTCGGAGGACAACCCCCTCACGGAGTCCGCGCACCGGTCCAGCACACCGGCCCTGCGCAAGGCCTCCTATGCCGTGCTCGGCGGGGGCGCGGCCGCCCTCGTGGGAGCAGGCATCCTTCGGCTCATGGCCCAGAAGGATCTCGATACCCTCGAGAAGCGTCTCAACGCCCGTGGCCGGCTCGATGCCAGCGACACCGAATCCCTCGCGCTGCGGGATTCGCTCTCCTCCAAGAACACCCTCCTGACAGGACTTCTCATCGGCTCAGGGGCAGCCCTCTCCACGGGCGCCGTCCTCTTTCTCGTCTCCCCCTCCCGCCCCGCTCCCCCTCCTGTCACCCTGGACGTCTCGGTGGCTCCGGAGGGCGCCTCAGCGAGCCTTCTGGGCAGGTTCTGAGCGCGAAATGCCCAGAAGAAGCCGGTTCATCGCGCACCGGCGCCTCCATGCATAGAGTGGGCCCCCATGCGCGTCCTGATTGCCCTGCTGCTGGCCACCAGTGCTTCCGCGGCCCCCCGCACCTTCCGTGTCGATTACTTCCACACCGGCAACGCGTCCGAGGAACGCTTCAGCCTCGACCGGCTCGTCGTCGAGCCGCTGGACTGGCCAGGCAACCCCGCCCGCCCCGTCGATGAGACGAACCTCGGCAAGTACCTCTTCGAGGTGAGGGATTCGGCCACCAACCGGCTCCTCTACTCCCGCGGCTTCGCCTCCATCTACGGCGAGTGGGAGACGACCGCCGAGGCCAAGGACGTCCACCGCACCTTTCACGAATCGCTCCGCTTCCCCGCCCCCAGCCAGCCCGTCCAGGTGCTCCTGAAGAAGCGCGATGCCCGGAATGCCTTCCGGGAGGTCTGGTCGCTTCCCGTCGACCCCCAGGACATGTTCGTCGACCCTTCTTCCCCTGCCTCCCCTGGAGCGCTTCTGCCGCTGCTCGAGAATGGACCCCCCTCGGAGAAGGTGGACCTGCTCATCCTCGGCGATGGGTACACCGCGCAGGAGCGCCCCAAGTTCGAGAAGGACGCGCGGCGCATGGTGGACATCCTCTTCACCTTCTCGCCCTTCAAGGAGCGCAAGGCCGACTTCAACGTCTGGGGGCTCGTGCCCCTTGCCGCCCAGTCCGGCATCTCCCGTCCCTCCACCGGCCTCCACCGCCGCTCCCCCGTGGGCGCCACCTATGACGCCTTTGGCAGCGAGCGCTACATCCTCACCTTCGACAACAAGGCCTTCCGCGAGGCCGCGGCCTTCGCGCCCTATGACTTCGTGGAGATCCTCGTCAACGGCAACACCTACGGCGGCGGTGGCATCTTCGGGCTCTACGGCACCGTGGCCGCCGACAGCCTCTGGTCCCCCTACATCTTCGTCCACGAGTTCGGCCACCACTTCGCGGGGCTCGCCGACGAGTACTACACCTCCGACTCCGCCTACTTGCCCGCAGAGGACCGCCCCGAGCCCTGGGAGAAGAATGTCACCGCGCTGAAGGACCCCGCGCAGCTCAAGTGGAAGGCGCTCCTGTCCCCCAGCACGCCCGTGCCCACCCCCTGGGACAAGCCCGCTTACGAGGCCCACGCCCAGCAGATCCAGGAGCGCCGCAAGAAGATCCGCTCCGACAAGCGCCCCGAGTCCGAGATGGATGCGCTCTTCACCGCGCAGCGGGACTGGGAGGAGAAGTTCCTCGGCGCCCAGAAGCAGGCGCGCAAGGTGGGCGCCTTCGAGGGCGCCATGTATGAGGCGCGCGGTTACTACCGGCCCCAGGTGGACTGCGTCATGTTCACCCGGGACCGCGTTCCCTTCTGTGCCGTGTGCCAGCACGCCCTCACGGAAGTCATCGACTTGTATTCAGAAAAACCTGCCAGGTCCGAAGTCCCAGCCCGATGAAAACAGTCCTGGCAGGTTTCACCGTGTGACAATCCGGTGATCCACTGTCCGCGATTGGACGGCCCTTCCAGAGACGGTGTAAGGGTGCAGAGACCCGCAACCTCCTGGAGGGAAGTTCATGTTGATGCGCGTTTGGACTCAAGCGCTCTGCGCCGCCGTGTGCGTTCTGGTGTTCGTTGGATGTGGCGGCGACGAATGTGTCGATCAGTACGACTGTCGCAACGATAAAGGCGAGCCTCCCGCGGGCCAGGTCTATGTATGTGTCGCGAACAAGTGTGAGCTTCGCGATGTGAATTCCCCGGGAGATGGGGGCACGCCCGATGGCGGCGACCCCGGCACCGGCGATGCCGGCCCCACCACGGTGTGCCGGGACACGGCCCTCGTCGGCATTGACCAAGGCTGCACCGCCGAGGCGCCCTCCTGTGACGCGGCCGCCAACGGTGGCCTGGGCCAGTGCAAGGTTTGCGACGACTCCGACAAAGGTGACGGCCGCGATCAGGGCTGCTCCACGGAGGCGCCCTTCTGTGATCCTTCCGCGAACGGTGGCAATGGGGCCTGCCGGACCTGCCTCAACTCCGCGGCCGGTGGCGCGCAGGATCAGGGCTGCTCGGCCGCCGCGCCCCTCTGCGACAGCACGGCGGGCAATGGCGTGGGCACCTGCAAGGTCTGTCTGGATACGGCCGCCGCGGGCAGCACCTCAGCCGATGAGGGGTGCTCCGCGCCCACGGCCATCTGCGATGCCGCCGCGGCCAACGGCGCGGGCGCGTGCACGATCTGTGTGACGGGTAGCAACGAGGGTTGCCCGGGCTCGCAGACGTGCAACGCCCAGGGAACCGCGTGCGAGGGCTGCGAGAACAATGACTCCTGCACCAACCCCTCCACCCCCATCTGCAAGCCGCCTCCTCCCGTGTCGAGCTGCGTGGAGTGCATCGACAACTCGAGCTGCTCCGATGCGCGTCCTGCCTGCAACACGGGCACCAACCTGTGCGGCTGCACGGCGGATGCGCAGTGTGCCGCCGCCGCGGGCACGGCCGACTACTGCGACACCTCCGCCAGCAATGGCCGGGGCGAGTGCCGGGTCTGCGTGACGAACGCGCACTGTGCCGCGCAGGATTCCTCCAAGCCCTTCTGTGACAATGCGACCGCCTGCGTCCAGTGCCTCACCAACGCGGGCTGCTCGCTGACCCAGGTGTGCAACGCCAGCAAGGCCTGTGAGGCCGCGCCCGGCGTCGACCCCGCCGCCACCAGCGCGCAGATCCAGGCGTTCCTGAACGCCCCCAGCGGCGTCCTGGCCCCGGCACTGGCCATCAACAACGCGTTCATCACGTACATCAAGCCTGCCGTCGGTACGGATGCGACGGGCTTCTTCCTCCAGGCCCAAGCCAATGGTCCCGCGATGTTCGTGACGTACGATCCGACGGGCCTGCAGGTGGGCGATCGCGTCTCCATCACCGTGGCCGAGAAGAGCCTCATCCAGGGCATCGATGCGGCCAAGACCCTCCAGGCGGCCCCCACCATCGAGGCCCGGGGCTACCCGGTTCAGAACCTGAACACGGCCACCCCCGCGGGTCTCGCCGTGGACGTCTCCTCGAAGTCCGACCTCCAGAGCAGCCTCGACCAGTACGAGAGTGAGCTCATCCACCTGACGGGCACCCTCGCGGTGGCCCCGTCCTCCTCTGGCGCTGGACACGTAGCGATTCAGATCACCACCCAGGGCATGCAGACGGCGGCTTCGACCTTCGTGCTGCGCCTGGCGTCCACGGTGGCCGACGCGTTCGAGCTCAACACGGGCTGCCAGTTCACGCTGACCGCGGGCCCCATGTGGCGCTTCACCCCCAATGCCAACAGCAATGCGGCCCAGCCCTCCGCCTACTACGCGTCGGATCTCACCTTCGCCTGCCCAGGCCCGAAGCTGGTGAGCGTGGCGGCCTCCTCGCCGACGGAGGTGGTCCTGACCTTCGACCGGTCCATCGCTCCCTCGAGCGTGACGAATGCCGCGCAGCAATTCACTTTCACCAATGGGCTTACCGCCACGGGTGCTGAAGTGGAGGGCAAGAAGCTCACCGTGACCACCACGTCCCAGACCGCGGGGGCGGGCTACACGGTCACCGTCGCACCGACCGTGAAGGACACCGCGGGAACCCCTGTGCTCTCGACCCACAACTCGGCGGCCTTCAAGGGCTACCGGACGCCGGCCGTGCTGCGCATCACGGAAGTGCAGCCGAGCATGCCCAACAATGCGGACCTGATCGAACTCCAGGTGGTCAGCGGCGGCAATGTCGAGGGCATGGTGCTGCAGCAGGATGTGAATGCGGCCACGCGCCTGGCCACGCTGCCCGATACGGCCGTGGCCACGGGCGACATCATCGTCGTGCACCTGAGCACGCCGGGCATGACCAGCGAGACGACCGCCAAGAACCAGTTCCCCGCCAGCGGCACCCCGGCGAACTACGACACGGCCTGGGACTTCAAGGGTGAGAGCGTGGGCATCACCTTCTCCAGCCGCATTCTCGCCGTGCTGGATTCCGTCGGGAACATGCAGGATGCCGTCTCCTTCGCGCGGACGGAGGGCACTGCCCCCAGCGCCTTCCCGGGCAACCTGCAAGCCATCCAGGCCGCGGGGCAGTGGCTGCCGGCGGACTGTGGCGGCGCGCTTTGCAGCCCCTCGTCCACCCCCACCGCCCAGGATGTGTCCGCGAACTGGACCAGCCTGCCGACGGCCAGTGTCACCAAGAACAGCCCCACCGTGCGCCGCGTCTCCGCCACCGACACCAACACCCGGGAGGACTGGGCCGTCGGCGCGCAGAGCTTCGGCCTGCCGAACCCGTAGTGCCCGCGTGAGCCGGAAGGCTCACCGTTGAAACCCGAGGGGCCGCGACTCATCTGGGACGCGGCCCCTCTCATTTTCCGCGGGCGCCTGCGCCTCCGAGGCCCGGCGAAGCAGCTCCACCTCGCGCGCGACCCACTCGCCCTGCGCCTCCTCGTAGCGCACGCGCACCTCGGCCCCTTGGGCCACCGACCACCGGCTCACCTCCTGGCCCTTCTCCACGTAGAGGGTGTCCTCCTCGGTCCGGACCTCCTGCTCCTGGCCCGCCTCATCCCGGAAGAGCAGCTCGTCGTCTCCCACCCACTCCACCGTGCCCGAGGTACTCGCCGAGGGCAGCGGATGTCCCGCCTCTTCCTGCTCCGCCGGCCCGCCTCCTTGCACCTCAACCTTCAGGTTGCGCCGCTGGGCGTCCAACGCCCCTGGATCCGGCAACCGCTCCCGGGAGGCCATCAGGTTCTTCAACACGTCGGAGCGGGCCTCCCGTTCATTCGCGCTGGGCGCCTTGTCCGGGCTGGAGCAGGCGCCCCCCCCCAGGCTCCAGCCCCCCAGCACGGTGAGGACTGCCCACATGTGCAGACGGTGCATCACCTTGGTCCCCTTTCCGGCCGGTCCGCGACGTGCGGCCAGCGCACCTCGTCACCTCCAAAGATGGGGACTTCTTCGCCGGCGGAGGCTCCTCGTTTCTGTCTGCCTGGCGCTTCCTGGGGTATTCATCTACTCAGGGGGTTGTGTGCCTTCCTGCTGAGGCACCAGACCCTCGCGCGTCGAGTTTTCTGGAAAAATCCTGATGTCTTGAATATCATTAATTGCTGCTGATGAAGGATCCTTCCCCTCCAGCCTCCCTGCCCATCGGGAACGTGTACTCGGCATTCCTCTGGCAGCGCTGGCCTCGTCGGCTCCAGCAGCTGAGCAGGATGGCCGTGGCGGGAAGCGGCCTGCTGTTGCTGCTCGCCGCGCCCTGGATACCCGGCACGTTCGAGAGCCCTTCGTTCCTGGGCGTGGTGGGCTTGCGGCTCCTGGGGCTGGGGCTGGCGGTGGTGGCTCTGCGGCTGCGGAACCTCAAGTCCGGCCCCTGGGTGAGCGTGGGGTGCCTGGCGCTGTGGATCCTCTCCAGCCAGGCCTCGTTCTATGTGGCGGGCGCCCAGCGCAGCATGCCGCACACGGCCCTGCTGCTCTTGTGCCTGCTGCTCGTGCCGTTGGTGCTCCCCCTGCACACCGCCGGGCGGATCCTCTTCTACAGCGCCGTGAGCGTCAGCCACGGGGTGATGGAGTTCACCCTCGCCACGGGGGATGCGCTGACGCCCCGGTTGATGGGCATCGTCACGCTGAGCGCCAGCACCGTGGCCATTGCCCTGCCCCTGCGCTCCACGCTGCGCGCCCTGCAGCGGCTGTTCTTCCTCAAGATGAAGATCGGCTCGACGTCACGGACCCTGAAAACGTCCCGGGCCCAGGTGAACGAGGCCACCGAGACGCTGGCCCGGCTGGTGGAGACGCTGCAGAACTCCACGCTGGAGCTGTCCAGTGATTCGGCGCGCGCGCGCATGGAGACCGAGCGCATCACCCAGGCCAGCGAGGCCGTGGCGCGCATGGCCCAGGCCGCCTCCGAGCGCGCCTTTGGCGCCAGCAGCATCGTGTCCCAGGCCACTGGGCACACCGAGCGCATCGACGCCCAGATGGAGCGCGTGAAGGGTGGAATGAACAGCATCGGGCACGCCATCGGGCACACCGAGAGCAGCCTGCGGGAGCTCGTCCACCACGCCCGGCAGATCGTCTCCTTCACGAACACGCTGCAGGAGTTCGCCAATCAGACGGACGTGCTCGCGCTCAATGCCTCGCTGGAAGCCGCCCGCGCGGGCGAGGCCGGGCGGAGCTTCGCGGTCGTCGCCCGCGAGGTCCGCAAGCTGTCCGAGGCCTCCAAGGGCAGCTCGGTGAAGATCAACGAGGTGGTGCGCGGCATCCACGAGCAGCTGGACTCGACCCTGCAGGGCATGGGCGCCATCCGGCAGAACACCAGCCAGTTCGAGAACAACTTCGCCGATGCCCGCAAGACGCTGGAGTCCATCCGGGACATCGTCACCCGCATCGAGCAGATGATGCGCTCCACCATGGAGGACGCCACCGCGCAGGCGGGCGCCACCGGGGCCATCTTCTCGGGCGCCGCCCAGCTTCAGGGCCTCGTCGAGGCCCACGCGCAGATGAGCGCCGGCGTGGCCGTCACCGCCGACCAGCTCGGGCACCTCGCCGACGAGCTGCGCGAGCTCCTTCCCAGGAAGGAGCCCAGCCTCGCGGCCCCCTCGCCCGGGGTACCCTCCCCCGCGGTGGCGCCTTCGCCCGCCCACGCCCCCAAGGCCGTCGCCTAGCGGGCAGGCTCGATGGCGTAGACGAGCGTCACCTGCGCCTGGACGGTCTGCTCCTCCGGAAGAATCTGCGTGGAGGCCTCGGCGCTCTTGTCCGACGCCATCGCCATCATGGCCCGGGCCGGGTAGAGGCGCGGGGGCTCCGCCACGGTGCTTGCCTCCAGCACGGCGCCCAGCCGCACGCCCAGCGCCGCGGCCAGCACCTCCGCCGACTTGCGCGCCCGCTCCACCGCCTGGCGCAGGGCCTCGGCGCGCACCGCGTCCGCCTTGCTCAGCCCGAAGCGCACCCCGTCCACCCGGTTGGCGCCCGAGGCCAGCGCGCGGTCAATCCACTCGCCCAGCCGTCCCAGCTCCCGCGTGTGCACCGAGAGGGTGTTGTTGGCCCGGTAGCCGCGCAGCTTCGGCTCCGAGCGGGGATCCGGCTGCGCGTAGTCGGGATAGACCGAGTAATTGCGCGTCTCCATCTCCTTGCGGGGAATGCCCGCGGCGGTCAGCGCGGCCAGCACGCGCTCGATCTTCTTGGCGTTCTCCTCACCAGCCGCCTTCGCCGTGGCGCCCTGCGTCTCCACGGCCAGGTCGATCCAGGCCTCGTCGGGCTGGGCCTTGGTCTCGCCGGTGCCCTCCACCCGCACGGTGCGCACCGAGAGGTCGGCACGGGCCTGGGACGCGGTCTGGGGCTGCGCCATGGCCGCCAGGCTGGTGAGCAGCGCGAACATCGGAACGATTCGAGAGGTCTTCACGGTACACCTCGGAAGGGGGCACACCGGCCTGCCCCGGAATGGATACCCTGCACGAAGGGGCGACGGACCGGGCCCCCCTCCATTCAATGGGCGGGGGCCCCGCGCTCCTCCAGGTTCTTGAACGCATGCCCCTTACCGGAGTTCTGCTGGGACTGTCGTGGCGAATGCAGCCAGGGTGCAATCGCTTTCAGGCCATCGTTCACTGCCAGGAACCCCGTTCAGTGGGTTTATTCTCACCTCTCTGTTTGTCTGGACAACCGTTAGAGTGGGGCCGTGGCGAGACTGGTGGCAATGTTCGGCCCGTGCCGGGGCGTAGCGCGAGACTTGGATACGCCCCTCATCGTGGGCCGTGCGGCCGAAGGAGGGCTCCAGCTCCTCGACGAGAAGGTCAGCCGCGAGCATTGCATCATCGAGCCCGCGGGCCCCACGGGCCACGTGCTGAGGGACCTGGGCTCGCGCAATGGCACCTGGCTCAATGGCCAGCTCCTCGTTGAGACCACGCGGCTGCGGCCGGGAGATCACCTCTCGCTGGGCGAGAGCGTGCTCGTCTATGAGCCGCCCTTCGATGCCCTGCGGGCCCGGGACGGCGAGTCCACGCTCGTGCTCACCCGGAGCCCGCCTGCGCCCTCCTGGAACAACCTCTCGCCCTCTCCGGACGTGCTCGCCCGCGCGGGGGAGCTGGCCGTGCGCGCCGCCCTCGCCCCGTCGCCCGAGGCCGCCGCCCACCTCGTCCTGGAGTCCCTCCACTCCGCCCTCCAGCCCTCCGCGCTCACGGTGCTGCGCCTGGGCCTTCAGGGCTCCCTGCGGGCCCTGGTGGCACGGCCCCTGGGCGCGCACCTGACGCTGAGCCGCGAGCTGGTGACCGCGGCGCTGCGCCTGGGCCGGGTCCTCACCATGCCCGAAGTCCAGGCCCTGCCCGAGCCCGACAAACAGATGACCCGCGTGCGCAAGGGCCAGGCCCACGTCCTGTGCGCTCCTTTATATGCGGGTGGGGCCCCCGCCGGTGCGATCTGCGTCCTGCGCGAGAGCCCCTTCCATGACGAGGAGATGGCCCTGGCCGGCGCCCTCGCGGGGGCCGCGGGCCCCTCCCTGTGTCCCGCCGTCGAGCCGTCCTCCCCGGACCGGCGCCGCTACACCCCGCCCGTGGCCGAGAGCCCTTCCATGCGCGAAGCCTTGCGCCTGGCCAGCGCCGCGGCGCAGGCCCAGACCGCCGTGCTCATCACCGGCGAGCGGGGCACCGGCAAGGAGGAGATCGCCCGCGCCATCCACTGTCTGGGCGTCCGGGCCCCCGGGCCCTTCATCGCCCTTCACTGCGGGGCCCTGCGGCCCGAGCATGCCGAGGCCGAACTCTTCGGCCACGAGAAGGGCGCCCTTCCCGGGGAGGGCACCCGGCCCGGGGCCTTCGAGCAGGCGGACGGAGGCACCCTGTTCCTGGACCAGGTGGGGCACTTGCCCGCCCCGCTCCAGGTGAAGCTGCTGCGCACGCTCCAGGACCGGATGGTGCACCGCGTGGGCGGACGCGTGGGCGTCCCCGTGGACGTGCGCGTGGTGGCGGCCACCCACCGCCCCCTCATCGAGGCGGTGCGCGCGGGCACCTTCCGCGAGGACCTCTACTGGCGCCTCAACGGGATGCGCATCCACCTGCCCCCGCTCCGGGACCGGCCCGAGGACGTGCTGCCCCTGGCCGAGCGGTTCCTGTCGCGCTTGAGGCCCCAGATGGGTTGCCACATCCAGGGCTTCACGGACGAAGCCCAGGCCACCCTGCGCGCCCACCCCTGGCCGGGCAACGCGCGCCAGCTCGCCAATGCCATCGAGCAGGCGTTGCTCCTCATGCCGCCCGGAGCGCACATCGGCCCCGGAGATCTCCCCGCCGAGGTGAGGGCCTCCAAGCCCTCACCGTGAAACCGGCAGGGAGGGTAGACGCCTCGGCACGACGGAAAGAGGACCTGCGATGCGGTGGTTGTTCCTCATGCTGGCACTGGGCTGCGGCGCGACGGCCGGGTACCTGGGGCTGTTCCAGAAGAGTTCCTTCTCGGGCTACTCCGGGGAGCAGCTCGACCTGCTGGAGCGGGAGCTGACGGGGGCGCTGGCGTCTTCCCAGCCTCCCTCCCGCCGGAAGGCACCGGCCCCAGGCCTCGATGCGGCCGAGCGGCTTCAAGATGGCCAGCAGCGCATCCAGGCTGAACGCCAGCGGCGGCGGTATTTCGCGCTGGCGCTCGGGGGCATGGGGCTGGCCACGCTCGCCGCCTTCTTCGTCCGGTCAGGCCCCTCCCGCTTCCGCGTGCGGACCTCCTCCGGTGAGGAGGCCCGGCTGCTGGCGGCGGTGGGCAACCCGGCGGTGCTCCAGGAAGGGGCCCGGCAGAAGGCGGCCTCGCTGCTGGGCGTCTCGCCCGAGGCGCCCCCAGCCGTCATCGAGGCGGCGCTCCAGGCCCAGCTCCAGCAACGCGACCCGGCCCGGCTGACCGGACTGGCGCAAGCGCTCCAGGACCAGGCCCTCCGGCGACGCGAGGAGCTCGTCCGGGCCCGGGACTTGCTGCTGAACAAGCCCGGCGCGCCCCCGCCGCCCAAGCCCTGACGCGCGCCCTTACGCGGTGCGCACCAGGGCCACCCACTCCCGGACGCGCTCGCGGAGCTTGTCCGGCTCGAAGGGCTTCTCCAGGCGGGGGTTGCTCACCCGCTCCAGGAAGGACTGGGCCGCCGGGGTATAGGCACCGCCCGTGACGAACACCATCCGGCGCGCCTGCTCGGGGGCGGCCGCCGCGAGCTGCGCGTGCAGCTCCATGCCCGTCATCTCCGGCATCATCAAGTCACAGAGGATGACGTCATAGATGCCCTCCGGGGCGATGAGCATGTCCAGCGCCTTCCGGGAGCTGACCACTACCTCCACGTCATGCTCCCGGGCCAGCGTCCGCCGCAGCGCCGAACTCACCAACGGATCATCATCCACCACCAACACCCGACCTCGCATCGGCACTTCCTCCTTGGGTACCACCGTGCGCTGCACGCGCTCCACCTCGCCACGAGCCCACGGGACGTTCCGCCACCCCGTCCCTCCCCGCTGCTGGGCCCTGCCCGGCGATGTGCCCACCCATCGCCGTGCTGGAAGGATGGCATAGCGCCAACCCGGGCGCCCTGCCTACCCCTCCTCGCCCAGGTGTCCACCATGGACGAAACACCCCCTTGCGGCCCCTCTCCTGAAGCAAGCATGAAGACAGGACGGAGCGGGGGCAATACGGTCCCCGCCCGGACGGACGCGGGGACAGACCCTGGACGGACGAGGATGTTACCCGGTGAAGGGGGTCGGCGGATGAGCGAAGGGGCGTTGTTCACATCACACCTGGGGCAGGTCCACACCCGGTCCCGGTTCCGGCTGTGGGGCGCGGACCTGCTGGACCTGGGCACCGCGGGGCTCCTGGGCTGGGGCGCCGCCCGGGCCCTGGACCTGGAACAGAGCCGCGCCTCCGTGCTGGCCGCCATGGCGGCCCTGTGGCTGCTCGTGGGGATGGTGGGAGGACTGCGGGGGTGGACGCTGGGACGCCGGCTGTTCGACGTTCAACTGGTATCCGCCCAGGGCACCCCACCCGGGCCGCTCCGGGCCCTGCTCCGGGCGTTCACCACCCTGCCGGACCTGTTCCTCGTTCCCCTGTTGCCCGCCCGCCCCCTGGACCGGCTGCTCCAGGTGCATGGGGAGCGCCCCGCCCCGGGCCTGGGTCCCTGGCTCCGGGGACTCTCCTGGCAGCTTCCCTGGGTGGCCGCGCTCGCCGTGGCCCTGGGCTTCATCGCCCTGCCCACCCGGCACGAAGCCTTCTCCTACCTGGACACCACGCTCATCGGCTGGAAGTGCTGCCACGGCTACCGGCGGCACCAGGACACCTGGATGTGCCAGCGCTCGCTCTCCCGCCTCGTGCGCGAGGCGAAGGCGAACACCCCGGAGGCCAAGCCCCTGGTGGCGCAGTGCCCCGAGGTGGCCTCGCGCCTGGCGCCGTGAGGCCGCTCATTCCGGAAAGGCGAAGTCCGCACTCCCCTCGGTGCACTGGAGGCGCAGGGTGCCGGCCGGCACCTCGGGCGCATCAGCCTGGAGGCGCACGTACCGCCAGGCGTAGTCCTTGAAGCCCTTGGGCAACGTGCCCACGGCCAGACGGCGCTTGCCGGACAGGGTCGCCACGCAGCTCGTCAGCGCTTCGTCTTCCCCGTTGTAGAGGGTGATTCTCTTGTTCAGGTGCTTGAGGCCCGAAATCTTCGCGCCCCCCTCCAGCACCCGGACCTTGGCCTCGGCGGACGCAGGCGCGGGCCGGGCATCGGGCAACGCCACGTAGCGAGGCCCCTGCGCCTTGAGCGCCGCGGCATCCAGACGCACCGTGGTGACCCGCCCCACCACCTGCTCCACGGTGGCCTGGCCCAGCACCTTCCGCAGGCCCTTGGGCCCCGAAGGCCCCACCACCTGCAAGACCATCTCCGGCTTGAGGCCCGTGGCGCTCCCCACGGGAATCCCGTAGCCGTTGTTGCCACGCGCGTGCACCTGCACGGCGTTGCTCACCCAGATCCGGGCGGGCGCGGGCACTTTCGGCTCAGGAGCCCCCGCGGGCTGCGTCTCCACGGCATGGGCCACGGGGGCTGGCTCGGCCGAGGCCCGGACGGGCGTGGCGCGGAGCGGGTCCGCTCCCGGCGCACCGGGGGGTGCGTTCCCCGGCGGGAAAGGCGGCGGCCCCGGCGGGGGCCTGGCTCCGGGGGGCCCGCGCTCCGCATGGGGAAAGGGCGGGGGCCCGGGCGGATGCCCCTCCATCCCGGGGGGAGGCCCCCTCCCGGGGCCACTCATGACGTACAGGGTGGCCCCCACGGAGGCGCTCACCAGCCCGAACGCGGCGAACCCCAGCGCGAGCACCATCACCCGCCGCGAGGCGGGAGACACCTGAGACGCATGGGCCGCGGGCGCCAGGGCATCCACCGGAGGCCGGGCATGTCCCAGGCTGCCCTGCATCAAGGTGGCCACCGGATGAATCGGGGCGCTGTCGTCCGCCTGCGGATGCAGGGGACGCACCGAGGTGGCCTCCAGCCCCACCGGGCCCACGCCCGGGGCATGGGGCGGGGCCACCCCCACGGCCGGCAACCCGTGCGCCGTCGGGGACGGGGGCATGGGTTCCGGGCGCTCACGGGAGAGGCTGGAGATGAGCTTGCGCTGCGCGGAGAAGGCCTCGGGGCACACCGCCCGCACGAAGGTGCCCACGTCCTCGGTGCTCAGCGGCACCCCGGACTCCACGAGCTGCGCGTTGAGCGCGCGCGCGAAGTCATCGGTGCGGGCATACCGGTTGTGGGGAAGCGGCTCCAGGGCGCGGCGCACCACCGCCTCGAGCGCGGGGCTGACCTCCGGCCGCACCTCTCGCAGCGAGGGCACGGTGGGGTGGGCCATGGCGGCCATCATCTCGCCCACCGTCCCATGCGGAACCAGGGGCCGACCCGCCAGCAGCTCCCAGAGCACCACCCCGCAGGAGTAGATGTCGCTGCGGTGATCCAACGGCTCGGCCCGGGCCTGCTCCGGGGACATGTACCCCAGCTTGCCCATCACCGTGGCGGGCAGCGTGTACTTGCTGCGCGCCGCGGACTTGGCGAGGCCGAAGTCGATGACTTTGACTTCGCCCTCGTAGGACACCATCACGTTGTGCGGGGACACATCCCGGTGGACGATGCCCAGCGGCATGCCATCCAGGCCCGTCTTGCGGTGGGCATAGCCCAGCCCCTCGGCGATGCGCTGGGCGAGCGAAAGCGCCACCGGCACCGGGAAGGGCAGCCGCTTCTCGCGCGACTGCTCGGCCAGGTGCGCCACATCCACCCCGGCCACGTACTCGAGCGCCATGTAATAGGTGCCGTCCGTCTCGCCCATGTCATACACCTGGGCAATGGACGAGTGGACCAGGTGCACCAGCACCTTGGCCTCGTGGTGGAAACGCTCCAGGAACTGCCCGTCCTTGAGCAAGGTGGGCAGGATGGTCTTCACGATGCACGGCTTCTCGAAGCCCGCCGCGCCGGAAATCCGGGCCAGGTACACCTCGCCCATTCCGCCCTGGCCCAGCAGGTGGACGAGTTCATAGCGTCCGAGGCTGCGGGGCGACTCTGAGAGTTCGTTGGTCATCGTGCCCGGTGAGCGCACCACAGGGCTCACCGGGAGAGCAAGCCCTCCTCCCGAGAAGGGCCGGCCGCTTCAGGCGCGGGCGTGACCCACGAGCTGGGCGCCAAGCTCCTCGGCCGCCACCGGCCAGCCCTCTCCGTCCGGGTTGAAGAAGACCCCCACCGGAATGCCCTCCGCGGCCAGCTCGGGCAGCATCTCCTCCAGCAGCTCGGCCAGCGCCACCCGCCGGGGCGCATAGGCGGCCCACATCCGCGTGGCGCACCGCTGGGCGAACGCGGCCCCCGGCCACAACGGCAGCACATCGTTGCCCTGCGCATCCTGGGCCAGCGCCCAGCCGTTCGCGTACAGGCCCCACACCTCGCCCGACTCGCGGACCCGCTGCACGAACCAGGCATGGCGCCGCTCGGGCGGCAAGGCCCACACCGCCTGGAGCCTCGCCTCGGACATCTCCTGCGTCATCACCCCTCCTGCATCTCCCACGCGGGTGCGCCCCTTGTACCGCAGGGCCCCCTCAAGGCGGCCGCCAGCCCACGCGGGCGTCATCGCCTACATCCAGCGCAGCGCGGTGCCGCTGTCGGTCCAGCGCACGCCCCCGGGAAAGAACCCGGAGCCCGTCCACGGGCAGGTGCAGGCCAAGGCCTCGCTGGACATGCTGGGAAGCTGGCCGTAGACGGGGCCCCGGAAAGGAAGACCATGCTCCGAACCTCCGCTGCTGCCCTCTTCCTCGCGCTGCTGGGATGCGCGTCCCACCCGGGCGCGCACCGCCTGGAGCGCGAGGGCACTGCCACCCTCACCGGCATCGTGGCGCTGTCCACGCCCGGCCTGGAGGTGGGCAAGACCCCCTGCGCCGGGCTGAAGGTCCAGGTGGCCCATGCGAGGGAGCCGGACAACGCCCTGGGCAACCTCCTGGTGAAGCCCAGCCGCGGCCGCTGCCTGTACGTCACCTCGAGCCTGCCCAGCCAGGCGGACCTGGTGCTGACCGTGACGGCAAGCCCCGACTGGCGGTGCGACGCGGGGGCGGCGCCTGTCCTCACGCCGGACCACGTGGAGCTCCGGCTCCGCGACTACGAGACCGCGACCCGGGACTTCCGGCTCACCTGCGGCCGCTAGGGAAACCTCGACCCATTTCCCTTCTTCTCAGCGGGCAAGCAAGCAGCGAAACAGGGGCTGTCACATCCACCCTGGATTGATTTATTCCCCGTGAGCACGGCAAGGTTAACACGCGGACTGGGCGGAGCCTGGCTCGCACGCCGTCCTGCCATGCCGAAGGAGCACCTGTGAAGAAGGCGAATCGTCCGAGCCCCCACCTGCTGGCATTGGCCCTGGTGAGTCTGCTGACGGGCGCGTGTGGATCCGAAGAGATTTTTCCCTCCTTCGATGAGCTGGCGCTGCTGCAGGAGTTGCACACGCTGACGAGGCGCCCACCGGTGGACTCGACGAACCGGTTCGCGGATGACAGCCGGGCGGCGGAGCTGGGCCTGGCGCTGTTCAACGACAAGAAGCTGTCGGGGTGCGGCACGGTCGCCTGCGCGAGCTGCCACGGCGGCGAGGGCAAGACGGTCGACACGGCCTTCGCGGAAGGCTGCGATGGGCACCTGACGGCACGCAACCCGCCCACCACGCTCAACGCGGACTACAACCGCTGGTTCATGTGGGACGGGCGCGCGGACCGGCTGTGGAACCAGGCCATCCTGCCGCTGACGAACCCCTACGAGATGAACTCGAACGCGGACATCGTCCGGGCGCGCCTCACCGAGGCGTACGCCACCTCCTACCAGGACATCTTCGGCAAGACGCCGGAGGAGACGGTGGATGGCAACGAGGTGCTCGCGAACGTGGGCAAGCTGATGCAGGCGTACGAGCGGAAGATCAACCGCACGAACGCGCCGTTCGACGAGGACGTGCGGCGCTTCATCGCCGCCGTGGATGTCAGCCAGGCCCAGGTCGAGGCGGATCCGGCGTTCCTCGGGCTGAAGACTTACTTCCGCAAGGGCCAGTGCATCGTCTGCCACAAGGGCGCGACGATGAGCGACAACCTGTTCCACAACATTGGCGTGAAGGACACGACGCCGAGCGCCGCCGGGCAGTACGTCGCCATGCAGCCCATGCTGGACTGGCCGTTCAACGCCGCGGGACGCTACAGCGACAACAGGACGGGGCTGGATGCGACGCGGCTCCCCGCGATGCAGCTGGATCTGCAGAACAAGCGCACGGAGATGGAGGGGGCCTACAAGACGCCCACCCTGCGCAACATCGCGCTCACCGGGCCGTACATGCACACGGGGGAGCTGGTCACGCTGGGGGATGTCGTCGACTTCTACGACAAGGGCGGCGAGCCCGCGAGCGCGTTCACGGGGGTGAAGACCTCCACCATCGTGGAGCTCAAGCTCACCACCGAGGAGCGGCAGTCCCTCATCCACCTGCTCGAGTCGATGACGGGAACGCAGCAGTAGCGGCAGCGGGTTCGAATCCCGCCGCCTCGCTCCCGAGAAGCCCAGCAATCTTAAAGGGTTGCTGGGTTTTTCTTTGTCCTCGTTTTCTTCGATATGAGGGACCTCAGCGCTCGGCAACCGGGCAGGCAGGCGAGCCTATCCTGTTGACAATTTGCTCTAAGGATGTTACCCATCGTCCTTAGGACGATGGGTAACATCCTACTGACAAAGTCTTGAGAAAAGTTACCTACAGTCAAGCTCTGCTGGAGGAGATGGCTGCAGAGCAGCGGAAGGTCATCTCCGACTGGCGTGCGCTGCTCCTGGTGAGACGTGCGACGCAGCGAATACCGGCTGACGCGCGGCGATGGGAGAGTGCTCCCGGCAGGTTGGAGGAGATCCACGCGATCCTCAAACGCTTGGTCCAGAACGGTGATCTGGGGCCTCTCCAGGGGCTCTCACGCATTTACGAAGCCAAGTCTCCCTTTGTGCAGGCTGGGGGCGTCCGAGAGGAGGAGATCCTCATGGAACTCCACCCCTACGCGGCCTTGAGCCACGTCACGGCGCTCGTCTTCCACGGAATGACGGAGGAGTTTCCCAAGGAACTCCATGCGCTTCTGCCTTCGGGTCATACAGGGGGCATCCTTCCACCAGGGACCCGGGAAGGAGACTGGGAGGGCTTGTGGCTGGGCGTGTCGCTGGTCCGTGGACGCACGGCGGATAAAATCAAGGAGACCCCGATTCGCTGGCACTCCCTTTCGAGGGGCACCGCCTTGATCGGGACAGCGGAATACCGGCCCAACGGGTATCCGGTCCGCGTGACCACCCCCGAACGGACGCTGGTGGATGGTCTGTTGCATCCAGAGTGGTGTGGCGGCATTGGTCCGGTCTTGGACGCGTGGGCACGGACCCGGGACACGCTGGACGTCAACCAGCTGGTCGAACTCGTGGAGCAGTTCAACGTCGCAATCCTCAAGCAGCGCGTAGGGTTCGTCTTGGAACAGCTCGGGCTGACCCACCCCCTGGTGGATCAGTGGCCCGCCCAAGCCAAGCGGGGCGGTTCCAGCAAGCTCTTCGGGGGGGCTCCCTTCAAACCGGATTTCAGTGAGCGTTGGAAGCTGTCGATCAACGCGCCCATTGATGTCCTTGGAGGGACCGGGTGAAGACGACCTATCCTTCGGTGTTCCAGGAAATCCCTGCGTGGGCCGAGCGTCACAGCCTTTCCGTGACAGAAGCCCGGGGACGGTTCACTCAGTACGCCGTGCTCCGGGCGATCGCGGGATCGAGGATCTTGAGCCGCATCCTGGTATTCAAGGGCGGCAATGCCCTCGATTTCGTCTGGCATCCGAATCGGAGCACCAAGGACTTGGACTTCTCCTCTACGGACCCGTCCCTGGATGAGGCGCAACTGCGGAAGCATCTGACCCAAGGTTTGGAGCAGGTTCAGCGCGTGTTGGGGGTCGCTTTCCGCGTTCAAAAAGTCGAGCGCCAGCCGCCAGGCGCGGAGAAGACCTTCGTCACCTATGCCGTCACCATCGGGTATGCGCTTCCCGATGAGCCTCGGAACCAGGAGCGCATCGCCAAAGGGCAACCCTGCCCGAACATCATCCCCCTGGACATCAGTCTCAATGAGCCCATTTGCGATACCCAGGACATTGATGTTCAGGGGGTGAACCTGCTCCGAGTGAGTACGGTCAATGACATTGTCGCGGAGAAGCTTCGAGCACTCCTCCAGCAGCCGATTCGCAATCGGAACCGCAGGCAGGATCTGCTGGATATCGCAGTGCTTTTACGGTCGGACGTAGATCTCGATACCGCACGTGTCTCCGAGTATCTGAAAAGGAAAGCCGAGGCGCGGGAGGTGCGGGTCTCGCGGGCTGCCTTCAACCATGCCGAGGTCAAGAACCGGGCACTCGTGGACTACGACGCCCTCAAGGGTTCGACCCGCGCGTCGTTCATTCCCTTCGAGAAGGCGTTTCAGCAGTTGCTGGCGTTCGTGGGCAAGCTCGACATCCCCGATGATTAGAAGCGCCTGTTCCTTCAGTCTACGGGCTTCTCGCAGGGCCTGTTCATCCGCCCCCTGCTCGTCACATCCGCCCTGAGCTCTCCCTCTCTTTCTGGAGATCGGGGAACTCACCATGAAGACGAGACTGGCCGCATTCCTTACGCTCGCGATCCTCGCCGCCGCGCCCGCGGGGGCGGACGAGGACGACGGCGAGCAGGTACGCCGGGAGGCCACCGGGAAGCTCATCCAGCTTCTGGACCAGACAAGCTCCGCCCTTTCGGGGGCCGGCGCGAGCACTGGCACCTCGGAGCTCGACTCCGCGCTCGGCTACAACACCGAGATCGCGTCGCAGTTGGAGCAGCTCCGGAACGCGCGCGGCGAAGACGACGCCGCGAAGCAGATGACCGAGGTCTGGCCGGGCAAAACCCAGGAGCTCCGCCGCTCGCTCGAGCTCCTCAAGCAGGTGAAACAGCAGCAGTTCTCGTTCGACCCACTCCCCGCGGCGTGCAAGACCACCGAAGACCAGCTCATGGGTACGGTGCGGGCGTACCTCAACGCCCCTGATGACGCCGAGGAGGGCGTCCAGACCGTCACCGAGCGGGCCGAGAAGTTCGCCGCCGAGACGCGCCAGCAGCTCGAAGCCGCGGAGCGGACGTTGGGCGAACAGGAGCGGCTCCTCGAGGAGTCGAAGCGCTTCTCGTTCGACGAAGGCAACTGGCGGGCGGTCCGCGATCGCGTCCAGGAGACAGCGGGTGCCATGCAGGGGCACATGAAGACCCGGCTCGAGGAGTCGAGGACCGCGTGCGGCAATCTTGCCCAGGGCCTGAACAACCCGGAGGTCGTGAACGCGCTCAGGATGCTCAAGGATCGGGACCTGCTCGTGAAGACGACCCTCGAGCGCATCGCTGGGGATTATGAGGCGTGGAAGAAGGAACGCCGCGACATGAAGCCCGGCGGAAAGTTCCGCCAGGAGAACGCCGACAAGCTCCTCCAGGCGTTCTGCGATCAGGACGAATACCAGCTCGCCGACCGCGTGCAGCGGGTGGCCGATGAGGTGGCATCAACCATGGGGAACTTGCAGCGCCTGTACCTCGAACGGCTCCAGCGGCTGCTGGACGACCTGAAGGCCTTCGAATCGACGAAGACCCCTGCCCTCAAGGCCGAGGTGAGCCGCCAGAAGCGGAACATGACCGCGGCCTACAAGCGCCTCGAGGAGGCGGGGAACCTGGGGATCCTCCGCGGCAGGAACAACCCCATGGTCAACATGTACCTCGAGAACGGGAACAAGAAGCACCTCGCGCTCCAGACCGGCTGCACGGCGATGGAGTACGAAATCCCAGGAGGCCGGATCGACTGTGTGAACATCTCGGACGGTTCCTGCGAGGTAATTGAGATCAAACCGAACAGCCCCACCGGGCGCTCCGCGGGCGAGGAGCAGATTGCCAAGCGGAAGACCGTCCTCGAGGAGCTGCACAGGAACGACGGCCTTCCAGAGTTGATGAAGCGCTGCGTGAAGGACGGGAGCCTGCACATCCGGTACCAGGTGCAGTACTACGAGTACTGCCCCGTGGGGATCGAGAACATCGACGTGCTCACCGAGGACGCCGACGAGTAGCTAAAGTCGAGCCATGAACGACTTTCTCAACGCGACTGTCCTCATCACCGGCGCGGCTTCCGGCATCGGCGCCGCAGCCGCGACCCGGCTCGCCGCGGGCGGCGCCCAGAAGCTGATCCTCGTCGACCGCGACGAGGACCGGCTGCGCGGCTTCGCCGCTTCGCTGCCATGCGAGCGGCAGGTGCTCATCGGCGACGTGGCGGACGAGCAGCTCTGGGCCGGCGCCAACCTGACCGGGCTCACCCATGCGCTGGTGAATGCCGGTATCGCAGCGAGCGGTCCCATCGCCGAGACCTCTCTGGCCGAGTGGCGGCGCGTCATGTCGGTCAACCTCGATGGCGCGTTCTTGACGCTTCAAGCCGCCATGCGCGCGCTCCTTCAAGGCGGGCGCGGTGGCGCCGTGGTGCTGACGGCCTCCGTGGCTGGGGTGAAGGCAGAGCCGGGGATCGCAGCGTATGCGGCGTCCAAGGCGGCGGTCATTCAGCTTGCCCGGGTCGCCGCCAAGGAAGGCGCCCCCAGCCGCATCCGCGTGAACGCGATCGCGCCCGGCGGAGTCGAGACGCGGATCTGGACCGAAGTGCCGATGTTCAAGGAGATGGCCGGGAAGATGGGTGAAGAAGCGGCGTACAAAGCCCTGGCCTCGGCCGCCACCCCGCTCGGCCGGTTCGCCAAGCCCGAGGAGATCGCCGAGCAGATCGCCTTCCTGCTGTCCGAGCACACGGGATACGTGACCGGCACCTGCCTGGTCAGCGATGGCGGCTACTCGCTCTAGCCATGCGCCCCGGCTCAGGAGGACTTGCGCGGGCCCGTCCTCTGTATTTGCTTGGCCAGGGCTGCCGCCAGGTCCTTGGGCGTATAGGGCTTCAGCAGCACCATGGCGTCCGGCAGGCCCGATTCCGTCAATCCCGCGTCATCGCCGCTGGCGAAGATCACCCTCAAGTGCGGCCAGCGGGCGACGGCCTCGCGCGCCAGCTCCGCGCCCGAACGCCCCGGTAGCCCCACGTCGGTCAGGAGCACGTCCGCCGGGTGGGCGGAAAGCGCGGTGAGCGCGCTTCCGGCGTCCTGGGCCTCCACCACCACGTGCCCCTGCTCCATCAGGTGCTCGGCCGTGTTCAACCGGATGAGTTCGTCGTCTTCGACCAGCACGATCGTCAGGCGGCGTGGCACGTCCTGCGCTGCCGGGCTCGGCGCGGGCGCCTCGGCCTGCTGCTGCTTGACCAGCCGGTGCTGCGCTTCGTTGCCCAGCACGTGCCGCACCTTCCGGGCCAGAGCCTCGCGCGTGTAGGGCTTGGAGAGCAGCTCCACCCCCGCGTCCAGCCGCCCGTGGTGGACGATGGCGTTCTCGGTGTAGCCCGAGGTGAACAGCACCCCGATATGAGGGAGGCGCTCCTTGGCCTTGCGGGCGAGGTCCGGGCTCCGCAGCGGGCCGGGCATCACCACGTCCGTGAACAGGAGGTCGACCGGGATTCCGCTGTCGATGACGCTCAGCGCGCTGGCCGCATCCCGGGCCTTGAGCACCCGGTAGCCAAGCTCGGAGAGCAGGCCAACCGCGGTCTCCCGCACGTCGTCGTCGTCCTCGGCCACCAGGATGGTCTCGGTCCCGCCGCGCACCGGCGCCTTGCTGATGTCGGTGAGAACGTCCTCGCTCTGGGCGACGCGCGGCAGGTACAGCTTGATGGTCGTGCCCTCGCCGACCTCGCTGTAGATCTTGATATGGCCGCCGGACTGCTTGACCAGTCCGTGGACCATCGAGAGCCCCAGACCGGTCCCTTTCCCTTCCGGCTTGGTGCTGAAGAAGGGCTCGAACACGCGCTCCAGGATGTCCGCAGGGATTCCAGAGCCGGTGTCGGTGACGGCGATCATCACATATTGACCGGGCTTCACCTCCTCGTGCTGGCGCGCGTACTCGCCGTCCAGCTGGGCGTTGCCCGCCTCGATCGTCAGCCGGCCACCGTTCTGCATGGCGTCCCGGGCGTTGATCGCCAGGTTGAGGATGGCGTTCTCGATCTGATTCGGGTCGACCAGGGTGTTCCACAGCCCCCCCGAGACCACGGTTTCGATCTCGATGTCCTCGCCCAGCGCCCGCCGCAGCAGATCATCCATGTTCTTCAGCAGGCGGCCCAGGTGCACCACCTTGGGCTCCAGCGGCTGACGGCGGCCGAAGGCCAGGAGCTGCGAGGCCAGCTTCGAGCCTCGCGCCACCCCGGCCAGGGCGTTCTGTACGCGGGTCTCGGCCCGGGCGTTGCCGGTGATGTCCTTCGCCAGCAGCTGCAGGTTTCCGCTGATCACCTGCAGGAGGTTGTTGAAGTCATGGGCGACGCCCCCCGTGAGCTTGCCGAGGGCCTCGATCTTCTGGGCCTGGCGGAGCGCCGCCTCCATCTCCCGCCGTTCGGCCGTCTCCCGCCGCAGGCGCTCGAGCGCGTCCGCCAGTTCGTCCGTGCGCGCCGCGACCCGCTGCTCGAGCGTCTGGTTCAGGTGCTGCAGTTGCTCTTCGGCGCGCTTCTGGTGCGTGACGTCGTAGCCGTCGACGAAGATGCCGGACACTTTGCCGTCCGGCGCCAGGATCGGCTGGTAGACGAGGTGGACGAAGCGCTCCTCCAGCGCAGCGCCGCGCGTGCGCTGGAGCATCACCGGCATGTTGCGGCCCACGAAGGCCTCGCCCTTCGTATAGACCCCGTCCAGCAGCTCGAAGAAGCCCTGGCCCGCGACCTCCGGCAGGGCCTTGCGCACCGGAAGGCCGTTCAGGTCGCGGTGGCCGGCCAGCTGCAGGTAAGCGTCGTTGACCAGCTCGAACACGTGGTCCGGGCCGGACAGGATGCACATGAAGCTGGGCGCCTGCTGGAACAGCGCGCGGAAGCGGTCGCGCTCCTGGGTGCGCAGCTCGACCTCGGAGGTCAGCTGCGCGTTGGCCTGGCGCAGGACCTCGGCCGCCTTCTGGCGCAGCTCCACGGCCTCTGTCAGCGCCGCGGCCCGCTGGCGCGCGGCTTCGTGCGCCTCGGCGCTGGCCAGGCTGGACGCCACCTGCCCCACCAGGAGCTTCAGGAACGGCACATAGCTCTCGTCCACCGGGCGGTAGGGGTTCAGCCCGACGATCATCGCTCCTCGCGGGCGCTCCCCCCCCTGGCCGATCAGCGGAAGCACCGCGGCGGTGGCCGGAGGACGGTTCCAGGCGCCCGCCGGCAGGGCCTCGCAGTCGCAGAGGTCCGCCGTCACGTGGGCCTCGCCGGCCCAGATGGAGCTCAGGTCCCAGATGCCGCCGCGGGGGGCCAGGGTCGCGGGCGCGCAGCCATGGCCGGGCGCAATCCCGGTCGCGCAGGCCAGATGCCCCTGGCCCTCCTCGTCGAACAGATAGGTCAGGCTGAAGGGGAGATCATGCAGATTGCCGCCGAGCCCCTCCCGGACAGCGTCGAGCACCTCGGCCCGGCTCGAGGCCGGAGCAAGCCGGGAGGCCAGCGTGCGCAGCGAACCCAGGCGGCGCTCGCTGATCACCCGGTCCGTCTCTTCCGAGACGGCGCAGAACACCCCTTCCACCTTGCCGCTGTCGCCGAGCAGCGGGCTATAGGAGAAGGTGTGATAGGTCTCCTCGGGATAGCCGTTGCGGTGCAGGACCAGCAGCAGGGCCCGGTCCCAGGTCGCCTCTCCCCGCTCGTAGACGGTCTTCAGGCGGCCCTTGATGTCGTCCCAGATCTCGGGCCACAGGAGCTGGGTCGGCATCCCGAGCGACTTCGGGTGCTTGACGCCCAGCGTCGGCCGGTAGGCGTCGTTGTAGAAGAAGTGGATGTCGGGGCCCCAGCCCAGCCACATCTCGAACCGCGAGGTGAGCAGCAGCCGAAGGGCCACCTTCAGCGCGTTCGGCCAGTGCTCCGGCGCGCCCAAGGAAGTGGAGGCCCAGTCGTGGGCCCGCATCAGCTTGGCCATCTCGCCGTCGCCAACAAAGATGTCGCCGTAGGGTTCCTGCTGCTGATCCTTCGATGTCAAGGCAACGCTCTCCGCTGTGGACGGAGCATCATTTAGCCGCAGAGACAGGCTGCCACTACCCCGAAATGCAGGATGCTTGAGGGCATTCCGCAGCCGCCTGGCCGGCCGTCCCCTCGGCATCCTGCCCCTCAACGGCCCCGGGTCTTTCACTGCCTTGGGGGCTCGCTCCCTGATAATTTCCAGCGCTATGTCCGCCTCCCGTCCCTCCTCGGTCTACGCCGCCGATGGGGCGGGCCTCCTGCCCGCCACGCGGGAAGGGAGCCCTGGAAGCCGCGATGCCCCCGCGCGCCCCTCGCTCACCCTGGAGGGAAGCCTCGAGCGCGTCACCTACACCAACGAGGAGGCCGCCTGGAGCGTGGTGCGGGTGGTGGTCTCCGGACGCAAGGAGCCCATCACCGCGGTGGGCAACCTCCTGGGCGTCCAGCCCGGGGAGTCCCTGCGCCTCACCGGCCAGTGGGTGCAGGACCGCAAGTACGGGGAGCAGTTCCGGGTCCTCTCCTTCGCGACAGTGAAGCCTGCGACGCTGGTGGGCATCGAGAAATACCTCGGCAGCGGGTTGGTGAAGGGCGTGGGCCCGGCGATGGCCAAGCGCCTGGTGGCGCACTTCGGCATGGAGACGCTGGACATCATCGACTCGAAGCCCGAGCGGTTGGCGGAGGTGAAGGGCTTCGGGGAGAAGCGCCGCAAGCTTTTGCGCGAGACCTGGGCCGAGCAGCGTGACATCCGCCAGGTGATGGTCTTCCTGCAATCCCACGAGGTGCCGGCCAGCTTCGCGGTGAAGGTCTACAAGCAGTACGGCGCCCGGGCGATTGACGTCGTGCGGGACAACCCCTACCGGCTGGCCATCGACGTGTACGGCATCGGCTTTCGCACGGCCGACCGCATCGCCCAGTCGCTCGGCGTGCCCTCCGACTCGCCGAAGCGCGCCGAGGCGGGGGTGTTGCACGTGCTCCGCGAGTTCTCCGAGGACGGCCACCTCTACGCGCCGCGCGAGAAGCTCACCGCGCGAACGGTGGAGCTGCTGGAAGTCACGCCCCCGCTCGTGGAGGCGGCCATCACCCGGCTCGACGCCGCCGAGTACATCGCCGTGGAGGGGGCCAGCGCCCTGGCCCACCCCCGCCCCGAGGATGCCTGCGAGGCGGTGTACCTGAGAGCCCTCCACGTCTCGGAGCTCGGGGTCGCCAACCTCCTCAAGGCGCTCCACGCCTGGCCCGCGCGGCCCCTGGAAGTGGACGTGGAGCGGGCCATTGCCTGGGCCGAGGGCCGCCAGGGCCTCTCGCTGGCGCCCGAGCAGAAGGAGGCGGTGCGGCAGGCCATGGTGTCCAAGGTGCTGGTCATCACCGGCGGCCCGGGCACCGGGAAGACGACGCTGGTCAACGTCCTCCTCTCCATCCTGGAGAAGAAGGAGCGCCGCATCCTGCTCTCGGCGCCCACCGGACGCGCGGCCAAGCGGCTGGGGGAGACGACGGGGCGGGAAGCGGAGACCATCCACCGGCTGCTCGAATACAACCCCCGCACCCACGGCTTCCTGCGAGACCGGAACAACCCCCTCCAGGCCGACGTGCTGGTGCTCGACGAGGTGTCCATGGTGGACACCGTGCTCATGCTCAACGTGCTCAAGGCGCTGCCGCCCCACTGCCAGCTGCTGCTCGTGGGGGATGTGGATCAGCTGCCGAGCGTGGGGCCGGGGAGCGTCCTCCAGGACATCATCGCCTCCGGGCATGTACCGGTGGTGCGGCTGAAGCACATCTTCCGCCAGGCCCAGGCCAGCCTCATCATCACCAATGCCCACCGCATCAATCAGGGGGAGATGCCCCAGGAGCCCCCCGCGGACGCGCTGGCCGACTTCTACTTCATCGAGAAGGAGGAGCCCGAGGCCATCCTCGCGGCCCTCAAGACGCTGGTGAAGGAGCGCATTCCGCGCCGCTTCGGGCTGCACCCGGTGGACGAGGTGCAGGTGCTCGTCCCGATGAACCGGGGCCTCATCGGCACCGCGAGCCTCAACACCGCGCTCCAGGAGCACCTGAATCCCTCTGGGGAGGAGCTCGCCCGGGGCAGCCGGACGTTCCGGGTGGGCGACAAGGTGATGCAGGTGCGCAACAACTACGAGCTCGGCGTCTTCAACGGAGACATCGGGCGGGTGGAGTCCATCGACCGGGAGGAGCAGGCGCTGGTGGTGCGCTACGACGGGCGGCCGGTGGACTACGCCTGGGGGGACCTCGACGAGCTGGTGCTCGCCTACGCCACGAGCGTGCACAAATCGCAGGGCAGCGAGTACCCGTGTGTGGTGCTGCCCCTGCACACGCAGCACTACACGCTCTTGCAGCGCAACCTGCTCTACACCGGTGTGACGCGCGGCAGGAAGCTGGTGGTACTGGTGGGAAGCCGGAAGGCGCTGGGAATCGCGGTGCGCAACGGGGAGACCCAGAAGCGCTTCACGCGCCTCGCCGCACGGCTGCGGGACTGAAGCCGACCTCCCCGAAAAGATTCCGGCACGGCATGTCACACGCGGAGGGGCCCCCTCGTCTTCGGGTCAAAACCGAGGGGCCGGTACCGCCGGTGGACCCTCGCCCATGCGGACACGGGAGCACATCCATGAAGATCGTCGTCATCGGAGGCTCGGGATTGATTGGCACGAAGCTCGTCACCCAGCTCCGCTCGCTGAACCATGAGGTGATCGCCGCCTCCCCTTCCACGGGGGTCAACGCCCTCTCCGGAGAGGGGCTCCAGGAGGCACTGGCCGGCGCGCAGGTGGTCGTGGACGTGGCCAACTCGCCCTCGTTCGAGGACACGGCGGTCATGGCCTTCTTCGAGACCTCCAGCCGCAATCTGCTGGCAGCCGGGAAAGCCGCCGGCGTCCGGCATCACGTCGCGCTGTCGGTCGTCGGCACCGAGCGCATGCAGGGCGCGGGCTACTTCCGCGCGAAGCTGGCGCAGGAAAAGCTCATCCAGGCCTCCCCGGTCCCCCACACGCTCGTGCGCGCCACGCAGTTCTTCGAGTTCCTGGGCAGCATCGCGGAGGCCGGAAGCCACGGCGGCACGGTCCGCCTGTCTCCCGCCTTGCTACAGCCGCTCGCGGCCGAGGATGTGGCGGCGGCGCTGGCCAGCGTGGCGCTCGCGAAGCCTGTGAACGGGATGGTCGAAATCGCAGGCCCGGAGAAGCGTCCCCTCTCGGAGTTCGTCACCCGCTGGTTGACCGCGCACAAGGACCCGCGCCCAATCTCCGTCGATTCGCAGGCGTCCTACTTCGGCATCCCACTCGACGACCACTCGCTCACGCCCGGCCCGGGCGCCCGCATCATGCCGAGCCGCTTCGAGGAGTGGCTCACCCGTTCCACCCTCCAGGCCTGAGGCGCCACGATGAACCTCACGAAAATCTGTATCGCCACCGCGGTGCTGCTTGGCCTCTCCATGGCGGCCAACGGCCTCTTCATGCTCGTGGCCCCCGGCACCTGGTACCTGGCGGTGCCGGGCGTCATCTCGACAGGCCCGTTCAACCAGCACTTCGTGCGCGACATCGGGCTGGTTTTTCTGCTCATTGGCACCGCGTTCCTCGTGGGCGCCGCGCGGTCGCAAGCGCGGATCTTCCTCTGGGGCGCGGCCACGCTCTGGCTCTGGGGCCATGCCCTCTTTCACGTCTGGGAAGTGGCGGTGGGCATCTGCGGGCCCTCGGCGCTCGCGCGTGATTTCCCCGCGGTCACGCTTCCGGCCATCCTCGCGGCGGTGCTGACGTTGTGGGCCCGGTCTTCGGCGGCAGTCCAGGCAAGCCCTGTTGCAGGCGGCGTGCGATAAGGGGGCCATGAAACGCCACGCCCCCGCCACCGAGCGCAACCGTGAGCCCCTCCTCGCCGTGCTGCGCGAGGTGCTGCCCCCGCAGGGCATCTTGCTGGAGGTGGCCAGCGGCACCGGGCAGCATGCCGTCTTCTTCGCTCAGGCCTTCCCGGGGCTCTCCTGGCAACCCACGGATGCAGAGCCGGAAGCGCTGGAGAGCATCGCGGCCTGGCGCAGCGAGGCGGCCTTGCCCAACCTCCGGGAGCCCCTGCGGCTCGATGCCACCGCGGACACCTGGCCCGTGGACTTCGCGGACGCCATCCTCTGCGTCAACATGATCCACATCGCCCCGTGGCGTTCCTGCCAGGGACTCCTCCGGGGCGCAGCCCGCATCCTGCCTCCCGGCGGACGGCTCGTCTTCTACGGCCCCTTCTTCGTCGAGGGCCGTGCCACCGCGCCCAGCAACCTCGCCTTCGATGCCTCGCTGCGCGAGCGGGACCCTGCGTGGGGCGTGCGCGAGCTGGGGGCCGTCACCCAGGAGGCGCTCCAGCAGGGCCTCGTTCACGAGCGCAGTGTCGAGATGCCCAGCAACAACCTCACCGTGGTCTTCCGCAAGCAGCCCCCCACGCCGAAGCCCTGAGACGAAGCTACTGCACGCGGAGCGTGTACGAGCCACCGTTGCGGCGCAGCTCCGCGTTCATGTCGTCGCGGAACTGACGCATCGTCGCCGCATCGCCCACCACGCCGATGCAGCCCGCAGTGCCCCGCGCGCCACCGTCCGGGTGGATGCGCAGCGCCGTGCGGTCACGGCCCGCGCGCGAGTCGTACATGGCGTCAGAGTTGGGACGGCGCGCGTCCTCCATGCGGAAGCTGAAGCCGACGCCGTCGCGCACGAAGGCGTTCTCGGAGCGGCTGTTGCGGTGCGCCGTCACCCGGTAGGTGCCCTCCGGCGTCGAGAAGAGCCGGCCCGAGCCGGAGTTGAACTGGTACGTGTTGCCGTTCACCGTGATGGAGCCGGTGGTCATGCCACGGCCGTCGGGCTGGTTGTTGAGGCGCGCCGTGCCGTTGACGCCACCGGCGGCGGGGCGGCCCCCCTCCATGCGGTCGGCGCCGTTGAGCGCCCCGGACGTCCGGCGGCCCACGATGCCATCGGACTGCAGCCCCTGGGAGCGCTGGAAGTCGCGCACCGCGCGCTCCGTGCGCGGGCCGAACACGCCGTCGCTGCGGCCCGGGTCGAAGCCCGCGGAGCGGAGCTTGTCCTGGAGCGAGGCCACATCCGTACCGCGCGCGCCGTTGTGCATCGAGCCCGCGGCCGTCCTGCCCGGCTGGGTGCTCGACGCCGTGAAGCTGCTCTGGCTGCTGTGGCCCGTCGTCTTCGCCGTGGCGCCGACGCTGGTGGCACTGGAAACCGAACGGCTCGACTGCGAGGACTGAGAGCTGCCAACCGAGCGCGAGCTGCTCGCCGAACGCGACGCGCTATCAGAAGAACGAGAAACGCCAGTCATGGTCGAGGCCCTTTCGGTGGCGAGGCAACCACCGTCATACGAACACCCCTATTATCGGCGGGTGTGCGACAGGGTTTCCTCGCCCCCTCAAAAAAATCCCCCCGGGCCCTCCAGGCCTGCGGGGGGACGGCCTCACGCGCCCACGGCTAGTAGGACGACTTGGACACCATGTTCTGGTTGGTGACCGCGGCGCCGGTGCCGTTGATGATGTGGTTGATGGCCGCGCCCGGCGTGCTTCCCAGGAACACGGTAATCATGTGCTGGAACTTCACATTGGGGTGGTTGGGCGACTCGATGGCGTTCTCCAGGATGACCGGGTTCCAGAAGACCGAGTAGATGCCGAGGCCGCGGGCGTCGTGGCTCGTCACCGAGTTGGCGACCTTGTACGAGGCGTAGCCCTTCACGCCGTCATGCGTCCAGCGGCTCTGGTTCGGCACGTCGTAGGGAATCTCGGACTGGTAGAAGTAGACGCGGCCCCCGTTGCCATTCCAGAGGGTCTGGTACCCCTCGAAGTGCTCCACGAAGAGGCCATAGGCAGACACGTTGTTGCCGTTGACGGTGATGCCGTTGATGCTCTTGTTGACGTCCCAGCCCACACCGCTGCCGTGGTCCGCGCGCCACATCCAGATGTTGTCGAGCAGCACGTCGTTGCTGTTGACCGTGAGGCAGGCCGTCGCGTTGCCCACCGCCGCTCCGCCCACCCGGCACGAGACATCGAAGAGCGCCGTGGGGTTGGCCGCATGGCCCACCGCGCTGGGCGCGCTGCCCAGCGTGAGCAGCACGGGAGAGTTGGTGACGCCGGCATCGAAGAGCACGCCGGCCACGGACACGCCGTCCACGTCCGCGATGTTCATCGCGCTGGTGCCATTGTCCGGGATGAGCGTGGCCAGGCCGAGCCCCAGGATGACCGTCCCCGCCCTCGACACCTGCAAGGGGGCCGAGAGGTGGTAGATGCCGGGGGTGATGATCAGGTTCTTGCCCGCGCTGAGCGCCGCGTTGAGCGTGGCGGCCGTGTCCCGGCCCGCGACGGCGATGTGGAACGTGTCGATGGACAGGACCGCGCCGGCCGTCGTGCCGGTGGCCCACGTCGTCCCCTTGCTGTTCGTGCGCAGCGAGGGAACCTTCACGGCGTACTTGCCCGTGCCGTCGATGAACAGATAGGGCTTCTCGCGGATGACCGGCGTGGTGTCGACCACGGTGTAGACTTGGTTCGGCCAGGTGCCCGACGGCGCCTGCTCATCGCCCACGAACACCATGTTCCAGTTCTGGCCCTGCCAGTTGTTCAGGCGGGTGTTGCGGGTGAGGAACTGCTGCTGGGTGCCGGAGTTGATGGTGGCGTCAATGCGCGAGTCCGCGATGAACCCACCGCTCGACCAGGCGTTGTTCCACGCGTTGTCCCACAGGTTGATGGAGCCCTTCACGTGCACGCGGCGCATGGTGGTGGCCTGGGAGACGGCCCACACCATCGTGTTGCCGTCCAGCGTGGGCACCACGGAGAGGTTCTCCATGCCGCGCCAGAAGTTCTGCGTGGCGTTGCCCTGGAACCAGTCCGCCTTGGTGCGCACCGAGCCGGTAATCGTCACGTCATCGGGCGACTGCCCGAGCCCGATCGCGCTCATGTAGAAGCCGATCTGGACGTCGAGGTTGTACTGGCCCGGCTTGAAGAAGTAGGCGTACCGCTCGTTGCCGAAGTGGTTCTTCTCCTGCTGCGCGAAGATGCTGTTGAGCCGGCTCTGGATGGCCGGCGCGGACATCGACGGATCGAAGATGAAGACGTTGGGGCCGAAGTCCAGACCGGACCCGTCGCCGCCGCCGCCCGCCTGGATGCCCAGCGTGAGCGTCTCCCACTCCCGGGCCGAGGCCCCCGAGGCCGCCACCGTGCTGCCGCCCGCGTTGGCCGCCGAGAGGAACTGGCCGGTGACCACCGTCTTCAGGGCAATCTTGTCCCCGCTGACGATGTTGCCGCTGCCCGAGAGCTTCACGATGGTGAACTGCTCCCAGGACTGCGGCGCCGTCGCCGTGAACCGGATGGCCCCGCCACCGCCGTTGATGGCCGAGCCCCACTGGCCGCTGATGCTCTGCAGCGTCACCACGTCCCCGCTGGCGAGCGAGCCGCCGTTGACGTCCGTGAGCGTGAAGGTCTCCCACTCCTTCGCCTGGGTGCTGTAGGCCATCAGGTCGGCCCCGCCCCCCTTGTCCGCCACGAGGTAGTGGCTCGACCAGGTCTGCAAGGTGACCGTCAGCAGGCTCGCCGCGAGCGCGGACTGCTGGGTCTCCGGAGGGGGCGTGGGCTGCTGCCCAGCCTCGGGCGCGCTGGTGCAACCGGCGCTGGCCGTCAGAAGGGCCGCGGCAAGTCCCAGCATTCGGGTCCTGCGCGGTGAAGCGGCAACGGGATGTGAGGCTACGTAATGCATGGCGCCCTCCTCTTTCGTGAGGTGGATCGTGAGGTGGGCGCGCCTGTACCAAGACCCGAATATAATGACAACGTTAAAATAGCACAAAAACAAGTATTTCCTGAATAAGTCAATCCCTCTTGGAATGCCGCGTGGCCTGACACCCCCGCCCCGGTGCCATAGAGTGATTTCACGCGGGAGGATTCATGCATCAGCCGAGTGAGCAGTTGATCCAGGTGGGCCAGCTGGAGCTGCGCTTCTTCGTCGACGGCACGCACACCCAGGGCCATTTCTCGATGGCGGAGATGCTCGTCCCGCCGGGCGCGCGCGTGCCCCCACCGCACTCGCACCCGGATGTCGATGAGACCGTGCACGTGCTCGAAGGGACGTTCACCTTCCGCGTCGGGGACACCGTGCACGAGCTTCGCGCGGGGGAGCGCTGCTTCTCTCCCCGGGGCCACGTGCACGCGTTCGCCAACCGGCACGACACACCGGCCCGGATCCTCACCGTGTTCTCACCGGCCAACATCGGGCCACAGTACTTTCGCGAGATCGGCGAGATCATCAACGCGGGCGGGCCGCCCGACTTCGCAAAAGTGCGCTCGGTGATGGAGAAGTACGGCCTCCGGCTGGAGGCCTAGAACGCCGCCCGGGGGCGGCGTCACGCCGGGGAAGCGGCTACTCGCGCCGGTCGCTCACGGGCGGCGCGCTGCGCGGGACCGTCCCCTCCTGGGCCCCATGGCCCCCGATGCCTTTTTGATGGATGCGGTCCTCGCCCACGTCCTCATCGGAGGCATCCCGGCGGGGCTCGTCCGGCCGCTGGTGCCGCGACTCCCGCTCGAGGTCCTTCGAGGACACCGTGTCCGTGCGCTCGTCTCCCTTCACCGGATTGCCCTTGTTGTCGGCCATGGTCCTGGCTCCTTGTGTGGAGGTTGCAGGGACAATGTCCGGCCCCTGTGAGCCCCGGGCAAGCCGTGCACCCATGCTCCTCCACCCACCGTGCAAGCCAGGGACCTCCTGGAGCGCCGTCCGAGGGTGCGGAAGCGGGGGACTGCCAGCGTCCCCCGCCCCGCGTCCCGGACTCAGCGGGCGGAGAACGTCCAGGCCTGGTTGAGGCCGTTGTTGCAGCCCCACTGCTGGACGTTCGCGCCGCTCGCGGTGCTCGAGCCCGCCACTTCAGCGCACTTGCTGCTGTTGACGTTGGCGAGGTTGTAGCCCTTCCCGTCCGTCCGCTGCTGCAGGCGGAAGGCCTGGGCGTTCGTCCCGTTGCACGCGTAGAGCTGGATGTTGGCGCCATCCGTGGCGCTCGACGAGGCGACGTCCACGCACTTGCCACTGTTGATGTTGACGAGCCGGTAGCCGGCGCCCGAGGTCTCCAGGCGGAAGGCCTGGGCGTTGGTGCCGTTGCAGTCCCACTGCTGGATGTTGCTCCCGTCCGCCGTGCCCGAGTTGGACACATCCAGGCACTTGCCGCTGTGCGCGGCGGTCAGCTGGTAGGTTCCGCCCGCCTGGGGCGCGGTGGTGCCTGGCACCGAGCTGTCCGCGCACACGTTCGTTCCGGAGCCGCCACCGGGCAGGGTCACCTGCACGACGGCCCGCTCGTTGTTCTGCTCCAGCACCGAGATGGCGATGCCGTTGGGGTCCTGGAACGTCCGGCCCGCCGTGAGCCGGGGGTCCTGGTGGTTGTTCGGATAGCCGGGGGCGAGATCCAGCAGCAGCGGGCGGGTGTCCCCGTCCGAGGAGCGGAAGTCCTGCGCGACGCCGACGTGCACGCCGGCGCCGGTGGCGCCCGAGTTGAACGTGGCGAGCGCCGGGTTGCGGTACTCCACCCAGTAGTAGAGCGGCCGGCCGCCCACGTTGTCCCCGTTGGGGATCTGCAGCGCCTGGGTGGCGTTGGACGCCGTGTGGATGGCGGTCACCTCGAACGTGCCGCTCTTCGTCACCCGGAGCGTGTTGCACTTGTCCAGCCACTTCATGGCGGACTTCTGGAAGGCATTCATGTGCCCCAGGCCGCCGCCCATGGTGTTGAAGCGGTTGCCGTACTCATCCGGCGTGCAGCTGCTGTAGGGGTTCGCCTTGTACGCCACGCCGGCGCCGCAGCGGGCCGTGGAGGCATGATTCAGGCCAAAGCCATGGCCAAACTCGTGCGCGAAGGCATTCGCATCCGTGCACGTATACAGACTGCCATTGCCGATGGAGGGCGAGTTCGACGCGGGGGGACGGCCCACCCACGCCAGACCACAGGCGCAGTTGCTGAGGCCCGAGTTGTTGGGAATCACAAATCCCACGTGGGCATAGACATCCAGGTTGATGCCCTGGCTCTTGGCCGCCGCGCGGGCCGCGTTGTTGATGGTGTCCAGGTTGCAGTTGGCGGGCCGCGCCAGGGTCAGCGGCGCGAGGGCATCGCCTTCGACAATCCAGGTGCCATAGGAGATCTCCTGGTAGTACGAGCGCACCGTCGCCAGGCGTTGCTTGGCCGTGGCGTTGTCGATTCCCGCGGTCGAGCCCGGAAACACCAGGGGGAGGACGGCGACCCGGATCGTCCGGGGCGTTCCGCCCACCAGCTCATCGCTCGACGTGGCGAGCCCATCCTTGGAGGCGGCGGAGGCCGGCAGCACCTCGATGGACTCGGCGCGGAGCACCTCGCCCACCTGGCCGGGCTGCTCGGAGGCGGCGCGCTCGGGGGCCAGGTAGCCGTGAATCACCACGCGGTCTCCCGCCTGGACCTGGGGCTCGCCGTCGAAAGACAGCTCGAAGCTCTGTCCATCCGCGGTCCGCAAACCATATCCCATGCGGTGCGTGCCGTCGGCATGGTCGACCGCGAAGAGCTGAATCTCTCCCTCATAGCGAGGCAGCTGCTCTCCCGCGTTCGAGCACCCCATGGTCAAACCCAACGCCAGGAGTGACCGCGTCATCCATTTCTTGATGTTTTCAGAACGCATGAATGCCCTTTTGGCTGTTTGCCAACCCCATACTTCGGCATTCTTGCGCCGTAAATACAAAAACGAGAAAGATGAGTTTACTACTTAATTCCGGCCGTTCTCCCTGGAATATTATTTCCTGCCTCAGCGCGGCGCGCGGAAGGCGCGGCGGTAGGACTGGGGGCTGGTGGCCACCAACCGGTGGAAGTGCTCGCGAAACGCAGTCACGGAGCCAAAGCCTACCTTTCCGGCGATCGTCTCCACCGGGTGCGCCGAGGTTTCGAGCAGGTGCTGGGCGCGGCGGACCCGGGTCCGGAGCATCCACTGGAGGGGCGTTGTTCCCGTCTGCTCGCGAAAGCGGCGGTTGAGGGTGCGCACGCTCAGCGCCGCGTGCTGGGCGATGTCTTCGAGCGTGAGCGGCTCGTGGAGGCGCTCCTCCATCCACCGCAGCACCGGCTCCAGCGAGGCGCCGTCCGGGGTGGGCGGCACGTGCTGGATGAACTGGGACTGGCCTCCGGCCCGCTCCAGGGGCATCACCGAGCACCGGGCCGCGTCCGCCGCCACCGCGGAGCCGTAGTCGCTCCGCACCATGTGGAGGCACAGGTCCAGCCCCGCCGCGGCGCCGGCCGAGGTCAAGAACTGGCCGTTGTCGACATACAGGACGTTGGGGTCCACCTGGATCGCCGGATGGCGGCGCGCCAGCTCCTCCGCCGCGAGCCAGTGCGTCGTGGCACGGAGCCCGTCGAGCAGGCCCGTCGCGGCCAGCAGGAACGCCCCCGTGCAGATGGATGCCACGCGGGTGCCCCCCGCCGCGGCCGCACGGACGGCCTCCACGAGCGCCCCGGGCACCGGCGCATCGATGTCCGAGATGCCAGGAAGGAGGATCGTGTCCGCCCGCGCCAGCTCGTCCAGGCCATGGCGCGTCCGCAGGTGGAACACCCCGGCATCCACCTCGGGCGTGAGCCCGCACACCCGGACTTGATATCCGGGACAGCCTCCCGGCAGCCGGACCCGGCCGAACACATCGCACGGGGTCGACAGATCAAACGGGACGACCCCATCCAGGGCCACGACGGCCATCACGTGCATGGCGAGAATCTGCCACCCCGCCCATTTCCCGCCAAGGGGATTTCCTCCCCTTCTGGCCACCACAGGCGCTTAAATCACTGGATTCATTATACTTTCCCGGATTGGCCAAAACCCGTCGAACATTGTCATTTTGGCCACTCACGAGAGGACTTGGCCTCGTGCGATACGCCGGTTCGTTCCGCAGCGCTCCCCTCCTTTGAAAGGAACTCCCGTGCTGGCTCAGATCGTTCTGTTCGACGGCTTCGACATGCTGGATGCCATTGCCCCCTATGAGGTGCTCTGGGCGGGAGGGGCCGCGTCCGGCGGCGCCATCCAGGTCGAGTTCGCTACCCTGGAAGGCCCCCGGGAGGTTCCCAGTGGTCCGGGGGGCGTGAAGGTCTCCGCCACCGCCACGGTGGATCCGCGGCGGGCCCGCCTGCTCGTGGTGCCCGGCGTCGCCGGCCCCATGCAGGGCGATGGTCCCGGAACGACCACCTCTCTCATGAAGCGCGCGCTGGAGACCCGGCTGCCCGCCGTGTTCCGGGCCGCGCTCGACACGCCCGGCGTGACGGTGGCGACGGTCTGCGGCGGCTCGCTGCTGCTCGCCATGGCCGGCCTGCTGACCGGCAGGCACGCCGTCACCCACTCCGCGGCCATGCCGGCGCTCGCGGCGGCAGGTGCCATCGCCATCCCGGCGCGGGTCGTCGATGACGGCAACCTCGTGACGGCGGGCGGCGTGACGTCGGGGCTCGACCTCGGCCTGCACCTCGTCGAGCGCGAGTTGGGCCCGCGCATCGCCCACGCCCTCGAGGCCCTGTTCGAGCACGAGCGCCGCGGCACGGTGTGGCGCGCCCAGGGCCCCGCGCCCCTTCCCATCTGAGCCCGCCCTCTCGCCATGGTCACCTACCGGCTCCTGCTCGTGCTCAAGTTCGTGGGCGTCATCCTTTATGGAGGCGGCCTCATCGGTGGCTTCGCGGCCACGGTGCCCGCTGACCGCAAGCGCGCCGTCCACGCCATCGCCTCCCCCGGGCTCGTCCTCACGTGGCTCGCGGGCTACCTGCTGACCACGCAGTTGATCCTCCCCCTGACCGAGCTGTGGATTCTCGGGGGGCTCCTCCTGTCCCTGGTGTCGCAGCTCGCCCTCGTCCACAGCGTCTCACGCGGACGGAGGACCCTGGGGGCGTTCGCCGCGGCCTTTGGCCCGCTCCTGCTGGTGCTGGGCCTGATGGTCTTCCGGCCCACGTGGTCCATGGTGGGACGATGAACGCGCTTCGCGCCTTGCGCCTCATCGGGCTGTTGGAAGGGCTGTCGTTCCTCGCCCTGCTCTTCCTCGCGATGCCGCTCAAGTACTTCCTGGCACTGCCCGTGGCGGTCCGTATCGCTGGCAGTGTCCATGGGATTCTCTTTCTCGCCTTCGTCTCCGCGCTGTTCCGCGTGGCCACCGAGCACCGCTGGCCGCTTCGCCGGTCGCTCGCCGCCTTCGGTGCGTCCCTGATCCCCTTCGGGAACTTCGTGCTGGACCGCTCGCTCGCGCGCGAGCAAGCAGCGGCGCGGGAGGGCCACCCCATTTATTGACTCGCGGGAGCCAGCCTGCACAGTGGGGCGCGTGTCACGGAGAGGGTGGAGGGTCGAGGCTTGTGCTGTGGCGGCCGTGTTCCTGGCCGGGTGTGTCTCCGTACGGAGCACACCCGGCGAGGGTCCGCGCGAAGAGGCCCAGGCCTATCTGCAAGCGTGGGCCGCGGGGGACTTCGCCGCCTTGAAGCACCAGGTGGCCCGGCCTCCCGCCACCCTGGAGGAGCAGCACCGGCGGTTCCAGAGCGAGCTGCGCATCCTCTCCTCCCGCTTCCAGTTGGGCCGCGTCGAGCTCCAGGACGAGGGCGCCGTGGCCGCCTTCCGCGCCGTCCACCTCTTGCAGGGGCTGGGGGAGTGGGAGGTGGCCAGCACGCTGCGCTTCGTGCGGCACCAGGGGCGCTGGTGGGTGCGCTGGTCCCCCGCCGTGCTGCACCCCGAGGCGCGTGAGGGCAGCCGCTTCTCCCGCCTCCGGACACGCCCGGAGCGCGCGGACATCCTCGATGCCCGGGGCCAGCCCCTCACCCATGTGGGCGACGTCATCACCATCGGCGTCGAGCCCCGGCGCATCCAGAACAGCACCGCCGTGGCCCTCGCGCTCCAGGAGCAGGTGGGGCTCGAGCCCGCCCGGTTCCAGAAGGCGCTGACGGCCCCCGGCGTGGCCCCCGAGCGCTTTCTGCCCCTCCTCGACGTGCGCCCCGAGCGCTATCAGCACGTGCGGCCCGTGCTGGCCCCCGTGCCGGGCATCTTCTTCCGCCGCAAGACGGCCCGGCTCACCCCCGCGGAGGGCTTCGCCGCCCACACCCTGGGCCGGATGGGCGAGGTGACGGCCGAGCTGCTCCCGCGGCTGGGCCCCACCTATCAACCGGGAGACCTCGTGGGCCTGTCCGGGCTGGAGCTGGCGCATGAGCCGCAGCTCGCGGGAATCCCCTCGGGCGAGGTGCGGCTGCAGCTTCCTTCCGGCCAGGCGCGCGTCCTGCACCGCTTCGAGGGGACTCCGGGCCTCCCGCTTCAGACCACCCTCCTGCCCGAAGTGCAGGCCGCCGCGGAGGCCGCGCTCGAAGGGGTGCTCCAGCCCGCGGCCCTCGTCGCCGTGGACAGCCGCACGGGCGCCATCCTGGCCGTGGCCAGCCGGCCGCTCGAACAGCCCTTGAACCGGGCCTTCGCCGGCCGTTACCCGCCCGGCTCCACGTTCAAGACCGTCACGGCCGAAGCGGTGCTCGCCACGGGCGTGGGCGTGGAGAGCCGCGTGGTGTGCCCGCCCTCCGTGGTGGCCGGGGGCAGGCCGTTCCGCAACTTCGAGGGCGAGTCCTTTGGAGAGACCCGCCTGCGCGTGGCGTTCGCCCACTCGTGCAACACCACCTTCGTGATGCTCGCCGCCGCGCTCAAGCCCGGGGCGCTGGAGGCCGCGGCCCGCCGCTTCGGGTTCGACGTGCCCTACCAGCCCGGGCTGCCCTCTCCGGGCGCCTCGTTTCCCCCGCCCCGGGATGCGGTGGAGCAGGCCGCCGCCGCCATTGGCCAGGGACGCGTGCTGGCCACGCCGCTGCACATGGCCTCCGTCGCCGCCGCCGCCGAGTCGGGCCGCTGGTCCGCCCCTTTCCTCGTGGCGGACGGCGAGAAGGGCCCCAGCGCCACGCTGGCCGCGGGCACCCGCGCCCCCTTGCGCACGTTGATGCGCGCCGTGGTCACCGAGGGCTCGGGCAAGGCCGCCGCCAGCATCGAGGGCATGGCCGGCAAGACGGGCACCGCCGAGTTCGGCACCGGCACCCCACCCGCGACGCACGCGTGGTTCATCGGCTTTCACCACGGCATCGGCTTCTCCGTCCTCGTGGAGGGCGGTGGGGTGGGCGGCCGCGTCGCCGTGCCCATCGCCGCGCGGTTCGCCTCCGCCCTGTGACGCGCTCCCGGTGGTGACTCCCGTCACCAGGTGGTGACCGCAGTCACCAGCCCCGGAGGCCAAGCCGCTTTCACGTTCAGTTCAGGCTGGACGCAAGGTCCTGGAATTGCTTGTTTGACCTGAAAGCCCCGGACGGGTGGTGCCTTGGCAAGCGCCATGCAGAAGCCCGGGGCGGTTCACCCCTATCCCCGAGACATTCATGACCCGAAAGCTTCACACGCTCTCCACCGTGACGGCCCTGTTCGCGGGCCTGGCCACCGCCCATGGCCTGCCTGCCACCGCCGAGGCGGCCCCTACCGGCCAGACCGTGGCCGCGCAGGACGTGTCCCCGTCGATGCTCTCCGCGATGCAGCGGGACCTGGGCCTCTCCGAGGAGCAGATTCACCGCCGGCTGGCGTTCGAGGCGACCGCCGCCCGCGTCGAGCTCCGGCTGAGCCAGGAGCTGGGCAGCACCTTCGGGGGCGCCTGGTTGAATGAGGACGGCTCGCAGCTCATCGTCGGCGTCACCGACGAGGCCAGCGCCGCCCTGGTGCGCCTCGCGGGAGCCGAGCCCCGCCGCGTGGCCCACAGCAAGGCGCAGCTCGACCGCGTGATGGATGAGCTGGACCGCAACGCCGCGAACGCCACCTCCTCCATCCACACCTGGTATGTCGACCTGCCCACCAACAGCGTCGTCGTGACCGCCGCGGACTCGGTCATGTCCAAGTTCCAGGCCGAGAACTTCATCGCCCGCACGAGCGGCGCGAAGGACGGCACCATCCGCGTGGTCCGCTCCGCCGAAGCTCCCCGGCCGCTGTATGACACGCGCGGCGGAGATGCCTACTACCCTGGCAACGCGCGCTGTTCGATTGGCTTCGCCGTCAACGGCGGCTTCGTCACCGCGGGCCACTGCGGCGGCGTGGGCACCACCACCTCCGGCCACAACCGCGTGGCGCAGGGCACCGTGCGCGGCTCCAGCTTCCCCGGCAACGACTACGGCTGGGTGCAGACCAACGGCTCCTGGGCCTCGCAGCCCTGGGTCAACAACTACGCGGGCGGCAATGACGTGGTCTCCGGCTCCAACGAGGCGGGCATCGGCGCCTCCATCTGCCGCTCCGGCTCCACCACCGGCAAGCGCTGCGGCGCCATCCAGGCCAAGAACGTCACCGTCAACTACTCCAACGGCCCCGTCTACGGCCTCACCCAGACCAACGTCTGCGCCGAGGGCGGTGACTCGGGCGGCTCGTGGCTCTCCGGCAACCAGGCCCAGGGCGTGACGTCGGGCGGCTCGGGCAACTGCACCTCGGGCGGCACCACGTTCTTCCAGCCGCTCAACCCCATCCTGAGCGTCTACGGCCTGTCGCTCACGACGAACGGCGGTGGCGGTGGCGGCGGCAAGGGGTTCGTCTCGCGCCTCAACGGCAAGTGCATCGACGTGCCCAACTCCAACTTCTCCGACGGCGTCCAGCTCCAGATGTGGGACTGCAACGGCACCAACGCCCAGAAGTTCACCTGGGTGGGCAGCACGCTGCAGATCGGCGG
>NZ_JAHXBH010000019.1:0-145653 GCF_020103775.1 Allostigmatella hybrida
ACTGCCCGCTCCCTTCAGTCACTTCGACTTCAGGGACGCGGTTTACCCCCTGCACGAACTTTCTTCCGATGGCTTAGGGAGAGCCCCAGGTCATGCCGCCCGTCGCCGAGACCGTACCGCCCGTGTAGACGGTGCTGTTGGTCCAGGCCCAGCTCCCTGGAGACGAGGCGTGAACGCCCAGCGTGTACCGGCACGTGTTCGTGTGGGTGCAGGTCTTGGAGCCTGAGCCTCCGCTCGTCCCGGTGATGGTGCCCGTCACCGTCATGCTCTCCACCGGAACATCACACGTGGTGGTGAAGTGGAAGTACATCAGCCCATTGGGCGGCAGATTGAAGTGCGGGCCCGTGATGGTGGCCGTGCAGGTGGCCGTGGAGGCCTTTACGTCCGCCGCCGCCGTGCTGAGCGATGCCAAGCCCATGAGAATCCATGCCGTCATGTCCCAACCTCCGTGAAATGCACCTGCAGGTCCGCAGGTGCACGCCCAGTATCCATGCCTTCTCAGGGAAGGTCTTTCATAAAAACGCCAATCGCGTGGCGGGATTCTGTTTCAGTCAAGCGCATGGGACTTTGCTTGATGACCTGGAACTGCCCGGGCCAGAACCAGAGCAGCAGGTAGGGAAAAGACAGCACGAAGAGGCCCGTGGAGTAATTGACCAGCGCGACGAAGAACCCCATGAAGAGGTAGAGCGCGAAGACAGCCAGGTCCTTGGGGGTGGCCTTCACCTCTTCCATGGGGACCCCCAGCCGGCTGCGGAGCGCCCCGAGGTTCTCGGCCAACATTCCCTCATGGTATGTCTGCTGGAAGAGGTTCCGGCTGCGGCGGCCGCGGAGGAAGGCTTGCAACGCCTTGCGCGGTGCGAAGAACATGCTCTGGAAGAGCACGAAGAGATCAAAGTACCAGCCCACGAGGCAGTTGGCGCAATGGCTGCCCAACTCCCAGCCCGCGACCTGCGCTTCTCCCTGCCAATCCACGCCATATTCGGTCACCAGGTGGTGGATGTCGTGCAGGGGCAGGGTCCGTTTCCGGGCAGGCGAATTCCACGTGTAGACCGTCAGGGGTCCAATGGACCCCTTGATCCAATTCTTGCCGTAGCTCGATGCATCAATGCCCGAGGCTTCGAAATAGCGGTCGAGGCCTTCACCCACGGACAAGCTGTTGTCATAGCGCAGAGAGGTATTCATATTTTCCGGATTATCGGCGGAGTCATTTTTTTTGTTGCTTTTCCGACTCTATTGACCTGTCCGTGAGCCGCGTTCCAGTTCTCCGCGGCCGCGTTGGCACAGCGAAGGTGACGGGGGTTGGAGCCAACCGGCGCATCGACGTGAGGCCCTGACCCGGCGGCAGGAGGGGCCTCCCAGCTCCCCATGCGGCGGGACAGTGGCTAGGTTCCGGACAGCGCACCCATGGGCCTGGAAGCCCTCGCGCGGAGCGGCCCCGAACCTGCCATGGACCTCTTCCCGCCCCCTATGCCCTCCACCACGCGCTGCCGGGCTGGCTGCGCCGGCTGGAGCCTGTCGAGCGCCGTTACAGAGCACTTCCCCACGGTGGGCACCCACCTGGAACGGTATGCGCGGGTCTTCCCCGCGGTGGAGATCAACTCCTCGTTCTACCGGCCGCACAAGCCCGCCACCTATGCCCGCTGGCGTGACAGCGTTCCCGAGACGTTCCGCTTCTCGGTGAAGGTTCCCAAGACCATCACCCACGAGCTTCGGCTGCGCGACGCGAGGGAGCCGCTCGAGCGCTTCCTGCGCGAGGTGGGCTCCCTGGGGGAGAAGCTGGGCTGCCTGCTGGTGCAGCTTCCCCCCAGCCTTCGCCACGAGCCCGAGGCGGCCCGCGAGCTCTTCGGGGCCCTGCGTGAACGGACCCCGGTCGCCATCGTCTGTGAGCCCAGGCACCCGACGTGGTTCACGGATGAGGCCTGGCAGCTGCTGGCGGAGTTCCAGGTAGCCTACGTGAGGGCCGACCCACCCGCGGTGCATGCGCCTCCGCCGCCCGATGGGCAGGTCGTGTACTACCGGCTGCACGGCTCGCCGAAGATCTACTACTCGGAGTACTCCGAGCCGTACCTGGAGGCGCTGGCCACGAGCATCTCCGCGCATGAGCGGGCCGGGCGGCGGGTGTGGTGCATCTTCGACAACACGGCGGAGGGCGCGGCCGTGCCGAACGCGCTCTCGTTATCGGGGAAGCTCCAGCAGCACCGCCGGTAGCTACGGGTGCGGCGCCTATGGGAGTGCCGGCTCCCAGCGCTCGACCTTGACCGTCAGCGGGCGCTCCAGGTCGTCGCCGAGCAACTGGACATTCTTTCCATCGGACTTCACGTCCATAGCCCCGCGGCCATGGAACCGAAGGTTGCTCCTTGGATGGCGGCCTTCTTGCCTTCAAGGATCTTGCTCAGGAGCGGTTTGCTAGATCACCCGCTCCATCATCACCAAGTCGGTCAACGCCACTGATCCGTTGTCGGCACGCCTGACGCGAAGGTCAGGGACGACCCTGTGCACGGTGCTAAACCCAAGCTTTTCGTAAAACGGTCCGGCAGTTTGGGTGCCAAGGTGAATGGTGCCTACGCCTTCCATCCGTAAGAAGTCGATCAGCGCCTCGCCAAGTTTCCGCCCCGTCCCTGGGGGCAGGCCCGTATCCAAGGTCATCGTTGAGAGATAGCAGAAGCGGGCGCCGTCCCGGTCATGAACCGCCCCGCATGCGCCGCCCCGAAGCTCGCCTCGTCCATCGTGAAGTTGCAGCGCGAAGCTCGGCCTAATCTTCTCGTCAGCCTCGTTTACTGCTTCCACGTAGAGTGTGCGGCCAGGCCTGCGGACAGCCCTGTCTTTCTCGAAATAGCAGGTGAAATCAGGGCCAGCGGGCATGTCAATTCGGGTCATCCGGTAACCTGCCGCTGCAAGGGGAGCAGCCAACTTGTCACCAAACGTTGTCAGGATCACGATGCGCCCGATCGGATCTCCGGCCTGTTCCAATGCGGCGATCCGTCTGTCTATATAGACAGACGGATCGAGGAGTAATGGGCTTGTCTCGGGCGCACCGAGCTCAGGATACTCCACAAAGACTTGAGGGTTGAAGCCGAACTCAGCTTCTCGCGCCTGGAACAGAGCGAATAGCTCTGTTGCGATACGGTCCAGACTTGGCTGTCCGGCAGCGCGCCGCCTGTGACTGGTCAGCTTCAGTTCCGAGTCAGCAAATCTCACAAGCTCGCCCCTCGATTGGACCCACATGCCGCTGTAAGGGCCGTGAGCAGCTGAAGTCTTTGAAGCTTAGGCTCGAAACGCGCCGTCTGGATCCGGTCTCGACACGGTGGTTCTGTAATGAACGAACGATCCCGCTGAAGCGGGACGGGCATTGCCCTCCCTCACGCCCCGGGTTCGGTCAAGGAGCGGGCGATCTCATGCAGTTCCTGGCTGTTGAAGGGCTTCCTCAACTCCACCAGGTGCTCCGTTCCGAACTCCCGGACGATGTCCTCCCAGGAGTAATCGGAGTACGCCGAGCAGAGCACCACCGGCTGCGAGGGCGCCACCTTGCGCAGGTGCCGCAACGTCTCCAGCCCATTCCAGCCAGGCGGCATGCGGTAGTCCAGGAAGACCACTGCATACGGCCGGCCGGTGGACACGGCCTCCTGGACCTTGGCGACCCCCTCCTGCCCCTGGAAGGCCGAGTCCAATTCGAACGTGGGCATGACCACTTTCTCCTCGGAGGCCTCCGGCCCAAAGAGCGCCTCCTCCAGCAAGTCCAACTCCTCTTTGCCCTCACTCGGCTCCGGACAAAGGATCCGGTAGAAATCCGTGTGGATGGCCTCGGAGTCGTCGATGACCAGAATCCGTTTCTTATCCATGGGTGGGCTCGCTCTGGCGCTGGGGCTCTGCGGGGAGGTCCAGGATGAACGCAGCCCCCTGCCCCACCCCCTCACTCTGAACGGACAAGGAGCCCCCGAGTTCCTGGGCGGCCAGCGCGCTGGAGTGTAGACCAAAGCCGTGCCCCTCCTCGCGGGTGGTAAAGCCATACTGGAAGATGCGCGTCTGCATGTCTGGGGCAATGCCAATACCGTTGTCCTGGACCTCGATGCGAATGTGCCCGGCGGAGGAGCGCGCCAGCTTCAGCGTCATCCGGCGCTCGTCTTGAGGCACCGCTTCCAAAGCGTACTTGGCATTGCTGATCAGGTTGACCAGGATCATCAGCACCTTGTGCTTCTCGGTCAAGACGGGCGGCAACGGCTCGAGGCTCCGCTCCACCTTCACCGCGTGGCGGCCGAGCGCAGCCAGATTGATGCGCAGGGCGTCCTCCACCAGTTCCTGGAGATTGACGGGCTCCAGGAGCTGGGGCGTCCGCGCGTAGCGCTGCTGCAGCTTGACGATGGCGCCGATGTGCTCGGTGTGCCGGCTGACATCCCCCATCAGGACGTGAAGCGCCTGCCCCTCCTCCTGCATGTGCTTTCCCAACCGGCTCAGGAAGGGAAGCACATTCTGCCCGCGCTTATCCTGCGTGAGGAAGGTGGCAAGGTCCGCCTGGTGCTGCTCACACAGGGACACCACCCGGCTCAGGCGGTCGAACTTCAGCCCGGTCAGCCGTTGCCTGGCCAGCATGGCCGCGGTGGTGACGCTGTTGAGCACGTTGCCGACATTGTGAAGGACGTTGGTGGCGACCTCCGCCCTGCCCACTTGGCGCGCGGTGTCCAGGAGCTTGCGGTGGAGCTGCTTGAGCTCCAGGGTGCGCGCTTCGACGCGCAGCTCCAGCCCCTCGTTGGCCTGCTTCAGGGCCTCCTCGCGCCGATGCACCTCGGCGGCCATGAGCTGGAAGCCTTGGGCCAGCTGCCCCAGCTCGTCCTCGCGCGAGGTGTCCATCTGGAGCTTGAAGTTGCCGGACGCCACCGTGGTGGTGGCTTGCGTGAGGTTCAGCAGCGGACGGGTGATCTGCTCCCGCAGCACCCAGTACATGACGGTCAGCTCCAGGAGCAGGGACAGCACGCCGAACAGCAGGACATAGCGCGCCGCCTGGAATGCCGCCGAGGTCACCTGGTGCTCCGGCAGCACCGTGACGAAATTCCACCCGGGGCCCCGTATCACGGAAATGGCCGCGTACTCCCCCTGCTCGGGGATTTCCTGCACGTTTTCGCGCGGCGCGCGGTTCATCACCCGGTCGAAGATGTTCTTCAGGTGGACTTGTTCCTCCTCGGAGCCGAACTTCGGGGTGGCGCCCCCGCGTGGCCCGGGAGGACGCAGGATGTTGTAACCCTCCGTGGCCCCCTCCATGTTCAGCGCGGGGTGGGCGATGACCTGGCCATCATCCCGGAAGAGGATGTCGTACGCGCCTGGCAACTGATTGTGGAGGGTGCGGTCCATCAGATCCTCCAGCAGGATGTCGTGGCTGATCGTCGCGACGTGGCGCCCGTCCACGTCCACAGGCGTGGACGCCGACACCATCCAGAGCTTGGCGGTCGGCTCCACGAAGATGCCAGTCCACGCCGGCTGCCTCCGCGCGTTGTGCTCGGGCGTGCTGAGGCTGAAGAGCTCGAAGGGGAGCACCGAGAAAGTGGCCTCGACATCACGGCAAAAGGCCGGTTTCTCCGGCCAGAAGCTCACGAATGCTCCGCTCGGGAACGTGATGTAGGTATTCTTGAAACGAACGAGGAACGCAGGCCCATACTGGGAGAGCACGTCATACGAGGCCAGGAGCGTCCTGCGGAGCGCTGCATCGGGCTGTACCCCCTTGGGGATGAAGACACAGGGCATCTTCGTTCCATCGAACCGCTCGGGCCGGTCACGAATGGAGCCGTCTGGCAGTGGCTGGAACAGACTGTCGAAACGCGCGCTCGGATCCTCCTGGCCCAGGCCCTGGAGCCGCTCCTTCAGCACCTGCCGGAGGAGGCGCTGGTTGTCCTCCGCAAGTACGAAGATGACCTGCTCTCGCTGGCTGCGCTCCGAAACGTGCCCCTCCAGCCGGACCAAGGCCTCGGCGCGCAAGGCGTTGAACATGTGGAGGTAGCTGAAGAAGGTGCTCAGGGCGATGATGACCGCGATGCGCACCCCCATCTTGATGAGCGTCGAGCGGGCCAGGGAGGAGTGAATTCTGGACATGGCAGCTTGCTATCTCCTGGAAAACACTCAGCTTTCCGGGCTGTAGCATGTATTCTAGCACCCGCCGTCTGCTTCCACACCGTTCGCCTTCAATCGATAGACGCGCTGGTACTACTCAAAGAGGCCGGTGGGGAGGCCATCCAGACTGACTTGGTTCTTTTCCCGCCAATAGTCTTCAATGCCTTCCACACCCTTGGCTCTGGCCCAGGCGTCCATCTGGGGGCGTTCTTCCTGATACTCAAAGAGCGGCACCCCGTAGCCGCATGAGGTTTGAACCAGGTCGAAGTCCAGGTGAACCATCTGCCGTGCCCCGAGCGGAGCACTCCCTTCGAAGTGCTCTCTCAGCCGGTGGGCGAACTCGGCACTGTCACGGTGGATCACGCGGCCCCTGCCATAGAGGCGCATGATCAGGGGTGGCCCGGCCATGGCGCAAAACATGATTGTCAAACGGCCATCCGCTTTGAGGTGCGCAGCGGTCTCGTTGCCGCTTCCAGTCCGGTCCAGATACATCACCGCGTTGTCACCCAGAACGCGGAACATGTCTGTGCTGCGCGGCGAGACGTTCACGTGCCCCGTTGGGGCTGCCGACGCAGTGAAAAACATGTGCTGCTCAGCGATGAAACGATGGTGATGCGCTTCGAGCCGTGGGAACTGCTTTGCCATTCATACACCATGCCATTCTTGAACAAGACGGAGCCAGGTTTGCCAGCCGTACAGAAAGCGCGTTTAAAGGAGGCCCAGATCATTGCAGCCTGTGTGGAATGGAGGAAGGCCTGCGGTCCCAATCCCTAAAGACAGCAGAGAAAGGAATACCGGGTCTATTGGGGAAGCAGGCGCCTGAAGCGGAGCACTTTTCTGCATAATTCGCTTGGCTCGGGCATCCTTCATATTGTGAAAAGATGGGAATGAAGATCGGCAGATACGAGATCATCCGCAAGCTGGCGATGGGGGGCATGGCCGAAGTCTTCCTGGCCAAGGCCGCCGGTCCGCTGGGCTTCGAGAAGACCTTGGTGCTCAAGCGCATCCTCCCGCACCTGGCGGACGAGCCCACCTTCGTGGAGATGTTTCTCGCCGAGGCCAAGCTGGTCGCGCACCTGACCCATCCCAACATTGTCCAGATCTTCGACTTCGGCGAGGCGGACAACGCGTACTTCCTGGCCATGGAGTACATCGATGGCCCGAACCTGCGCACGCTCATCAAGCGCGCCATCGCGCTCGACCATCCCTTGTCCCCTGCCATTTGCGCGAAGATCGTCGCGGCGGCGTGCGAAGGTCTGGCCTATGCCCACGACTTCCGGGATCCGGTCACCCAGAATCCCATGGGCCTCATTCACCGCGACATCAGCCCGGACAACATCATGTTGTCGCGGCAGGGCACGGTGAAGGTGGCGGACTTCGGCATCGCCAAGGCCGCGGGCTACGGTCCTCAGACGCAAGAGGGCGTCCTCAAGGGCAAGCTCGCCTACATGGCGCCGGAGCAGCTCAAGGCAGCCCCCCTGGACCGGCGAGCCGACGTCTACGCGCTGGGCATCGTTCTCTACGAGCTGCTCACCCGCTGCAAGCCCTTCGAGGCAACGACGGACGCCTCCCTCATGCGGGCGATCCTTTTCGAGGAGTTCGTTCCCGCCCAGGAGCGGCGCCCGGATCTTCCTGAGCCCCTGCAGCGGATTCTGGCCCGCGCGGTGGCACGCGAGCGCGATCAGCGCTACCCGGACTGTTTTGCCCTGCAGACAGACCTGGAACGTTTCGTCCTCGCCACCGGCGAGCCGTTGAGCAGCTTCTCCGTCTCGGGCCTCATCACCCAGCTGGGCCTCGAGCCCCAGGAGAGCGCGCCGCCCCCCAAGCGGGAGGAGCGCACCCTTCATACCAATGCCCTGCGCACCATCCTGGAGCCTGGGCAGCAGGAAGCGGCCCCCACGGAACCTGCCCCGTCCACCCCCGTGGGCCTCCTTCGGCCGGAGCTCAAGACGGCCCGGATCTCCAAGCCCGAGCACAAGGCGATCTCCGCTGGAACCAACGCCCCCTCCGCGCGCACGTCCGGGATCACCAGTGCCGGAAAGCCGAAAACCCCTCCGCCGGTCCCGTCCGCGGAGGACTTGGATGACATCGCCCAGTTCGAAGCCTCGCTGCGCAGCTCGGTCCGCCGGAGGCAGTGGCTGTTGCCCACCCTGCTCATCTTGACGGCGGTGGGAGGCGGCGGTCATTACCTCTGGCGCCAGGGCGCGCTCCCCTTTCTGGCTGCCTCCTCGGCCGAAGCCGCCGTTGTGGCACCTCCCGAGTCCTCCGCCGAAGAGACCGCTCCCTCTCCCGCCCCCTCGGAAGCGCTCTTCGCGTCGCCTCAGCCCCTCATGGCGCAGGACGTACAGCCCGCTTCCGCTGGCGCGGCGCCGGCCAGCGCCCCCACTCCCGAGGAAGGGAAGCCCGGCCTTCGCAGTGCCCCCTCCAAGAGCGGACTGGTCGACTTCCGCCTGGCCTCCGCCACCCGCGTCCTCCTCAATGGACAGGACGTGGGAGTCACTCCCTTCATGCCGCTGGAAATTCCCGAGGGCCGGCACACCGTCCGCTTCATCAATGCGAAGATGGACAAGGACGTCACCCGTACCATCTCGGTCAAAGCGGGCCGCACGTACGTCCTGAAATACAACCTCAACAAGAATTAGGGCAGCCACCCCATGGACGAGCCGCTGGAGATACAGCGGTACGCGGCCGAGGCGTTCGCCGAGGCGGGCTAGAAGAATTTAGGAGGGACAGCGTGTACGCTCGTACCGAGCATGCTGAACATTCCAGGGTACAGGGTTCTGGGCACGATTCGTGGGACGGGCTCGAACGTGCTGTTCCAGGCGGTGCGTGAGGCCGATGGCCTGCCCGTCATCATCAAGACGCCGATGGCCCCCTCTCCGGGGCCCCAGGAGCGTGAGCGGTACCGCCGGGAGTTCGGCATCCTTCAGCGGCTGCGGGACGTGCGCGGGGTGGCCAGACCCTATGCCTGTGAGCGGCTTCACGAGCGGCCCGTGTTGCTGCTGGAACGGATCCAGGGCGCGTCGCTCGCCGAGTCCACCGGCCAGCCGATGGAGTTCTCCCTGCTCCTGCGCCTGGCCATCTCCCTGGCCTCGACGCTGGCGGAGATCCACCACCGCCATGTCATCCACAAGGACATCAAGCCCTCCAACATCATCCTCGAGCCGTCGGGAGAAGGGCGGCTGATCGACTTCGGGGTGGCCACGCTGCAGAAGGTGGAGCACCTCGATGCGGCCCCCCCTCCCATCATCGAGGGAACGCTGGCGTACATGTCGCCCGAGCAGACGGGACGGATGAACCGGGGGCTGGATTACCGCACCGACTTCTACTCCCTGGGCGTCACGCTCTACGAGCTGTTGACGGGGAAGCGGCCGTTTCACGGGCGGGACGCGCTGGAATGGTTCCACGCGCACATGGCCCAGGTCCCGGTGCCACCGCTCGAGCTCAACCCGGAGGTACCGCCGGCGCTGTCGGCCATCGTGCTGAAGCTGTTGGCCAAGGCCGCGGAGGACCGCTACCAGAGCGCCGAGGGGCTCAAGGCCGACCTGGAGCGGTGCAGGGAGGCGCTGGGAGAGAAACGGCCCGCCATGTTCACGCTGGGTGAGCGCGACACGCCCAACCGGTTCCAGGTGCTGCCGCGGCTCTATGGCCGCGAGGCCCAGGTGGCCTCTCTGCTCCAGGGATTCGAGCGCGTCGCCCAGACGGGGCGCTCCGAGCTGTTCCTGGTCAGCGGCTACTCGGGCATCGGCAAGTCCTCGGTGGTGCAGGAGCTGCACAAGCCGGTGGTGCAGCGGCGCAGCTTCTTCCTGAGGGGCAAGTTCGACCAGTTCCAGCGGGACATTCCCTATGCCACGCTGGTCCTGGCCATCCGCGAGCTGGTGCAACAGCAGCTGTCCGGGAGCGAAGAGGCGCTGGCGCAGTGGCGCGAGCGGCTGAACGGGGCATTGGGGGACGAGGGCCAGGTGCTCGTGGACCTGGTGCCGCAGCTCGAGGTGCTGTCGGGCCCGCAGCCGGCCCTTCAGGAGCTGCCTCCCCATGAGGCGCAGCACCGCTTCCACCGGGTGTTTCGCCAGTTTCTGCAGGTGTTTGCCGGTCCTGGCCACCCGCTCGTGGTGTTCCTGGATGATTTGCAGTGGGCGGACCTGTCCAGCCTGCAGCTCATTCAGCAACAACTGTCTCAGCCCGGCACGCTTCCGGTGTTGTGGCTCGGTGCCTACCGCGACAATGAAGTGAGCCCCGAGCATCCGCTGGTCTCCGTGCTGGAAGAGGTGCGCAAGGCGGGTGCGCCCATCACGGACATCCGGCTGGAGCCCCTGAGCCTGGCGCATGCCGGGCAGCTCGTGGCCGATGCCCTGCCTGGAGCGGCCCCGGAGGCGGCGGCCTCCCTGGCGAAGCTCGTGCACGAGAAGACGGGCGGAAATCCCTTCTTCCTCCTCCAGCTGATGACGGCGATGGACCAGGACGGCCTGCTGGTGCGCGACCCGGAGGGTGGGTGGCGATGGGACGCCGAAGCGGTCCAGCTTCGAGGCTACTCGGACAATGTCGTCGACTTCATGGTGGGCAAGCTTCGCCAGTTTCCCTCCGGAACGCAGCACCTGCTGCGGTTGGCGGCGTGCGTGGGCAATGCCTTCTCGCTCCAGCTGCTGGGCACCCTCGCGGGGCTGGAGGAGGCCACGGAGGTGGAGGACAGCCTGGCGCCCGCGCTCCAGGAAGGCATGCTGGTGCGCACCGGCCCGGAGCACTACCGGTTCCTGCATGACCGCATCCAGCAGGCCGCCCACTCCCTCTTCTCCGAGCTGGAGCGCAAGGAAGTCCACCTGCGCATCGGCCGGTGGATGCTCAAGGGCCTGTCCCAGGAGGCCGTGAGCGAGACGCTTTTCGACGTGGTGAGCCAGCTCAATGCCGGGGCGTCGTTGATCCACGAGCCCGAGGAGCGGCACGCCCTGGCGCGCTTGAACGCCGAGGCAGGCTGGAAGGCCGAGGCCGCGGTGGCGTTCCGCCCCGCCATCGCCTACTTCACGGAGGCCTTCTCCCTCATCCCCGGAGACCCCTGGGAGACGGATTATGAGCTGGCCTTCCGGGTGAAGCAGGACTGGGCACGGTGCGAGATGCAGACGGGCAACGTGCCCGGGCTGCGCCGCCTGGCGGAGGAGCTTCATGCGCGGGCGAAGACTCGCGCGGACCTCACGGCCGCCTACTGCCTGAGGGCCGACGCCCACATGCTCATGGGCGAGATGCCGGACTCCATCGCGTGCATGCTGGAGTGCCTGGCGCGGCTGGGCATCTGCCTGCAGCCCCACCCTTCCTTCGAGGAGGCCGCCGCGGCCCATGCGGAGACGTGGGCCCTGCTGGGAACACGCCCCATCGAGGGCCTCATCGGCCTGCCGCTCATGACCGATCCCGAGGTGAAGGTGACAATGGGCGCGCTGGCCTCGCTCTACGTGAAGGCGTATGTCACCGACAAACACCTGCTCATCATCGCCATGAGCCGGATGGTTGCCCTGTCGCTGCGCCACGGCTTCACCGGGGACGCCGTGACAGGCTTCGGCTGGTTCGGGTTGCTCTCGGCGCTCGTCTTCAAGAAGTACCGGGAAGGCTATGCCTTGAGCCTGCTCTCCCGGGCGTTCGTCGACCGGTACAACCTGGCGGCACACCGGGCGAGCGCGCTGCTCACCCTGCAGTGCATCAGCTACTGGAGCCAGCCGCTTCCCGCAGTGCAGGAGATGATCCTCAGCGGATTTCAGCACGGGCTCCAGTCGGGGGACTTCTATACCGCCTCCTATTGCGTCAGTACGATCATCTGGAACCGCCTCGCCATGGGACACAACCTGGAGGATGTCCACCAGGACGCGGTGATGCGGGCCGGATTCTTGAGCAAGACCGGGATCCCGGATCCCCAGCTCACGCTCCTGGCCTTCCATCGCCATGTGCAGCAGCTGCGCGGCCGCACGTCCTCGTTCAGCACGATGAACGGGGAGGGCTTCGAGGAGCAGCAGTGCGAAGCCGGGTTGGAGCGTGGGTACCTGAGCAGCACCCAGTGTTGGTACTGGATCACCAAGCTCCAGGCCCGCTTCTTGTGTGGTGCCTACAGCGAAGCGCTCGAGGCAGCCGGGAGGGTCTCGGCGCTCCTGTGGGCCGTGACGGGCGCGATCTCCGTGAGGGAGTTCGAGCTCTACCGGGCCCTCAGCCTGGCGGCGCTCTTCGGGGAAGCCTCGCCGGAGGAGCAGCGGCGCTCCCTGGAAGCCATTGCGCGGCACCAGCAACAACTGGCGGAGTGGGCGGAGCAGTGTCCCGAGACGTTCCACGCCTGCGAGAGAATGGTGGCCGGGGAGCGGGCCCGCCTGGAGGGACGGCCGGACGAGGCGACGCGCGCGTACGAGGAGGCCATCCGCGCGGCGCGGGAGACCGGTGCCCCCCACCACCTGGGGATCGCCAGCGAGCTGGCGGCGAACTTCTGGCGCGCGCGGCAGGCGCCCATCGTCGCCCATGCCTTCGCGCGCGAGGCCCACGCGGCCTACCAGCAGTGGGGCGCCACGGGAAAGGCCCAGCACCTGGAGTCTCAGTGGCCGAACCTGGCGCCGGTGCAGGCCGCCGTGGACCATGACACCAGCAGCACGGACTCGACCCGGATCGACGCGCTCACGGTGGTCAAGACCCAGCAGGCCATCTCCAGCGAGATCGAACTGGACCGGCTCGTCACCACGTTGATGCGGACGGCCATCGAGAACGCCGGTGCCCAGCGGGGCGCCCTCCTGCTGCCCGCCGGGGACTCGCTCGGGGTGGCGGCCATCTCAGGGGATGTGCCGGGCAGCGTGTCCCTCCCCTCGGACCCGGACACGGCCCATGCCCTGCCCTGGACGGTGCTGGCCTATGTCCGGCGGACGCGCGAGCACGTGCTCATTGGCGATGCCTCCAAGCCACACCCCTTCTCGTCCGATGCGTACCTGGCCCGCGGTGGGGCGCGCTCCGTGTTGTGCCTGCCCCTGGTACGGCACGAGCAGTTCTCCGGGGCGCTGTACCTGGAGAACAACCTGGCCGCCAATGCGTTCAACACCCAGCGGCTGGTCTTGCTGGGCCACATCGCCACGCAAGCCGCCATCTCCATCGAGAACGCACGGCTGTACGCGGACGTGCAGCGCGCCAGGGGGGAACTGCGCAAGGCCAATGACGAGCTGGAGCAACGGGTGGAGGAGCGCACCCGTGAGCTGCGGGCGGCGCAATCCCGGTTGGTGGACACGGCGCGCGAGGTGGGCATGGCCGAGGTGGCCTCCAACGTCTTGCACAACGTGGGCAACGTGCTCACCAGCGCCGTCATCAACCTGGAGATGATGCAGCGGGCCGTGGGCGCCTCGCGGATTGGCAAGCTGAACCGGGCCACGGCGCTGCTCCTGAAGCACCGGGAGGACCTGGCAGGCTTCCTGGCCCGGGGCGCGCGCGGAGGAAATTTGCCGGACTACCTGGCCGCGCTGGCCGGCGAATTGCTCGGGGAGCAGAAGCGCCTGATGGAGGACATGGACATGATGGGCCGGTACATCGAGCACATCCGGGCCATCGTCCAGGTGCAGCAGACCTACGCCCGGACCTCGCTGATGCCGGAGGAGTGCGACCTGTCCCAGCTCATCCAGGACGCCCTGCGCATCCAGATGGTGGCGCTCCAGCGGCACGGCGTGTCCGTGAGGCGCGAGCTGGCGGCAGTCCCCAGGATGAAGGTGGACAAGCACAAGGTGCTTCAGATTCTCATCAACCTCATCGCCAACGCGAAGTACGCGCTGGACGCGGTGCCGGAGGGGCAACGCAATCTGCGCGTGCGGCTGGGGATGGAGGGCAACTGGGTGCACATCCAGGTGGAGGATGATGGGATAGGGATCGAACCGGGGGTGAAGGAGCGTCTGTTCTCGCACGGCTTCACCACGCGCAAGGACGGGCACGGCTTCGGGCTGCATTCCAGCGCACTGGCGGCCCAGATGCTGGGCGGCCAGCTGGTGCTGGAGAGTGAGGGGTTAGGCAAAGGCGCCGTGGCCACGTTGAAGCTGCCGCCCCGCCCTGAGTGGCGAGACAAGACCCGCTCCTAAACCTGATGCCAGACGATGCCTACAGCCCCGTGCTCTTCAGCAGCAGGCGCGCGTTCTCGTCGGGGAAGAAGCCGGGGGAGTAGATGTTCGCGTCCGTGACGAAGGCCTGGTCCCCGAGGATGGCCAGCTTCGGTCCGGTGGTGGAGCGGACGAACAGGGGCACCGCCAGCTGCGTCTCCGGCCAGCGCACCATGCCGTCCGTGCCGAAGGACGTGTCCAGGTCTCCGTTGGCCTGGAGGCGGAAGAGCACGGGCTTCGCGTACACGTCCGCGAAGACGAGGATCTTCCCATCCGCCTGGATGCGCAGGCCGCTGACGTCCACCACGTCGAGCACGCCCGCCGGCGCGGTGAGTTCCCGCACGCCCGCGGGGCCGAAGGTGACGTCCGGCTTGCCGTCCGCCGTGTACGCCACGAGCTTGAGCACGCCGTGCAATTCGCCGCCAACCTTCACGTCCTGCCGTGAGCCCGCGAGCAGCAGGCCGCCGTTGGGCCGCGCCACCAGGGTGTGGGCCTGTCCGCCTTCGCTCTTCGCGATACCGGAGGTGCCGAACGTCATGTCCTGGCTGCCGCTGGAGGTGATGCGCACGGCCGCGAAGTGGTCCCCCCCGCCCAGCACGACGCGGGAGCCCTGGAGCACCATGCCCTGCACGGACTCCGCGTCCGTGTACGCGCCGCCAATCCAGCTGCCCGCCGGGCTGCCCGCGGACTTGAACGCCGTGTCGAGCGAGCCGTCCGCGTTGTAGCGGATCAGCGCGAAGTCCTCGTCGAGCCCGTCGGACTTGGTCAGGAAGCCGCCGGCGTAGAAGCGGCCATCGGCCAGGGGCAGGAGGCTGCGGACGGTGCCCACGAAGTCGACGGCGTTCTCCTCGCCGAAGTGCAGGCGCGAGCGGCCCGTCTTGTTGAAGCTCGTGTCCAGCTGGCCGTCGGGCCTGAGCTTCACCACCACGAAGTCTCGCGAATCCGAAGCGCTGCCGCCCCGGGCGAAGCCCGCGGCCAGGATGCTGCCGTCCGCGAGCACCGCCACCGTGTCCGCGCGGTCGTCCTGCTCACGCTGGCCGGAGATGGGGCCCTTGGCGGGACCTTCGAAGTCGAGCACCACGGAGCCCTGCGTGCCGAACGACGTGTCCACCTCACCGGACGGGGTGTAGCGCCGCACGAGCAGGTCCACGCCCGTGGTGGCCAGGTTCGCCTCGGTGGAGCCCACCACGACGAGGCCGCCATGGGACACCGCAAGCGACCGGCCCTCCTCGGCGGGGAGCTTCGTGCCGGCGTCGGGTGTCGTCCCCGCGTCCGGAGGTGGATTGCCCTCCGAAGGGCCGTCGTCCCCTCCGCAGGCCCCGCCGCCCACGAGCAGGGCTCCTGCCGTCAATACCGCCCACAACCCTTTGCGCACGCTGTGATTCATTCGAGCTGTCCCTTCCGGCCTGTCCGGTGCTGCCGCCGCACCGGGGTTACGCCGCCGGGGACATTTATTTCCGGCCGGGCAGAAGAGGGGGCCTCCGCTCCGGACCGTCTTCACGCGGAGTCCTTCCTCAGGGGCTGTCTCCGTGTGGCATGTTGAGGTGGGCACCGGATGGTACCAGTTCGACCTGAACGAGCTGCCCGTGTGGTGAGCGGGGATGGAGAGCGTGGGCTGCGCATGAATTGCCGGGATCGACTGGAAGCGCTCACGGGCCTGCTCAGGCCCTGGTCCGGGCTCTGGTCACGTTCCATCCTCCAGAATTGGCCGGAGTCCGGAGCCGCTTATCCCGCAGCCTGGCTGTCCTATGCGGAGTCCCTCGATGAAGCGGGCGAGCGGATGCTGGATCATGGAGCGCTTCCAGGGGCCCCGCCTCCATCGTTGCATTCGCTGCTGCTCGCGCTTCATGAGCTGACCGGACTGCCGTGGCACCAAGGCGTTCAACCGCTGACGGCCGCAGACGTGCAGGGCCTCACGGCCAAGAAGACGCATGAACTCGAGAGGGTCCTCGCCCTTCTCGGACAGAGAGCGCAGGCCATCCGCCAGGCGGTCGACATCGGTGGCGGCATGGGACATCTCGCGCGGCTCTGTGTGAGGACATTCGACTGGACGTTCCACAGCATCGACCGGGATGCCGCCTTGCAGGAGAAGGGCCGGGACTGGCTGCGCAAAGCCCGGACACTCCCCCGGGACAAGCTGTGTTTCATCCACGCGACTGTCGAGGAAGGGCCGCAGCCCGGGATTGATCCGCTCTTTTCCGGCCAGGACAGCGCCTCGATCGGTCTCCACACCTGTGGGCCGCTCGCCCTCACGCAGATTCGCAAGAGCCAGAAGGCAGGCTTCCTTCTGAACTTTGGCTGCTGCTACGACAAGCTGGATCCCACGCGGGATTATCCCGTGTCCCGCTTTGGGCAAGCGCATCCCCTTCCCTTCACACAGCATGCCCTGGCTCTGACAGCGCGTGGGCGGCACCAGAAGACCGAGGCGGAATTCGCGCTGATGAAGCAGGTCTACGGACAGCGTTTCGCGCTGGATCTTCTGTTGCGGCGGCAGTTTCCCGCGCTCGGCTTCGTGCGGGCGGGGGATGCCCCGAAGGCGCTGTATGCCCAGAGCTTCGCGGCCTATGCCCGCGACCGGTTGGAGCGCCTGCGAATCGACCCCGGCATGACGGACTCTGAGCTGAACTCATTCGAGTTGTCCGTTCGCGCCGAGACGAGGCGCATCTTTCTCTGTCATCTGCTGAGGGATCGCTTCGCGAGGGCCCTGGAGGTCGTGATTCTGCTCGATCGCGCGATCCTCCTAGAGGAGATGGGCTTCCAGGCCGAGCTCCTGCAGGTCTTCGAGCCGTGCCTCTCCCCGCGCAACATCGCGCTCATCGCGTCAAAAGCCTAAGCAAAGTCGGCAACTTCCGAGGCGGCCACCGCGATACACCCTCAGCATTAAAAGCCAACACTCGGCGAGAACATCCGCCCAGAACGAGGGTTCCCATGATGAAGCAAGGTCGTAGTGCAGGCTCGCTGTTCGCAGCATCCGCTCTCAGCATATTCATGATGCTGGGCTGCAACGCACAAACGGACGAGGCGGACCCGGCAGGACCGAACGAGGGAGACCTGGCCCAGGTCGAACAGCACTTCACCCAATGTGGGTCGAGTTGCCCGAGTGGCTACCACCCGACGAGCCGCAGCTGCAGCGCGATCACCTGCGGGGGCACGTGTTCCTTCGGTGCCCTGAACCAGGTCACCTGTGAACCGAATGTCGGCACGTTTCTCCAGTGTGGAACGAGTTGCCCGAGTGGCTGGTACCCGACGAGCCGCAGCTGCAGCGCGATCACCTGCGGGGGCACGTGTTCCTTCGGTGCCCTGAACCAGGCCACGTGCGCGCCCATCTGCGATCCAAGGGCCGGGACCCACGGTCAGAAGTGGGAAATCCGCAGTGCCCAATCGCAATACGTGTACCGGGATGCGTGGTGCAGCATCGGCACCCACCGGCCTCCGATGTGCTTCCAAGGCACCTACTATTACGACCAACAACTGGTCAAATGGACCTGCGCGGAGGAGGGAAGCACCGGCTCGTGCAACGACCCCGATGCGTGGTGGAATGTGAGCTGCAACTCACTCATCGACTGCGTCTACGACTGCAATGGGCAGTGTCAGCCGGCGAGCTGCTGAGCCCCACGGAGCCACTTGCCGTCTCCTGCATCCGGGGTGATGGCGCACGAGAACCGGGCCCGGCCACGGGTGGGGTCCTGCGCCTGGCGGTACGCCAGCGGGCTGCCCCCTTGGCCGGCGCCCTGAAACACCCGGAGTGCTTGGACGATGGACACACCGGAACACGTATGATCCGGCGGATTGGCGTGACGAAGTCGTAGGGACCGGTTCACGCCAACGGGGTGGGTCATCCGTGTTGGACATACCGGGATACAGGGTGCTGGGCACCATCCGAGCGACGGGCTCGAACGTGCTGTTCCACGCGGTGCGCGAGGCCGATGACCTGCCCGTCATCATCAAGACGCCCATGGTGCCCTCGCCCGGCCCCAGCGAGAACGAGCGGTACCGGCGGGAGTTTGGAATCCTGCAGCGGCTGCGGGACGTGCGCGGGGTGGCCAGGCCCTATACCCACGAGCGGCTCCGGGAGCGGCCCCTGCTGCTGCTGGAGCGGGTGCAAGGCGAGCCCCTGTCCGAGTCCACGGGCCAGCCGATGGAGCTGTCCCAGTTCTTGAGCCTGGCCCTCTCGCTGGCATCCACCTTGGGGGAGATTCACCACCGCAACGTCATCCACAAGGACATCAAGCCCTCCAACATCATCCTGGAGCCCTCGGGGGAGGCCCGGCTCATCGACTTCGGGGTGGCCACGCTCCAGCAAGTCGAGCACCTGGACGCAGCTCCGGCAAACTTGATCGAAGGGACGCTGGCGTACATGTCGCCCGAGCAGACGGGGCGGATGAACCGGGCGGTGGACTACCGCACGGACTTCTACTCGCTGGGGGTGACCTTCTATGAGCTGCTCACGGGGCACCGCCCCTTCCAGGGCAAGGATGCGCTCGAGTGGTTCCACGCCCACATGGCGCAGAAGCCAAGGCCCCCGCACGAGCTGAACCCGCTGGTGCCCCTGGGCCTGTCCGCCCTCGTGCTCAAGCTCCTGGCGAAGGTGGCCGAGGAGCGCTACCAGAGCGCAGAGGGCCTCCACGCGGACCTGGAGCGCTGCCGCCAGTCCCTGAGCCAGTGCGAGCAGGAGGTGTTCGCGCTGGGGACGCAGGACACGCCCAACCGGTTCCAGCTGCCACAACGGCTCTACGGGCGTGAGACGCAGGTGGCCACCCTGCTCGAGGGCTTCGAGCGGGTGGCCCGCACGGGCCAGCCGGAGCTGTGCCTCATCAGCGGCTACTCGGGCATTGGCAAGTCTTCCGTGGTGAACGAGCTGCACAAGCCCGTGGTGCAGCGCCGCGGCTTCTTCCTGAGCGGCAAGTTCGACCAGTTTCAGCGGGACCTTCCGTACGCCACCCTGGCCCAGACGCTCCGCGGGCTGGTGCAGCAATTGCTCGCGGGGAGCGACGAGGAGATTGCAGGGTGGCGTGAGCGGGTGAACCAGGCCTGGGAGGGCCACGGCCAGTTGCTCGTGGACCTGGTGCCACAACTGGAAGTGCTGGCGGGCCCGCAGCCTGCCCTCCAGCGGGTGCCACCCAGCGAGGCCCAGCGCCGCTTCTACCGGGTGGTCCGTCAGTTCTTCGCGGTGTTCGCCACCCCGGAGCACCCCATGGTGGTGTTCCTGGATGACCTGCAGTGGGCGGACCTCGCCAGCCTCCAGCTCCTCTCGCAACTGCTGTCGAGCGCCCCGCCGGAAGCGCTGCCCATCCTGTGGATTGGCGCTTACCGGGACAACGAGGTGAGCCCCACGCACCCGCTCATGCCCATGCTGGAGGAGGTGCACAAGACGGGGGCCCGGGTGACGGACCTCCGGCTGGCGCCACTGAGCATGGAGCAGGTGGATCACCTGGTGAGCGACGCGCTGCCAGGGGCGGGAAGCGAGGTGCGCGCCTCCCTCTCCGCGCTGCTTCACGAGAAGACGGGGGGCAACCCCTTCTTCCTCCTGCAGTTGCTGGTAGCGCTCCACCAGGACGGTCTGCTGGTGCGCGCGTCCGAGGGCGGGTGGCGGTGGGATGCCGAACGCGGGCGGGCCCGCGGCTACTCGGAGAACATCGTCGGCTTCATGGTGGGCAAGCTGCGCCAGTTCCCCGACGGCACGCAGCACCTGCTGCGCCTGGCGGCGTGCGTGGGCAGCCGCTTCTCCCTCGAGGTGTTGGGCACGCTCGCCGGCCTGGAAGCGCGGGGGCAGGTGGAACAGGGACTCGAGCCCGCGCTCCAGGAGGGCATGCTGGTGCGCGCGGGGCCGGAGCAGTACCGCTTCCTGCACGACCGCATCCAGCAGGCGGCCCATGTCCTCCTCTCCGAGCCGGAGCGCAAGGCCGTGCACCTGCGCATCGGCCGGTGGCTGCTCAAGCGCCTCTCCCAGGAGGAGGTGAGCGAGTCGCTCTTCGACGTGGTGAGCCAGCTCAACGCCGGGGTGGACCTGATCGAAGACGCCGAGGAGCGCTACCACCTCGCGCGGCTGAACGCCGAGGCGGGTACCAAGGCCAAGGCCGCGGTGGCCCCCCTGGCCGCCATCACCTACCTCTCCACGGCCTTCACGCTCATTCCCGGAGACCCCTGGGAGACGGACCCCGCGCTGGCCTTCAAGCTGAAGCTCGCCCAGGCGCGCTGTGAGCTCATGAGCGGCCACATGGCCGAGGCGCGCTGTCTGGCCGAGGCGCTGCTGCCCCGGGCGAACACCCGCCCGGACATCGTGGCCGTCTACGGCCTGAAGCATGACCTCCACTTCGCCCTGGGGGAGCGCCAGGAGGGCATCACCTGTGTGCTGGAGTGCCTGGCGCTGCTCGGCATCGTGCTCTCACGGACCCCCTCCTGGGAGGAGGCGGTGGCCGCCCACGAGGAGGTGTGGGCCTTGCTGGGGGAGCGTCCCATCCCGAGCCTCATCGGGCTGCCGCGCATGACCGACCCGGACAGGAAGCTGGTCATCGACGCGCTCTTCATGCTCTTCAATTCCGCATACTCCACGTACCCGCACCTGCTCATCATCCTCCTGAGCCGGATCGTCTCCCTCACCCTCCGCCACGGCTTCGTGGATGCCGCCGCCCCGGCCTATAGCTGGTTTGGGGTCATCACCGGCTCGTTCTTCAAGCGGTACCGCGAGGGCCTTGCCTTCACGAAGCTCGCCGCCGAGTTCGCCGAGCGGAACCACCTGTCCGCCTTCCGGGCGAAGATTCTCCTCAGCTCGCAATTCAGCAGCTACTGGACCCAACCCCTCCCCCAAGCGCAGGAGCTCGTCCTCAGCGGTCTCCACCACTCGCTTCAAACCGGGGACATCATGGCTGCCGCCTACTGCAGCCTGGACATCGTCACCAACCGGCTGGCCATGGGACACAACCTGGAGGAGGTCCACCAGGAGTCGCTCGTGCGCGGCGAGTTCTTACGCAAGACGGGAATCCTGGACACCCAGGAGTCGCTCCTCCTGACGCAGCGCTACGTGCAGCAGATGCGCGGACACTCCCTGTCCTTCGGAACGCTGAACGGGGAGGGCTTCGAGGAGCAGGCCTTCGAAGCCCAGCTTCCGCCCATGCCCCGCCGAAGCACGCGCTTCTTCTGGATCACCAAGCTCCAGTCACGCTTCATGTGCGGCGACTACGCGGGGGCCCGCAGGGCCGCGGACAAGGCCGAGGAGCTCCTGCGGGCCAACAATGGCATCCTCTTCTTCCGCGAGTTCCACCTCTACCGCGCCCTGGCCCTGGCCGCGTGCTTCGGGGAGGCCCCGCCGGAGGAGCAGCCCCAGCTCCTGGAGGCCATCGGGCGGCACCAGGAGCAGCTCGCGGAGTGGGCCCAGCATTGCCCCGCGAACTTCCACGCGCTCGAGCAATTGGTGGCCGCGGAGCGGGCCCGCCTCGCGGGACGGCCGGACGAGGCGGCGCGCGCTTATGAAGAAGCCATCCGCTCCGCGAGGGAGAATGGCGCTACCCCGTACGTGGCCCTGGCCAGCGAGCTGGCGGCGAACTTCTGGCGCACGCGGCAGGCGCCCATCGTCGCCCATGCCTTCGCGCGCGAGGCCCAGGGGGCGTACCGGCAGTGGGGGGCCCTGGGCAAGGTCCAGCATCTGGAGTCTCTCTGGCCACACCTCGCCTCCCCGGCCATCCCCCAGGACACCCTGACCACCAGCAGTACGGACTCGACCCGCATCGACGCCCTCACGGTCATCAAGGCCCAGCAGGCGGTCTCCAGCGAAATCGTCCTGGAGCGCCTGGTGAAGACGCTGGTGCACGCGGCGATCGAGAACGCCGGAGCCCAGAGAGGCATCCTGCTGCTGCCCAACGGCGACACGCTCCAGGTGGCGGCCACCTCGGATACCGCGCCGGAGGGGAAAACCCCCGAGCTTCCCTGGACCCTGCTCTCCTATGTCCGGCGCACCCGGGAGCACGTGCTCATCGGCGATGCCTCCAAGCCCCATCCGTTCTCGTCCGATGCGCACCTGGCGCGCAGCGAGGCGCGCTCGGTGTTGTGCCTTCCGCTGCTGAGGCAGGAGCAGTTCTGCGGGGCGCTCTACCTGGAGAACAACCTGGCCACCCATGCCTTCAGCCCCTCCCGCCTGGCGCTGCTGGGACACATCGCCTCCCAGGCGGCCATCTCCATCGAGAACGCGCGGCTCTACGCGGATGTCCAGCACGCCAAAGCGGAGCTGCGCCGGGCCAATGACGAGCTGGAGCAGCGGGTGGAGGAGCGCACGCGCGAGCTGAAGCAGACCCAGGCCCGGCTGGTGGACACCGCGCGCGAGGTGGGCATGTCCGAGGTGGCCTCCAACGTCCTGCACAACGTGGGCAATGTGCTCACCAGCGCCGTCATCAACCTGGAGACGATGCGTCAGGCCTTGGGCGCCTCGCGCGTGGGCCGGCTGAAGCGGGCCTCGGCCCTGCTGCTGGAGAACCGGGCGGACCTGGCCAGCTTCCTGGCGGAGGGCGCGCGCGGCGGCCACCTGCCGGACTACCTCTCAGGCCTGTCGGACGAGCTGGTGCGCGAGCAGACGCGCCTCATGGAGAGCATGGATGCCATGGGCCGGCACATCGAGCACATCCGCGCCATCGTCCAGGTGCAGCAGACGTACGCCAAGACGTCGCTGATGACGGAGGAGTGCGACCTGGCCCAGCTCATCCAGGATGCCCTGAGCATTCAGCTGCCGGCGCTGCAACGTCACGGCGTCTCGGTCGTCCGCGAGGTGGCGCCCCTCCCCAAGGTGAAGGTGGACAAGCACAAGGTGCTGCAGATCCTCATCAACCTGCTCAGCAACGCCAAGCACGCCCTGGACGCAAAGCCCGAGGGGCAACGCCACCTGTGGGTCAGGCTGAGGGCGGAGGGACCGGTGGCGTGCATCCAGGTGGTGGACGACGGGGTGGGAATCGCGCCGGAGGAGAATGAGAAGTTGTTCGAGCACGGGTTCACCACGCGCAAGGACGGCCATGGCTTTGGCCTGCACTCCAGCGCGCTGGCGGCGCGGCTCCTGAATGGCCGTCTCACGCTTCAGAGCGATGGGCCGGACAAGGGCGCCGTGGCCACGTTGGAGCTTCCGCTGACCTGAAGGCGGGCCAGGGCCAGCGCCACGATGCCCAGCAGCTCCTGCTCGCTGGCACCATCCCGGGCCTGCACGGACATGCCCTGGATGATGGCGCCATAGAACCGCGCGAGCGCCGCCGCATCCGCGGTGGGGGGCAGCTCTCCTTCCGCGATGGCCCGCTCGAAGCGCGCCTGGAACAGGCGCAGGGACTTCGTCCGGAGCTGGGCGACGTGCTCGGACACGGACCGGTTCTCCTCCGAGCAGGCGAGCACCGCGGTGGAGACCATGCACCCGGCGGGGTGGGCACGGGCCGTGAAATGCCGGGCCGCGCCCTGGAGCACCTGGGCCAGGGCGTCATGGATCCGGGGCCCCTCCAGGACCAGGTTGGCCCAGGCGCCATACTCCGCCTGGTAGTGCGCCACGGCCTCCTGGAACAGCGCCTCCTTCGAGTGGAAGGCCGTGTAGAGGCTGGGCGCGGTGATGCCCATCGCCCCCGTGAGGCTGGCGATCGACGCACCCTCGTAGCCGTGCCGCCAGAACACCTCCAAGGCCCGCGCCAGCGCCTCGTCCCGGTCGAACTCCCGGGGACGGCCCCGGGGACGGCCTCCTGAGGAAGAAGTTTTTTTCATAGCGATCACTCTGTAATCCGCCCTGCCGGGCTCTATTTACGTACCGGTCATTATGTAAAGGAGTTTACCCCGATGCGCACACCCCTTCGTCCCCTGCTCACCCTCTTGCTCTCCCTGGCCCTGGCGGGAAGCGCCGCCGCGGACACCCCGCCCCCCTTGGCCACGCGGCTCGACCGCGTCATCGACCAGGCCATCGCGGACCAGCGCATCGTCGGCACGGTGGTGCTGGTGGCCCAGGACGGGAAGCTGGTCTACCACCGCGCCGCCGGGTACGCGGACCGGGAGGCGAAGCGGCCCATGCGCGAGGATGCCCTCTTCCGGCTGGCGTCCATGAGCAAGACCCTGGTGTCGGCCACGGCGCTGGCGCTCGTGGACCAGGGCAAGCTGACGCTCGATGAGCCCATCACCCGGTGGCTGCCCACCTTCCGTCCCAAGCTGGCGGACGGCCGCGAGGCGCCCATCACGGTCCGCCAGCTCCTCACCCACACCGCGGGCCTGTCCTACGGCTTTGGGGACCCCGCGACGGACCCCTACCTCCAGGCCCGCGTCTCGAACGGGATGGATCAACCCGGCCTGAGCCTGGACGAAAACCTCCAGCGGATCGCCTCCGTGCCGCTGCTGTTCGAGCCCGGAACCCAGTGGAACTACTCCGTCGCCACGGACGTGCTGGGCGCGGTGCTCATCCGCGCGGGCGGAGCGCCCCTGCCCACCCTCGTCGAGCGGCTCCTCACGCGGCCCCTGGGCATGGCCGGCACCGGCTTCACCGTGAAGGCCCGGGACCGGCTCGCCGTGCCCTATACGGACGCGAGCCCCGCGCCCGCGCGCGTCGACGGCCCGCGCCAGGTGCACGCCGGGGAGATGCACTTCGGCGTGGACGCCACCCGGGTGTTCGATGCCCGCTCCTTCCCCTCGGGGGGCGCAGGGATGGTCGGCTCCGCGAAGGACTACGTGGCCTTCCTGGAGGCGCTGCGCACCGGGAAGCTCCCGGGCCTGAAGAAGACCACCCTGGCGCAGCTGACCTCCAACCAGCTGGGCGCGTTGGCGATGCCCACCCCTGGCCTGGGCTTCACCTTCGGGGCCTCGGTGCTCCTGGACCCGGAGCTCGCGCACACCCCCCAGTCCCGGGGCACCTATGCGTGGGGCGGCGCCTATGGGCACAGCTGGTTCGTGGACCCGGAGCGGCGCCTCACCGTCGTGGCCCTCACGAACACCTTCCCCGAGGGCATGTCGGGCGCGTTCCCTACCGCCCTGAGGGATGCGCTCTACGCGGCCCCCTCCCCGTAACGCATCGCAGCGTGTCGGGTGTTTCACGTCCTCGGATTTTGACGGGACTTTACTGGCTCTCCCAGTAATCGACAGCCTACATTCCCTGCCGCCCACTCTCCCGGAGCGGGATTCTGCTCCTCCGGGGCTGTGACACCACACAGCGTGGCCCACCTGAAACACAAGGCAGAGGGAATGCTCGCTCAATCAATCAGGCGCGGTGGAGGACTGCTCACGCTGGCATGCTCGTTGTTCCTGGGCATGCCGGGGGAGGCCCAAGCTCAAACCTATGTCCACCTGTTCGAGTGGCGCTGGCCCGACGTCGCCAAGGAGTGCGAGACATTTCTGGGGCCCAAGGGCTACACGGCGGTCCAGATCTCCCCGCCCAACGAGCACATCTCGGGTTCGGAGTGGTGGGCGCGCTACCAGCCGGTGAGCTACAAGCTGGACAGCCGTGGCGGCTCGCGCGCCCAGTTCATCGACATGGTGCAGCGCTGCAACGCGGCCGGGGTCGCCATCTACGCGGACCTGGTCATCAACCACACCGCCGCGGGCACCGGGGGCACTGGCTCGGGAGGCTCCACCTGGAGCAACCGGCGCCACCCCATGTTCGGTCCCCAGGACTACCACTCGCCCATCTGCAGCATCAGCAACTACCAGGATGCCTGGAACGTGCAGAGCTGCGATCTCGTCGGGCTGCCGGACCTGAACACCGGGTCGAGCACCGTGCAGCAGACGATCGCCAACTACGTCAACGACTTGACGGCCATTGGCGTGAAGGGCTTCCGCATCGACGCGGCCAAGCACATGAGCGCCGGGGACATTTCGGGCATCCGGGGCCGGTTCACCGGCTCGCCCTACGTCTTCCTGGAAGTGATTGACCTGGGCGGCGAGGCGGTGACGGCCAGCCAGTACTTCGGCCTCGGCACGGTGACGGAGTTCAAGTACAGCGCGAACATCGGCACCCAGTTCAAGGTTGGCCAGCTCAAGAACCTGAATGCCTTTGGCGAGAGCTGGGGCTTCATGGGTGGCGACAAGGCGGTGGTCTTCACCGACAACCACGACAACCAGCGGGGCCACGGCGCGGGCGGCGCCAACGTGCTGACGTACAAGGACGGCGGCCTCTACACGCTGGCCAACGTCTTCATGCTCGGCTGGCCGTACGGGTACCCGCAGGTGATGTCCAGCTATGCCTTCAGCAACGCGGACGTGGGCCCGCCGGGCAGCAACGTCCACAACGGCTCCATCGTGGACTGCTTCGGCAGCACCTGGCAGTGCGAGCACCGCCGGCAGGCCATCGCCAACATGGTGACCTTCCGCAAGGTCACGCAGGGCACGCCCGTGTCCCGGTGGTGGGACAACGGCAACAACCAGGTGGCCTTCGCGCGCACGGGCAAGGGCTTCGTCGTCATCAACCGCGAGGGCGGCACGCTCAGCCGCACCTTCGCCACCGGCCTGCCCGCGGGCACCTACTGCAACATCATCACCGGTGACTTCGTGAACAACGCCTGCACGGGGAGCACCGTCACGGTGGACGCCAGCGGCAACGCGGCCTTCAGCGTGCCGGGCATGACGGCGGCCGCCATCCACATCAACGCCAGGGGCACGGGCGGCGGGGGCTACACGAAGACCTATCCCCAGGTGTACTTCCGCGGCACCGCGAACAACTGGGGGGCCACGGCCATGACGCTGGTGGCGAACAACACCTGGCGGACGACGGCCACCTTCGGCGCCACCACCACCGAGCGCTTCAAGTTCGACATCTACGGCGACTGGACGCTGAACTTCGGCGACACCCAGCGGGACGGCATCGCCGAGAGCGGCGGCGGGGACATTCCCATCTCCCAGGCGGGCACCTATACCCTCACCTTCAACGACAGCACGCTGGCGTACACGGCGCAGCGGGACTCCAGCGGGGGCGGGGATGGCGGCAATGGCACCGTGGCCGTCACCTTCACCTGCAACAACGGAACGACCGTGGCGGGCCAGAGCGTCTACGTGGTGGGCAGCCTCAGCGCGCTGGGCACCTGGGCACCGGCGAGCGCCATCAAGCTCACGCCCACGAGCTATCCCACGTGGGCGGGCACCGTCACCCTGCCGGCCAGCACGGCGGTGCAGTGGAAGTGCCTCAAGCGCAACGAGGCCGATGCGACGCAAGGGCTCCAGTGGCAGGGGGGCGCCAACAACGCGCTGACCACCCCGGCCACGGGAACGGCCTCCGCCTCGGCCAGCTTCTAGGTCCGGAAGGTGCCCGCACGCCGTGACAGCGTGCGGGCATAGGGCTCAGGCCAGGTCGAACAGCAGCGCCTCCAGGGGCTCGGTGGCCGAGAGCACCAGCCGGGACTCGTTGGACACCGCCACCCCGTCGCCCGCGCTCACCGCCACGCCGTTGAGCGTCCCCGCCCCCCGGGCCATCTGCAGCCACGCATGCCGGCCGGGGGCCAGCGTGTATTCGGTCTGCTCGCCCTTGCCCAGCAGCGTGCTGTACAGCCGCATGTCCTGGTTCACCTTCAGCGAGCCCTCCGCCCCTTCCGGCGACACCACCAGCCGGAAGCGCCCCTGGCGTTCCTGCTCCGGGAAGGCCTTCTGCTCGTAGCTCGGCGTCAGCCCCTGGCGCTCCGGGAGGATCCAGATCTGCAGCAGGTGCAGTTCCTCCCCCGTGGGGTTCTGCTCGCTGTGGAGCACGCCCGTGCCCGCCGTCATCCGCTGCAGCTCTCCCGCGCGCAGCACGCCCACCGAGCCCATGCTGTCGCGGTGCTCCACGGCGCCCGAGAGCACATAGGTGATGATCTCCATGTCCCGGTGCGGGTGCGTGCCAAAGCCCCGGCGCGGCGCCACGCGGTCCTCGTTGATGACGCGCAGCGCGCGGAAGTTCATGTGCGCCGGGTCGTAGTACCCCGCGAACGAGAAGGTGTGGTGGGCATCCAGCCAGCCATGGTTCGCATGGCCACGCGCATTCGACGGACGAACGGTCAACATGGTGGGTCTCCTGTTCCCAAGAACTGCATCCGGGAATCATCATGCCGGCGAGTCCCCCGCCGGACCAGCCGCCGGCGGCGGGAAGGACCCTTCCACCCATGGAACAATGGGCCTGGATTGGCTCACACCTTGTGCGGCCACCGCTCCTTGAGGAAGTCCACGAAGGCCATCACCTTCGGCGAGTGGTGCCGGGTGGCCGGGTAGACCGCATTCACCGGCGCCCCGGGGGAACTCCACTCCGGCAGGAGGCGTTGCAGCCGCCCGGCGTCGATGTCCTTGGCATAGTGGGTGTTGGGCAGCAGGGCGATGCCAAAGCCCGCCAGCGCCACCGCGCGCAACATGTCGGGCTCGTTCACGGTGAGCCGGGCCCGGATGGCCACATCCGCCGTCCGGCTGCCGGAATGCAACGTCCAAACGTTGCCCAACGCGCCCGCGCCAAAGAGCAGACAGTCATGCGCGGCGAGCTCCTTGGGGGACTTGGGCGCGCCGCGCTCCTGGATGTAGCGGGGCGAGGCCATGGCCACGCGCTCGATGCTCCCGAGCCGCCGGGCGATGAGCGACGAGGAGTCCGCCAGCTTGCCCGCGCGCACGGCCAAGTCGAACCCCTCCTCCACCAGATCGACGGTGCGGTCCGTGCACACCATCTCGATTTGCACATCGGGGTAGCGCGACAGGAACTCCGCCACCATGCTCCCCATGAAGTTGAAGGCCAGCGGGGCCGTGACGCGCAGGAGCCCATGCGGCGCGGACTGCATGCGGGTAACGGCCAGCTCCGCCTGCTCGGCCTCGGCGACAATCCGGGCGCAGTGCTCGTAGTAGGCCTGCCCCACGTCCGTGAGCCGCAGCTTGCGCGTGGTGCGCTGCAGGAGCTGGGCGCCCACGCGCTCCTCCAGCTCGGACACCTTGCGGCTCACGGTGGACTTGGGCATGCGCAGCCCGCGCGCCGCGGACGTGAAGCTGCCGGCCTGGACGACCTTCGCGAAGACGAGGAGTTCGTTGAGATCCATGGAGGGTGCCAACGCCGGGGGTTTGTTCCACCCATGGAACAGAACATCCAGCCCAGCCCATCTAATCAAGCCCGGGGGAGCCCGCTACCTTCCAGCTCATCCAACCCGCTTCTCCGAGGACAAGACCATGGCCACCACCACCTGGAACATCGACCCCACCCACTCCGGCGTCCACTTCACCGTGCGCCACATGGTCATCTCCAAGGTGCGCGGAAACTTCCGCAAGTTCACCGGCACGGTCTCCCTGGACGAGCAGGCGCTGAGCGCCTCGTCGGTGACGGCCACCATCGAGACGGTGAGCATCGACACGGGCGTCGAGCAGCGCGACAACCACCTGCGCTCGCCGGACTTCTTCGATGCGGCGAAGTTCCCCACCATCACCTTCCAGAGCACGAAGGTGGAGAAGGGCGCGGGCGAGGGCTTCCGGGTGACCGGCAAGCTGACCATCCGCGACGTCACCCGCGAGGTGGTGCTGGAGGCCGAGCAGCTCGGCATCGGCAAGGACCCCTGGGGCAACACCAAGGCCGCCTTCGAGGCGAAGACCTCCATCGACCGCAAGGAGTTTGGCCTGACGTGGAACCAGGCGCTGGAGGCGGGCGGCGTGCTCGTCGGCGAGAAGATCGAGATCGGCCTGGAGATCCAGGCGGTCAAGGCGCAGGCCGCCGACAAGGCCGCCTGAGCCCCTTCCCCTGTCACCGCGCGGCTAGGACGGGCCGGTCTTGCCGCCGGCCCCGAAGGGCGCGCGGTAGCCGGACCGGGCCACCACGAAGTCCCGGGAGCGGTACACCCGCTCCCGCAGGGCGGACAGGTCCACCCCGGTCAGCTGGCCGCCCCGCTTGAGCACCTTCCCCGCCACCAGCACGGTGTCCACGTTGCTGGTGTCCATGCCCAGCACGGCGGCGCCCACGGCGCTGTTCACCGGCAGCACGTTGATGAGGTCCGTGCGCAGCAAAATGATGTCGGCCTGCTTGCCCGGCGTGAGCGTTCCCACCTTGTGCCCCAGCCCGTTGGCCCGCGCGCCTTCGACCGTCGCGAACTCCAGCACCTCCCGCGCGGTGAGCAGCCTGGGCGCCACGCCTCCCGCATGACCCCGGGCGTGCGCCAGCCCGCGCTGCAACGCGAACACCGCGCGCATCTGAGTGAAGAAGTCCCCGGGCACCGAGGTCTCCACATCCACGCTCAGGCTGGGCCGGAGGCCCGCGTCCAGCGAGGCCTGAATGGGCGGCATGCCATGCCCCATCTGCAGCTCCACCGGCGCGGAGAGCGACACCGTGCCCCCGGTGTCCGCGATGGCCTTCCACTCCTCCGGGGAGAACATGCCGCAGTGGATATAGGTGACATCCGGCCCCAGCACCCCGGTGCGGGCGGCCTCCGCGAACCGGCCGGGGGGAATGCCCGGGAAGCCCGCGTGCACGCTGATCCGCGCGCCCGCCTCCCGGGCAAACCGCCACGTCCGGGCGGTGTCCTCCAGCGCCCCCTGCTCCGGGCTCATCCCGGCCCACGCCAGCGTCAGCAATTGCTCCTTCGATGCGAAGGACTGCGCGCTGATGCGGCGCAGGTCCTCGGGGTAGCGGGGGTTGAGCCCCTCCCGGGACGGCGCGCCATAGGCAAACACGGCCCGCATCCCGGAGTCCCGCAGCGCCTGAAGCGAGGCGTCGGTGTGCTCCGGAGAGTTCTGGATGTGCGCCCAGTCGAGAAGGGTCGTCACCCCCGCGTTGAGGGCACCCAGCGCGCTCACGAGCGTGCCCACGTAGACATCCTCGGGGCGGTAGACGGGGCCCAGGACGCCCATGATGTCCCGGAAGTAATCCTCCAGCGTCCCATCCGGCAGGATGTTGCGCAGGATGCCCTCCCACAGGTGCCGGTGGGTGTCCACGAAGCCCGGCAGGACGAGCCGGTTCGAGGCGTCGATGACCTCCGCGCCCGGCACCTTCAGCGTGGGCTGGATGGCCGCGATGCGCTCCCCCTCGATCAGCACATCCGCCCGCTCGAAATCCCCCACGGATGAATCGAGGGACAGGACACACCCTCCCTTCAACACGATCGACCCCATGCGCACCCCTTCCGGCAGACGAAATTCCCCCCCGCCCTACCGGAACAGCCCCCCGGCTGGCGACAGCGCCGCACCCCTTCCGTGACGTGGGCCACACTCCCGGAGGTATGCTGTGCCCATGAACGCGACGCGCCGGCGGTTTCTCCGTGACTCGGTCCTGACAGGAATGTCCCTGGCGATGGGATGCCGTGCGAGCACGGAGCCCGGCGCCCAGGCGCCCCTCTTCGTCCCCACCTCGGACCGGACCGTGGTGCGCACGCTCGCGGGGGTGCCCGCCACGGACGGCGCGGGGGTGAAGCTCACGCGCGTCATCCACCAGCCCGCGCTGCGCCACCTGGATCCGTTCCTGATGCTCGACCGGTTCCACTCCGACGACGCCAACGCGTACATCGCCGGCTTTCCGGACCACCCCCACCGCGGCTTCGAGACGGTGACGGTGATGATGGACGGGCGCATGCGCCACCGCGACAGCCGGGGCAACTCGGGGCTCATCCAGGGCCGGGGCGCCCAGTGGATGACCGCCGGCCGCGGCATCATCCACTCGGAGATGCCCGAGCAGGAGGCGGGGCTGATGTCGGGCTTCCAGCTGTGGATCAACCTGCCGGCGAAGGAGAAGCTGTGCCCGCCGTACTACCAGGACTTGCCGCCGGACCGGCTCGCCGAGGCGAAGCTCTCGCCCGCGGGCAGCCACCTGCGCGTCATCGCCGGCAGCCCCCAGGGCCTCGCGGGCCCCGTCCGGGACCGGCCCACCCAGCCCACCCTGCTCACGCTCGCGCTGGAGGATGATCAGCCCTTCGAGCTGGAGCTGCCCGAGGCCCACGTGGCCTTCGCCTTCGTCCATGGCGGCCAGGTGCACGTGGGCCCCGGCGACAAGGCCTCGGCGGTGCGAGAGGGCCAGCTGGCCCTGCTCGGGCCAGGCAAGCGCCTGCGCCTCCAGGCCCGGGACCGGCGCAGCGCGGTGCTGGTGGCGGCGGCCAGGCCGCTCCACGAGCCCATCGTCCAGCACGGCCCCTTTGTCATGAACACGGAGGCGGAAATCCGCCAGGCCATCGCCGACTACCAGCGGGGCGTGCTCGACAGGATTTGAGGGCGCCGCGCGACGCCGCGGGAGGGGTTGCCAAACCGTGTCAGAAGACCGTCCCAGGACGCCTCCGGGAGTCCTGGGATGTCAGATGCCTCGCGTACTGTGATTCCCACGTCGCCGCTTGAAAACAGCGGCTTCTCCCTCGATGGGCGCGTGCCGCGTCCATGGGGGTCCACGCCCTTTTCATAGGTGTCTGCAGCCATGGAACAGCGACTGGCGACCATCATCGGAGCGGCCGTGCGCGCGGCCCGGCAGCGGTTGGACCTGACCCAGGCGGATGTGGCGGAGCGGGTGGGCATCGCCACGGAGGTGTACGGAAGGCTCGAGCGCGGCCACATGCTGCCCAGCGTGAAGACGCTGCGGCGCCTGTGCCTCGTGCTCAGCTGCTCCTCGGACGTGCTGCTCGGCGTCACCTCCCCGGACAAGCCCGTGGAGGTGGTCGAGGATCCGCACGAGTACGGGGAGCGGCCCGAGGTCCGCCGGGTGCTGCGCACCCTGCGGCGGCTGGAGCCCGCGCAGCTCAAGCTCATCAGCCAGGTGGCGGGGGCCATCCGCTAAACGCCCGGGGGATCGCTTTTTCGCAACTTCTTGGCGCCTGAAAAGAAGCCGGGAGGCACCGCGAGACGTACATCAGCGGTGTGACTCCTCCTTCCTCGGCGTCTCCCTCGTTGGACTGGCCCAGCCTTGCTGTTCACGCGCTCTGGTGGGGCTGGTTCCCCGCCTTTCTCGTCACCTGGGAGGCGCTGCCGTGGGGAGGGAGGCTGGGCCTGCTCGTGCTGGGGTGGGCGGTGATGTTCTGGAACTACGCCGTGCTGCACAACCACATGCACGTGCCCATCGCGAAGCCCGCCCTCCTCCGGGCCGTGGTCTCCCGAACGCTCGGGCTCGCGTGTGGGTTCCCCTTCCGGGGCTACTCGCTGCACCACTTCAACCACCACAAGTTCAACGACGGGCCCGGGGACTGGGGCCAGCGCCGCCCCGGCGAGAGCGTGCCGCGCTACCTCGTGCGCTCCGCGCTGACGCCCTGGGTGTGGCCCTTCGGCGTGCTGCGCCAGGTGTGGCGGGCCGCGAAGACGCGCCGCCGCCGGCTGGAGCTGCTGCTGGACTTCGCGGTGGTGGATGGCACCCTGCTCGCGCTGCTCTGCTGGAGGCCCGCCCAGGGGCTGGCCCTGCTGGGCCTGTGGCTCGCAGGCCAGGTCTCCATCCACTGGCTCAACCTCGCGGCCCACTTCGACACGGACGCCCGCCACCGGGATGCGCTCGCCACCACCTCTTTTTCCACGTTTTACAATTTTTTCTTCTTCAACGCGGGGCACCACCAGGCGCACCACCTGTGGCCGCAGGCGCCGTGGCGGGAACTGTCGTCCGCCACGCAGAAGCTGGCGGCGGCGGGGCGCATTCGTCCAGCACTGCAAACCTCCCAGGCCCCCATCAATCCCCGGTGGGTGACGCGCGTGGTCAGGCGCTATGGTGCGGCACCGTGCGCTCGGCAGACGGAGTCGACGATTACCTCGGGGACCCCATCGGCCGGTACCTGATGGGCGATGGGTTTCTCCACTGGTACGCCGAGGCGGACCTGTGCGGGTTCGTCCTCTGGGGCCGCCCGGCGGAATCCCAGGTCCGGCGGCTCATCGAGGTGCTGGACGTGGAGCGGACGCCCCGGGCCCCGCATGGCTCGCTGGTGGATGCGCGGTGGCTGGAGGCGCCGGACCCGGCGGCCTTCACCCTGTTCGTGAAGTACATGCAGCAGCGCGAGCGCGAGTTCGCCTCCTCCGTGGTGCGCCAGGCGCTGGTGCGGCCCGAGGGGCTGGTGGGCGCCACCGTGGGCGGCTTCTACAGCCTGCTGAGCCCCTCCTACCCCAGCAAGGTGTTCACCCGCACGGAGGAGGCCATGGCGTGGCTGGGCCTGCCGGAGGCGCGCTCGGCGCCGCTGCTCGCGGAGATTCAGCTGCTCATCGACGCGGCCACGGGCCAGTCCCCGGTGTTGCAGGAGCTGCACCGGGTGCTGCGGCCCCGGCTGGTGAACGCCAACCTGGCGGACACCGCGCGCGAGATGGGCATGTCCGAGCGCACGCTCCAGCGCCGGTTGAAGGAGGCGGGCACCTCCTTCCAGGCGGAGCTCAACGCGGTGCAGGTGCGCACCGCGCAGGCGCTGCTCCTGGAGACGGACATGAAGCTCACCGCGGTGGCGGTGGATGTCGGCTGCGCCTCGCTGCAGCACTTCAGCAGCCTGTTCCGCAAGCTCGTGGGCGAGTCCCCCAGCACCTGGAGGGACCAGCACCGCCACGCCCCCGCCCCGGCGGAGGCGAAGCAGGAGCGCGAGGAGACGGGCCGTTCCTAGGCGAAGGCCTTCTTCGCCGCGGGGCGCGCGGTGACGCGCCCGAGGTAGGACTGCAGGGCCGGGAACTCCTTGCCCTGGCCGAGCATGGTGCCGAAGAACAGCACCGCGCCCACGACGATGTCCGCGGCGGAGAAGCGGTCCCCGACGATGTACTCGCGGTTCTTCATCCGCTCCTCCAGGACGGCACACACGACCTTGTAGCGGGCCACCGCCTTGGCCATGGCCTCGGGGCTGCGCTGGTCCTCGGGGATGAACCGGGTCTGCATGAGGATGGTGACGAGGCTCGGCTCCAGCTCCGTCATGGCGAAGGAGATCCACTGGTAGTACTCGCCGCGCTCCTTCGAGCCCAGCGCCGGGGCAAAGCCCTTGTCCGCGTACTTGTCGGCCAGGTACTGCACGATGGCCGCGGACTCGAAGAAGATGTGCCCACCGTCATCCAGCGCGGGCACATACCCCAGCGGGTGGACCTTCATGTACGACTCCTGCTTCTGCTCCCCCTTCATCACGTCGATGAGCGCCAGCTCGTAGGGCACGCCCAGCTCCTCGAGCATCCAGCGGGGACGGGTGGCACGGGTCTGCGGGCAGAAATAGAGCTTCATCGTGGAACTCCCCTTGTCAGCGCCGGAGGCGCCGGGACTGGCCCAGGCGGATGGCGCCGGGCTCCCGCGTTTTTGCCGGCTTCCCGACAGAGGACAAGATCGGGTCCGGACAGACCGCCTTCAACCGGCAGCCCCGGCACTCCGCCCCATCCCACACCGCCGCATAGAGCGCCGTGACGCGGTCGATGACGTCGAAGTCCTCGGTGACGAAGCCCAGCTCGAAGTTGCGGACATCCTCCCCCTTGGCGCCCAGCCCCGCGCCGGTGAGGTTGGCGCTGCCCACGTAGGCCCACGCCCCATCCACCACCACCGCCTTGAAGTGCACGCGCGGGCACACCTTCAGCTCCAGCCCCCCGCGCACCAGCCGGGAGCGCGCGTCGAACGCCTCGCGGAAGGGCCGGCTGGGCAGCTCCGCGTGCAGCAGCCGCAGCGCCACCCCGCGCGCCGCCAGCCGGTCGAACAGCTCCAGCACCGGGGCGAACTGGCCCCCCTGCTCCACGAACATCGCCTTCACGTTCGCGGTGGCCACCCACACGGACTCCCGGGCGTGCGCCAGCTTGCCCAGCACCACTTCCCGGTAGAGCGCCCGGCCCTGGAGGAGTTCTGCCTGGAGAGGCCGCATCATTATCCTACATTCTCGCACAGCCGCCCTGGACTTCCAAGCGATTGACGGGGCCCCCTCCAGGCTCTACGGACCCTGCTGCCAAGGAGCATGCCCATGATGGAAAACACGAACAAGGTGGCACCGGTGCCCGAGGACTTCGTGGACCCGAAGCGCGTGCGCGCGGTGTTCGAGGCGCAGCGGGCCCACCGCTGGACGATGTCGCGCACCACGGCCGCGGAGCGCATCGCGCGGCTGCGCAAGCTCAAGACGGCCATCCTGGAGCGGCGCGAGGCGCTGGCGGCCGCCATCCACGCAGACTTCCGCAAGCCGGGCATGGAGGTGGACCTGTCGGAAGTGCAGGCGGTGATGGGGGAGCTGAACCACACGGTGAAGCACCTCAAGGCGTGGATGAAGCCCCAGCGCGTGGGCACCCCGCCGCTGCTGGCGGGCACCGTGAGCCACATCCGCCCCGAGGCCAAGGGCGTGGTGCTCATCATCTCCCCGTGGAACTACCCGTTCGCGCTGGCCATCAACCCGCTCATCGCCGCGGTGGCCGCGGGCAACTGCGTGGTGCTCAAGCCCAGCGAGAAGACGCCCCACACCGCCGCCTTCCTGGAGACGCTCGTCCGGGACGTGTTCGAGGAGCGCGAGGTGGCGCTGCTGCGCGGCGGCGCGGCCCTGGGCGATGCGCTGCTGGAGCAGCCCTTCGACCACTTCTTCTTCACGGGCAACCCGCGCATCGGCCAGCGGGTGATGATGGCCGCGGCGCGGCACCTGGCCGGGGTAACGCTGGAGCTCGGCGGCAAGTCCCCGGTCATCGTGGATGCCAGTGCGGACGTGAAGGCCGCGGCCGAGCGCATCATGTGGGGCAAGTGCATCAACGCGGGGCAGACGTGCATCGCCCCGGACTACATCTTCGTCCACGCCTCGCGGGAGCGGGAGTTCCTGGAGCACGCCAAGCAGACCCTGGCGGCCTTCTACGGCGCCGAGGAGAAGGCGCGCCAGGACAGCCCGGACTTCGCCCGGCTGGTGGACGACGGGGCATTCCAGCGCATCCGGGACGTGATTGCCCGCTCGGTGGCCTCGGGGGCGAAGCTCGAGGTGGGCGGCCAGGAGGATGCCGCGGCGCGGTATGTGGCCCCCACGCTGCTGTCGGGCGTGCGGCCGGACATGGCCGTCATGGAGGCGGAAATCTTCGGCCCCGTGCTGCCCATCCTGACGTTCCGCGAGCTGGACGAGGTGTACGGCCACATCAACGCGGGCGGAAAGCCCCTGGCCCTCTACATCTTCAGCCAGGATGGCCGGCGCGTGGACGAGATTCTCCAGCGCACCACCTCGGGCGGGGCGGTGGTGAACAACGTGCTCTTGCAGTTCGTCAACCCGAACCTGCCCTTTGGCGGCGTGGGCATGAGTGGCCTGGGCAACTACCACGGCCACCACGGCTTCCGGACGTTCAGCCACGAGCGCGCGGTGATGACGCAGGCGCTGCCCTCGGCCGCCTCGGTCTTCTACCCCCCCTACACGGGAAAGGGCATGAAGGGGCTTGCGGCGCGGCTGGCGCGTTGGCTTGAGTAACGCGCCGCCTCGGGAAGAGGCGCGGGCCCCCCGGCGTTGGGGGGTTCGCAAGCAGGAGCAGGAGAGCAAGCCATGCGCCTCGTGGTACCCGAAGCAGCGCAGGACACCCACCACCCCCTGCGGGACTCCTTCGAGCGGCTCCAGGCGCGCCGCTGGGACATGGCCCAGACGAACGCGGCGGAGCGGCTCTCCCGGCTCGCGCGGCTGAAGACGAACCTGCTGGCCCGGCGCGAGGCGCTCGCCGAGGCGCTGTTCGCGGACTTCCGCAAGCCGCGCGCGGAGGTGGAGAGCACCGAGGTGCTGCCGGTGCTGCTGGAGCTGGCGCACACCGCCCGGCACCTGAAGACGTGGATGAAGCCGCGCCGGGTGGGCGCCCCGCTGCTGCTGGCCGGCACGCGCAGCGAGGTGCACGCCGAGGCCAAGGGCGTGGTGCTCATCCTCTCGCCGTGGAACTACCCGTTCTGCCTGGCCATCAACCCGCTCATCGCCGCGGTGGCCGCGGGCAACTGCGTGATGCTCAAGCCCAGCGAGCGCACGCCGCACACGGCCGCGTTCCTGGAGGCGCTGGTGCGTGACACCTTCGAGCCCTCCGAGGTAACGGTGGTGCAGGGCGGCCCGGAGGTGGGCGATGCGCTGCTGCAGCTGCCCTTCGACCACTTCTTCTTCACGGGTGGCGGCCGCGTGGGCCAGAAGGTGATGGCCGCGGCGGCGCGGCACCTGGCCAGCGTGACGCTGGAGCTGGGCGGCAAGTCCCCGGTCATCGTGGATTCCACCGCGGACGTGAAGGCCGCGGCCGAGCGCATCATCTGGGGCAAGTTCGTCAACGCGGGGCAGACGTGCATCGCCCCGGACCATGTGTACGTGCACGCCTCGCGCGAGGAGGAGCTGCTCGCGGGGATGAAAGATGCGCTGGAGCGCTTCTACGGCAGGACGGAGGAGGCCCGCCGCGCCAGCCCCGACCTGTGCCGCATGGTGGATGCCGCGGCCTTCACCCGGGTGCGGGGCCTGCTGGACCGGACGGTGCAGGCCGGCGCGCGGCTCGTGGCCGGCGGGGGCGTGGACGCGGCGAGCCGCTACATCGCCCCCACGGTGCTCGCGGACGTGACGGCGCGCTCGCCGGTGATGGAGGAGGAAATCTTCGGGCCGCTCTTGCCGGTGCTGCGCTACGAGCAGACGGACGCGCTCGTGGAGAGCCTGCGCGCGGACGGCAAGCCCCTGGCCCTCTACATTTTCAGCCAGGACGAGGCCGCGGTGGACTTCCTGCTCAAGCGCACGAGCGCGGGGGGAACGGTGGTGAACAACGTCCTCCTGCAAGTCACCAATCCGCACCTGCCCTTCGGGGGCGTGGGCCCCAGCGGCCTGGGCGCCTACCACGGCGAGGAGGGCTTCCGGGAGCTGAGCCACGCGCGCGCCGTGCTCTGGCAGGGGCGCGCCTCGCTCGCGCACTTCTTCTTTCCTCCGTACACCGGCAAGGCCCAGCAGCTCGCGCGCCTCGCCAGCCGCATGTTCGAGTAACCCGTGCTGACCTTCGAGCCCCACCCCCTGCTGGACCCGCTGGCCTTCACCGCCACCCTGCCCGCGCCGCTCTCCGCGCTGCCCTCGCCGGACTGGCTGACGGCCCTGCTGAAGGCGGAGGCACAGGCCCCCCTGTCCAGCGACGACGCGGTGCGAGGCGCCGTGCGCGACGTGCTCCGCCACGGGGGCTACAAGCCCACCGGCCGCGGCAAGCCCGCCTCGGAGTACCTCGTGCGCGCCGCGGGGGACGGGACGCTGGGCCCCATCAACGCCGCGGTGGACGCCTGCAACGCCGTCTCCCTGCACAGTGGCCTGCCCATCAGCGTGGTGGACCTGGACCGGGCCCGGGCCCCCTTCCGCGTGGGCATCGCCCCCGAGGGCGCGCAGTACGTCTTCAACGCCTCGGGGCAGACCATCGAGCTGTCCGGGCTCCTGTGCCTCTTCGACGCGGAGGGCCCCTGCTCCAACGCGGTGAAGGACGCCCAGCGCACGAAGACGTCCCCGGACACCCGCCGCACCCTCACCGTGCTGTGGGGGGCGAAGGCGCTGGGCGGCCGCACGGAGCGTGCGTTCGCCTGGTACCGCGAGCTGCTCGAGCGCCTGGGCGCCACGGTGGAGCGGCTGCCCGGCGCTTAGATGCGCAGCCCCGCGCGGAGGGTGTCGATGACAGCCCGTTGGCCCTGGGAGACATCCACCCCCAGCGCGTCCTGGGGCTCCTCCAGCACGTTGAATTGGCTGTCCAGGAGGCTCGGCGGCATGAAGTGGCCCCGGCGGGCCGCCAGCCGCTGGGCAATCAGCGAAGGAGCGCCCCGCAGGTACACCCACCGCACCTGCGCCGGATCCACCGAGAGCACCTGCCGGTAGCGTGCGCGCAGCGCCGAGCAGGCCAGCACCACGTTCTCGCCCCGCGCCACCGCCTCGGCGAGCACGCCGCGCAGCGTCTCCAGCCACGGCTCGCGGTCCTCGTCGGTGAGCGGCACCCCCGCGTGCATCTTCGCGACGTTCGCGGGAGGGTGAAAATCATCCCCTTCCAGGAAGCGCCATCCGAGGGTATGGGCCAACAGGCGGCCAATGGTCGTCTTGCCTGCCCCTGATACGCCCATGAGAATGACCACCATTCGCCACGATCCTCGCTTCCCGGTCCCCGCCTGCCATGGTGCCCCAGGAAGCGTTCCCTTTCCAACGGCTGCCCGGAGTGATTCCGGCAGGGGCTCCAGCCACGTGAGGGCACGCGGTAGCGTGCGGGCATCATGAGCGGGAGGTTCCTGAAAGCGCGAGGGAACGGCGGGTGGGCGCATCGGCTGTGGAGTGTCGTGTTGCTAGGCCTGCTGCTGGGGGCCTGCCGCGATGCCAGCAAGGCCTCGGGCACGGCGCTGTTCGTCACCATCGACTTCCCCACCACGCTGTTCATCGACCAGCTCGTCGTCTCGGGCAGCGTGGGCGAGAGCGGCATTGGCCCCTATGTGCTCCCCGGGCAGCCCGAGCGGCTGCTGACCAACGGCGAGACGTTCCGCATCCTGCTGCCTCCGGTGGAGAACGAGACGCCGGCGGAGGTGAACGTCGAGGGCCTGCATGAGGGCGCGCGGGTGGCGCTGGGCACCGGCTCGGTGCAGCTCCGGAAGGGCTACGAGGTGGAGCTCACCGTGCGGATGGAGTCCGCCCCGCCCGTGGACCCCTCCTTCTGCGTCGACTGCCCGTCGGGCTGCTGCATGAACGGCTACTGCACCAGGTCCACCTTCCAGACGTGTGGCACGGGCGGCATCAGCTGCACCTCGTGCAACCCGGCCACCGCGAACGCCTGCTCGGAGGATGGCTTCTGCGCCTGTGGCTCGACCCCCGCGTGTGACCCCATCGCCTCGGACCGGTGCGACAAGGGCAAGTGCCGGTGCGGTGGCAAGGACGCATGTCCCTCCGGCCTGCAGTGCGTGGGCGGCCAGTGCCAGTGCACCCCGGAGTCGTGCAGCGGGTGCTGCGATGGGAACACCTGCGTGCCGGGCAACCAGCGCGAGAAGTGCGGCTCGGGCGGCCAGGGGTGCAGGAGCTGCGGCTTCTTTCAGTGCAAGGCCGGCGGGACCTGCGGCTGACCGCCGCCTACCGGCAGTGTGAGAGCACTTCGATCATCAGCCGCTGGACGTCCGCCTTGTCGAAGGGCTTGTCCAGCACGCGGTGAGCGCCGTTGGCGAGGAACTCGCGCGCGCGCGGGGTGAAGCCCCCGCCCGTCATGAAGATGAACCGGTGGGCCAGCGCGGGCAGCCGGGCGGACACCTCGGCGTGGAAGTCCATGCCCGTCAGCTCCGGCATCAGCAAGTCGCAGAAGATGACGTCGTACTGCTCCCCGAGCAGCAGCAAATCCAACCCCTGGGCCCCGCCGTGGGCGATGTCCACCACGTGGTCCTCCAGCAGCCGGCCCAGCGCGGCGGCCACCTGGGGCTCGTCGTCCACGATGAGCACGCGCATGCGCGTGGGCACGGCCGCCACCGCGGGCTCGGGGCGGGTGCCCTGCTCGTGCCGGGACGGGGGCAGGGACACGCGGAACACCGTGCCCCGGCCCACCGTGGACTCCACGGTGATGTCGCCGCCGTGCGCGCGCACCAGGGTGAGGCAGATGGACAGCCCCAGCCCGGTGCCCACCCCTTGGGGCTTGGTGGTGAAGAAGGGATCGAAGATGCGGCCCAGGTTCTCGGGGGCAATGCCCCCGCCCGTGTCCCGCACCTCCACCACCGCCCACCCGCGCGCGTCCTCCACCGTCACCAGGCGGATTTCATTCTCGTCCACGCCGCCCTCGGGGATGGCGTGCGCGGCGTTGATGACGAGGTTGAGGAAGACCTGGAAAAGCTTGCCGTCGTTGCCGGTGATGGCCGGCAGCGGGCCGTACTCCTTCACCAGCCGGGCCCGGTGCTTCACCTCGCTGGTGGCCATCTGCGCCACCGAGTCCAGCACCCGGTGCAGGTCCACCTGCTCCTGGCGCTCCTCCTCCACGCGGGAGAACGTCTTGAGCTGGCGGACAATCTGCCGCACCCGCTCCGCGCCCTGGCGGGCCTCTTCGAGTGCCTGGCGCCAGTCCGGCACGCGCGCCAGGTCGAACTCCTCCGGCTGCAGCGTGGCATGGACGAACTCCAGGTTGGCGATGACGTAGGAGAGCGGGTTGTTCAGCTCGTGCGCGATGCCGGCCGACAGCGTCCCCATGGAGGCCATGCGGTCGCTGAGCATCAGCCGCGCCTGCATCTGCTTGCGCTCGGTGAAGTCCCTGGCGATGGTGACCAGGGCGGGCCAGCCCTCGAAGGTCATCTCCAGGGTGACGATGTCCGCCACCACCTCCTGCCCATCCGTGCGCACCAGCGTCACGTCCGAGGCGCGCACGGACGTCTGCCCGCTGCGGGCCTCGGCCACGTGCCGCATCAGCGAGTCCTGGTCCTTGAGGGGCAACAGCCGCTGCAGGGGCAGCCCCACGAGCCCCGCCTGGCCCTCGTACCCCAGGTAGCGCACCGCGGCCGGGTTCGCGTAGAGCACGTGCAGGTTGGCGTGCACCATCACCGGATCCGGGAACCCCTCGATGAGCAGGTGGAACCCCGCCTCGGTCCGCCGCAGCGTGGCCTCCGCGCGGGCCCGGAGCGCATCCGTGGAGCGCTGCTCCAGCGCCAGCGACAGGGCGCCCGCCGCGCCCGCCAGCAGGCTCACCGCCACCGCCTCCCAGCGGTGCGCCTCCACGCAGTTGTCGAAGCCGATGAAGCCGAACACCTCCCCGTTCACCCGCACTGGCAGCAGCAGCGCCGAGAGGATTCCCTGGCGGGCCAGGCCCGCCCGGAAGCGCGGGGGCGTCTCCGAGGCCAGGAACTGCAGCGGCTGGCCCGCGGACAGCAGGGCCGCCTGCTCCGGGAAGAGCTCCTCCTCCAGGGCAATCTCTCCGGGCATCTGGCTGCGGGCGGCGATGCCCGCCATGCACCACTCGGCGCGCTGAGTCACCCGCAGGCGCCCCATCACGTCCCGGTGCGCCTCGAAGACATAGGCCCGGCTGGCGCCCGAGGCCCGCCCCAGCGGGGCGAGGATGTCCTGGTAGAGGTAGCCCTCGGGCTCATGCATCAGCAGCCGGCGCTGCACCTCCACCACGGCGGCCAGGCAGCGCTCCCGGGTGGTGACGGCATCCTGCGCCCGGCGGCGCTCGGAGATGTCCGTGAGGATGCCCACCACCTCCCCGGCCAGGGACGGCGAGGCCTGGGCGAACAGCTCCACCCAACAGGTGCCCGTGCGGGTGAGGATGCGCACCTCGTGCCGGAAACCCTCCTGCTCCCGCGCCGCCAGCGCGCGCAGCCAGCCGCGCACCGGCTCGCGGTCCACCGGGTGCAGCGCATCCACCAGCGAGGTGCCCAGCGTCGAGGCCACCTTGAGATCCGTCAGCTCCTCCCACGAGGCGCCCAGGACGGTGAAGTGGCCGCGCGCGTCCAGCTGGAAAATGACCGCACGCAGGTGTTGGGCCAGCATGCGATAGCGCAGCGCATCCGCTTCCATGTCCGTGCTCACCAAGCTCAGTGGCTTCGGGCCCGGAGCCGTCCCCTGCGGACCCGCCCGGGGCCCCTGCCCCGGTCCTGGCACCCACTCCTCTGCCACTTCGCCTCCTCCCGTCCTGTGTTCCCAGGACGGTATGGCCAGGAGCCTTCCGGGCCGCTGAGGTTCCTACTGCCCTGTCATCCGTTGGCGGCCTGGCTCAGGGTCAGATAAGAGCCCAAGGTGTGTAAAAGTCAACCGTTGCTGAAAGTCCAACTTGCCCGGGGGCCTGGCAGCCGTCCGGACGTCTGCTTGCTTGCCCTGCGTGCCGGTTGTCAGGCGCCCGCACCCCTTCCTGACTACTGAATCGGTTGGAGAAAGGGAGACTCCCTTTGAGAGGACTGTCGCCGTGCGGACATCTCCATACACCGCCTTCCAGACCGCAGGGCCTGGGGACTGTTCTCCGCGCTTCGCCTTCTTACCTTGCTGCTCCCTCACCGTTTGCCTGGAGTCCCCTCACATGAAGAGCGCCCCCCTGCCCAGGAACGAGGAAGCTCGCCTGGAGAATCTGGTCTCTCATGGCATCCTCGATACTCCGCCAGAGCAGGGGTTCGATGATCTGGTGCGGCTGGCCTCCCTGTTCTGCGCGGCCCCGGTGGCGCTGGTGTCGCTCATCGACCAGGGCCGCCAGTGGTTCAAGGCGCGCGTGGGGACCGAGGCCACCGAGACGCCCCGGGACATCGCCTTCTGCTCCCACGCCATCCTGCAAGAGGGGCTCCTCGTGGTGCCGGATGCCCGCCAGGACGAGCGCTTCCACGACAACCCGCTCGTCATCGGAGATCCCCACATCCGCTTCTACGCGGGCACGCCCCTCAAGAGCCAGGGCGGGCACAACCTGGGCACCCTGTGCGTCATCGACAGCGTGCCGCGCGAGCTGAAGCCGGAGCAGGCCGAGGCGCTGCGGCTGCTGGGCCGGCAGGTGGAGTCCCAGCTCCAGCTTCGCCTGCACGCGCTGGAGCTGGCGCGCCGCGAGGCCGAGAGCCGCTCCCAGCGCGACGCGCTCGCGCGGATGCAGCGCCACAAGGACGAGCTGCTGCAGCTCGTCGCGAGGGACTTGCAGACGCCGCTGAGCACCATCCAGACGCACGCGGCGCTCATGCAGGTGCGGCCCCAGATTCCCGACGACGCGCGGGGGGCGGCGCGGGACATCCGCGAGACGGCCGAGGGCGTGCAGCGGCTGGTGGGCAACCTGCTGGAGGCCAGCCGCGAGGACTCGCCCCTGGTGCCCCGGCTGGCCGAGTTCGACTTCACCGCGCTCATCGCCGAGGTGGCGCGGGACTTCTCCATGCGCACGCACGGCACGCACCGCCAATTCACCCACGGCATCCGGGTGACGGAGCGGCTCGTCACCGCGGACCGGGACCTGCTGCGGCGTGCGGTGGAGAACCTGCTGGACAACTCGTTCCGCTTCACGGCGCTGGGCAGCGGCAAGGTGGCGCTGGAGGCCACGCAGCCCGAGCCGGGACTGCTGGAGGTGCGCATCCGCGACGAGGGCCCCGGCATCCCCTCCAACACCCGGCCCTACGTCTTCGAGACGCAGCTGCCCGAGGGCGTGCCCAGCGCCGCGCGCGCCCGGGCCAGCAACAGCCTGGGGCTGGCCTTCAGCCGGCGCGTCATCGAGGCGCACGGCGGGTGGATCTGGGTGGAGGACAACCAGCCCAAGGGCGCCCTGTTCTGCCTGCGCATCCCGGTGCGCCCGGCCAACACCCAGGCCCTGGCCTCCTAGCCTCCGCGGGCCGGGAGTCCCTCGGCCCCGGACCGAAGGGCCACGCCCCGCAGACCGAGCTGCTGGGCCATGAAGCGCAGCATCTCCTGTACCTCCCGCCGCGCATCGCCCGCGGGGGCGCTGAGGGGGCCCCGCGCGGGCGGCCCGCGCAGCGTGTCGACGAACAGGACGTCCGCGTCCTCCACGCGCGCGCGCCGCAGGACACAGTCCACCAGCACCTGCTCCTGCCCGTGCGCCCGCCCCAGGAGCTGGAGGCGCTCGCCGGCCGCGGTGACATCCACGGACACCCGCGGCGGGCCGTAGCCCTGGCGCTCCAGGGCGGGCCCCACGCCGGAGCGGAACAGGACGTACTCCAGGGACTGCTCGGTGTAGTGGCCCAGCAGCCGGGGAGGGTCCAGGTGCGCGAAGCCCAGCGCCCCCTCCAGGTCCTCCAGGGTGATGGCCTCCCAGGGCTGCGGCGGCGCGTGGGCCCCCAGCGGCGAGCGGTGCCGCGCGAGCATGCCGCGCGGATCAAACCGCTCGTCGATGGGCTCGTGGCCCCAGCCGTTCAGGACCAGCACCGAGCCGGCGAACACCTTCCAGGCCTCCGCGTGGTAGCCGCCCCCGGGCAGCCACACCGAGGGCACGCCGTGAAGCGCGCGCGCCACGGCCAGGTCCCTCCTGCGGGCCCCCTTCAGCGAGAGGCCCAGGCGGCCGAAGCGGTCTCCGCGCAGCACATCGCCCCCGGCGATGACGAAGGCGAGCTGCGCGGGGGGCATGCGCGAGAGCAGCGCCTCCAGCGCCGCGAGGTACTCGGCATCGCCACAGCCGTGGGCCAGCAGCACCTCCTGCGCACCGGGCACCTGGCCCCAGTCGCTGCCGGACAGGGAGCCCACCCAGACGCGCGGGTCGCCCGTGAGACACGCGGCGGTGCCATCCGAGGGGTGCGCATCGAGGTCAATCACCGCCACGGTGCCCGCGAAGCCCTCCTCGCGCAGGGCGGCGAGCGCCACGGCGATGTCGTTGAGCACGCAGAAGCCGCCGCCATGGTCCGGCGCGGCGTGGTGGAAGCCCCCGGCCATGTTGACGGCGGGGCGCCCGGTGGAGAGCGCCAGCCGGGCCGCCTCCAGCGTGCCGCCGCAGATGCGCCGCACCGCGTCCAGCACGATGTCCACCGGCACGTCCGCGGGCTCCACGGTGAAGATGCGCGCGAGCGTCTCGGGCGCGCCCAGCGACTCCAGGTAGGAGGCCCCATGCACCCGCGCCAGCTGCGCATAGGAAACGGGCCGGGGGCGGTGGAGCTCGGCGGCGCGGATGATGCCGGCCTCCAGCAGGTACCCGGTGGTGAAGTCCACCTGGCACGGCTCCAACCCGTGGGTAGCGCCGAGACGGGAGAGCGGCAGCCGGTAGGGCTCGTCATAGAAGACCGGCACCCGCGCCCGGTCCGGACGCAGCCGCCTCTTCCACTGCCGCAGCCAGGCTCTCATCAGCAGTGAAACCCTACGCCTGGAACACGGGGGGCGGGAACACTTTCCGCGCCCCTCCGCTCAAGGCCCTCACGCCGCGCCGCGTTAAGGGCGCTTCGCCTTCTGCCGTTTGAACGTGTTCGCCTGCTTACCGGGCGCGGAGCGGGTGGACTGGGGCCGCTTCGCCAGGATGCGCCGTTCAGCGCTTGCTCTTGGAGGTGCCGCGCTTGGCGGTACTCCGCTTGGCGGTGGTGGCCTTCTTCGCGGTGGTGCGCTTGGCGGCGCCGCGCTTGGCGGCCGTGGCGCGCTGGAGCGTCTTGCGCTTGCGCGTTGCCGCCCCCTTCTTCGCCGCGGCCGAGCGCTGGGCCTGGGTGCGGCCCGCCTGGCTCCGGGTGCCGCCCCGGCTCGAGGACTGGTGCGTCTCGGGCTTCCCGTAGCCGGAGCCCCCGGGCTTCTCGCCCCCATGCGACTCGGCGTTCACGGTGGCCCACGCCCGGGCCTTGGCCTCCTTCGCGTTGGTGCCGTGCTCCACGTAGCTGTCGGCGATGTGCTCCGCGCGCCGCTTTTGCTTGTCGGTGTATTTGCTCTTATCCCCACGAGGCATTGTGTCCTCCTTGCCACTGCACCCAAACACCTCACAAGGTTTGCATTCAGACGCGGGATGAACAGGGGGGGGAGCCCCTTGTCCCCAGGTTCCATGAAGGAAGAGAAAGGAAACACCATGCGCGCGCTGCAACTTCAGACGCTGGACGGGCCCGCGGGGCTCCACCTGCTCGACGTGCCGGAGCCCGAGGCGGACGGGGATGTGCTCATCGACGTGGTGGCCGCGGGGGTGAGCTTTCCGGACCTGCTGCTCACCCGGGGCCAGTACCAGGTGAAGCCGCCGCTGCCCTTCATCCCGGGGGTGGAGGTGGCCGGGGTGGTGCGCCGGGCCCCGGCGGGCGCGGCCGTGCGGGAGGGCGACCGGGTGATGGCCTTCACCATGTTCGGGGGCTTCGCGGAGGTGGCCAAGGCGCCGCCGGAGATGACCTTCCGCATCCCGGACGCGTGGAGCTTCGAGGCCGCCGCGGGCGGGGTGATGAACTACCACACCGCCCACTTCGCGCTGCACCGGCGCGGCCGGCTGAAGGCGGGCGAGGCCGTGCTCGTCCACGGGGCCGCGGGGGGCGTGGGCACCGCGACGATTCAGGTGGCGCGGGGGGCCGGGGCGCGCGTGCTCGCCGTGGCCAGCAGCCCCCAGAAGGCGGAGGTGGCCCGGAAGGCGGGCGCGCACGAGGTGCTGCTGTCCACGGAGGACTGGGTGAAGCAGGCCCGCGAGAAGACGGACGGCCGCGGCGTGGACGTGGTGATGGACCCGGTGGGCGGCGACATCTTCGACAAGAGCCTCAAGTGCCTCGCCCCGGAGGGCCGGGTGCTGGTGGTGGGCTTCGCCGGGGGGCGCATTCCCGAGGTGGCGGTGAACCGGCTGCTGCTGCGGAACATCGACGTGGTGGGGGTGGCCTGGGGCGCCTTCCTGATGACGGACCCGGCCCTCACGCCCGCCATCGCCCAGGACCTGGCGGCGCTGGCGGACCAGGGGCTGCTCGCGCCCGTCATCGGCCCCGCCTACCCGCTGGAGCAGGGCGCGCAGGCGCTGCGCGACCTGGAGGAGCGGCGCGCCACCGGCAAGGTGCTCCTGCGCGTGCGCCCCGGCTGAGGCAGGCCCTCCCCTCAGGGGGAGGCGGGCGTGGGAGGCTCGGGGGGAGGCTCGCCGGGCCCGCTGGCGCCCTTGCGCACCTCGTCCCGCAGGGCGGGGCTCTGGCGCTTCGCCCCGCTCACCAGCAGCGCGGCCAGCAGCGCCCAGGCCAGCCCCACCATCCACCCGCCGAGGACGTCGGTGAGGTAGTGCACCCCCAGGTACACCCGCGTCAGCCCGACCACGAAGCTCAGCAGCACCGCCATGCCCAGCACGTACGCCTTGAGCCGGCGGCGCTCGGTGAGCTGCGACACCAGGGCGCCCAGCGTGAGGTACACGATGGCCGACAGCATCGCGTGGCCGCTGGGGAAGCTCGGCGCGAAGGCCTCGGCCAGGTGGGGCACCACCGAGGGCCGCGGCCGGGCGAAGAAGTGCTTGAGCAGGGAATTCACCAGCGCGCCGCCCGCGGTGGAGCAGGCCACCAGCAGCAGCGAGCGGTAGCGGCGGATGAGCGCGAGGAAGCCACACACCGCCAGCGTGATGAGCGTGAGCACCGTGCCGCTGCCCAGCGATGTGATGTCCCGCGCGGAGGCCAGCAGCCACCTCGGGCCGATGGGCACCTGGGGGTCATCCGCCCGCCGCAGCGCGAGGACCACGGTCTCGTCGAAGCCTTGCGTCTCGCGCTCCACCACTTCGTCGGCCAGCATCGCGAAGCCCAGGCAACAGGCCACCACCGCGGCCAGCCCCCCTAGCAGGCGCAGCCGCTCCGGCCCCGTCAGCGGGGCGATCCACTTTCCCAGTCGATGCCGCATGGAGCCCCCACCCTATGCATTTCCCTGGCGGGACGGCGGACAGACCCACGCCGCCGCCAGGAAGTGCACAAAGCCGCCGCGGAAAGCCCCCCCGCATCCGCCTGGCGGCACCGCTAGATGCGGATCCGGTCCCTTCCGGCGCTGCCGAGCACGGCGCCCGTCACACAGAAGAAGTGGATGATGATGCCGGGAAACACCAGCGCCAGGTACCCCATGCCGGTGACGACAAACCAGAGCAGCGCGCCCCAGAATTGTCCTTTGTAGAGCTGCCCCAGCCCCGGACAGAAAAACGACAACACCCCAGCGAAGACAGGATTGAAACGGCGCTCTTGGACCAATTCATAGTTCATTGGAGCCTCCAGACCACACACGGCGCAGCGCCTACGGGCCCCAGCGTAGTCTGCTTAGCCACCGTTAGGGAATTCGCCCCCCCTCGCGGCAATGACTTCCATTCCGCTACAGGACTGTAGACACCAGGGCTCGCCGTGCGGGGCTGAACCCTTGAAGCAGGCAAAGGTTGTCCTGGCGCAACAGGCTGCTATCACTGCCTACAGGAGGAAGACCCTTGGCCATCGCCACCACCGAGCCCACCACCGGCACCACCTTGCGGACCTTCACTGCGCTCACCCCCGGGGAGCTCGAGGCCCGGCTGCGCCTGGCCGAGGAGACCTTCCGCACCTACCGCCACACCCCCTTCGCTGACCGCAAGCGCTGGCTGGCCCGGGCCGCGGAGCTGCTGGAGGCGGAGGCCGCCACCTTCGGGCGCATCATGACCCAGGAGATGGGCAAGCCCTTCGAGGCCGCCAAGGCCGAGGCCCAGAAGTGCGCCCAGGCGTGCCGCTACTACGTGGAGCACGGCGAGGCGTACCTGCGCGACGAGCCCATCGACACGGGCAAGGACCGCAGCTACGTGCGCTACGAGCCGCTGGGGCCCGTGCTGGCCATCATGCCGTGGAACTTCCCCTTCTGGCAGGTCGTCCGCTTCGCGGCCCCGGCGCTCATCGCCGGCAACGTGGGCCTGCTCAAGCACGCGCACAACGTGCCGCAGTGCGCGCTGGCGCTGGAGGACCTCTTCCTGCGCGCGGGCTTCCCCAAGGGCGCGTTCCAGAACCTGTTCATCGAGACGCGGGAGATTGAAAGCGTCATCTCGGACCGCCGGGTGAAGGCGGTCACCCTGACGGGCAGCGAAGGGGCCGGCCGGGCGGTCGGTGCCCAGGCAGGCAAGGCGCTGAAGAAGGTGGTGCTGGAGCTGGGCGGGAGCGACCCCTTCATCGTCATGCCCAGCGCGAAGCTGGAGGAGGCGGTGGAGACGGCGGTGAAGGCGCGGCTCATCAACAACGGCCAGTCCTGCATCGCCGCCAAGCGCTTCATCGTCCACGACGCCATCTACCCGGAGTTCGAGCGGCGCTTCGTGGAGCGCATGGCCCGGGTGAAGGTGGGCGACCCGATGGATCCCCAGACGGAGGTGGGCCCGCTGGCCACGGAAGGCATCCGCCAGGGCCTGCATGCCCAGGTGGAGAAGAGCCTCGCGGCGGGCGCGAAGGCGCCGGTGGGCGGCAAGCTCCCCACGGGCGCGGGGTATTACTACCCGCCCACGGTGCTCACGGACGTGCCCGATGAATCGCCCGCCGCGCGCGAGGAGCTGTTTGGCCCCGTGGCGGTGCTCTTCCGGGCGAAGGACGTGGAGCACGCCCTCGCGCTGGCCAACGACACCCCGTATGGCCTGGGCGCGAGCGTCTGGACGAAGGAGGAGGCGGAGGCCCAGCGGTTCATCGAGGGCATCGAGACGGGCATGGTGTTCGTCAACGCGATGGTGGCCTCGGATCCCCGGCTGCCCTTTGGCGGGGTGAAGCACTCGGGCCACGGGCGCGAGATGGCGCTGCACGGCCTGCGCGAGTTCCTCAACGCCAAGACGGTCCGCGTCAGCTCGGGCTCCGTCCCGCCCCCCACCCAGGCCTCCGCCAACGAATAGGCCCCTCCGGGCTCGCCTGTCCTCCCGGCAGGGGAGCCCGTGAGGACCGCAACTGATGGCGGTGATGGCCCCGGCGCGGGGCCCCGGCGGTGGGCAGGAGGCATCCGGGCGCGAAGTGCGCTAGGGAGAGACGAGTCGCCTTTCCGAGCCGGTCCTCCGATGAACGTCCCCGCTTCGTCCCGCCGCTTCCAGGTCTTCAGCTACGCCGTCCTCGCCTACACGCTGGCCGTGGTGCTGTGGGGCGCCTTCGTGCGCGCCACGGGCTCGGGGGCGGGCTGCGGGGACCACTGGCCCCAGTGCAACGGGGTGGTGGTGCCGCGCGCGCCCACCGTGGCCACGCTCATCGAGTACACGCACCGGGTGACGAGCGGGCTGGCGCTGGTGCTGGCCGTGGTGATGTGCGTCTGGGGCCTGCGCGCCCACGCCAAGGGGCACCCGGTGCGCCTGGCCTCGGTGCTGTCGCTCGTCTTCATGCTGACGGAGGCGGCCGTCGGCGCGGGCATCGTCCTTCTGAAGTACGTGGCGGACAACCCGTCCATCGCGCGCGCGTACTGGATGGCCATTCACCTCATCAACACGTTCCTGCTGGTGGGCGCCCAGGCGCTCACCGCGTGGTGGGCCGGTGGGCGCTCGCGGTGGGTGCTGCGCGGCCAGGGGCTCGCCGGCGCGCTGGTGGGCGTGGCCGTCACCGGGCTGCTGCTGCTGGGGGTGACGGGGGCCATCGCCGCGCTGGGGGACACGCTCTTTCCGGCCACGAGCTTCACGGAGGGCTTGCGGCAGGACATGTCCGAGACGTCCCACATCCTGCTGAGGCTGCGCGTGCTGCACCCGCTGCTGGCGGTGGGGCTGGGCGCGCTGCTGGTGGCGGTGGGCAACGTGCTCGCCCGGCTGCGGCCCTCGGCGGAGGTGCGGCGCTCGGCCACGCAGCTCACCGTGCTGTACGCGGTGCAGCTGGGCGCGGGGCTCACCAACCTGGTGCTGCTCGCCCCGGTGTGGATGCAGCTCGTGCACCTGCTGCTGGCGGACCTGGTGTGGATTGCCCTGCTGCGGCTGTGCGTGGCGGCGCTCGCGGAGGACGCGCCCCGCGCCGTCCTGCGCCCGGATGCCCTGACAGCCCAGTGACTTCCGGACAACCGGGCCCGAAAACCGGTGCGCGCGCACGGGGCCGGGTACAGGCTGCCGCGCATGCAACCTGGCTTCGGACGTGACCTGACCACCGGCAGCATCCCCCGGCTCATGGTGACCTTCTCGCTGCCGATGCTCCTGGGCAGCTTCCTCCAGACGGCCTACAGCTTCGTCAACGCCATCTGGGTGGGGCAGTACCTGGGCACCGCCGCGCTCGCCACGGTGACGGTGAGCTTCCCCATCGTCTTCGTGCTGTTCGCCATCGGCATGGGGCTCACGCTGGCGACGAACATCCTCGTGTCCCAGAGCTTCGGGGCCCGGCGGATGGACGAGCTGAAGCGGACCGTGGACAGCTCCACGGTGCTCATCGGCTCGCTGGGCATCCTGTTCACCGTGCTGGGCGAGCTGTTCGCCCCCAGCATGCTGCGCGCCATGGACACGCCCCCGGACATCCTCGACGCGTCCGTCGCCTACCTGCGCATCTTCCTGCTCTCGATGCCCCTGGGCTTCGGCCTGTTCCTCACGCGCAGCCTGCTCCAGGGCGTGGGCGACTCGAAGACCCCGCTCTACTTCCAGTCCGGCTCGCTGCTCCTCACCGCGGCGCTGGACCCGGTGCTGATGCTCGGCTGGCTGGGCTTTCCCAAGCTGGGGCTCAACGGCACCGCGTGGGCCACCGTCGTCTCCCAGCTCCTGTCGCTCACGGCGCTCATCGCCTACCTGCACGCGAAGAAGGTCCCCGTCGCCCCCTCCTGGCCGCGCTTCAGCCACCTGGGGCCCATCACCCGGAAGACGCTGCGCATCGGCCTGCCCTCCGCCGTCCAGCAGTCGCTCGTCTCCATCGGCATGGTGTTCGTCACCAGCATCGTCAACGGCTTCGGAGAGACGGCCACGGCCGCCTTCGGGGCCGCCTCCCGCATTGACCAGATCGCCTTCCTGCCCGCGATGACCTTCGGCATGGCCATCTCCACCCTCGCCGGGCAGAACCTCGGCGCGGGGCGCCAGGACCGGATCCGGGAGATCTTCCTCTGGGGCTGCGTGTTCAGCGGGGGCATCACCCTGGTCATCACCGCGGTGGCCGTGTCGGTGCCCCGCGCGCTCCTGAGCATCTTCGTCACGGATGCCGCCGTCCTCGAACCGGGCGTCGCCTACCTGCACACCGTGGGTGCCTGCTACCTCTTCTTCGCCCTCGTCTTCGTCAGCAACGGCATCATCAATGGCGCGGGCCACACGCTGGCCACCACGCTCCTGGCGTTGATCAGCCTGTGGGTCGTCCGCGTGCCGGTCGCCTACTGGCTGTCACGGCGCATGGGCAGCGTGCAGGGCGTCTGGTATGCCATTGCGCTGAGCTTCGCCGTGTCGCTCGCCGCCAGCATGGCCTACTACTTCTCCGGCCGGTGGAAGCGCCCGCTCGGCAAGAAGCCGCCTCCAGGCACGCCCCCCTCCACCCCGGACGAGACGCTCACCCACGGCACCACCGGGGCTTGAGCCCCCGGGCCAAAGAGGGGATTCCGGGGATACGTTTAAAAGAGGCTCGTTGCGCTGCCCCCTCAGGCAGTATCCCTAAAACTTTCCGTCTGGTTTCCTTGTGGGTAGCAAAGCGTTGCAACAGAAGGGGTGCGGCGGCGTGCTGTGGGTTGCAGGTCTCTAACAACCGGTATTAGTCTCAAGAATGAGACGCAATCCCATAACCGGGGGAGACGTCTCGCGAAGCGAGGGTGGACGGTGAAGCCGGACGCCTGGCGCTTCCAGGTGGGTGGGTAGCGGGCAGCGGGCCTGCCTCTCTGCACTCTCGGGGGATGGTGCAGAGGGGGGCCCGCTGTGGGTGTTGCCTAATCGCCAGAGCCCGCCGGCCGGGCCGGGGCCGGCATCCGCCCGGGCGCCACCGCGTTCAGGCCCAGCGGGAGCACGGGCTCGGCGGCCGGCGCCAGGTGGCTCGCCTCGGCGCGCAGCAGCGGCAGGCCGTGCGGCTGCGCCTGGAGGAACGTCATCAGCTTCTCGCGCACCAGGCACCGCAGGTCGAACGCCTTGCCCGCGTCCGAGGCGCTCACCAGCGCGCGCAGCTTCATGGTGCGCTCGGAGCAATCCGTCACCTGCAAGCCGTGCACCTTGCCATCCCAGAGCCCCTGGGACTCCTGCTGCAGGATGCGGTGAAGCTCCGCGCGCACCGCGGCCACGTTCGTGCGGAAGTCCACGTACAGCTCCGCGGTGCCCAGGATGTCCGGCGACACCTTGCTCCAGTTCTGGAAGGGCTTCTCCAGGAAGTGCGTCATGGGCACCACCAGCCGCCGCAAGTCCCACACCTTCACCACCACATAGGTGAGGGTGATTTCCTCCACCCACCCCCACTCGCCCTCCACGATGACGGTGTCGCCGATGCGGATGGGCTGGGTGATGGACAACTGGATGCCGGCCAGCAGCGTGGAGATGGACTTCTGCGCCGCCAGACCGATGACGAGGCCCGCCAGGCCCGCGGAGGCCAGCAGGGACACGCCCACGTTGCGCACCGCCTCGAACTGGAGCAGCAGCAGGGAGGCGGCCACCAGCACCACGGCCACCTCGATGATGTGGCGCATCACCACCAGCTGCGTGCGCAGCCCCCGGATGCGCCCCACCTCCGCGCCGGCCGCCGAGCTGCTACTCACCTTCTGCTCCACGAAGCGGGCGGCCAGCCGCAGGAAGCTCATCAGGAACCACGCCAGGGCGATGATGACGATGGAGCGCGCCACCACATCCACCACGTGCTGCACGGGCGCGGGAAGGCCCAGCAGGCGCGAGCCCGAGGCCACCAGCACCGCGAAGATGGGATAGCGCAGCGGGCCTCGCCCCGCCGTCACCAACTGGTCATCCCACCCCGACTGCGTCAGCCCGGCGGCGCGCACGCCCAGCCGCAGCAGCAGCCCCTCCATCAGCCGCCCCACGAGCACGCTGCACGCCAGCACCAGCCCCAGCCCCAGCGCCTGCCAGAGCTCCACCTCCCACAGCGGCCGGTGCAGGAAGAACGCGGGCAGGTGCCCCCGCAGGGCGGAGCCGCCCTCCTCCTGCGCCAGCACGGACGTGGACGGCAGCAGCATCAAGAGCAGGGCAAGGCGGCGCGGCATGGCGGGAACTCCTGAACTCGGGGCCGATGGCCCAGATATTTTGACCTCAAAGATACTAGATGCTGACGGTGGCCTGTCCATGGGTATGAGGCCAGGCCCTCAGGCAGGCGCGCGACAGCCCAGGTGTCTTAAATCCAGGAGTTGCCGGACGCATCCTGGGCGCGCCCGCGTTCAATGGTATCTGCTTGCCGCGAGCCTCCGCGTGTCCCTCCCCATGCCCCCATTGCCCACGCCGCGTCCGGCCTCGGGCGACTCCCGCCCTGGCGCGGCATTCGTGGATGGCGCCTCGCCCGCGTCCCGCCGGCGCGGGGGGCTGACGCCGGTCACGGTGCTGAGCATCTGCCTGGTGGTCACGGCCCTCTCCACGGGGGTCTTCCTGCTGACCACGCGGGGATGGGATGACACCCGGTTCGAGAACCTCGCCCGGCTGAGCCAGGATCGCATCCTGGCCCACCTGGGGGCGGACACGGCCTTGCTGCTGGGCACGGCCGGCTTCTTCACCGCCAGCGACCACGTCACGCCCGAGGAGTTCCGGCTCTACGTCGAGCGCCTGGGGTTGCAGCGCTACGGCCTGGGCATTCGCGAGATGGGCTACAGCCGCCGCCTGCCCGCGCAGCCGGGCCAGAACGAGGCCCACGCCATCACCTCCCTGGAGCCGGCCTCGCCGCGCCAGCAGGAGGTGCTGGGCTTCGACATGTTCTCCGGGCCAATCCACCGGGAGGCGATGGAGCGGGCCTGGCGCACCGGGATGCCCGCGCTCTCCGGCAAGCTCACCCTGGGCGTGGAGTCGGGGGCCACCGGCCAGGAAGGCTTCGTGCTGTACATTCCGGTGTACCAGGGGCACGCCATTCCCCCGAGCGAGCCAGAGCGCTGGCGGACGCTGGATGGCTTCGTCTACGGCCCCATGGCGGCCGAGGCGCTGTTCTCGGAGATGTTCCCCGCCGCCTTTCAGACGCGCGTCACGTTCCGCCTCTATGACGGGCGGACGCCGGCGCCCGAGGCCCTGCTGTATGACTCGGGCGCCTCGCTGAAGACGGCGTCCGCCACGCCCCGGCTCACCACCACGGCGCACATCGAGGTCGCGGGCCGCCCGTGGACGCTGGTGTACTCCTCGCAGCCGGATTTCGAGCGGACGCTGATGGCCTCGTGGGCGCCGGCGGTGGGAGGGATTGGAACGCTGATGAGCCTGCTGGTGTTCGCCTTCGCGCGCTCCCAGCAGGGTGCCCGCAAGCGCGCGGAGGCCAACGAGGCGGAGCGCGCCTGGCTGCTCGCGCGGGAGCGGGGGGCGCGGGCCGAGACGGAAGCCCAGCGCATGCACCTGCAGCAGATCTTCATGCAGGCCCCGGCGGTCATCGCCATCCTCGCGGGCCCCCAGCAGGTCTTCGAGTTCGCCAACACCGAGTGCCAGAAGGTGCTGGGCCACCGGGAGCTGCTGGGCAGGCCGCTGCACGAGGCGGTGTCCGACCTGAGGCAGCACGGCCAGGCGCTGCTGGACGAGGCGTACCGGACGGGACGGGCCCTGTCGGGCCGGGAGGTATGCCTGCCCCTGCGCTACACGGTGGGCGGCCCCCTGGAGGAGCGGTACTGGGACTTCTTCTTCCAGCCCCGCCGCACGCCGGAGGGCAGGGTGGATGGGATGATGGTGTTCGCCTTCGAGGTGACAGCCCAGCTCCAGGCGCGCCAGGAGGTGGAGCTGAGCCGGGAGGAGGCTCGGCGCAGCGCCGCCCAGCTCCAGGCCATCACCGATACGCTGCCGGCGCTGGTGGCCTACCTCGATGTGACGGAGCGCTACCGCTTCGCCAACCAGGCGTACGAGACGTGGTTCGGGGTGAAGCCCGAGCTGGTCCTGGGCAAGACGGCGGAGGAGTTCGTCGGCCCGGCGAGCTATGCGGTGGTGAAGGACCGGCTCCACCGGGCGCTCGCGGGCGAGACCGTCCAGTACGAAGTCGAGCTGCCGCTGCGGGATGGGCGGAAGATCTACATGCAGTCCAACTACCTGCCGGACCGGGACGCGCAGGGCCACGTGCGGGGCATCGTGGTGCTGGCGCATGACCTCACCGAGCGGAGGAAGGAAGAGGAGATTGTCCGCAACGCGGTGCGCCTGCGCGACGAGTTCCTGTCGGTGGCGAGCCACGAGCTGAAGACGCCGCTCACCCCGCTGAGCCTGAAGCTCCAGGCGCTCGCGCGGGCGGTGGAGGGGCAGCCGGAGACACCGTTCACCCAGAAGGTCCGCGCGCACGTGGAGGCGGGGCGCAAGCAGCTCAACCGCCTGTCGGTGCTCATCGGGGACTTGCTGGACGTGTCGCGGATCGGCTCGGGCCAGCTGCGGCTGCGCTGGGAGCCGGTGGACTTCGTGGCGTTGATCCGCGAGGTGGTGGCGCGGCTGGAGCCCGAGGCCCAGCGGGTGGAGTCTCCCCTGAGCGTGGAGGCGCCTGACAGCGTCCAGGGCCACTCGGACCGGCTGCGGTTCGAGCAGGTGGTGGAGAACCTGCTGACGAACGCCATCAAGTACGGGGCGGGCAAACCCATCCGCATCTTCCTGAACGAGGGGGCGGCCGGGGTGGTGCTCCGGGTGGAGGACCAGGGCATCGGCATCGCGCCCGAGCACCAGGCGCGCATCTTCGAGCGGTTCGAGCGCGCGGTGTCGGAGCGCAACTACGGGGGCCTGGGGCTGGGGCTCTACATCACCCGCACCATCGTGGAGCTGCTGGGAGGCACCATCCGCGTGCAGAGCCAGCCCGGCCAGGGCGCGGCCTTCACCGTGGAGCTGCCCCGCCAGCCGCCCCCGGGCACGCCCAGCACCTGAAGCCTGTCATGACCTGGTTCGGGATGACGTGAACCCTGGCATGGCCCCGTCAGGATCGTGCTGTGACCCGAGGCCCGAATCACCTTTTTGAAACGCAAGAGTCTCTGCTCAGGCTTAGCCGTGACAACGGCCCCCCATGCAATGCATTGAGCAAAGAAATTGGGGTTGACCAAAGGCCTGTGCAAAGGCGGAAGAAGGCGTCCGGTACCAAGCCCGCGCATGCGTCCAGGCTTCCATTAATGGACGAAGCCGCATTTTGTAGGGGGCACTCGCACCCGGCAGGCCCCAACGTGGGGGCCGCAACCATGACCATCGCCATCGTTCTGGGCATCGTCGTCCTCGCCCTGGTGCTCTTCTCGCTCGAAACCATCCCCATCGAGGTCAGCTCCCTCACCATCGTCTGCCTCCTGGCGCTCACCCGCGTGCTCACCCCGGAGCAGGCCTTCGAGGGCTTCAGCAACGACACCGTCATCTTCATCTTCTGTCTGCTGGCGATGACGCAGGGGCTCGCCACCACCGGCGTCGTCCAGCTCATCGGGCAGCGGCTGTCCTTCTTCGCCCGCTACGGCCACCAGGTCTTCGTGCTCGCGATGATGGGCACCGTCGCCGTCTTCTCCTCCATCATCTCCAACACGGTGACAACCGCCGCCTTCCTCCCCGTGGCCATCGGCGCCGCGCACCGCGCCAAGGTCCCCAAGAGCAAGGTGCTCATGCCCCTCGCCTACGCGTCGATGCTGGGCGGCATGGTGTTCCTCTATGGCACCTCCACCAACCTGGTGATGTCCGCGGCCATGCAGAAGATGGGTATGAAGGGCATTGGCGTAGCGGAGCTGGCGCCCGTGGGACTGCCCGTGGCGGTGCTCGGCATGTTGATCGTGGTGCTGCTCGGCCCCCTGCTGCTGCCCGCCCGCGAGGGCCAGGCCGGAGAGGCGGGCTGGTCCCTGCGCGACTACCTCACGGAGGCCGTGCTGCCCGAGGGCTCGGGTTACCGGGGCAAGGAGCTGGGTGAGATTACCAAGGGCCTCGGGCTGCGCGTCATCGGCCTGCTCCGGGACGGGCAGCCCCTGGCGGCGGTGCCCTCCTACCGGCTGGAGGGCACCGAGCGGCTCATCATCGAGGGCCGGCGCGAGGACATCCTCCGCGTCAAAGATCTCCGGGGCATCGAGATCCGCCCGGACATGAGGCTGGGCGATACGGAGGAGGCCTCGCGGGACTCGGTGCTGGTGGAGGCCAGCGTCCCCTCGGGCAGCCCCCTGTCGGGCCGGAGCCTGAAGGAGGCCCTCTTCGCGGAGCGCTTCGGCCTGGTCGCGCTGGCGCTGCACCGCAAGCCGGCCTTTCAGCGCATCACCAAGCTGCAGATGCTGGGGCGCCTCTTCGGCCAGCAATCCCTCTCCTCCATTCCGCTGTCCGTGGGCGACGTGCTGCTCCTGCGGGGCTCCCGCGCCCGTGTGGCGGAGCTGGCCGATGGCGCCGCGCTGCTGGTGCTCTCCGACTACGACTACCAGCCGCCCCGCTACGGCAAGGCCCTGCTGGCGGTGTGCCTCTTCCTGGGCGCGCTGGCGGCGGGCTCGCTGGGGGTGGTGCCCCTCTCCGTCGCGGGCCTGGCGGGGATGCTGGGCATGATTGCCACCGGGTGCGTGGATGCGCGCACCGCCTTCCGGGTGGACTGGCGCGTGGTGCTGCTCATCGGCTCGATGATGGCGCTGGGCGTGGCCATGGAGAAGAGCGGCGCGGGGATGTTCCTCGGCAGCCGCGTGGCGGAGATGGCCACCTATGGCGGCCCCCGGCTGGTGCTCACCCTGTTGATGGTGCTGACCATCCTGCTGTCAGCCCCCATGAGCAACCAGGCCGCGGCGCTGGTGGTGCTCCCCGTGGCGGTGAGCGCCGCCTCGCAGCTCGGCGTGGACGTGCGCCCGTTCGCCATCGGGGTGACATTGGCGGCGAGCTGCTCGTTCATCACCCCGCTGGAGCCCAGCTGCGTGCTCGTGTACGGCCCCGGCCACTACCGCTTCACGGACTTCTTCCGGCTGGGCACACCCCTGACGGTCCTCCTCGTGGTGTTCCTCGTCTTCGCCGTCCCCGCCGTGTGGCCCTTCGACGCCTCCGTTCCCGCCGCGGCCGCCCGGTAGCGCCTACGGCTCGCGGGGCTCCGGGGCCCTCGGCCGGAAGAGCGCGCACGCGCGCACCGGCTGGGGCGGATACTTCTGCGGCAACAGCGGGCACAGGATGAACGTCGACGTCTTCGTCTGGATGTAGCGCGGCGGCGCGGCGCAGCGGTGGCAGAGGCTGGTGGGAAACGGCAGCGGCGCCGGCGGAGTCTCCACGCTCACCCCCGGCCCGCCGCCCCGGCAGGGCGCGCGGTGGCACCGGGCAGCACCAGCGGCCACAGCGCCTTGAGCGCCCCGCGCAGCGCCGAGGCGCTCGGGTAACGGTCCTGGGGCTGCTTGGCCATGAGCGTGAGGATGACGTGCTCGAAAGGCCCGGGCAGCGTGGGGCACAGGGTGCGTGGCGGCGCGGGGGCCTGCTGCACCTGGAGGAACATGAGCGGCACGGGCTGGGGATGGCGGAAGGGAAGCTGCCCCGTCACGAGCTCGTAGGCCACCACCCCCAGCGAGTACAAATCGGTGGCCGCGGAGGCCGGGGGCGAGCCCATCACCTGCTCCGGGGCCATGTACTCGGGGGTCCCCATGACGGTGCCCTGCGTGGTGCTGCTGTCCACGTGGGCGCTCTTGGCGAGCCCGAAGTCCATCAGCTTGAGGATGCCCGTGGGGGTGATGAAGAGGTTGGGCGACTTCACGTCCCGGTGCAGCACCCCGTGCGCATGCGCATGCTCCAGGGCGCACGTGGCATGGGTGAGCCAGCGCAGGGACTCGGCGAGGCTGGGGCGCCGCTGGGCCACCAGCCGCTTCAGGTCCATGCCCTCCAGCAGCTCCATGACCAGGAAGTGCCGTGGGCCATCCAGCCCCACGTCGAGCACCCGGGCGATGTTCGGATGCTCCAGGACGCGCACGTGCTCCAGCTCCTTGCGGAAGCGGGTCACCAGCTCCGTGTCGTCCACGGAGGCCATCAGCAGCTTGAGCGCCACGGGCTGCCCGGTCTGGAGGTCCGTGGCCGCATGCACCGTGGAGGTGCCCCCGGCCCCCAGCCACCGCTCCACGCGGTAGCGGCCCGCGAGCACCTGTCCGGGCACGGGCCCACGCACCGCCGGGGGGACGGGGGGATGGGGCGTCACCTGCCCCTGGATGAGGGTTCCCGTGGGCGCGCGGACGGACGCCGGCTGGGTCTTGGCGTCGAAGTCTCCCAGGTAGCTCAGTCCTCCCGAGTCATCATCACCCTGCCGCACTGGCGCCTCCGCTGGGTCAGTTGCCGATCAAGGACACGCTGCCGGGCGCCCCGTTCCCCTCGATGTCGAGGTGGGGCGTGGGCAGGTTGTACTCGGCCGCGGCGCTGGTGGCCTCCACGATGATGGGGCCGGCGATCTCCGGCGGCTCGCCCTGGCAGAGCAGCTCCACCACGTGCTCCAGCGTCCACTTGCCCAGGCGGTTCACCTTCAGGCGCTGGCCGTCGAACACCGCCGTGTCCGCCAGCTCCTGGCTGCCCCCGAGCTTCGCCTCCACGGAGGCGCCCAGGTAGCCGCGCGCCAGCGACACCACCCGGTCCACCACGGAGTTCCACGCCTGCAGGTGGGTGCGGTCCTGCGCCTCGTCCATGATGTCCAGCCCCACGCGCAGCCGCTCCATGCGCTCCAGGAACTGCGCCACGAGCGGGCCGCGCACCAGGCGCCCGTGCTGCGGGGCGATGACCTCCACCGCGGGCTGGAGCTTGCGGATGGCCGCCACGGCGCGCAGCAGGGCGGAGTTCACCGGCATGTAGATTTGATGGAAGGCGCGCACGCCCGTCCAGTCCGCCTCCTGGGCCCACAGGTCCTGCACCTTCGCCTCGGTGAGGCCGCCGAACAGGTCCCCCGAGAAGAGCACCCGGGTCTGCGGATCATAGAGCATCACCGCGCCCCGGAAGTGGCAGAAGGGCGAGGGCACCGGGATGAGCCGGTGGCCGGTGGGGATGTTGAGCCCCTGGGAGAACTTCTCGGTGGCGATGAAGCGGCCGCGCGGCAGGTTGAAGTGGACGATGAGCCGCCAGGTGTCCTCCGAGCAGATGATGCCCGCCCGGGGCGAGTAGCGCGCCGAGATGATGGCCGCCGAGGAGCCGACGTCCGGATCCTGGTGGTTGATGAACATCGCCGACAGGCGCTCCATCCCCCCGATGAGCGAGGACACCTTGGTGTGGATGGTGGAGAAGTCGCTGCTGGAGCCCGGGTCGATCAGCAGGTTGAACTCGTTCTGCTTTTGCGTCTTCGCATCCACGCCCCGGAAACGCCGCAAGAACGGATTGGCGTGGAAGATACTGCCCGGCTCCCGCTTGCCGACCCAGAAGGTTTCGGGGGCGATCTCGATGGGAACCAGGCGCAAGTCCTGGGAGGGCGGGGAAGGCGGGCTGGTCATCACGGACTCGGGAGAGGGGACGCGTGCGCCCACGGCGCAAGGCCCATGCTACCAAGGTCCTTACCGCCGTTTGGCCCGCACTTGAAGCGCCCTTCCCCCGCTACCGGCGCGGGGGCCCCCGGACTCAGGGAGCCGCTGGCTGCTCGTCCGGTACCGGGGCCTGCTCGGCGCTGGCGCTCTCCGTGGAGGGCTTGCCCTGGGGCGGCGGCGTGCGCTTGGCGGCCTGGGCGGCCTGCTTCACGGCCTCGCGGGCCTTCTGGGCCACCTTGGGCGTCGGCGCGAGAATCATGAACATCAGGCGCCCTTCCATGCGGGGCGGCTGCTCCACGATGGCCACGTCCTTCAGGTCCTGCGCCACATCGTTGAGGAGGGCGGTGCCCTGCTCGCGGTGGGTGATTTCGCGGCCGCGGAACTGGACGACGACCTTCGCCTTGTTCCCCTCCTCCACGAACCGGCGCATGTTGCGCACCTTGAACTCGTAGTCGTGGTCCTCCGTCTTGGGACGGAGCTTCACTTCCTTGAGCTGGATGACGACCTGCGCCCGCTTGGCTTCCGAGGCCTTCTTCTTCTCCTCGTACTTGAACTTGCCGTAGTCCATGAGCTTGCAGACGGGCGGGCTGGCCATGGGGCTGATCTCGACCAGGTCGAGCCCCTCGTCACGGGCCCGCGCGAGGGCGGCCTCGAGGGGCATGACGCCGAGCTGCTCACCGTCCGCGCTCACCACGCGAACCTCCCGGGCGCGAATGCGGCGGTTGGTGCGCTGGTCACGGCTTCCACTTCGGCTGCTTCTCTGTTCGCGAATGATGTGAGACTCCTGTCCTGTATGAGGGTTGTGGCCCTCTTAAAATAATGACCGCACCGGGTGACTGCCAGGGAGCTAGGTATCACATGTCCCTCCCTCGCTCTGGCATCAAGCGCCCGCCCCCCTGTGCATCCCCGCGGGCAGTCCTCTCCGTCCTGGAAGGAATATTCCTCAGGACCGCCGCTCCGGTAGCACTCCTGTCACGTTCCCCAAAGATTTCAAGGCGTGACCGATGCGCCCGTTCGCCCCAGGACCCGGCCTCCCGACGCGCTTTGGAGGAATGTTCTCCTCTGGGCCTTTTGGGCGTTGGGAACCCCCGCCCAGGCGGGTCTCACAGACCCCACTCCCTGCCCCCCGGTATTCCCGGGGGGGAGCAACATCGCGCCCGAGGCGCATCTTACCACTTCCTCGGCGTATACCGACGAGCAGGGTGTCACCCATGACGGCTGCCGGGCGGCCGATGGGCGCTTCGGGCCCGGGAATGAGTGGGTGTCCGCGTGGGAGCTGAACCCGTGGATCAAACTGGAGTGGGACACCCCCCGGACCCTTCATGCCGTCGACCTGTATGACCGGGTGAATGCCTGGCCCAACGTGAACACGGGCCGCTTGAGCTTCAGCGACAACACGGTGGTGGAGGTGACGGGCATCCCCCCGGATGGGGCCCTCAAGGCCATCACGTTCGCGCCCAAGACGGTGACGTGGATGAAGTTCGAGGCCACGGGGGGCACGGGCAACCTCAATGGCCTGTCGGAGCTCGCCGCCGGGGAGCTCCAGCCCGTCACCCGGAGCTATGCGCGCAGCGAGTCCGTCAACCTGGTCTTCTGGCCCGGCGTCCGGCTGACTTCCAGCACGCCATCCAACGTGGGCGTGAGCCAGCTCGCCACGAAGTTCGGCGAGGACGCGAACAACTACCATGACTTTCCCAGCGCCTCGTGGCTCCAGCTCGACCTGGGCCCCGGCAACGTGCAACACATTCACAAGGTGCGCCTGCGCTTTGGCGAGGCCAGCCTGAGCGCCACGGGCTACAAAATCTGGGTCGGCAACGAGCCCACCCCCGAGAACAACACGCTGGCCGCCGACGTGCGGGGCAACACGAAGCCCATCGTGACGGCCCAGTTCCCGGCGATCCCCGGGCGCTTCGTGCGCGTGCAGGTGTTCAGCGCCCCCTCGGCCGTCCAGCCCATCCGGGTGGACGGGCTGTCGGTCTACTCGACCGATCCGAAGCAGGTGACCCGGCACTATCCGGTGAACGGGCGAGGCTCCGGCAGGGCGAAGCTCGAGCCCCTGCGAGGCTGGGGCTGGTACCACGCCTCCCGAAAGGCGAGCAACCTCCTGTCCGAGGAGCCGGTGGCCACGGGCCCCGATGACCGGCGTGACAGCAACCAGCAGCTCGACCTGGCCCACGAGGGCGCGGCGTTCCGCGTCCAGCTCGATGACACCTATGCCCTGGAGAAGATGATCCTCGGGTTTGGCCGCGCGCCCGCCGCCCCGGTGGCGCTCAAGGTCGAGCTGTCTGTGGATGACCGCCACTACCACACGGTCTTCGACGGCGATGCACCCCCGGGCCATGCGCCGGTGCTCACGTGGTCCACGGACGGGGGCCATGGGGATGCGAAATATGTCCGCGTCACGCTGCCCCGGACGGCGGCGCCCCACCACGTGAGGGTGTTGTCCCGCCTGGAGCTGTATGGTTTGCCCGTCACCTCCCGGCCCCTTCCCCCGGAGGCGCCCCCCGAGGGCGCCGTGCAGGCCGGAAGCCTCGAGGTTCCCTACGACGGCTACCTCAGCGCCGCCATCTACGACGCCCGTGGCCGGCTCGTCCGGACGCTCAAGAGCCGCGAGCCCGTGGCCAAGGGCCCGGACCGCCCGCTCTACTGGAACGGCCAGGATGACTTTGGCCAGGCGCTGCCCGAGGGGCCGTATCAATGGAAGGCCGTCGTCAGCCGGGTGTCCTCCCGGGACGATGGCAGCGTGGGAAACACGGGCAATCCCTCTCATGGACTGGCCCATGCGCCGCACCAGGCCGCCGCCCTGGCGTATGACCCGGATGGCTACCTTTACACGGCCAGCTCCTGGGAAGAGTCCGCCACGGAGCTGCGCCGCTACAAGCCCAATGGCACGCCGGACTGGGCCTTGCCCGCCAAGCTCAGCCTCGCCGTGGCCGCCGATGGCGAGTTTGTCTATGTGGCCCAGTGGAAGGAGCAGGATGGCCTCATGGCCAACGTGGTGAACCGTCACCGCGCCGGGGATGGCACCCCCGAGCCCTTCCCCGGCACGGCCGGCGGCGCCTTGCTCATCAATCCCCCCGCCGCCAACCCCAAGCCCGTGGGCCAGCGCCGGGCCACGGCGGACCAGAGCCGGTGGTTCGTGGGCGTGAATGGCCTGGCCGTGGACACCACGTGCCTCTGGGTGAGCAACTACCGCCAGAACCGGGTCGAGTGTTACGCGAAGGGCTCGGGCACGCTCCAGGGCGCGTTCGCCGTGAACCGGCCCCTCGGCATCGCGGCCGATGGCCACGGCTTCGTGTGGGTGGCCCAGGAGGGCAACCGCGTCACCAAGTACCGCACCGCCCTGCCCCCCACGTCCTCCTGGGGCATCCCCGTGGGCAGCCTCTCCGGCCTGGCGGATCCGTATGCCGTGGCCCTGGGGGTGGGCGGGACGCAGCTGTTCCTGACCGAGCACGGCACCGGAAGCGTGCGGGTGTATGGCACCGCCCAGGGCGGGCTGCTCGCCACCCATGGCCAGCAGGCACTGCCGGGCCCCCTGCAAGCGGATCATTTCCGGCTGGGCCACCGGGCGGGAATCGCCGCGGACGCCGAGGGCCGCTACGCCGTCGCGGACACCGGCAACCACCGCTTGCAATGGTTCTACGCCGATGGACGCCTCCGGCGCTCCATGAGCAGTGAGTTCATCTCCGCCCCGTTCGTCGATGAGACCGGGGCCCTGCCCCACACCGTGCTCAGTGGGCCACGCCAGTACACCGTCGACCCCACCACCGGGGCCTGGCAATACACACACAACTGGACGCCCGGCGACAACGCCTTCGTCGATGAGGTCTCCAAGCGGCGCCGGCTCCGGGTGAATCCCCACCAGGGCCCGCCCCTCTACCGCGACTTCCTTTTCTATACCGCCGATGGGTTCCGCGGAGGCGTGACGGTCTACCTGCTCGAACCGGGGGACACCGGGATGCGCCGGGCCGCGAGCCTGGGCTTCGGCTGGACCGGCGCTGATGACAACACGCTCCCCGGCAACCGGTGCTTTCAGTGGATCGACTCCTCCGCGGACGGACGGGTGGACCCCTCCTCCGAGGTGTCTTTCCCGGAGACGTGCATTGCCGGAGACATGCACGTCTGGGTCAGCGAGACGGGGGACCTCTGGCTGTCGCAGACGTCACCCGCCGAAGGCGCGGTGGTCATCCCGCTCCAGGGCTTCGACGCGAACCACAACCCCATCTATCGCTTCGAGGCCCGGTACACCGTGCTGCCGCCGGACCCCTCGCCCACGAATTACCGCGCGGCGGTGATCCGCTCGATTCCTGGCAGCCCGCGGTTCCTGACGCTCGGCTCGACGGCCCAGAGTGACGCGGCCCGGGGCACCGCGGGCTTCGGGAGTGGCCACGTCGTCACGCTTCACCACGCGGATGGCTCGGAGAAGGTGCGCGTCAACCTCCCCGACGAGTGGAAAGCCTTCACCCTCGCCGCGGATGGCGAGTACTGGTACACGGGCCACTCGCGCGACGACCAGCATTGGGTCCACATGTATGACGAGGACGGGCTGCTCATCGCGACGATGCGGCCCGGGGCCTCCAGCCGCTGGGGCGCCGGGTGGATGGACCACGCCTCATCCCTGACGGCCCGGAAAGAGCCTGGCACCCACACCCACTATGTCTATGCCGAGGATGTCTATTGGGGCCGGATGATCCGCTACGCCACGGAGGTTCCCCCGGACAGCCTGAGCCGGAGCGGGGGCCAGTTCACGTTTTCACGATAACGTGCGGCTTGCGGATTAAAACGGTTGATACAACCGGTTTCACCGCGGCCCTCAAAGGCTCACATGGGATCCAACCGGCCCAGCCGTGAGACGGATTCCACTTGAAGCGTGGGCTGGCGGCCCAGCGTGCTCTCGGATCAAACGCGGCCCTTTACAAAACACGTTACAGTAGCGCAGTATATCTACAGCCCTCTCACATTTCTTTTTTCTTCGCTGTGGCCGTGAAGGGGGGGGCCGTGCCCGGGCGTGGAGGCCGTATGAAAGCCAGGAGCGCGGCGTCTTGCCGTGATGTGTCGTGTATTGCCTTTGTCATGTGTTTGCTCGTGAGCCTGGCGGGAGAAGCAGCCCGCCGCGCGGACGCGGCACCGTTCACCCTCTTCGAGAGCGGCCAGGTCCGGCCCCTCGCCCTCTCGCCGAGCGGCACCTACCTCTTCGCCGTCAACACCCCGGACAACCGGCTCGAAGTCTTCAAGATGGCCAACGCGGGCCTCATCCACGTGAGCTCCATTCCCGTGGGGCTGGAGCCCGTCGCCGTCGCGGCGCGCAGTGACACCGAGGTCTGGGTCGTCAACCACCTGTCCGACAGCGTGAGCGTGGTGGAGGTGGCCTCCGGGGGGCTGGGGGGCGCGGTGGTGCGGACGCTGCTCGTGGGCGACGAGCCGCGCGACATCGTCTTCGCCGGGCCCGGCAAGGGCCGCGCCTTCATCACCACGGCCCACCGGGGCCAGAACGTCCCGTTTGATCCGCAGTTCACCACGCCGGGCATCGGCCGGGCGGACGTCTGGGTCTTCAATGCCAACGCCCTGGGCACCTCGCTGGGGGCAACCCCGCTCTCCATCATCACCCTGTTCAGCGACACGCCGCGCGCCCTGGCCGTCACGCCCGATGGCTCGCGCGTCTATGCCGCCGCGTTCCACTCGGGCAACCGCACCACCATCATTCACGAGACGCTGGTGCCCAACGGGGGCGAGGCGGCCGGCGGCGTGCCGGGCCCCAACGTCAACTTCCAGGGCATTGCCGCGCCGGAGACCGGCATCCTGGTCAAGTTCAACGGCCTGGACTGGCTCGACTCCCTGGGCCGCTCCTGGACGAACGACGTGAAGTTCTCCCTGCCGGACAAGGACGTGTTCGTCATCGACGCCACCGCCAACCCGCCCGCGCAGCTCGCGGGGACGGCGGGCTTCTACTCGGGCGTGGGCACCATCCTGTTCAACATGGCCGTCAACCCGGTGAACGGAAAGGTGTACGTGAGCAACACCGAGGCCCGGAACGACTTGCGCTTCGAGGGCCCCGGAACGCTCGCCGGCACCAGCCTGCGCGGGCACCTGCACGAGAGCCGCATCAGCGTGCTGGGCACCTCGGGCGTCGCGCCCCGGCACCTCAACAAGCACATCCACTACGGCGCGTGCTGTGCCGCCCTGCCCAACGCGGAGAACGACAAGAGCCTCGCGCAGCCGCTCGGCATGGCCGTCACCTCCGACGGCGCCACCCTGTACGTGGCCGCCTTCGGCTCCTCGAAAATTGGCGTCTACTCCACCGCCGCGCTCGAGGCCGACACCTTCGTGCCCAGCACGGCGAACCAGATTCCGGTGAGCGGCGGCGGCCCCACGGGCCTCGTGCTGGATGAGGCGCGCGGGCGCATGTACGTGCTGACGCGCTTCGACAACGCCATCTCTGTCATCAACACCGCCACCCAGCAGGAGATCTCCCACCTGCCGATGTACAACCCCGAGCCGCCCAGCGTGGTGGCCGGCCGGCCGTACCTCTATGACGCGCGCAAGAGCTCCAGCCACGGGGACTCGTCCTGCGCGAGCTGTCACATCTTCGGCGACTTCGACAGCCTGGACTGGAACCTGGGCAACCCGGATGCCGCCTACACGTACAACCTGAACCCCATCGCCACGGCGCCCCTCGAGTTCGGGCCGGACCCCACCTTCGGCCAGGACCCCAACTTCCACCCGGTGAAGGGCCCCCTGGCCACCCAGAGCCTGCGCGGCATGGCCAACCACGGCCCTATGCACTGGCGCGGGGACCGCACGGGCGGCAATGACGCCACGAGCGCCCAGCCGGACAGCGGCGCCTACAACGAGGCCGCGGCGTTCGCGAAGTTCAACCCGGCCTTCATGGACCTGCTCGGCCGCAACGCCCAGCTCTCCGCCGCGGAGATGCAGCAGTTCTCCGCCTTCATCCTGCAGATCGTCTACCCGCCCAACCCCGTGCGGAACCTGGACAACTCCCTCACGGCGCGGCAGCAGGCGGGCAAGGACTTCTTCGTCAACACCACGAGCTTCTTCCACGGCTCGTGCGAGTCCTGCCACCGCATGGACCCCAACGCCAACCCCAGCGCGGGGCCCTTCAAGGGCTTCTTCGGCACGGACGGCCGCTCGGCGTTCGTCGGCACGGCCATCTTCCCCAAGACGCCCCACCTGCGGAACCTGTACCAGAAGATCGGCATGTTCGGGGTCAACTACCCCTTCGGCTTCCTGCCCCCGGATCCGTTCCTGGGCGACCAGGTGCGCGGCTTCGGCTTCAACAGCGATGGCTCGCTCGACACCATGCTGCGCTTCAACAGCGGCTTCGACTTCCACCCCACCTTCAACTCGGTGGGCATCCCCAACACGCCCGCGGGCCACCAGGCCAAGCTGGACATGGGCGAGTTCCTGCTGGCCTTCGACAGCAACCTGGCCCCCATCGTCGGCCAGCAGGTGACGCTCACGGCCTCGCAAGCGCTCGTGGCGGGGCCCCGCGTGGACCTGCTCATCGCGCGGGCCAACGCGGGCGAGTGCGACCTGGTGGCCAAGGGGCGCATCTCCCAGGCCGACGTGGGCTACCTGTACGTGGGCGGAGGCCTGTTCAAGCGCGACAAGCAGTCCCACCTCCTCGTCGCCGACACGGTGCTCCGGCAGCTCGTCTACACAGGCTCCGGGGCGCTGACCTATACCTGCGTGCCTCTGGGCTCGGGCCAGCGCATCGGCATCGACCGGGATCTCGACGGGCACCTCGACGGGGACGAGCGGGCCGCGGGCAGCAACCCCGCCAACCCGCTCAGCTGCCCCTGAGACCGGCTCAGGGCAGTGTGCGGTACGCACGCTCCAGGAGCTCGCCGCTGCGGAGGGGGCTCGCCTTGGCCTCCTCCACGTCCAGCCCCTCGCCGTGGCCTCGCCCCTTGCCCTCGAAGACAATCTCCGCGCCGTCGAACGAGGCCGTGTGAGGGCAGGACGGAAGCTTCAGCGCCGAGCGGAGCACCTCGCACGGTCTCGACTCGGCCGTGTCGAAGGTCTCTCCGGCCTCCTGGGTGGACTGGATGAAGAGCACCCGCCCGTCCTTGAAGCGCAGCGAGGCCAGCCGGGGGCCGAGGAGGGCCTCCACCCGCACGCGGGCCCGGCGCTCCGTCCACGGCTCCTGTCCGCCCTGTGAGAAGGGCAGCCACTGCTTCCAGCGCAGCGCGGGCAGGCCCAGGGCCTTCTCCTCCTCGGGTTTGATCCGCACCGTGCCGAGAAACGCCTGGCAGTGCGTGGTATCGCAGAGGGGCCGGCCCCCATGCCGACTCTGCGCGTGCCGCTCGTTGTGCGCCGCCACCCGCGCGAGCGCCACCCGGGGCTCGCCCTGGAGGGACGCATCCTCCGCCGCCACCACGCCCGCCGTGTACTGGAGCCGCGTGGTGCGGAAGATGAAGTCCGAGCCCCTGCGGGCCCGGCGCTCCCGCTCGGTGACGGGCACGCCCGGGGGCGGACGGTAGGGCGGCGGCGGGGCGCCGGTGAAGATGCCCGCGTAGTCGCGGCCCTCGGAGGGTAAACCCGGCGCCCGCACGCGCCAGGGGCTGCCCAGGCACACCGCGGGCCCTCGCGCCACCCGGCCGTCCAGCCGCGAGAATCCCGGCGGGAGGGCGTGGGGAACGCCCGCGTCCACCGAGAACCCCGCGCCCGGGCACCCGGCCTCCACCTCGTGTACCGGCACCAGCCCCAGCACCTGCACCTGGGCCGCCTCCAGGCCGCTCTTCCGCCGCGCCCGGGCGAGCACCTTCGGCACCTCGTCCGCGAAGCTCCGGGGCATCTTGCCCGGCCGCATCACCACCGCCACGGCGTCCGCGTCCACCGCGACAATCCAGCCGTACTGGGGTCGGCTGGCCGCGTCCCTCACGGTGCCCGTCTTCGTGGCGATGCCCGCGTAGGCCGCCGACGCGGGCAGCTCCGAGAGCGTCCCGCGCGCCGCGTTGTCCTTCAGGGTGTCGATCAGCTCGGGCCGGGCCTCGGCGAGCAGCCGGTAGGACTGGGCCAGCCCCCACGGCGACAGCGCCAGCGTCGAGCGCAAGCCGATGGCATCCGCCATGTCCGCGGGGGTGCCCGTGAGCCCCACCGCCTGGAGCACCTCGCCCCAGGGCCCGAAGTCCACCGCCGCGCCCCCCTTCGCCGCCCAGTCCAGGAAGTAGCCGTTGCAGGAGCGCAGCAGCGCCGTGCGCCCATCGACCTTGGCGGGCAGGCCGTTGCCGCACGCCCACTCCTGCACGCCGGGACGTGGCGGCAGCAGCGGGGGCGGCCCGGCGCTCCCGGCCAGCAGGAAGGGTTTGAGCGTGGAGCCGTAGGGAAGCGCGCGCCGGACATCTCCCTCCGAGAGGAGCACCTCGCCGGAGTGCCGGCTCACCACCACCGTGGCCGGCTCCGCGGCCTTCACCTCCACGCCCGCCAGCTCGTCGATGGACAGGGGCAGGGCCCAGCGCGCCCCGTCCTGGCACTGGCGCAACCGGACGGAGAGCGCCCGGGGAAAGCCCTGGCTCTCTCCGAGCAGGCGCGCCAAGGCCCTGCGCGCCGCAGGCGTGTCCACCCGGGGCGCGCGCGCCAGCTCCGAGGCGGCCCGGGTCAGAGATTGGTAGGGCCCCTCGCGCCACTCGGCCAGCTCGCCGCTCGTCCACACCGCGAAGGCCTCGTGAAAGAACCGGTCGTCGGAGGCCGCAGGGCACGCCCACCACAGGAGCTGGTGCGCCAATTCGTGCCGCAGCGCCTCGCGCAGGCGCGTGTCCAGTACGCCCGGCGTGTTCTGCCGCAGCTCCACGAGGCCCGGGGTGCCCTGGGCGTTGCGCTCCGGCGGCAGGGCCACGCCGCGCTGGAGACGGAGGGGCGGTGGCTCCCGCGAGGGGCGGCCCCCCGCCTCGGCCACGTACCGCGCCTCCAGCGCCTTCCAGGCGGCTTCCGCCTCGGCACGCAGCGCGTCCTCGGGCGTCACGTCCCCCTGGGTGAGAAAACGCGGGGTGGCCGCCAACAGGGCAACCGTGACGGCGGCCCACCCCATGGTGCTACCAGTCCCCGCGCGCCTGCTGCGAGGGCTTCACCGCCAGCACATCCGCCTTCGTGCGTCCGCGAATGCTCGTGACGTACATGTCCTCGATGGTGGCCGGCGGCGCGGTGAAGGAGCCCGCGAACTGGGCCCGCATCACGTAGCCCACCGTGCGCGGGTTGTCGCTCCACCACGCCGGCTCCTCGAAGAAGAACGTCGCCCGCTCCGGCGTCAGCACCCGCCGCTTGAGCGCCTCGGGCGCCAGGACCAGCGAGTGCGGCGCCCCGCGGAACTCCTTGTCCTCGATGAGCGGGACGAAGCCGGCCGGCACCGCGTCCTCCACCACGTAGTAGGCCGAGCGGGCCTTGTTGTCCCCGCGCGCGTCGATGAGCAGCTCCACGAACACGTCCTCGCCCTGGGCCACCTGCTCCCCGGCGGCCAGCGGCACCTTGCCCTCGGGGCGCAGCACCCAGTACCGGCGCTCGATGCTCATGCCCTCCTGGAGCGCCTGCACGTCCGGCAGCGGCGTCTGGGAGGTGGCGCGCAGCGTGGCCACCCCTTCGAACGCGCCCACCTCGACCGAGCGCGTGCCCGGCTCCAGCGTGGCCACCAGCCCCATGCCCCGGGGCACGAAGCTCACCGCCTTCTGCGTCCCCTTCACCTCCGGGGGCGTGAGCTTCTTGAAGGTCTTCGCATCGCGCTCGATGAGCCACAGCGAATGCAGGAGCGCCGTGCTCCGGTCGAAGGTGGAGAGGTCCGGCTGGCTCAGGTGCTCCAGCAGCCGCCGGCGCGCCTTGTCCACGTCCAGTGGCCCGAAGGAGGCCGCGTGGGCCAAGAGCGCCGAGAGGCCCACCCGGCGCAGCGGGTAGCGGAAGAACGCCTCCTGCCCGGCATCGGCGGCCGGGTTCAGGTTCGCCAGCCGCACGAAGCCCTCGTTGCTCGCCGACACCAGCGTGTCGATGCGGGCCTTGAGCGCGGGCTCCTTCATCACCTCCGCCTTCTCCGCCGCCAGCACCGCGAGCGCCAGCGGGTACAGGTCTCCCGCCGTCGCCCGCTCCACCAGCGCGCGCACCCGCGCCGCCTGCCGGGGGCCGTACAGCCGCGCCAGCACGTAGGCGCGCGTCGCGTCGTACTCGAAGGGCAGGTTCTCCTGCGCCTCCAGCCAGCGCGCCGCCTCCGTCAGCCGCGTGTCATTGCCATCCACCAGCCCCGCCTCCACCGCGTAGGCCAGGCCGTCCAGGCCAATGAGCGTCATGGGCAGGTTCGGCTCGCTGTAGCCCGCGAACCAGGTGAAGCCGCCGCCCTTCACCGCCAGCGCGAGGATGCGCGCGGTGCCCTGCACCGAGCGGCTGCGCGCCTCGGCCAGCAGCGCCTGGCTCTCCGTGTCCAGCTTCTCCAGCGCGTTCGCCTTCTGGAGCGTCTGGTACAGGGCCACGTTGGGCACCGTCGTCGAGACGAGCTGCTCCAGGCAGCCATACGGGTAGGTGAGCAGCTCGCGCACGTTGCTGAGCGCCGCGTCCACCACCGAGGGCTGGAGCACCAGCTCCACGTTCGCCAGCTTCGCCGAGCCCGCCGCGGGCAGCGACAGCGCGCCACCGGCCCACGCGGACACCTTCACCGGCTCCTCCAGCACCGCGGGCCGCACCGTCAGCACACGCCGGTCCCTCAGGGGCTCCTTGCCCCCCGTCACGTCCACCGCCAGCTCGGCCGTGCCCGCGTTGCCCGCCTTGAGCGGCAGGGGAATCACCTGCTCGCCGCCCTTCTCCAGCTCCACCTGCTGCTCCTGCGCGTCCGCCTGGAGCACCCCGCCGGAGGCCAGCCGCACCTTCAGCGACTGGGGCCCTTGCGCCTCCTGGCCCGAGGACAGGCGCACCGAGGCGAGCGCCTCGTCGCCTGCGCGCAGGAACTGCGGCAGCGCCGCGTACAGGTTCAGCCCGCCGCGGGTGGCGAACTCCGCGGTGCCCTCGCCGAAGCGGCCCGAGGTGTCCGCCGCCACCGCCGTCACCACCCACAGCGTCTGGTTGGAGGGCAGCCGGAAGCGCACCGTGGCGCGCCCCTCCCGGTCCGTCACCACGTTGGGCTTCCAGAAGGCCGTGTCGCGCTCCTGGTCCTTCGCCTTGCGGCTCGGCGGCTTGATGGAGGCAAAGGCGTGGTCCGGCAGCCCCGCCATCTTCCGCGCCAGCGCCTCGCCGTAGCCGTAGCCCTGGAACTCCGCGGAGTAGAAGTTCGTCACGTTGTTGCGCGCCGGCGGGTAGAAGAAGTCCAGCACCTTGGGGCGGAACTCGTTCTGGATGGCGTACACCGCCTTGTCCACCACGCCCACCGAGAGCTGCGTGGCCAGGCCCTTGCCCTCGTGGTCCGTGACGCGCACGTCGATGACCTGCTCGGTGAGCGGGGCCGCCTCGGCGCGCCGGGGCTCCAGCTTCACCGTGAGCGTCCGCTCCGCCGGGACGATGCGGTAGGCCACCGTGCGCTCCTCCCAGCGGCCCGCGTCCGACGGGTACGCCACCGAGACGTACACCGCGCTGCCGAAGCGCTTCTCCACCGGGAAGGCGTGCTGCAGCGTGAGCCCCTTCTGGTTCACGAGCTGCGTGCCGTACAGCCCCGCCCCCGTGTACGTAATCCACACGGAGCCCTCGTTGCGGCCACCCGGGCCCCACCCGTCCGGCAGCAGGCCCACGAGCTGCGCCGAGTCGCCCGGCGACAGGGCACCAGACAGCGAGGCCAGCGTCAGGGTCGCCACCTTCGTCACCGGCTCGTCGCTGCCTCCGATGACGAGCAGGGACTCCTCGCCCGACCAGGTCTTTCCGCGCTTGTCCTGCACCGTCACCCGCGCCAGCACCGTGCCCACGTCCGCCGTGGGGACCTTCTCCCGGTGCACGCCATCCGTCCCCGTGGTGAAGGCGCGCTTGCCTAGGCTCTTCTCGCTGCCGTCCGCCTTGCGCAGCACGAACTCCACCTCGCCCGAGGTGGCCCCGTAGGGCTTGCCCGACAGCGTGGTGGCGCGGATGGACAGCTGCGCCTCCGCCGCCTTCTTCTCCAGCTTGGAGGAGAAGCTCGCCACGCCCAGCACCTCCACCTCGGAGAGGAAGAAGGGCACCGTGGCGTTGGCGAACGTCGCCTGGTCGTCCCGCGCCCGCACCGTGAGCGAGTACTTGTAGGGCAGCCGCTCCTCGCCCGCCGCCAGCGCGGGCACCGGAATCTCCAGGGTGGCCTCGCCCTCCGCGTCGAACTCGGCGGCGCTCGCCCAGGGGTCCTCGCCCGGCTCGCGCTGGGCCACGGAGGAGAACAGGCGCTCGGGCACGCTCAGCTTGCCCTCGGTGCTGGAGGCGGTGCCGTACGTCACCGCGCTGCCCCCACCGCCCTTGCCCGCGTCATCCACCCACGCGGGCGCGTCCACCAGGGTGCGGTAGAGGAACACCTCATAGCGCGCGCCGGCGGGCACCCCGCCCGCGTACCGCCGGGCCTTCACCGTGGCCTTCAGCGCCGTGCCCGGGACGATGTTCTCCTGCTCCGGCGTCACCTCCAGGTAGAACGTCGGCTTCACGTAGTCCTGCACGCGCGCCTCGCCCTGGTGCGTGTGCTCCTCCACCGAGGCCGTCACCCGCAACACGCCCGTGCCCAGGTCATCCGGCACCTGCACCTGGCCGTAGAAGCTGCCGAACTCGTCCACCGCCGTGCGCGTGGCCACCTCGCGGCCCTCGGCCGAGACGAGCTTCACCGCCACCTCCTTCTTCTTCGGGGTGAGCAGCCGCGCGAGGAACGTGTCCGGCTGGCGCACGAGCCCGCGGAACTTCACCGTGTCCCCCGGCTTGTAGATGGGCCGGTCGCTGTAGATGAAGACGTCGGGGGCCACCGCGAGCGCCGAGTAGAAGTCCGTGTCCACCAGCGCCGTGTCCCCGCCCACCGTGGCGGTGGCGAGCAGCCGCGGCTCGCTGGCCGCGAGCGTCACCTCGCCCCGCTCGTCCGTCTTGCCCGAGACGCCCGGGCCCGAGGGCAGGTAGAGCTGCACCTGCGCCCCCGCGCGCGGCTTCTGGTCCCGGCCCGCCACGCGCACCAACACCTGTCCATCGGTCTGCTTGAGCTGCACCGTCAGGTCCGTGACGACGAGCACCACCTGGCCCTCCACCTTCCCCTGGACGAGCTGGAGGATGTAGGTGCCCGCGGGCAGCGGCGCGAGCATGACGCGGCGCTCCTGGAAGCCGCCGCCGGACCACGCGGAGAAGCCCGGCACGCTGAAGTCCGAGCCCGTGCCGCCCAGGTCCAGGTTGAGCCACTGGCTGCGCGCCACGGTGAAGCCGGCCGGCACGCCCACGAGCTTGTCCGGGCCCTCCACCATCTGGTTGACCGAGGGCGCGGCGTCATCCGCGTCGCGCTGTGGCAGCGCCGGGGCGACGGTGTCCCGGAACTCGGAGCTGAAGGAGTAGAGCAGGTAGGTGCTCGGCAGCCGCACGGCGTTGAGGCCGCGGCTCAGGGCGCGCCCCGGGTTCTTCAGCACCGGCGGGGCCTGGTACGCCCGGCGCAGGTCGCCCTGCGCGCGGATGAAGGCCTCCAGGTTGTCCGGCTTGAGCACCCGCAGCTCCACCGGGCCCTTGCTGGAGAACGCCACGTCCACCGCCACCGGCTCCTGCGGGCCGTAGGCGCGCGGCACGGTGATGTAGAGCGGCTTGGCCGCCGCCACCCCTGCCACCGCCATGGCCGCCAGCAGCCCCCAACGCATGGAGCTCTTCATGAACCGAACCCTCCTGGAACCAACGAATCGCCCTTCACCGTGCCACGCAATCCCACGAACGGCAGCGTCTCGAGATCTCTCCGCGCGGCCTCAATCTCCGGCGGCGCCGACTTCGGCACCGGCGCCTTGCGGCCCAGCCGCTGCTCCGACCAGTACCCATCCACCGCGAGCTGCCCGAGCAGCTGCCCCGTGTTCACCCCGAGCGTCACCGAGCCCGGCGCCCGAAGGCCCGCCACCACCGGCCCCGCAGCATTCAGCAGGTTGGGGCTCTGGCCCTCACACGCGTTCTGCACCCGCTGGAGCACCTCCAGCGAGGAGGACAGCACGCGGTGGCCGCACAGCGTGGAGTGGAACAGCTTGTTGCCGCCGTTGAAGATGCGCTCCAGCGCGGGCGCGTCGTCCGGCCGGCCCCAGAGCAGGGCGAACTCGTGCTCCAGCGCCGCGTCCCCCCGCGGGGTCCACACCAGCGCCACCTGGCGCGTGAGCACCTTGCCCTCATCGTCTCCCCGCCAGTACGCCTGGATGCGCGCGGCATCCAGCGTGTCGGGCAGCTTGAGCTGGAGCGCCAGCAGCACTGGCGTCTCCGCCGGCACGAGCTTCAGCAGCTCCTCGGACAGTGGCGCCGTGTCCAGGCGCACCTCGTCGGCGAGCTTGCCGGCGATGCCCCGGGCCACCAGCCGCGCGCCCTCGGCGGCGAAGCCCAGCCGCGTCTCCTCCTTCATGCCCAGCACGTGCGAGAGCAGCGCCAGCTCGCGCCCCAGGTGTTCGTGCTGGAAGCCCAGCTCCACGTCCACGCCCTCGGGCGCCTCCAGCTCCAGCCCCGCCGCGCACAGGCCGCGCAGCACCATGGCGGGCTGGCGCGCCAGCACCAGCCGGTCCCCCACGCGGCCCGCGTACAGGGACTGCTCGGCCACGAGCCAGCGCGAAATCACGAAGCCCCCCTCGGGCATGGAGACGGAGGGCTCGGCGCCGGACGGGCACTCCTTCGCGGTGTAGCCGCCGCGGCGCGCCACCTGCTCCATGGCCTCGAAGGCCGCCGTGGCCCCGGCCGGGGCCTTGGGCACGATGAAGGCGGGGGCCGTGGCGTCCTCCGGCCCCACGAACCACTGCATGCGGAAGGGCACATCCAGCAGCCGGCCCGCCACCACGTCGAACACGCCCTCCTTGAAGGAGGCCTTCAGGTCCTCGCCCGAGGTGCCGAAGAAGGCGGCCCAGGAGCTGGCGAAGCCCTGGCCCAGCGGCTTCTTCATCTGCTCCTGGAGCCAGGCGTTGCCCACGAGCGCCTGGCGCACCCGCGCCGGCGCGTACACGTCCACCCAGACCGCGGGCAGGCCCTGCTGCGGGATGTCCTCCAGGGGCGTGGGCGCGGGCGGCTCGGGCATGCCCTCCACCGTGGCCCCAGCGCTGGGGGGGCCCGAGGGCTTGGAGGGCCCGGCCACCGGCGTCTCCTTGCCGGAGTCCGCGCCCCGGCGGCCGAGGATGAAGGCACCCACCACCAGCGCCGTCACCACGATGGTGCCCACGCCGATGAGCACCCACTTGAGCATTCCCGGCTTCGGCGGCGGCGGGGGCGCGCCGGGAGGCGGGGGAGAGACAGCAGTCATGGCATCCACTCCTTGAAGCGGAAGAAGCCGAGGAAGGCGGTGTTCTGGGGCACGGGGCGCCACTCGATGGGCGCCTCGGTGGCGAGCGTGCGCAGCACACCGGTGCGCACCGCGGCGCCCTGCTCGCCCGGGTGATAGACGACGCGCGCGGGCGCGTGCGCCTTGTCCTCCGGGCGCACCACCAGCATGAGGTGGAAGACGGGGCCCGCGTCCTGTTCCTGGCGGAAGGCGAGCACGTCGCCCGTGCGCACCGCCTCGAGCGCCGCCTCATTCCGGCCCAGGGACACGAAGCTGCGCGTCAGCAGCGTCTCCGCGTCCGCGAACTCCGAGGGGGCGCCCCGGCCATCGGCCCACAGGGGCCGCGCCAGGCGCTCGGGGAAGAAGCGCCGGTGCGCGGCGCGGTAGGCAAAGCGCACCAGGCCCGCGCAGTCGCGCTGCGCCGGGTGCCAGGCCGGGTCCATCGTCTGGAGCTGCGCGAGCGCCACCTGGGCCAGCTCCCGGCGCAGGAGCACATCCCGGGCCTCGCGCGGGTGGGCCCCGGCGGGCGCCCCGGGGGCGGCCGCGGGCTGCGGCACGGCACCCGCGAGCACGAGCATGAGGGACAGAAGGGGCATGGAGCGGATGCGAAAGAGAGCCTACTCCCCCTCGTACTCCCCGCCGCCCTCGTCGCCGCCGCCGTCGCCGTTGGAGCTGATCTCCTTGGCGGTCTCCTCCAGGTTCCCGGGCCAGGAGGGGTGCGTGGGCTTCGGGTCCTGCGAGGGCACGTACACCTCCGCCTGGTTGTCCCCGAGGATGTTGACCCACGCGAGCACGCGCGTGGTGCCCGGGGTGGCCAGGGGAATGCTCACCCTGCGGCGCACCTCGCCGGGCGTGCCCTCGAAGAGCGCCAGGTTGAGCGTGGCCACCGTGTGGGCCTTGTCGCCGCTGGGCCAGTAGTTGGTGGCCACCAGGTACACGCCCTTGGGCGGCGCCCGGTGGATATAGAGGTAGGGCCCGTAGGCCGGCTGGTCGAAGTCGCCGCCCTGCTCGTTGAGGAAGAACGTGCCGCCGCTGGGGCTCGCCGTGTCCGCCCAGTACACGTGCGCCATCTTCGTCCCCTCCAGCACCCCGCCCTGGAGGCTCTCCTGGGTGGGCTCGTAGAGGTGCAGGTCCGTGTACACCCCTTCCGTGTCGCTCGTGAGGATGACCTTGAAGGGCACGGGGGGAATCTGCGCGTAGGCCGTCACCTGGGCGCGCGCGGTGCCCGCCTTGTTCGTGGCCATCACCGTGACGATGTTCTTGCCGCTGGCGGCGGGAAACTTGCGGCTGAAACGGCCGTTGTAGGTGCGCATCAGGTAGCGGTCCCCGTTGATGGAGACCACCACCGGGTCCACGGTGGTGTCGCTGAGGGAGCCCTCCACGAGCATCATCCGGTCCACCGTCCAGCCGCCCGTGGGCGCCGTGAGCGTCACCTTGGCGAGCTGCGTGCCCTTGCCGATGGGAACGCCCTGCTGGCGAGGATGTGCCGGGGGCGTCTGCGTCAGAAGAAGGGCCAGGAAGGCTGTCAGCATGGGAGCGCCGTCAGGGGGGGCGAAGGGCCCCCGGAAGGATTGACGGGTTCACAGCGTGCGGTACTGGGCGCCTGATTTCAAGCCACCCTCACGCACGGAGGCGCTGGGGACCTCCCCCCTCCTCAGGGGCAGGCTGAAGCAGAACGTCGAGCCCTCCCCCGGGGCGCTCTCCAGCCAGATGCGGCCGCCGTGGGCCTCGATGATTTGCCAGCTCAGGTGCAGCCCCATGCCCACCACGCCCACATACCCCGGCATGCCCGAGGGCAGCGGCTCGTAGAGGGGCTCGAAGACGTGGGGCTGGCGCTCGGGGGGGATGCCGGGGCCCACGTCGTGCACGGACACCCAGCCCTGGTTGCCCTCGCACCCCAGGCGCACCTCGATGGGGCCCCCGGGCGGGGAGTACCGGATGGCGTTCTCCAGCAGGTGCGCCACCACCTCGCCCATGCGCTGGGGGTCCGCATCGACGACGGCCCCCTCGCCGGCGTGCAGGTGGATGGGGTTCTCCGTCGTGCGGGACAGGAGCTTCACGCGCTCGGTGACGAGCGCCCTCAGGTCCAGCCGTTCCCGCTCCAGCTTGGGCAGCCCCGGCGCCATCCACACGGCGGTGAACAGGTGCTCCACCAGGCGCGCCAGCCGCCGGGTGCTGCGGGCAATGGCCGCGAGCCCCTTCTGCTGCCGCACGGAGCCCTCCTCCATGCGCGAGAGGAAGTCCGCCCACGTCTGGATGGTGGTGACGGGGGTGCGCAGCTCGTGGGCGGCGGCCGACATGAACTCCTCGCGCAGCCGCAGCGCCTCGCGCACCTCCTGGAACAGGCGCGCCTTCTCGATGGCCACGGCGGACAGCTGCCCCACGGTGGTGTGGAACTCCAGCTCGCGCGCGGAGAACACACGGGGCGAGTAGAAGAAGCAGGTCATCACCCCCACCAGGTGGCCGCGGGAGTGCAGCGGCACCGACACCATGCTGCGGAAGCCCTCCTCCTGCGCCAATTGGTAGCTGAGCGCGGGCGGCCCCGAGGCCATTTGGATGTCCTCGATGACCTGGAGCGTCTCCTCCCGCGCGGCCTGGGCGGTGAGGAGGGGCATGGCGAAGGCCAGCTCCCGGCAGCGCTCGCGCACCGTCTTCGACAGGCCATGGGAGACGAGCAGCGTGAGCCGCTGGTGCTCGGGCTGGACGAGCCACAGCCCCACCGCGTCCGCTCCCAGCGCGTGGAGGCTCTGCTCGCTGGCCACGTGGGCGATTCGCTCCAGCTCCACCTCGCGCACCAGCGCCTGGCCAATGCGCGCCAGGGCCCGCTCCTTCTCGAGCAGCCGGCAGCGCTCCTCCTCGTCCTTCTTGCGCCCGGTGATGTCGCGGATGACGGCCTCGCCCAGGATGATGTTCCCGGCGGCATCGCGCACCGGGGCACCATTCACGCTGAGCTGGCGCACCTCGCCCGAGGCGTCCACCATGCGCATCTCCACCTCGGTGAAGGTCTCCCCGCTCAGCGCCCGGCTCAGCGGCAGCTCCTCGAGCCGCAGGGGGCGCCCATCGGGGTGGCAGAGGTGGTGGCGCCGCAGCAGTTCGTCCAGCGGCAGCTCCAGCGGGGTGGGCGGCTCCAGGCCCAGCAGCCGCAGCCCCGCGGGGTTGGCCCCGCACAGGTGCCCCCCGGGCCGGGCCAGGAAGATGGCATCCGGCACGCTGGCGATGATGGCCCGGAGCTGGCCGGCATGGTGCTCGGCCTCCGCGCGCAGCCGCTCCACCTCCTGCTGGCGCTGGGCGGTCTGCTCCGCCATCTGGTTGAACGCGGTGCCCAGCTCCTCCAGCTCATCGCCCGTGCGGATGTGGGCCCGCCGTGACAGCTCCCCCCGCCCCAGCGCGTGCGCCAGCGTCTGGAGCAGCCGCACCGGCCGGGAGTGCAGGCGGGCCATCACCGCGGCGATGAGCCCGCTGAGCAGCAGGATTGCCCCGAAGGCCAGCAGCTTCGTGTGCAGCCCCTCGTAGAGCGGCGCGAGCGCGATGTCCCGGGGCGCCGCCACGCCCACCACCCAGGGGTGCCGGGGGATGGGGACGAACACCCCCAGGGAGGGCTCCTGGGTGAGCGGATGGACGAACCGGTCGAGCATCACCCGGTGGCCGGCCAGCACCTCCTGGAGCGGCGCCCAGGTGGAGAAGGCGAGGCTCTGCGTGTTGGAGAGCAAGGGGTAGCCCGTATGGAAGGCCAGGCGTCCCTGGGGGTCCATCAAGAGGATGTCCTGGCCCGACTGGAGCCGGGAAGGAAGGTAGCGCTGCGCCAGCCGCTCGGTCTGCATCACCACGTTGACCACCCCGACGGGCTGGCCGAGCGCATCGCGGATGGGCACGCACACGAGCATCGCCACGCGGTCGGGCCGGCGCAGCTGGAGCACCTCGGAGATGACCGGGGCGTTGGTGGCCATGGCCTGCTGGAAGTAGGGGCGGTCGGCGATGTTCAGCCGGGGCTCGGCGGGGACATTCGGGTCCCCCCAGCCCCGGTTGAGGCCGCGGGCGTCGTACACGCCGATGGCATCGAACCGGGGCAGGTGCACGGAGAGCTTCTGCAGGTGCCCATCCAGACGGGACGGGTCCAGGGTGCGCACGAGCGGATCATTGGCGAGGGTCCAGCCAAGCTCGACGGCGGAGTCCAGGGCATCGGACACCTGCACCGCCACGGCCTGGGCCGTGAGGCTCTGCGCTTCCAGGAGCGACTGCTGGGTGCGCCGCAGGTTCAGCACGAAGTCCGCGCACAGCAACACCAATACCGGCAGCAGGACGGCGGCGAAGGCGAGCAGAAGCTTGCGGTGGAAGGGCAGGCGGGGCATGGCCGTGCTGTGACTGACAGGGTGAACACCCTCCTCAGAAGCGTGTGTTCCACGCCTCCAGCCCAGCCCTCGCTGGCATGGCCCGGCGGCAGCCAGGCGGCCTCATCACTTGGCCTGCCCCTCGGGCCGTGGCGCCTCGAACACGCGCAGCGTCCAGAGCGAGCCGGTGTCGAAGCCCGGCAGCTTCTGAGGGTTGAAGAGGCTCGCGCTCGAGATGAAGCCTCCCGCGTAGGCCGCGGGGAACTCCGTCAGCTTCAGCGCGCACGTGGTGAGCACCACCCCGGCGCGGGGCACCGCGTTGCTCACCATGGTGCACCGCCCGAGCGCGATGAAGCGCCCCTCGGGCAGCTCGAAGCGCACGAAGATGTCCGCCTGGGAGCCCTCCGCGAAGGTGCGGTCCTGGATGCGCACGCACGCCAGCCCCGTGCCCACCCGCTTCGGTTCCCCGGGGAGCACCCGCGCGGTGCCGCCGTCGACGCGCACCGCGTACAGGCCCGCCGGCAGCCGCACGTTCACCGGGAAGGGCGCCCGGTCACAGCCCTTCGGGTCCGTGGCCCCGGCATCCTCCTGCGAGCGGAACTGATACACCACCTCCCCGGCGAGCCCGGGGGTGGGCAGGGCCCAGAGCCCCAGCACGAGACACGGCAGCCAGCGGCGCATCACGGACTCCTTTGTCCCCTGGCTAGCGCCAGGTGAAGTCATATTCGCTGTCGAGCTCGCCCGTGGCCCGCCCCTGGACCTGGAACGTCTTGGCCCCGGCCTCCAGCAGCAGCCCCCGCAGGATGCCCTCATGGTAGGCATGGGGCAGGAAGTCGCGCTTGATGACGAAGTGGCCCGTGCCCTCCGGGGTGCAGCGCAGGGTGCGCTCGCCATAGCTCACCGCCGCGCGGTAGCTGGAGGGCAGCTGGCTGAGGATGCGCGTCATGCTGCCGCCGGCAAGCAGCAGCATCGTCTTGCCAGCCATGGACGAGAGGAAGTCGCGCGAGGACTGCTCGCCGATCCACCGCAGCGTGGCCTCGCACCCGCCCAGCCGGGGCCCCACGTTCTCCACCGTGGCCAGGCACAGCCGCAGGAAGCTGGCCACCGGGTAGCTGAAGAAGTCCACGTGCTTGCGCTCGCCCGTCACCTCGTGGCACCGGCGCGCCACGTCCTCGCCCGCCAGCTTCCGGACCGCCCCCAGCGCGCCGTTGAAGAACATCCCCCGCGCCGTGTCCTCCGGTTTGGACAGGGAGATGTTGTGCTCCAGGTGCCGCTGCGAGTTGAGCACCATCCCCGCCCGCCCCGGCTGGCCCTGACCCATCATGAGCTTCTCCTTGGTCCGCAGACCCCTGCGCCCCTCACAACCGCACCAGCTGCGCGCCGTAGTGCACGTTGGCGCCCACCGCCGCCACGAGGACCAGATCGCCGCTGCCCAGGCGCACCCGGCCCGCCTCCAGGTCCTCCGCCAGCAGGATGAGCATTCCCGCGGCGGACGTGTTGCCATAGCGGTCCACATTGAGGGCCACCGCCCCGGTGGGCAAGCCCGCCTCCTGGGTGAAGCGCTCCATCAGCCGCTTGTTCGGCTGGTGGAAGTAGTAGCGCCGCACCTCGGCGCGCAGCTCCGGCCGGCCTTCGAGCACCCGCTCGATGCACTGGCCCATGTAGCGCGGGTAGCTGTCGGCCACGGTGGTCCCATCCACCACGAAGGCCATGTCCGCGGGGCGCGCCCGGCCCTGATAGGGCATGCGCATCATCCCGCCCCCCCGGCGCAGCACCAGCATCTCGTGGGTGTTGCCCGACAGGCTCGCCAGGATGCCCGTGTCCTCCCCCGCATCCGCGCGCAGCACCACCGCGCCCGCCCCGTCCCCGAACACGTACGCGGACAGGTAGGCGTTGAGCGGCTTGCGCCCCGGGCCCGGCACCACCTCGTCCGTGTACACCTCCGGGTGGAGCTGGGGCGACAGGAGCGTGGAGGCCACCACCGCCACCGTGCGGAAGCGCCCCCCCGCCATCATCTTCTGTACCAGGTCGATGACGTACGGCGTGCCGCCACACCCATCATCGATGACCAGCGCGAAGGCGTCCTCGCGGCACCCCAGGCGCTGGTGCAGCCCCATGGCATCGTGGTTGAAGTTCAGCTCGTCCGGCGTGCAGGTGACGAGGAACACCGCGTCGAGCTCCCGCGCCTCCAGCCCCGCCTGCGCCAGCGCGCGCCGCAGCGCCACCTCGCACATGTCCGTGTTGGAGACGGGGCAGCCGGGCATGTCTTCGTCCGGCGGGGGAACCGCCCGGCCGTCCTCGCCCAGCTCCCACAGGTAGCGCCGCTCGAGGATCCCCGTCTTCTCCAGGATGCGCTCGGCGGACCAGCCCGGAAACGCCCGGGCGATGCGCTCGTTGTTGATGATCCGGGAGGGGACGAACGCCCCTGCTCCAGCGATCCGGACAGCCCTGCCTGGCGTCTCTTGCTTCATTCGTGAGCCCTCGCCCGCACCATCAGCAGCAGAAAGCGTGCCATTCAGTAAGTAGCCGCAATCGCAAGAAGCCGAGACATCACTTGTTTCATTGTTGAACTATAGAGCCCTCTGTCTTTCCGGCGTAAGCCTGGAAATCAAAACTTTTTCCTGAAACATTCATTCCTGAAGCACGAAGCTCCCGGATGAAGCATCGGGCCGCACGTGGAGTGGAAGTTTCCCCGCACGGCCGTGCGAACGGGCCAGGGCGCGGCAAGCAGCCAGCCTGAGTGTTGCAGAGGGGGGGGTGCGGCGTGAAGCCCGGGGCCCCTGCGCCCCAGGCCCGGCGGATCAGACGTGCGAGGCCTTCCACTGCCCTTCGAGCACGAGTTCGCCGGCGATGTCCTGCACCGCCGTGGCGCGGGCGGACACGGCCAGCCACCGCTGCCAGGCTTCCTGGGTGCCATCCAACGCCCGGTGGGCCTGGAGCAACTCCAGCTGCGTCATCATCAGCAGCGTTGACAGCTGCAGGGACTCCAGTTGCATCGCCTCCTCCCCTCGAGCGTGCAGGCCCCCGATTTAGCACCCCCCTCCCCTTTCGGGAAGTGACAACCCCGCTAGAACCGAAATACACGTCAAAACAGAACAGACAAACTGGATATTGGCCGCTGGAGCGGAGCCATTTATCTTGCCCCTTCCACCCCGGCCGGGCCCTCTCCCCCGGTCCGCCGGTGCCGGTGCCATGGGCTACGTCCACATCCTTCGTGAGTTCGCCTCCCCCCAGGAGGGCTTCAACCGCACGGTCCGCATCTACACCCCCGAGGGCTACGACGCGCACGCCGCGCACCGCTACCCGGTGCTCTACATGCAGGATGGGCAGAACGTCTTCGCCCACCCGGAGTCGGCGCTGTTCGACACGTGGTGCGCCAACCACACGCTGGAGGCCCTGGTGCACGGCGGGCACGTGGAGCCGTGGCTCATCGTCGCGGTGGACTCCGGGATGGGCCGGATGCAGGAGTACTCGCCGTGGGGCGAGCCGCACCGGGGCGGGCAGACGCGGGGCGAGCTGTACGGGCGCTTCCTGGTGGAGACGCTCAAGCCGTACGTGGACCGCGTGTACCGCACGCGGCCCGGGGCCCAGTGGACGGGCGTGGCGGGCTCGTCGCTCGGCGGGCTCATCTCGCTGTACCTCGGGTGGAAGTACCCGGAGGTGTATGGCCGCATCGGCGGGTTCTCCCCGTCGGTGATGTGGCACCGGGGCAAGCTCTTCCAGCAGTGGAAGGCCCACCCGCGCACCTGGACGCGCATCTACCTGGACGCGGGCCTCACGGAGACCATCGTCCCGGGCGGCGAGGTGCTCGCCTACGGCGATGCGACGCGCGACTTCCACGGGCACCTGCAGGACCTGGGCTATGGCCCCCACGAGCTGGCGCTCGTGCTGGAGCCGGGCGGCGAGCACCACGAGAGCGCGTGGCAGCGCAGGCTCCCCGCCGCCCTGCAGTGGCTGCTGCGCTGAGGGCTCAGGCCGGCGTCTGGATGAAGCGGATGTCCTCGCGCAGGGCATCCAGCTCCACGTGGCGCGTGAGGTACATCTCGCTGCCCATGGCCGCGTGGTACACGGCAGGAAGCGCCGGGTTGTGGAGCACGAGCGCGGGCCCCAGCTTGCGCACCACCTCCTCGTGGGAGTGGCGGTAGGCGCGCCCCGCGCGCCGGGCGATGTGGCTCACGTGGAACTTCGGCGTGTAGCGGAAGGTGCCCACCGGGTCCCCCGTGGCGACGCGCGCCCAGAGCCGGTACACGTCGATTTCACACGCGTAGTTCATCATGTCCGTCATGAAGCCGCCGGGGGGCCGCAGGTTGGCCTCCAGCGCGACGAAGCGGCCATCCGGCAGCCGGAAGAACTCCAGGTGGAACCAGCGCGCGCGCAGCCCCAGCGCCGCCACCGCCTGGCGGCCCAGCACGTCGAGCGCGGGCGGAATCTCCTTGAGGCTCCAGAAGGAAATGTCGCGCTTCTCGGTCACCACCTCCATCACCCCGTCGCTGTACTCGTGGCTCAGCGAGAAGAGGATGTGGCCCTCGTGGTCCACCAGCCCGTCATAGGTGACGATGGTGCCCTTCACGAAGGCCTGGGCCACGTAGGCGGTGGGCAGGGGCTCCGCGAGCGCCTGGTCCACCTCGGCGTCGCTGCTGACCTTGAAGGTGTGGGCCGCGCCCACGCCCACGTCGGGCTTGAGCACCAGCGGGTAGCCCACGCGCCGGGCCAGAGCCTTCACCTGGGCCGCGTCCTTCACCCTCTCCAGCTCCGGGTGGGGCACCCCCGCCTGCTGGAACACGGAGGCCATGCCGGACTTGGTGCGCAGCCGCTGGATGTCCGAGGGAAAGAGCCCCGGCACCTGGAAGTCCTCGCGCAGCCGGGCCTCCACCTCCAGCCAGGACTCGTTGAGCGACTCGATGCGGTGGATGCGGCCGTGGCGCCAGGTGAGGTAGCCGGTGGCGCGCAGCAGCGCGTCGTACTGGTGGAGGCTGGGGGTGAAGAAGTACTCGCGCAGCGACTCGCGCAGCTCCTGGCGGAGCGCATCGAAGGGCGCGTCTCCAATGGCCACCACGTTGACCCCCCGCTCGCGCAGGGCCGTGATGAAGTGGAAGTACTGGGGCGGGAAGTGGGGCGAGATGAAGACGAAGTTCATGGGCTGCCGGGGGACGGTGCCCCCGTGGCCCGCGACCATAGCGCGGGATTGGGCGCCGCCCACTTCCTGGAACGAAGGTGCGCAAGGGTAGGATTCCCCCCGCGCCCTCCGGAGGGGCCGCTCAGTCCTTGGTGAGCGGGCGGTAGCGGATGCGGTGCGGCTCCAGGGACTCGGGGCCCAGGCGCTTCTTCTTGTCCGCCTCGTAGTCCTCGAAGTTGCCCTCGAAGAAGAACGCCTTGCTGTCGCCCTCGAAGGCCAGGATGTGCGTGGCGATGCGGTCCAGGAACCACCGGTCGTGGCTGATGACCACCGCGCACCCGGCGAAGCTCAGGAGCGCGTCCTCCAGGCTGCGCAGCGTCTCCACGTCCAGGTCATTCGTCGGCTCGTCCAGGAGCAGCAGGTTGCCGCCGCTCTTGAGCATCTTCGCCAGGTGCACCCGGTTGCGCTCGCCACCCGACAAGTCCTTCACCCGCTTCTGCTGGTCCTGGCCCTTGAAGGCGAAGCCCGCCAGGTACGCGCGGCTCGGCATCTGCCCCGCCCGGCCCAAATCAATGTGGTCCAGCCCGCCGCTCACCTCGTCGAACACGGACTTGTCTCCCGCGAGCGCGTCGCGGCTCTGGTCCACGTACGCGAGCTTCACCGTCTCGCCGATGCGCAGCTCGCCCGCGTCGGGCTTCTCCACGCCCGTCATCATCCGGAACAGCGTCGTCTTGCCCGCGCCGTTCGGCCCGATGACGCCGACGATGCCGCCCGGGGGCAGCTTGAAGTTCAGGTCGTCGATGAGCAGCCGGTCCCCGAAGGACTTGCGCAGCCCCTTGGCCTCCACCACCAGCCCGCCCAGCCGGGGGCCGGGGGGAATGGTGACTTCGCCCGTGGGCTCGCGCTTCTCCTGCGTCTGGTTGAGCAGGTCCTCGTAGGCGGCGATGCGCGCCTTGCTCTTGGCCTGGCGGGCCTTGGGGCTCGCGCGCACCCACTCCAGCTCGCGCTTGAGCGTCTTCTGGCGGTGGCTCTCGGACTTCTCCTCCAGCTCCAGCCGCTTCTGCTTCTGCTCCAGCCACGAGGTGTAGTTGCCCTTCCAGGGGATGCCCTCGCCGCGGTCCAGCTCCAGAATCCACTCGGCCGCGTTGTCCAGGAAGTACCGGTCGTGGGTAATACAGACGATGGTGCCCGTGTACTGCTTGAGCGCCTGCTCCAGCCACGCCACGCTCTCGGCGTCCAGGTGGTTCGTCGGCTCGTCCAGGAGCAGCAGGTCCGGCTTCTCCAGCAGGATGCGGCACAGCGCCACGCGGCGCTTCTCACCGCCGGACAGCTTCGTCACGTCCGCGTCCCCGGGGGGCAGCCGCAGCGCGTCCATGGCCATCTCGATGGTGCGGTCCAGCTCCCAGCCGTTCGCCGCGTCGATGGCGTCCTGGAGCTTGCCCTGCTCGGCGAGCAGCTTCTCCATCTCCGCGTCGCTCAGGGGCTCGGAGAACTTCGCCGACACCTCGTTGAAGCGGTCCATCAGGCCGCGGATCTGCTTGAGCCCCAGCTCCACGTTGCCCTTCACGTCCAGCGTGGGGTCCAGCTGCGGCTCCTGCGCCAGGTATCCCACCCGGGCGCTGGGGTCCGGCTTGGCCACGCCGAAGAACTCGGTGTCCACGCCGGCCATGATGCGCAGGAGCGTGGACTTACCCGAGCCGTTGGGGCCGATGACGCCAATCTTCGCGCCCGGGAAGAAGGACAGGTAGATGCCCTTGAGGATGTCCTTCCCGCCCTTGACCTTGCGCAGGTCCTGCATGGTGAAGATGAAGTTCTGGGCCATCGCGCTCTGATGCCTCCGGCAAAGGAATGACGTCGAAGCAGGCGGATACTAAGGAGGGGTCCGCCGCGCAAGAGACTCCTCGCCCGCCTCGTACCTGGGCACCCAGCCTGGGAAGTGCTAGAGCCCCCCTCCGCCATGTCCTCGCCCGTCCTCGAACTGCAGGGGCTCACCAAGACGTACGGCGCCTTCACCGCGCTCTCCGATGTGAGCCTCTCCATCCGCCCCGGCGAAATCTTCGCCCTGCTGGGCCCCAATGGCGCCGGGAAGACGACGCTCATCGGCTCGGTCTGCGGGCTGGTGAAGAAGACCTCCGGCAGCATCCGCCTGTTCGGGGAGGATCTCGACCAGGACCCGGTGCGCCCCCGCTATGACGTGGGGCTGGTGCCGCAGGAGATCAACTTCGACCCGTTCTTCTCCGTGGCCGAGTCGCTCCACATCCAGATGGGCTTCTACGGCCGGCCCCGGGACGAGGCGCGCGTGGACGAGGTGCTCACCGCGCTCAACCTCCACGCCAAGAAGGACGCCCTCACGCGCGCCCTGTCCGGCGGCATGAAGCGCCGGCTGCTCATCGCCAAGGCGCTGGTGCATCGGCCCAAGCTCGTCTTCCTGGACGAGCCCACCGCGGGCGTGGACGTGGAGCTGCGCCGGGACTTGTGGACGTACGTGCGAAGGCTCGCCGCCGGGGGCACCACCATCGTGCTCACCACGCACTACCTGGAGGAGGCCGAGGAGCTGGCCGACCGGGTGGGCGTCATCAACGAGGGGCGCCTGCTGCTGGTGGAGGACAAGGCCTCGGTGCTGCGCCGCTTCGGCGAGAAGCGCCTGGTGGTCACCTTCGAGCAGCCGGTCGCGGAGCTGCCCGAGCCCGGCCGCCGCTTCAACGCCACCCTCTCCGAGGACCGGCGCACCCTCACCTACGTGGAGCGCGAGGGCAACGCGCCCGCGGGCGCGCTGCTCACCGCCCTGTATGGCCAGGGGCTGCCCATCTCCGATGTGGAGACGCGCCGCTCCCGCATGGAGGACGTGCTCATCGAGATCCTCCGCGGCAGGCCCCAGCCGAAGTCCGCCTGACCTTCCTTCTCCCCTTTCCCCGCCCCGCCCCCGCCATGAACACCCTTGGGATGAAGACGCTGTTCGCGAAGGAGGTCCGCCGCTTCATGCGCGTGCCGGGCCAGACCGTCCTCTCGCCCCTCATCAGCACCACGCTGTACTTCATCGTCTTCGGCTACTCGCTGGCCAACCGCGTGCACGAGGTGGAGGGCATGCCCTACCTGCCCTTCATCGTGCCGGGCCTGGTGTTCCTGGGCATCGCCAACAACGCGTTCCTCAACTCCAGCTCCTCGCTGTTCATCACCAAGATTCAGGGCACCGTGGTGGACCTGCTGGTGGCCCCGCTGGGGCCCGGCGAGCTGATGGCCGGCTTCATCGGCGGCGCCATGGTGCGGGGGCTCGCCGTGGGCGGGCTCACCTGGGCGGTGGCCGCGCTCTTCACCGGCTTCAGCCTCGCGCACGCGGGGGTGGCGCTCTACTTCCTGCTCATCTCCTCCTACGTGTTCAGCGTGCTGGGGCTGCTCGCGGCCGTGTGGGCCGAGAAGTTCGAGCAGATCAACTTCTTCCCCACATTCGTGATGATGCCGCTGACGTTCCTGGGCGGCGTCTTCTACTCGGTGCGCGAGCTGCCCACGCCCTGGAACCACGTGAGCCTCTTCAACCCCATGGTCTACATGGTGGAGGGGCTGCGCTACGGGATGCTCGGGCGGAGCATCTTCCCGCCCGTCACCGGCGGCCTCATCCTCCTGGGCCTGGCCGGGGTGGCCACGGCGCTGGCCTACGTGGCCCTGCGCTCGGGCTATAAGATGAAGGCCTGAGCCCGGGGTTCGTTGACGCACACCGGCAATCCGGCTTTGTCTGTTTCCTGGCTCGGAGGGCAGGCAGGCGAGCCGCCCGTTCGCCGGGAAACGGCAGCCGGGGTATCCTGCGGCCGCAATGGCTGTGTCCTTTGGCAAGTATGAGCTTCTGCGGAAGATCGCCTCGGGCGGTATGGGCCAGGTGTTCCTGGCGCGTGAGCGCGGCGGCGTGGAGCGCCTGGTGGTGCTCAAGCTCATCCTTCCGCACCTGGCCGAGGACGACGAGTTCCTCAACATGTTCGTGGAGGAGGCGCGGCTGGTGGGCCGGCTCCGGCACCCGAACCTCGTCACCATTCTCGATCTCTTGGAAATCGAGGGCCGCCAGTGCCTGGCCATGGAGTACGTGCAGGGCGATGACCTGCGGCGCGTGGACAAGCAGGCGCGGCTCAAGGGCCAGCTGCTGCCGCCGGGGCTGGTGCTGCGCGTCATCTCCGAGGCGGCCGCGGGGCTGGACTACGCCCACCAGGCGCGCGACGCGCAGGGGCAGCCGCTCAAGCTGGTGCACCGGGACGTGTCCCCGCAGAACATCCTCGTCGGCTTCGACGGGGGCGTGAAGATCATCGACTTCGGCGTGGCCAAGGCCGCGGGCAGCAGCCAGCAGACGGCCACCGGCGTGCTCAAGGGCAAGTATCCTTATATGTCGCCCGAGCAGGCCTCGGGGCAGGCCATCGACGGGCGGAGCGACCAGTTCGCCCTGGGCGTGGTGATGTGGGAGCTGCTCACGGGCAAGCGGCTCTTCAAGGGCGAGACGGACCTGATGACGCTGCGGCTGGTGAAGGACTGCCAGGTGCCGTTCCCCTCCCAGCTCAACCCCAAGCTGCCCCCGGGGCTGGACGAAGTGGTGATGCGGGCGCTGGACGCCCACCCGCAGAAGCGCTTCCCGGATTGCGGCGCGTTCCGGCTGGCGCTGGAGGACTACCTCACCCAGATGCGGCTGCAGGCCAGCAGCGCGCACCTGTCCGCCTACCTGCGCGGGCTGTACGCGGAGCGCATCTCCCACGAGGCGGACCCCTCCGCGCTGGATCAGCTCTCCGAGGACTCGGACCTGGACTCGAAGGGGGACGCCTCGCGCAGCAGCCAACGCTCGGGCATGCATCCCCCGGGAACCCCGTCGCGCTCCCCCGGCAACAAGGGCGAGACGCGCTCGCGGCGCGCGGTGGATGCGCTGGTGGGCCCCGCGCCCACGCCCCGGCACGAGCCGCCGCCCGCCCGGGGCACCGTCTCGCTCGCCGCCGTGCCGGGCCCCAGCCGCTTCCCGAAGGTGGCCGTGGTGGTGGGCGGCGCGGTGACGCTGCTGCTCGCGGGCACCGCCGTCGTCTTCCTGCGGCCCCTGCCCTCCGAGGGCGCGCCCCCGCCGAAGGTGGCGGTGGCCACGCCGCCCCCGCCCCCGGAGACCCGGCCCCCGCCCGTCGAGACGCCGAAGGCGCCCCAGCCGGTGCAATTGGTGCTCGCCTCCGAGCCCCAGGGCGCGCAGGTGCACGTGGATGGCACGGCCCTGGGCAAGACGCCCCGCCCGCTGACGCTGGCGCCGGACGCGCCGCCCATCCAGGTGACGGTGACGCTGGAGGGCTACGAGCCGGTGACGCGCGCCGTGTCCGCCGCGGATGGCCCCACCGTGCAGGTGGCCCTGGAGCGGCGCGCCACCGGGAGCCCCAAGCCCGCGCCGGGCAAGAAGCCCGCCGCGCCGCCCTCGCTGGGCATCAAGACGGGCCGCTGAGTTCCCGCCCGGCCCTCCTTTAGAGACGCGGGGGCGACTGGGCCACGAGCCTTCGGATGAGCTCGGGCTCGAAGGGCTTATCGATGCGCGGGTGGGAGAAGCGCTGGAGGAACAGCCGGGCGCGCTCGGTGAAGCCGCCGCCCGTCATGAAGACGAGCCGGGAGAGGCACTCGGGGTGGGACTTCGCCAGCGCCGCGTGCACGTCCATGCCCGTCAAATCGAGCATCATCAAGTCACAGAAGATGCGGTCGAAGTCCGTGTCGCGCTCCAGCAGCGTCAGCGCCTCGCGCCCGCTGCGCGCCACCACCACCTCGTTGCCCCGGCCGATGATGCGCCGCATGACCGAGGCGATGCCGGGCTCGTCGTCCACGACGAGCACCCGCTTGCCCAGCACGTTCGCCGGCTCCAGGGGCCCCGTGGCCAGCAGGGGCAGGAGCGCTTCGGCCTCCTCGCCACGGGTGGGCAGCACCACGCGGAAGGTGCTGCCCTTGCCCGGCATGCTCGCCGCGGACAGCTCTCCACGCAGCGCCTTGATGATGCCGTGGCAGATGGAGAGCCCCAGCCCCGTGCCCTCGCCCTGGGACTTGGTGGTGAAGAAGGGCTCGAAGGCGCGCGCCAGCACCTCCGGGGACATGCCCGAGCCCGTGTCCGTCACGTCCACCACCACCCGGTCCTCCTGGGCGTACGTGGTGAGCAGGATGCGGTGGGAGGCCACATCCCCCTCGGGGATGGCCTGGGCGGCGTTGATGAGCAGGTTGAGGAACACCTGCGCGAGCCGGGCCTCGTTGGCCCACACGGGCGGCACCGTGCCGTAGCAGCGCACCACCTGCGCGCGGTAGCGCACGTGGTTCATCGCCATGGAGAGGCTGAACTCCAGCGCCGCGTGCACATCCACCGGGCGCAGCTGCGCGTCATCCCCGCGCGCGAACGTCTTCAAGTCCCGGACGATGCGCCGGATGCGCTCGGCCCCCTCGCGCGCCTCGCACAGCGCCTCCTCCGTCTCCTGGATGAGCCCGGGCGGGGCCACGCCCACGAGCGTGGCGAGCTGCTCCACGGCGAAGTGGATGTTGCCCATGACGAACGACAGCGGGTTGTTGATTTCGTGGCCCACACCGGCCGCGAGCTGCCCCGCCACGGCGAGCTTCTCCGACTGGATGAGCTTCTCGCGCGCCGCGAGCAGCTCCCGGGCGCGCTGCCGGGCCAGGGCCTCCGCCTCCAGGCGCCCGGAGTGCTCGCGCTCCAGCAGCGCGTCCCGCTCCTGCTCCAGCTGCTTCTTGCCGGTGATGTCCCGGAAGAGGATGGCGATGCCGCTGCCCGAGGGGTAGGCGTGCATCTCGAACCAGCGGTTGAAGGGCGGCAGCAGCACCTCGAAGCGCGAGGCCACGCGCTCGGCCATCACCTGGCGCGCCTCGCGCTCCACCACGGTGCCGCGCAGCTCCGGGCTCGTGTCCCACAGGCTGCGCCCGAAGAGCTTCTCCCGGGGCTTGCCCTTGAGCGTGAGGGCGTTGCGGTTGAGGTACGTGTAGCGCCAGTGCGCATCCACCGACAGGAAGCAGTCCGGGGTGCCCTCCAGCAGCTCCAGCATGCGGTCGCGCGTGTCGCGCAGCCCCGTCTCCGCGCGGTAGGAGGCGGTCACGTCACGCAGCCGCACGAGCACCCCATCCCGGAACCGGGACACGGTGGCCTGGAGCCACCCGTCGAACCCGTCGCTGGCGTGGGAGAACACCTGCTGGCAGGCCTCGCCCGTCTCCACCACCTGGTGGAACGCCTCGAACTGCCCGGCCAGCCCCAGCTCGGGCGGCACCTCGTGCAGGCGCCGCCCCTGGAGCGCCTCCACGCGCCAGCCGAGCAGCCGGTGGGCGGCGGGGTTGGCATAGCTCCACTCGAAGTCGCTGAGCGCCCCCTCCTCGTCCCGCAGGGCCTTGAACACCATGCTGCCCTCGGGGTGGCCGTGCTCCACCTCGGCCAGAACCCGCAGCACCTCGTCGCCGTCACACGTCCGGGCGCCCTTCAGGTGCTTCAACGGTTCTTGAAAGGCAGGCTTGAGCATACTCCAGTCCCTGGCAACCCCCGCTGACAGCAGGCGCTTCCGCCCTCCCGGAATAGACCCTCGCCCCGCCGCTGACAACAGTCGCTGATGTAGAGAAAAGGGCGCAAGGGATGGCCGGTCCCACCGCCCCCTCTAGAATACCGCGACCCGGGGTTTCAGGACACTAGGGCCAGATTTCCCTCACGCTCAGCCATTTGAAGTCCACATCGGGCGCGTTGTCCCACCGGAAGACGGCGATGGGGCCCCCCCAGGTGATGGGAATCTTGGCGGAAGTGCCCGGGCACGGCATGGTGTCCTCCCCCCAGTTGCCCGTGTCATAGAGGTCCACCACCTTGTGCCACGTCAGCTTGTCGGCATCCTCGTCCAGCCACAGCTGCAGCCGCACCCCGTCGCGGGTGTTGCGCATGACGGCCTTGAAGCCGATCCACTCGCCCACGGGGAGCCTCGGCACCCGGGAATAGGGGGCCTGGGTGTAGCGCACGTGCCACATCTCCTTCTGCCAGCGCGCGCGCCCGTCGTAGTGCAGGTCGCCCTTGTACGCGGAGCCCTCGCACTCCGCACCGCCGGTGTGCTGGCCGCCGCGCGCGTACCAGGAGAAGTTGTCCTCCGGGTCCTGGATGCGGTTGAGCCGCACGTAGCCCGTCATCTCCACGTTCTTCCAGTCGTTGGGCGACTGCATGTAGCCCTGGCGCGCCAGCACATCCCGGTCATAGGAGACGATGCGCCGCGGGCTGTAGCCGGTGGAGGTGAACACCGACATCCGCACCTCGTTGTGGCGCATCTTCCAGGAGCCGTCCGGGTTGCGGCTGATGGGGTGTTGAGGATCAAAGCGCGCGTCCAGCAGCGGATCCTCCGGGAGAAACCACGTCTCGCCCCCCAGCCGGGTGGGGTGCAGCATCGCCACCCCGAACGGATCCACCAGCACCAGGATGGGCGGCAAGAGCCCCGTGGCCTCCTGGGCCCGTGCGGGCAGGGCCCCCATCAGGCCCAGCCACGTGAACACCGCCGCCCACGCCCGCAGGTGTGGACGGCCGCCCCAACCACGCTTCTGTCGTTCCATGGCTCCCCCCAGAGCAATGGGTATCGGTCAACTCACTCCCGGCGGCGCAGCACGGCGGCCGAGGGCCCCTCGAGCCGCAGCACCCCGTCGCGCACGGGCGGCGCCTCGCTGGCGCCCCCGAACCGGGACGCCTCGCTCCACAGCACCACCTCGGCGGGCGCGCCCGCGGGCAGCCGGTGCTCCAGCGTGCCCCGGATGTTGAGCACCACGAGCAGCGACTGCCCCGCGGCCTTGTACTCGAGCACGAGCGCGTCCGGGCCCAGCGTCTGGAGCGCATAGCCGCCCCGGCGGCGCTCCTTCAGGGCGGGCTCGGTGGCGCGCAGGCGCAAGAGCTCCCGGTACAGCGCGCGCACGCCGGCGTGGGACGGCTTCTCCGCCTCGGCCCAGTTCAGGCGCGAGCGCTCGAAGGTCTCCTGCGCCTGAGGGTCCGGCACGGTGGCGCCCTCGAAGCGCGAGAAGCCGGCGAACTCCTTGCGCCGCCCCTCGGTGACGAGCTTGCCCAGCTCCGCGTTGTGGTCCGTGAAGTAGAGGAACGGGGTGCTCGCGTTCCACTCCTGGCCCATGAAGAGCAGCGGCGTGTACGGGGAGAGCAGCAGGAGCGCGCTCATGGCGCGGTAGGCCGCCGGAGACACGTCATCGTGCAGCCGCTCCCCGAAGGCGCGGTTGCCCACTTGGTCGTGGTTCTGGATGCAGTGGACGAAGCTGCGCGGGGGCAGGTTGCCCGCGGGGGTGCCCCGGGCGTGGCCCTGGTTCTTGGAGACCTGGCCCTCGTAGAACCAGCCCTGGCGCAGCGTGCGCGCGATGTCCTCCGCGCTGCCCGTGTAGTCCTGGTAGTAGCCCTCGCTGTCGCCCGCGAAGGCGCGCCGCAGCTGGTGGTGCAAGTCATCCGCCCAGACGCCATCCAGCCCCACGCCCCCCTCGGACTCCGGGCGCGGCAGCCGGGCTTCGTTGCGCTCGTCCTCGGCGATGATGAGCACGCGCCGCCCAGGCGCAGCGGCGCGGGCGCGGCGGGTAATCTCCGTCAGCAGGTGGGGCGAGCCGTCATCCACGATGGCGTGCGCGGCATCCAGCCGCAGGCCATCCGCGTGGTAGTCGCGGATCCACATGTCCACGTTGGAGAGCACCATCTCCCGGACGGGCGCGGACTCCTTGCCGTCGTAGTTGACGGCATCTCCCCACGGGGTGTGGTGGCGGCCGGTGAAGTAGTGCGGCGAGTAGCAGCGCAGGTAGTTCCCGTCCGGCCCGAAGTGGTTGTAGACGGCGTCGATGAAGACCGCGAGCCCCTCGGCGTGCGCCGCGTCGATGAGCCGCCGCAGGCTCTCGGGCCTGCCGTAGGTGTGGTGGGGCGCGAAGAGGTCCACCCCGTCGTAGCCCCAGTTGCGCGCGCCGGGGAAGCTCGCCAGCGGCATCAGCTCCAGGGCGGTGATGCCCAGCTCCCGCCAGCCCTTCAGCTTGGGAATGAGCGCCTCGTAGGTGCCCTCCGGCGTGGCGGTGCCGACGTGCACCTCATAGATGACGAGCGCCTCGGGGTCCGGCCCCTTCCAGCCCGCGTCCGTCCAGGCGAAGTCCGGCACGATGACTTCGGACGGGCCATGCACGCCCTGCGGCTGGCTGCGGGACCAGGGGTCCGGGAAGGGCCCCTCGCCGTCCACGCGCAGCTTGTAGCGCACGCCCGCGCCGGCGTTCTCCAGCACGGCGGTGAAGTAGCCGCCGGGCTCTGGGGCCATGGGCAGCACCTGCCCGGCCTTGCCCTCGGCGTCGTGGAGGACCACTTCCAGCTTCTGGTGTCCGGGAGCCCAGACCCTCCAGCGGACCTTCGGTCCTGGCTCTACCCATGCACCCATCTTCGGCACTGTGGCTCGCGTTGGCTCGGCTGACATGTCTGCGGGTAGTTAAGCCGTGCCGGGACGGGATGGGGAGCGCGCCTTTCGGCCGCGCGCACTTCGGCCCGGGAGATGTTCACTTGTCCGCCCCATGAGTGAAGAGCGGCGGACAGAACCCGCTCCGGCCCCTCAGCGCTTCGGAAGGAACGTCCGCTCCCACTCGTCCAGGGCCGAGAGGATGCGCACGCGCGTCTCTTCCGAGTCGGCATCATCCGCCCGGCGGTGAAGCGCCATCAACCGGGCCATGGCCGGCGACGACACCGCATGGACATCCCGCTGCCGGAGCCGCACGGTGGCCTCCACGAGCCGCGTCTGCAGGAACTCGTGGCTGAAGGAGACCCTCGCGGCCGGGGCCTGGAGGGCGGAGACCGTCCGTGAGGTCCGCGTCTTGAAGCCTCGCGGGCGGCCCCGGGGCCCCGGGGATTGCGCCTTGCGCCCCCCCGAGCGCCCCGGATGCAGGGCCGGCCGCACCGTTCCGGAGTCCTCCCGGGCGCCGTCCTCCTCCACGAGGGACGCGGGCAACGCCAGTGCGAGGGCCTCGACGGTGGGCCGCTCCACCCGGGCTTCCGGCGCGGCCGGGCGCGGAGCCAGCGCGGGCGGGGACGCGGGCGGGACGTGCGGCGCGGGGAGCAGCGCCACGGCCTTGCCTGCGTGCACGGGGCGGCCCAGGCGCATCAGGCCCGCCCCGGCCACGGCCACCACCAGGGCCCCGGCGGCCACGGGCCAGAGGCGCTTCGCGGACTGGCGAAACCCGGGCGCCACGGGCTGCGGGCCCTGCTCCCTCGGGACAGGGGCCTTGCGCGAGAGAAAGGCCTTGAGCTCCTGTCGCACGGCATCGGCGGAGGGGTACCGCTGGGAAGGGGCTTTCGCCAGCAACCGCGAGACCATGCGCTCGAGCGCCGGCGGAATCCCAGGCACGAGGCTGGAGAGGGACGGCGGCGCATCTTCTACTTGCGCGAACAGCACCCGCACCTGCTCGCCCCCGAAGGGCACCTGGCCCGTGAGCATCTCGAAGGCCATCACCCCCACCGCGTAGAGGTCCGAGGTGGGCTCCACCTCCCCGCCGCGCACCTGCTCGGGGGACATGTACTCGGGGGTGCCCAGGAGCAGGCCATGCACGGTGAGCGCGTTCGCCGCGGGGGTGGAGGCAACCTTGGCGATGCCAAAGTCGAGCAGCTTGAGGGAGCGCGCGCCGGCGGCGCCCTCCACCAGGAAGACATTGCCGGGCTTGAGGTCGCGGTGCACCACGCCCCGGCGGTGCGCGGCCCCCAGCGCATCCAGCACCTCGTCGAGGATCTTCACGGTCTCGTCCACCCCGAGGCGGCCCTTGCGGCGCAGGAGCCGGTCGAGCGAGAGCCCCTGGAGCAGCTCCATCACCACATACGGCCGCCCGTCCTCCAGCTGCCCAAAGCCAAAGATGTCGATGATGCCGCGATGCGGGATGGCGTTGACGATGCGCGCCTCGACGAGCAGCCGCTGGACGAGCTGGTGCGCCTGCGCGAACTGCGCCCGCATGACCTTGATGGCCACCTGTTTGCCAATGAGCGGCTGCACGGCGCGGTAGACGATGCCCATGCCGCCCGTGCCAATCCGCTCTTGAATGACATACTCGCTGACCTGCGTGCCGATCAGCGGATCCTGATGGTGTGGCGGCTCGGCGCTTTTCACGAAAGCCATCTCCCCCGGACGCAGGCGGTGTGCTTCGGAGTGAAGGCCCCACCGGCGTCACATCAGAATACCGCCCGGACCGTGGGTGCCTGAAGGCAAGCAGACGGGCGCCCCGGCGGCTCGCTTGGGGGGGCAGGAGGCGTGCTCAGCGCTTCGAGAAGACCTTTCGTTCCCACTCCACCAAGAGCTTCATCGTGCTCGCGCACTGCTCATCCGTGCTCACGCCATCGGCGCGCCGGTGGATCTCCATCAGCCGGGCCATGGCAGGCGAGGTCAACGCATCGGCGCTTCGCTGCCGCAAACGCACGGTGGCCTCTGCGAGCCGCTGTTGCATCTCCTCCCGGCTGCAGCGGACCTCTGCGGCACTGGGCTGGACGGGCGCAGGTACGCGAGGCACCTCCGCCACCGGTTGGACCAAGGGGCCCTCGGCCTTCACAGCTGGAGCCGCTGGCCCCTTGGGACGTGAAGCGGCCGCGGCCTGAGCCATGGGAAGTGCCGCTGCCAGAGGCCGAGGAGGTTCCCCTGGCGCAGTCAGGCGCTCCTGGCGCCGCCCCTGGGAGGCCACCGGATTCGGCGCAGCCATCAACTTGGGAGCCATCTCCACGATGGGCACTTCCTGGCCAACTGGATGCTCCGCGGCCACCGCCTTCTCGGCCCGCCCCTCAGGTTGCCGGGGAAGAGGCGGTGCTGGCAAGGACGGCTCCGGGGCGCGTGCCTCCGGAGGCCTGGCCTCTGATTCCAGGGCCGCGGCCCGAGGCTCCCCCACCATGAGCTTCACTCCCACCACGGATGCGGCCAATGCCACAGCGCCGGCCCCCATGAGCCACCGGCCTCGCGCGGGCTTCCTGGATGGGGGCTGGGGGCGAGGTTTCGGGGGGAGCGCGGGAACAGCGACAGCAGTCGCCCGGCCTCGCCGCACCCCCGTGAGCGGAGCCAGGGGCTCGGTCGGCCTATCGCCGCCGTCCTGCCAGGAAGACGCCTTCCTGGAGAGAACCGCCTTGAACTCTTGACGCACCGCCTCCGCAGCTTGGAAACGCTGGGACGGCGCCTTCGCCAGCAGCCGCGATACAAGCCGTTCCAGTTCTAGGGGCATCCCAGGCGCCAACATGGACAAGGCAGGCGGCGCCTCTTCGACCTGCGCGAACAGCACTTTCAGTTGCTCTCCTCCGAAGGGCACCTTGCCCGTGAGCAGCTGAAACGCAATCACCCCCACGGCATAAAGATCCGAGGCAGGCCCCACCTCGCCGCCACGAACCTGCTCGGGAGACATGTACTCCGGGGTGCCCAGAATCAGCCCCTCGACCGTCAGCGGCCCTGTCATCTGGGAGGCGGCGACCTTGGCGATTCCAAAATCCAGCAACTTGATGGACCGCCCTCCCCCTGCCCCATCCACCAGGAAGACATTGCCAGGCTTCAGGTCCCGGTGCACGACGCCCTGGGCATGCGCGGCCCCCAGTGCATCCAGCATCTCATCGAGGATCCGCAGGGCCTCCTCGAACCCGACCCGGCCCTTGCTCCGGATGAACCGCTCCAGCGAAACGCCTTGGAGCAGCTCCATCACCATATAGGGACGGCCGTCCGTCAGCTGTCCGAACCCGAAGATATCGATAATTCCCCGGTGCTGGATGGCATTGACCACGCGCGCTTCGACGAGCAGCCGCTGGACCAGTTCCCGTGCTTCCGCGAACTCGGCCTTCAGGACCTTGATGGCCACCTGCTTGCCAATGAGCGGCTGAATGGCACGGTAGACGATGCCCATTCCGCCGGCTCCGATGCGCTCTTGGATGACGTACTCGCTGACCTGCGTGTCGAGCAGCGGATCCTCCCGTTGTGCCACTGCGGGAAGGTTTTCCAGCGCCTTTCCATCCCATGGACAGAACGCCATCCCCTCTTGCATCTGCTTCCCGCAGGAGGGGCACTTCATGACCTGCGGCATGGCGCTTTTCACAACGGCATCTCTCCGGACCCTGGCCGTGTTCTTGGGGGTGAAGCCCCTACCTAATGGATCCACCCAGGATACTCCCCTGGGCGTCCGAAGCCACTTTGGTCCGAAAACGAAGCCGATAGCACCCGAACGGATTTTCCCCGAATGCTGGGCTCCCAGCCTCTGGAGCGGCCCAGCGAGCGGGAGCCACCCCTTGCCGGTGTCCGCGGCGTCCGGGAGGATGAGGGGGCCCGCGCCTCTCCAGAAAGGCATGGCCGAGGTACCCCGGATGCCCCACCGCACAGGACCCGAGCCCCTCACCGATTCTCCCGGCGACAGCGTGCGCGAGCGCGTGGAGCGCCTGGAGGTGCTGTCCCCCAAGGAGATCGACGGCCGGCTGACCCAGTTGGGCTACCGCGGCCAGGAGGAGGCCCGGCGCGCCGCCTCGGTGCTCGCCTACCGCCACGTGCGGCGGGTGCGGCGAATGTACCTGGAGGGAATCGTTCCCGAGAGCGCCGCGCGCGAGAACTGCCTCTTCCTGGGGCCCACTGGCAGCGGCAAGACGTACCTGGTGGAGCTGCTCTTCCGGGAGATCCTCGCCGTGCCCACGGTGATGGCGGATGCCACGCAGTTCTCCGAGACGGGGTACGTGGGGGATGACGTCAACACGCTCGTCTCCCGCCTGTACGAGGCCGCGGAGGGGGACGTGGCCTGGGCGGGGTGCGGCGTCATCTGCATGGACGAGTTCGACAAGCTCGCCACGGCGCGCTCCGACAGCCGCTTCGCGGGCCAGCAGACCACCAAGGACGTGAGCGGGTTTGGCGTGCAGCGGGGCCTGCTGCACCTGCTGTCGGCCTCGGCGGTGGACTTCCCACCGGACTTCGGCTTCACCAGCCGGACCCGGCCGCTCTCGCTGGAGATGGCGGGCGTCACCTTCATCGCCTGTGGCGCCTTCAGTGGCCTGAAGGGCACCGCGGAGGGCATGGCCCCTTCGGAGCGCCTGGGCTTCGGCCGGGAGCCGAAGCGGCGGGAGCAGGAGGCCATCGCCGAGCGCGTGACGGACTCGCAGCTCGAACAGACCACCGCCTTTGCCCGCTATGGCTTCATCCCGGAGCTGATCGGCCGCTTCCACCGCATCGTCTCCTTCGCCCCGCTGGATGCGGCGACCTTGAAGGACATCCTCCAGGCCAACGTGCTGCGGCAGTACGAGCAGGAGTTCGCGCTGGAGGGGCTCCAGCTCGTGGTGGAGCCGGCGGTGCGCGAGTGGGTGGTGGCCCGGGCCCTCAAGCGGGAAACGGGCGCCCGAGGGCTGCGCGCCGCCCTGGCGCCGGTGCTCGAACAGGCCGCTTACGAGTACTTCGGCCAGTCTCAAGCCTCCACGGTGCGTTTAGTGCTGGAGGGCGAACAGGTCCAATTGGTGGCGGGATAGAGCAGGCGGCCAGCCCTCAGCACGCTTGGGCTGTATGGACACCAGGCAGGCAGACGGCAGGGATTTCCTCCGCGCCTCGGGATTCTTACTGTGTGCGGGAGGGACTGGAGATCCACTGCCATGCACTATTCCCGTGAAATTCCTCGCGAAGACTGGGCCGATTACCTGGCCCTGCTGAGCAACCTCTCGCGAACGCGCCGGGTGCGAGTCGACGCCGGCAACTCCAATTCCGACGAGCAAACCCTGTCCCAGAGCCTGCCCCTGGTGGACATCCGCCTCTCCGAAGAGGACGGCCTCCCAGGGCGCATCGAAGTGACCGTGGGCCGCCCTGGCGAAGAAATCATCTACCGCCTCCTCGGCCCCGAGCGCATCCGCGCCGATGAGAACGAGAGCGGGGACCTCCAGTGCCTCGCCCTTCAGGACGAGGGGCCGATCCGGATGCTCGTCTTCTTCGAGCCCTCCGAGGTCTTCCTGGAGTGTGTCTCTGTTCACTCGGCCTAGCCGCCCCCGGCCTTGGGCCTCAGCGTTTCGGGATGAACTTCTTCTCCCATTCATCCAATTGGATCGCCACGGCCATGCGTTCACTGGCTGTCTCGGCCTTCCTCGCCAGCTTATCCAACTTCGTCAAAGCGCCCAGAGCCTCGTCCTCACGTCCTAGGCCTTGGGTTTCGTTGAGCCGGGCCTCATTCTGGGAGATCCGCAGCAAGAGGCCATTGCGGTCGATACGGCTCCTCGAATTACCCGGCTGAGAGGATGTCTCCACGGAGGTGACAACGGCTTCCTCGGAAGGCGCTGGCTTCGAAGCAGGCGGCATTCCCGCGGCGGTGGGAGGGCTGACGGGTGCCGAGGCCATGGCGGGCAACACCAGCACGCCATGCTGCTGATCATAGCGCGTCTTCAACGCATCCACCGATTGCGTGACCGTCATCCGCTCACTGGCGGTCCGGACGGCCTTCGTCGCCTGACGCAAACGGCCGATTTCCCCCAAAAACACACTGGATGCCTTCTTGCCGGCGGCATCCGCGTGGGCTCGCGCCTCCAGGCAATCGAGCCGGGACAGGAGGATTTCCGTCTGCTGTGTCCGGCGGTCGAACCGGCCTGGCCTGCATGCCGCGAGCCCTTCACGCGGTGTTGGCGAAGCCACTTGGCTCACGGCCTCCACCGGCGTGCGCTGGGCCGGGGGCGTCACCGGCACGGGCGGCTTTGCCTCCGCCACCTGGGGCACAATGACCGGCGCCTCTCTCACCGCGGGTTGAGCATTCGAGGCCATGGAGGGGGGCGCGGGGGCCGCCAGTGGCTCGGCTTGTGGCACCTTGCGCGTGAGCGGCTTGCCCTTCCGCTTGGGACGGTGCGCTGCCGAGGCGGAATCCAGCGCTACCTCCTGCTGTTCCACCTCCTGCAGTTCCATCTCCAGCAGTTCCATCTCCTGGGGCATTGCCTCCTGCGGTTTCTCCTCCTCGCTGCCTTTTTCCGCTACGGCCTCAGGCCCTGGAGGAGCTTCCGGGAGTGCTTGAGCGGAGACCTCTGGAGGCACATCGCTCTTGGGCTGTTCTGCCGTGACAGGCACCTGTTCCCGTGGTGGCGCATCCTTCTTCCACACGGTGAGGAGGCCCACGGCCGCGATGCCGCTCAGGGCAATGACCCCTCCCCCGGCCAACCATCGGGACCGGGAGGGCTTCGGAGGCTTGGCGCGAACCACCCCGCCCAGCCTGACCGTCGTAGCCCCTGTTGGAGGAGACGGCACGGGAGGAATGGTTTTGGAGTGCTCCGGGCCCACCTTCATGGCTGGGCGGCGTCTTGCTGGCTCCTCCTGGACGGATTGGAGCTCATGCCGCACCGCCTCCGCGGTCTGAAACCGCTGAGCGGGATTCTTGGCGAGCAGCCGCAACACAATCCGCTCGAGCTCCGGCGATAGTTCCGGGACCAGGCTGGACGGAGACACAGGGGCTTCTTCCACCTGCGCGAAGAGCACGCTCAACTGCTCGCCCGCGAAAGGCCGCTTGCCGGTCAGCATCTGGAAGGCCATCACCCCGACGGCATAGAGATCCGCGGTGGCCTCGACCTTGGTTCCCCGGATCTGCTCCGGGGCCATGTACTCCGGCGTTCCCAGAAGCATCCCCTGCATCGTCATGGGGCCACCGCCCTGGGACGCGGTCACCTTCGCGATGCCAAAATCGAGAATCTTGGCAGCCCGCGTGCCGTCGGCGCCATCCACCAGGAAGACGTTGCCAGGCTTCAGGTCCCGGTGAATCACTCCGGCCCGGTGCGCGGCCCCCAAGGCGGACAGAATCTCGTCCAAAATGGCCACGGTCTCCGGGCCACCGACCCGCCCCCGCCATTTGATGAGCTGGTCGAGCGAGATCCCCTGAAGGAGCTCCATCACCACATAGGGACGCCCGTCCGGAAGCTGTCCAAAGCCAAAGATATCGATGATGCCGCGATGCTGAATGGCATTGACCACCCGGGCTTCCACCAGCAGCCGCTGAACCAGCTCTTGGGCTCCGGAAAACTCCGCCTTCAACACCTTGATGGCGACCTGCTTGCCAATCAGCGGCTGGATGGCGCGGTAGACAATGCCCATTCCTCCCGCGCCGATGCGCTCCTGGACCACGTAATCGCCGACCTGCGCGTCAATCAGCGGATCCACCCGGGGCGCAGTGGCCCGCGTGGATTCCAGCGCGCTGCCGTCCCACGGACAGAACACCGTCCCCTTCGGAAGCTGCTTGCGACAGGATGGACACCGCATGGTGTCCTGTGACGCGGCGGTCTCCAAGACCTGGCTCTCCAGCTTTGTCTGCTCTTGAAGCGCTCCTCGCCTCAAGGCCACGCGGATACCAGCATAGTTCCCTTCGTCACGCCAATCCCTTCCCCCTCACCGCGTGCCCATCGTGGCCAAATCACTGTCAGGCAATTCTTGATATTCTATTTTCCCTGCCCATCCTGGATCCTCACATCAAGACGTAGCCCTGGGGTTGCAGCGGCTCGGGCACGGGCTCTCCCAGCGCTTCGAGGAGTCCCCGCTCGGCGATCCGTGCCATGGCCAGCAGGGGCAGCCCATTGGGCACCTGGCCAAAGGGGTTCTCCAGCTCATCGCCCAGCAGATCCAGCCCGAAGAACGTATAGGCCAGGATGGAGGCGAGCACCGGCGCAAACCAGCCCAGCATCTCCGCCAGGCCAAACGGCAATATCAGACAGAACAGATACGCGGTGCGGTGCAAGAGCACGGTATAGGCGAAGGGCAGTGGGGTAACCCGGATGCGCTCGCAGGCGGCCAGCACCGTGGACAGCCCCTGCACCCGCTCGCTCAACGTCTGCCAGGGAATGTCGGTGAGCCGGCCCGCGCGCCGCAGCGCCGCGAGCTCGTTCGCCATCTCGCGCAGCAGCGCGTCCGGTGGGTTGATGCTGGCCCGCAGGCGCGCGGCCTCTTCCGGCGAGAGGAACCGGCCGGCGCTCGCGCTCTCGTCGCTCCCCCTCAGGTAGCCCGCCAAGGCATAGGCAAACGCGATGCCCCGGTGCACGAGCCGCCGCGCGTCCTCGCGCCCCTTCACCGGACCGCTGGGCACCGCGCCATCATCGAGCAGGGCCACTGCCTCCCGGGCCAACGAGCGCAACTCAATAATGAGCGCGCCCCAGAGCTTGCGCCCCTCCCACCACCGGTCGTAGCTGGCATTGTTGCGAAACCCGAGGAAGATCGACAGCACCAGGCCCAGCAGGGACAAGGGCACGGTGGTACCGGAGGGCAGGTGAACGCCCTCATAACGCAGGCCCCAGACGGCCAGGCACGACAGCGCCGCCACGCCCAGCACCTGGGGCAGGACCCGGGGAAAAACTGTCCCCCGAAGGATGTAGAGCAACTGCCAGGCGGTCGGACGGGGACGGACAATCATGGCGAGAAACCGGAGGGAAGGCTTTCGGCGGCGGGCATCCTCTCACCGGCCCGGCGGCGGCGCAGGGATTTGAAATCCTCTGCCCCCCTTACCGGCTCACCAGAGCCAGAAGCTGCGCGCCATAGCGCTCGACCAGCTTCGGCCCCACGCCCGGAATGGCCATGAGGGCCTCCCGGTCGTCGGGCCGCAACGAGGCGATGACCCCGAGCACCCGGTCCGTGAGGATGCGGAAGGCGGGAACGCCCCGCTTGCGCGCCTCGGCCAGCCGCCACGCCTTGAGCGCCTCCACCAGCGCGGCCGAGGGCTTGGGGGGCGCGGCGCGTCCTCCCCGGCCCCGCCGCACGCCGATGTCGCGCTCTTCCTCCCAGTCTTCCTCGGCGGCCCCCCCCTCCCAGTCCGGGACGACGGCGAGCGCCCGGGGAGACGGGGCCTCCGCGGCCCGCGTCCGGCCCTCGGCCGCGCGGCGCGGGGTGTCCTCGCGTCCCTGCGCCGAACCCCAGGGGCCCTTGCGGCGCTTCTCCGGGCGGCCTCCAGCAGCCTTCCCCCGGGAGAGCCGGCGCTTCTTCGCGGCCTTCGGCTCCAGCGGAATCGGCAACAGCACCAGGTTGGGCTCGATGACGCGCGTGCGCTGGCCGTCCGGCGTGAGCGTCAGCCTCTGGAAGGAGATGCTCTTTCCATCCTTCTCGAAGGAGTCCTCGCTCAGCCGGGTCAGCCCCGCGCGCACCATGCCACCCACCAGGCGCTCGAACTCGCGGCGGGGCAAGGACTCGCCGAAGAGCTCCCGGTGCAGGCGGCCCGTGGCCTGTCCATCCCGCTCATGCAGCGCATCCAGGATGCGGCCCAGGGCGTGCAGCTCGCGCTCGCCCGGCTCGGCGAAGCGCAGGGTGACACATGTCTCGGGCGCGCACACGTCGCACAGCCCACACGGCTTGCCCGAGTCCTGCACGTCGCCGAAGTGGCCCACCAGGTGCCGCATCCGGCACCCCGAGGCCTCCGCGTAGCGCCCCATCTGCTCCAGGTGGAGCATCTTGCGCTCGCGCTGCGCGGTATATGGCGCCGGCCACTCCGGGCGGCCCCGGCGCACGCTCTCGTCCGGGGTCATCACCAGCCCCCCGTGAATCCAGAGCTGCTCGAGGGCCTTGTCGAACACCTCGGGATCCATGCGCACGCGGGCCTGGAGGGCCTCCTTGGGCTCCAGCTCGGCCCCGGCCGCATGGAACAGCTTCGCCAGCACGGAGGGCTCCGGGTAGTCGCGCTGGTGGAAGAACTCGTGCGTGCGGCGGTCCACGTAGGAGTGCAGCAGCACCGCGCGGGAGGGCTTCCCGTCCCGGCCCGCGCGCCCCAGTTCCTGGTAGTAGCCCTCCAGGCTCGCGGGCAGCGCGGCATGGAACACGGTGCGGACATCCGCCTTGTCGATGCCCATACCGAAGGCCGTGGTGGCGACAATGACTTCCAGCCGCCCTTCCAGGAACGCCGACTGGACCCGGTCCCGATCCGGCGGGGACATGCCCGCGTGGTACACGGCGGTGGGCACCTCGGAGGCCAGCAGCTCCGCGAGCTGCTCGGCGTGCTTGCGCGTGGAGGCGTAGACGATGGCGGGCCGGTTCTCCTCCTCGGCCAGCACCTCGCGGATGGCATCACCGCGCTGGCCCGGGTTCAGCTCCCGCACCTCGATGGCGATGTTGGTGCGGCGGAAGCCGTGAATGAAGGTGCGCGAGGTGCCCCCCCGCGTCCCCTTCAGCCCCAACTGCTGGACGATGTCGCGCTGCACATCCGGGGTCGCCGTGGCGGTGAGCGCGACGACGGGCGCGGGGCGCAGCATCGGCAGCCGCGAGCCCAGGAGCCGGTAGTCCGGCCGGAAGTCATGCCCCCACTGGGAGATGCAGTGCGCCTCGTCGATGGCGATGAGCGAGGGCGGACGCCGGGCCAGCAGCTCCACGAAGCCCGGCACCCCCAGGCGCTCGGGCGCGATGAAGAGGAAGTCCAGCTTGCCTTCCAGGTAGTCGGCGCACACCTGGCGCGAGGTGGCCCGGTCCCGTCCCGAGTGAATGCGCTCCGCCGCGAACCCCAGCGACTGGAGCCGCGTCACCTGATCCTCCATCAAGGCGATGAGCGGGCTCACCACCAGCGTCGTCCCCGCCCGGGCCAGCCCAGGGAGCTGGTAGCACAGCGACTTGCCCGCCCCCGTCGGCATCACCAGCAGCAGGTCCTCCCCCGCCGTGGCCGCCCGGCATACCTCCTCCTGATATGGCCGGAAGTCCTCGAACCCAAACGCCTCCTTGAGCAGCTTGCGCAGCTCGCCGGGGGGCGTGGGGGCGCGAACCTTCCGTTCCAGGGTGCGCCGCGAGGCCGCCGAAGCAGCCTCCTGACGCGGCCGAGGGGCGGCGGCAGGGACGCTGGGGGCCGGGCCCGCCTGCCGGGACACCGGCAGTGGCGAACGCGGGGCCGCCGGGACGGAGCCGCCCCCAGGAGCTGGCGCCCGGGGCGCCTCCCCGCGCGGAGGCGAAGGCGGCATGGGCACCTTGCCCACCACCTCGATGACATAGGCCTCGATGCTGCGCAGGAAGTCCGGCAGGTCGCCCTGGCCCCGCTCGATGCGCTGCAGCCAGGCCTCCCACTGTCCCGTCATCGCCGGCGTCTTCACGTCCGGGTGCACCATCTGAATGAGCCGGATGCCCTTCTCGGTCGCCTCCAGGGACTTGCCCCGGCGCTGGAGGTACTCCCGCTCCAGCAGCACCTCGATGATGGCCGCGCGCGTGGCCGGGGTTCCCAGCCCCGTCTCCTTCATCGCGTCCGCCAGCTCCTTTTCATCCAGCGTCCGCCCCGCCGTCTCCATCGCCGTCAGCAGCGAGGCATCCGTGAGGCGCGGCGGGGGCCGGGTGCGCTTCTTCACCGCCTCCACGTCCTCCACCCGCTGCTTCTGGCCTTTGGCCAGCACGGCGGGCAGATCCTGCGGCTCGTCCTCCGGCTCCTTGCCCTCGCCGTCCTCCTTGGCGCCCTTGCCCTCGCGCCCCTTCGGAGGCCGCTGCCCGCCGCCGATGTCCAGCACCTTCCAGCCCTCGCGCACCACCTGCGTGCCCGAGCTGTGAAAGCGATCCACCTTCGGCGCGCCCGGCGAGGGCCCCACGGAGCTCACCGCCGTCACCACCGTGGTGACGGCCCAGACGTGCTCGTCGTGCCACGCCGCGAGCAACCGGCGGCACACCAGCTCGTAAATGCGCCGCTCGTCCGGCGGCAGCCGCTCCCCTTCCGGCGAGGTGGCGGTGGGGATGATGGCGTGGTGGTCCGTCACCTTCCCGTCGTCCACGAAGCGCCGGCCCAGGGGCTTCTCTCCGGTGCCGGGCGCCAGCAGCGGCTCGTACGGGGCGCGAATCGCCCGCACCACCTCCGGCAGGGTCTCCGCCACCGAGGCGGACAGGTGCCGGCTCGCCGTGCGGGGGTAGCTCAGCAGCTTGTGCTTCTCATACAGGTTTTGCGCCAGCTCCAACGTCCGCTGGGCGCTAAAGCCATACAGCCGGTTCGCGTGCCGCTGCAGCTCCGTCAAGTCATACAAGAGCGGCGGCGCCATCCGCTTCGTCTCGGAGGTGAGCGACTCGATGGCGGCCGTGCCCGCGCGCACCCGCGCCATCACCTCGCCTGCCTCTACCCCATCGGCGGCCAGGCGCCGGGCCTGGCGCACCGTCTCCGCCGTGCGGGGGCCCGCCTTCGGGTCCGCCTCGCGGAACCACGTGCCCCGGTACTGCGTCCCCGCGGGCACCCCAGGCGCCTGGGGCGCGAAGGTGGCCACCACCTCCAGGTAGTCCTCCGGGACGAAGTCGCGGATGGCCAGCTCCCGCTCCACCAGCATCGCCAGGGTGGGCGTCTGCACCCGCCCCACCGACAGGGTCTCCCCGTACGCCAGCGTGTACAGGCGCGACAGGTTCATCCCCACCAGCCAGTCCGCCCGGCTGCGCCCCTTGGCCGCGTCCGCCAGCGCGTCGTACGCGCGGCCCTCCTTGAGCTGGCGGAAGCCCTCGCGGATGGCGCCCTCCGTCAGCGACGACACCCACAGCCGCTTCACCGGCTTGCGGCACCCGGCCGCCTCGTAGATGTAGCGGAAGATGAGCTCGCCCTCACGCCCCGCGTCCGTGGCGCACACCACCCCGGACACCTCGGGCGCGTTCACCACCGCGCGCACCACCTCGAACTGGGTGCGGGTGTTCTGGGAGACCACCAGCGGCCACTCGCTCGGCAGCATGGGCAGCTGCTCCCGGTGCCAGCGCTTCCACGCGGGCTGGATTTCATGGGGCTGCGCCAGCCCCACCAGGTGCCCGATGGCCCACGTCACCACGTAGCCGTTGCCCCGGAAGCACCCCTCGCCCCGCTGCGAGGCGCCTAACGCCCGGGCGATGTCCCGCGCCACCGCCGGCTTCTCGGCCACCACGGCCAGCACGGACGGGCCCCCTCGGGCCGCCCTGCCACCGCCGTCCTGCCGGCTCGTCTCCCACTCGGGTGCTGTGCCCATCTCATCCCACCTCATACCTCCCCCTCTGCCTGCCCGCCTCTCCAACCCACCGCCTCCCACCGTCCCCACGCGAACCCCCTTCCTTATCGCGCCGGGCCGACACCTCGCCCGCCTCCGCCGCCCCCTGCCCACATGCACGCCTGCTCTGCGGCCAAGAAGGCATCGCGCCTACCCCTGTGAAACCCTTCACCTGTTTCAATCCCTCTCGTGTGAAACGTGTCACAAAAAAGGCCCCTGTGTGTGAAGCCTTTCACCGCTTCCGGCCCCCTTCCTGTGAAGCCACTCACAGGGGTTTTCCCTCGGGCTGTGAATCCTTTCACACCCCCTTTCACACGCTGTACAAGCGCGATCTTTTCATGCAACTGTTTGTTTCAGCTCCCTGGGACGGCACCGCATCCGCCGCCCTGTTTCCGCGCCGGAAGCCGGTGCGGTGGAGGGGGAGTGGTACCGCGCAGCCACCAGGGCCTGTGCATCCAGGAGAAGCGCATGTCGCCATCGCTCGAGCAGCACCGTTCGCAGGGGGGGAAGGTTCCGGGAGGGGTGTGCGAGCTGGTCCTGTTCGCCGAGGGGAGCCTGGGTGCTCCCACGGCGCAGGCGTTCTCGCGGATGAGCCGGGGGGGCCAGGAGCTGGCCATGGCGGAGCGCGCGGCACCGGGGCTGGCTGCTTTCGGAGGGGAAAAGCGGCTGCAGCTCGCCGCCCTCGCGGTCTCGGGGGTGACGCTTTCATTGCGCCAGGTGGCGGAGGGCACCACCCTGCTCGCCTCGGTGTTGCGCCCCCCGGAGCCGCGCCGCAGCGTCCCCGGGCGCCGCCGCACGCCCCGCGTGCTGGCGCTCCAGCCCACGCGGCTGGTGAACGTGCTTGCCAAGGAATGCTGAAGGCCTCTGTCAGCGAGGGCCGGAGAATCCAAGGGCTCCGGTGCCCCTGACGAGGTTGCAGTCCAGCACCCGGCGCGGAGTCGCTCTCCTGAGGGGGTGAACGAGTCCGCAGCCCGGGCCTGTAAAGGGGGTGCCTCCGCCAGAGGCAGCCCCTTTGCTCTTTTTAGGGGCTGGCCGGCGGCGTCCCCGGGCGCTGGCCCCAGGCGGCGAGCACCTCGCGCTCCCGCTCCGGCGAGAGCCCCGCGCGCAGCTTCGCCTGCCGCTCGGGGGGCAGCGTGCGGAACCAGGCCAGCGTGTCGCGCACCGTCCCCTCCAGGGGGCGGAACTCCAGCCCCCGGGCCCGGGCCCGGGCGTGGCTCACCCGGCTGATGCCGCCCATCTCCGTGGCACGGGGCACCCACACGGGCATGTCCGACCAGGGGCTCACCTTCTGCGCCTCCAGGAAGGCGGTGTCCGCCCAGGTGAAGGTGGCGTTGCCGCCGTTGGCCTGCCGGCACGCCTCCAGCAGCCCTCGCATGGACAGCGTCTCCAGCGGCCCCGTGGCGTTGAAGACGCCCATGTCCCGGTTCTCCACCAACCCCACGAGGAAGGCCGCCAAGTCCCTCACATCAATGAATTGCACCGGGTCCTCGCCATCCCCCGGGGCCAGCACCTCGCCGCCCCGCGCCACGCGCACCGGCCAGTAGGTGAAGCGGTCCGTGGGGTCATCCGGGCCCACGATGAGGCCGGGCCGCACGTTCGCCACCCGGCCCGGCAGCGCCGTCTCCGCCGCCTTCTCGCACAGCGCCTTGAGGGCCCCGTAGTGCTGGGAGACGTCCTCCGTCGTCTCGTCCGCCACGGTGGCCACGGGCGAGCTCTCGTCGAGGCCGCCCTCGCGCATGTCCTGGTACACGGAGATGGAGGAGACGAAGAGGTAGTGGCCCACGCGGGGGGCGAGCAGCTCCGCGCTGGCCCTCACCACGCGCGGCACGTACCCCGAGGTGTCGATGACGGCATCCCACTCCCGGCCCTCCAGGGCCTTGAGGTTGCCGTTCCGGTCCCCCTGGAGCTTCTCCACCTGGGGAAAGAGCCCGGGCCGCGTCTTGCCCCGGTTGAAGAGGGTGAGGGTGTGGCCCCGCGACAGGGCCCGCTCCACCAGCGCGGGCCCCAGGAACGAGGTTCCTCCCAGAATGAGGATCTTCTTCTTCATGGCAGGCACCTCTTTTTCGGCGGGCTTCGTCGAAGCACAGCCCAGGGCCCAGAGCGAGCCGAGCCCGGCCGCCCCCTTCATCACTCCTCTGCGCGTTAGACGTGTCATGCGGTCCTCCGGAGAAAGGCTTCAGGGCGCGCCGGGCGCGGGCTCACAGGGCGCGGGCATCCGAGGCCAGGGCCGTGGCCCCGGGCGCCTGGGTGTGCGCCCGGACACGCGGGTGCCGGGCCAGGAAGAGCGAGACGGCCAGCCACAGCCCGGCCACGGGCGCGGAGGCCAGGAGCAGCCCCGCGGCGCCCAGCCCCAGCGCCTTGAGCCCGTCCTCGGCCCAGGTGGCCAGCGTGTCCCCGCCCCGGTACACCACCGTGTCGATGACGCTCTTGGCCTTGTACTTCTCCTCGCGCCCCACCGTGGTGAAGAGCAGCTCGCGCGAGGGCCGCTCCAGCGCGTAGTGCGTGGCCCCCCGGAGCGAGCGCACCCCGATGAACAGCCACACCGAGGGCAGCACCGCCAGCCCCACGAAGCCCAGCAGCGTGAGCACCGGCGTCACCGCCAGCGCCACCCCCAGCCCCACCTTCGAGAGCAGCCGCGCGGTGACGAACGCCTGCAGCACGAGCGTGACGACCTGCACCCACAAATCGATGTTCGCGAACGCCGCGGTGCGCTCGGCCAGGCCCAGGGCCACCCGGTCCACCAGCCGCACCTGCAGCAGGTACAGGAAGGTGGAGGTGACGGTGTAGAAGACCGTCTGCAGCCCCAGCGCCAAGAGAAACGGTGAGGTGGCCAGCAGCCTCAGCCCCGCGAGGATGCCGCCCCCCACGGGCCCCGCCTCGGATGGCGGGAAGTGCGAGTCCCGCGCCCAGCCCGAGAGCCGCTGGACGCACCGCACGCTCACCTCCAGCAGCACCAGGGCCACGAGCACGAGGTTCACCGGCCCCAGCGGCACCGCCAGCACGCGCACCAGCAGCAGCCCGGCGATGACGCCCGTGGTGCCCCCCGCGGAGATGAGCCCGAAGAGGCGCCGGGCCTGCTCGCTCGCGAACAGGTCCGCCATGAAGCTCCAGAAGATGGAGACGACAAAGAGGTTGTAGACGCTCACCCAGACATAGAAGGCCCGCGCCACCAGCGGCTGGGCGACCTCCAGCTTCATCAGGATGAAGAAGGCCAGGAGCTGCAGCAGGAAGAGCCGGTAGATGAGCGGAATCACGCGCCTGCGGGGCCAGCGCGCCACCATCGCCGCGAACAGGGGCACCGCCACCAGCATCACCCCGAAGGTGGCGGTGAAGAGCCACTTGAGCTGCTTCACCCCGCCGGCCGTGCCCATCGCGTCGCGCAGCGGCTTGAGGATGAAGTAGCCCCCCATCAACGTGAAGAAATAGAGGAAGGACCAGAGCACGGCCCCTACCTCCTCCTTCCGCACGTCCACGAATCGTCCGAGCATGGCGTTACGCCCCCCGAGGGCGTGCCGCCCTCAACCCCGGCCGCGTCTGGCTATTCCCCAGGCGGGCAGGCATGCCTCACGGGCCGTTCAGCGCCCCACGCAGCGCCGCCTCCACCCGGGGCAGCGCCTCCTGGATTTCCTCCACGGACGTGGCGCCCACCGACAGCCGGAACCAGCCCGTGTCCTCCATCAGCCCGAACGCCTGGAAGGGCACCACCGCGAAGCTCGCCTTCTCCAGGAGCAGCTTGCGGATGTCGTCGTTGCCCTGGAGGCCCGCCTTGCCCACCAGGTTGAAGCGCACCGAGAGGTAGATGGCGCCCTGGGGGGCAATCGCCTCCACCGGCAGCCCCGCCTCGCGCATGCGCGTGAAGCCCTGGTGCAGCGCCTCCAGGCGCGCGTCCACCTGCCGCCGCATCGACTCCAGGAAGGCCGTGTTCGAGGCCACCGCGTCCAGGTAGCGCGCCGTGGCCACCTGCTCCGCCTTGGGCGCCCACGCCCCCACGTGCCCCAGCACATCGCGCATGCGGGCGATGAGGGCCGGCGGCCCCACGCCCCAGCCCACGCGCACCCCCGTGGCCGCGAAGGCCTTGGAGATGCCGTCCACGAAGACGGTGTAGTGCGCCATCTCCGGCACCAGCTCCACCGGCGTCACGTGCTTCACCCGGCCGAAGCTCAGCGTCCAGTAGATGTGGTCATACATGAGGATGAGCGGCCGCTCGCCCCGCGCCTGGCGCGCCCGGTTCTCCGCGACGATGCGCTCGCAGATGGCCTTCAGCGCCGCCGGCTCGATCATCGTCCCCGTGGGGTTGAGCGGGCTGCCCAAGCACAACAGCCGCGCCCCCGGCAGGTGCGGGGTGAGCTGCTCCACCGTGGGCATGAAGCCGTGCGCCGCGTCCGTGACGACCACCGTCTCCGTGGCCCCCATCATGTGGACGTAATGGTTGTTGTTCCAAGAAGGCACCGGGTAGATGACCCGGTCCCCCGCGTCCAGCACCGTGCGGTAGGTGCCGTAGATGATGGGCCGCGCCCCGCCGGTGATGACGATGCCTTCCAGGGGGTACTTCAGACCCAGCGCGCGCTCGTAGAAGCGCTGCACGCCCTGGCGCAGCTCCAGCACCCCGTCCGAGGGCGGGTAGTTCGTCTCGCCCGCCTGGAGCGCCGTGGTGATGCCCTCGCCCAGCGCGACCGGGATGGGGAACTCGCGCGGGCTGAAGTCGCCCACCGTCAGGTTGCACACCTTGCGCCCCTGGGCGGTGAGTTCACGGATTTCCGCCGCGATGCGCAGGATGTCGCTGCCCTTCAGGCCGCGCGCCATGGTGCCAACGTGGGTGTCTTCCCGCTTGGGGAGTGAGGTCAGATCGAGGGCCATCGTGAATCGCTCCGGTCGGCGTCCGGACATGCGCTGCCTGCCCGGGCGGCCGGACCATACACGCCTTCCCCACATCCAAAGTGACTTGAGGAGCGTAGAACTCGCCGCGAAGAGACCAGGCAAGCCCGTCCCGGAGGGCACCCGGTGCCGTCAGATGTGACCCACCTGTCCCAAAAGGCGTCGCCTCCAGAGCGCCGGCCAGGCGTCGCGTCCTCCGGAAGGGCAGCGGCCTGAAAACGGTTTTTCCAATAAATTAAGCAAAATAGGACACGACCCAAAGAACGGATAAAGGCCCGGAACGGGGGCTCATCCCTTGCAAGGTTTCCCCTTCGTACCGGGTCCCCTTCGTTCCCTGCTTCTCCCCCTCAAGGTCCCACCATGACACCCGAATCCCGCTGCTGCCTCGCGCTTGCCCTGCTGCTCTCCCTCGCCTCGGCGTCCGCCCAAGAGGGCGAACCCGTGGGTGCCCTCAACCGGGATGTGCTCGGCACCCGCTCCATCGTGGCGTGTGACGTGGCGGCCCAGGCGTGCGGCGTGGGGGTGATGTCGTTTCCGGTCACCTCCTCCATGGTGCCCTACGGCAAGCCGGGCCTGGCGCTGGCCAACCAGATGATGCCCTCGGTGGAGCTCGCCGAGTCCATCATCTCGCGCATCGACGCGGGCCATACGCCCCAGCAGGCCATCAACGCTACGCTGGCCTCCCCCAGCGCCAACGCGGCGATGCGGCAGATCGGCGTGGCCATCCTCCGCAACAACACCGTGCAGGTGGGCCAGTACACCGGCCAGGACAGCTGGACGCAGCGCTGCGCCGTGATGGGCACCACCTACGCGGTCCAGGCCGCGGGCCAGACGAGCGCCGCGGTGTGCGCGGCCATGGCCCAGGGCTTCCAGAACGCCCGCGGCAGCCTCGCGGTGCGGCTCATGGAGGCGCTCAAGGCCGGGGCCCGCGTGGGCCAGGACTCGCGCGGCGAGCGCTCCGGCACCGTGCGCGTGTGGGCCCCCGCCTCGCAGACCGATGGCTTCACCTATTACATCGCCGACGCCTCGGTGGCCGGCAAGCGCGATGCGCTCCAGCTCCTGGAGTCCGAGCTGTACCGGTACCTGGGGCAGATGGTTCGCGAGTCGCCCGCCAACCGCGTGGAGCTGGACCCGTGGACCGTCATGAGCCTGAAGTGGGCCCTCTGGGAGACGCGGTACTACCGGGGCGCGTTCGACCCGTCGTGGACCTCCGAGGCCGAGGCGGCCCTGATGGAGTTCCAGGCCGCCAACTCGCTCTTCCCCCGGGGCACGTTCAAGTCCGGCGGAAAAACCTACATCGACTGGGCCCTGGTGCAGTTCATCCTCCGCGCCCAGGAAGGCTCGGTGCAGCCCGCGGCCCGGTGAGTGGGGACTGGCACCCGGTGCCCACCCGTGCGAGAGGGGACTCCGGCCCGAGTCCCCGGGCCTCCTTGGGAGGGTGATGCATGAAGCCGGTGGCGAAGGTGCTCGGACGTTGGATGGGGGCCCTGTGGCTTCCGGGCTGTCTGGTGGCTGCGGGGTGCTCCAAGCCCCAGCAGGAGCCCCCGCCGCCGCCGCCCCCCGTGGCAGCGCCGGCCCCCGCCACCCCGGAGCCTCCCGCGGCCCCCGCCGCGGAAGCCCCGCCGCCCGCCGCGGAAGCCCTGCCTCCTCCTGCCGCCGAGCCCTCGCCCCCTCCCGCCGCCGAGGCCCCCGCGCCCGGCGGCCGCGAGTGGGGCACGGCCCGCCAGGCGGTGGAGCACGCCGCCCCCGCCTCCGTGACGCTGCGCTCGGTGCGCACCGGGCGCAACGAGGGCTTCGACCGGGTGGTGTTCGAGTTCGACGGGCCCCAGGTGCCGGGCTACCGCATCGAGTACGTGGAGAAGCCTGTCATCCAATGCGGCTCGGGAGACCCCACGGAGCTGGCCGGCCAGGGCGCGCTCCAGGTGAGCCTCACCCCCGCGCAGGCGCACGAGGGCGGGACGGTGACCGTGGCCGAGCGCGCGCGCAAGCCCGCCCTGCCCTCGCTCCTGGAGCTGAAGCTCACGTGTGACTTCGAGGGCGAGGTGGTCTGGGTGTTCGGCACCCCGAAGGCCCCGCAGCCCTACCGCGTCCTGGAGCTGCGCGAGCCCACCCGCCTCGTGGTGGACGTGCAGCACTGAGCCCGCCGCCTCAGGGCCTGGGCCCGGGGGCCGCCGCCTCCAGCGCGTCAATCAAGGGCTGGGGGCGCTGGGCCGCGTCCCCGGCGCGCAGGGCCAGGGCCAGCACCCGGGGCAGGTTCAGGGCCGCGCCCCGGGTGAGCTTCTCCGCGTAGTCGTGTCCGTAGTCCTGTGGCACCCGGAGGCTCCAGTTCTCCTCGTTGACGGTGCCGGGCACGTTGTAGACCTCCGTCATCCCCAGCAGGTCCGCGAAGAAGATGGACACGTTCTGGGCGCGGCTCGCGAAGAGGTCCGCGAACTTCGCCTGCTCGAGCAGCCCCGGCTCCTCGCGCAGCCGCCGCGCGAAGGCCTCGCGCCCGCCCGCCTCCGGGTGCAGCCGCCACGCCAGGTAGTCCGCCTGCTCGCGGATGCTGCCCGACTGCCGCCACCCCTCGGCCACGCGCCACAGCGGCGGCGTGTCGTGGGTGCCCACCATGACCCAGTCTTCCGGGGCCGCGTTCTCGCTGCGGTACACGTCCGTGGGCTCCTTCAGGTTCGCCTTCTGGGTGACGCGGAAGCGGCCCATGCCGTACTGCGCGAGCACGCGCTGGAGCGGATAGGGCTGGGTGCTGAGCACCTCGCCCAGCAGATCCGTGAGGTGCCGCCCGTGGCGGCGCGAGGAGGCAACGATGGTGTCGATGAGCACGCTGTAGCGGCGCACCTGCTCGGGCGTGAGCGAGCGCACCCACCCGTCCGCGTGGCGCGGCACAGTGAGGTCCAACTGCGCGGCGGTGGCGATGGCGTGGCGCGCCAGCTCCGGGTGGTCCGCCAGCGCCGGCGAGTCGAACAGCCGCGCGCCCTGCTGCACCGCCCGCAGCGGATCCGCCGCGTCCGCGCGGTAGACCCAGGGGCACACGAGGCCGTGCGGGTGGTCGATGCGCAGCCCGTCGTACTCGGCGAGCATCTTGTCCATGCGCGCTTCCATGAAGCGCAGCACGGGGCCCGCGCGGTGCTCTGGGGCATGCCCCTCGCGCGCCTCGAAGAAGCCAGCCGGGTCGAGCACGGGGTAGTTCCAGGGCTGCCCGTCGGGGTTGGTGCGGCTGGGCGGCGCGCCCATGAGGTAGGTGCGCAGGAAGAGCCCCTGCCACGCCCACGCATCCTCCAGCGAGAAGCCAATCTGCAGGTCCCCGTACAGCTTCAGCCCCCCGCGGGCCGCGCGCTCCCGGAGCTGGCCGTGCGCCTCGTGGACGAGGAACTGGTGGAAGGCATAGCGCTCGAAGAGCGCCCCGTGCCGGGCCCGCACGGCGAGGCCCCGCGCCTCGCAGGCCTCCTCCTCGCCCGGTGCCGGGGCCAGGAGCCACGCATCGCGCGCCGCCTCGCCCCGCCCCGCCCACCGCCGCCAGTCGCGCTGGCCGTGCTCGACACACAGCGCCTCGAAGAGCGCATCGCGCACGAGCCAGTCCCGGTTCGCCCGGGCGAAGTCCTCGAAGCGCCGCACCTGCTCGCGCCCCTCCGGCCGCGCCGCGCCCCCGCCCCGCTCGCGCTGGAGCGCCTCCCACGCCTCGTCGAGCGCGGCCCGCTGGGCGCGGAAGGCATGGCGGTAGCGCGGGCCGGGCCCCTCGTTCACCGGGCGCGAGGAGACGATGCCTTCGAGCCGCTCCGGCGGCAGCAGCCCCGCGCCCTCCGTGCCGGTGAGCGCCGCCAGCGGGACGTTGAGGACGTTGCGCGAGAAGAGCGTCGCGTCGTAGGGCGAGGCGTTGGACTCGGAGGTCTGCCCCTGGGGCCCGAGTTGGATGCCGTTGAAGCCCAGCGCCCGGACGAACTCCAGGAAGCGCGTGGCGCCCCGCGTGTACGGGGAGCCCCGGCCCGTGTCCTCGTCCGGCTCGCTGGGAAAGGACGGATCATGAATGCTCAGCACCAGGTTGCGCACCTGCAGCGCGTCCAGGGCCGAGGCGATGAGCTGTCGAGGGTGTTCCGGCATGGCAGTCCGTGGGCACGAGCGAGTCCCCGGACACCTATCATTCTCCCACGCCGGAGCCCCCCGGTTTTCCCCCGCGCGCTACGGCTGGGCGCTGGGGGGCGTCTCGCTGATGATCAACGTGTTCTGGGAGAACTTCGCCCCGCAGGTGGACACCAGGCGCCCATCCGCGCACTGCACCGGCTCGGTGGCCCGCGTGTGCGAGGTGAAGCAGGCGGCGCCCTCGCTGTTCCACTCGGCCTCGGCCACCCAGGCCTCGGAGTCCGTCTGCACGCTCTGGGTGTCGTACAGGTTCACCCAGTTGCCGTCCTGCGTGTAGGAGGTGCCGTCGCCGCAGAAGTCCGCGCGGATCAGCCGCGTGCAGGCCTGGTGGTGCTCCTCCAGGCTCACGCCGTCCACCGACTGCCAGGGCTTGTAGCCAAAGCGCACGCACTTGGCGAGCGCGGCCCCGTCACACGCGAAGGTGAACACGCTGGTGTCGTGAATCTTCGAGCCGCCGCCCGCCACGCCCTGCTTGTAGTTCCACGTGCCCTCCAGCGGGATGGCCTTCAGCGCCGCGCCGTCCGCCGTGGTGCAGATGGGGTGCCAGGCCCCCGTCTTGTTGTCCTGGAAGGACACGTCGTAGGACCACACGTCCTGGTCCACGCCGCTGCCCTGGCTCACGCCGTCGATGCGCAGCGGCAGGGTGCTCCCGTCGTCCAGATTGCCCACCAGGTGCAGGTTGACGAGGTCCGTTCCCGACAGTTCCTCACCGCGGAACAGCCCGTGAATCGCCGAACCTTCCAGCCACAGCTCTTGCATCGGCAGGGCCACGTTCATACCTCCCTTGGTGGCCCCTCCGTACCGCACCGACACCAGCATCCCGTTCATCCACGGGCCATTCACATTCCGGCCATTCACATTCCGGCCATTGAGCGTCGGCCCATTGGCCGCCGCCAGCCCCGCCACCACCCCTCCCACCGTCACCGGTGCCGTGTCCGTCCCCTCCTCCGTTCCGCATCCCACCGCCACCCACATCCCCAACGCCGCCGCCACCACGTGCCGAGCACCCACGGAACACCTCCCTGCCAACCCTGACCGCATGCGGACGGTGTGCAGTGGGTGGGGGAGCGACAAGGTACGGGGAAGCCCTCAAGCACTTGCACCGTCGCGTCATCAGCACTCGGTTCCTTCACAAGCGCTGGCTCGCCGACACTCCCGTCGCGGGAGCAACATTGTGCTTCCCAGAGCAACGGAAAGTTCTCTTCGGGAAGGATCAGCGAGCAGGCGAGGGAGGGGGGGCACACAGGCGCAAGCCCACCGTCGGATCTCTCGCGTCGCGCTCGGGGAGCTCCCGGTTGGAGGAGCGGGCCGAGGGGGCGGCGAAGTAGTAGCTGCCGCCGCGCACCACGGGCTTGCCGGGCTCCAGCCAGGAGTAGGCCCACTCCCAGACGTTGCCCGCCATGTCGTCCACGCCGAAGGGGCTGCGGGAGGCGGGGTGACGGCCCACTTCGTCCGGACCGAAGCCGCCTGCTTCCTTGCCGTACGTGAGATCAAAGTTGGCCTCGCGAGGGGCCAGCCGGTCCCCGTGGGGGTACTCCCGCCCATCCGCCCCCCGCGCGGCGCGCTCCCACTCCAGCTCGGAGCACAGGCGGGCGCCGGGCACCCGGCCCGTCTTCGACAGCCACGCGGCGTAGGCCTCCGCGCTGTCGAAGGTGATGCCGGAGACGGGCATCTTCAGCCAGTCCTGCTCGGCGTTCCAGGCGCGCTTGGCGTAGCGCAGCTTCTCCCCGGCCCACGCGGTGTAGAGCACGGAGCTGGGCTGCATCTTCAGCCGCCAGGTGTCCCCCACCTGCTCCAGCTTCAAGAGCGAGCCCAGCGCGCCCACCGCCGGCGCGTGCTTCGCGCGCTGGGCGGGGGGCAGGCTCTCCAGGAAGGCAATCCAATCCGCGTACGTCGTCTCGTGGCGGGCGATGAGGAAGCCCGCCGTCTTCATCTCGTGGATGGGAACGGCGTTGAAGAACTCGCGCACGCTCTCGTCCTCGGCGCTGCCGAAGAGCACCTGCCCCGGGGGCACGTAGACAAAGCCCTTGGGCAGGGAGCCCTGGGGCAGCAGCGGCAGCTCCATCACCCGCCGCTCGCCGCGCACCACCCGCAGCGGCAGGAGCAGGGGCTCGTGGCCCGGCGCCTCCGCCTCCAGCCGGTAGTTGCCCGGCGGCACCGGGAGATCCGCCCCCGGGCCCTCGGGGGGCGGCCAGGAGAGGGGCGGGCCCAGCACCTCGTGGCCGTCCGCGCCGCGGGACACGGGCAGGAGCCTCGCCTGCACGCCCGCGGGCTTGAACGCCAGCGCCAGGTGCGCGGGCTCGCTCCACTGCTGCCAGCGGTGGCCGCCCACGTCATAGAGCCGCAGCCGCTGGAGCAGCGTGGGCAGGGTGACTTTCTCGTCCTCCTGCTCGGCCAGGAGGGCGCGCTCGTGCAGGTAGCTGGCCAGCTCGTCCCAGACTTCCTTGCGGCCCGGCTCCAGCACCAGCGCGCGCTCCAGCCGGTCCGCCACCGCGTCGAAGTGCTCGCGCACCTGCGCGCTGCGGGCCGCGGCGTGCGCCCAGGCCCGGTCGCCTTCCGCCTTGTGCCCCGCGCTGTAGAGCCGGAAGGCCTGGTCCCGCTCGGCGCTCAGCGCCTGGCGCTTGTCCCGGGCCTCGCCGAGCGCGCGCGAGGCCTCGCTCAGCTGGGCCTGCACCTCCTGGCTCAGCCGCCAGCGCTCGCGCAGCCGCCCGCCGCCGTACACGAGCGCCAGGAGGATGAGGAACCCGGCGGCGAGCGCACGCCGCACCTGGCGGCTGCGCACCACCGTGCGGCGCGACACCTCCAGGAAGTCCTGCTCCCGTCGCGTCAGCTCCGCGGCGTCCAGCACCGCCGTCTCCGCGAGCTGCCGCGGGCCCCAGAGCACATCGCGCGCGTGCCCCAGCCGCTCCCAGTGGGCCGCGGCCGTCTCCAGGCGCGCCTGCACCTCGCGGCGCTCGGTGGACTCCACCAGCCAGCGCGCCAGCGTCTTCCACCCGGTGACAAGCGCCTCGTGGGCCACTTCGTAGGAGGTGCCCTCCTCCGCCTCGCGCGCCACGAGCAGCCGCGCGCGCACCAGCGCCTCCAGCGCGGCGCGGTAGCGTGGGTCGTCCCCCACGAGCTCGCGGTCCGTCTTGCGCGCGCGCGTGCCGTCCGCGGTGATGAGGCGCAGCAGCACCCCGCGCGCGGCCACGCGCTGGTCGGGCAACAGGCTGTCCACCGCCCCGTCCGCGTGCCGCGCCAGCGCGCCCGACACCCCGCCCAGCCCATCGAGCGCCGCCTGGGTGATGACGCCCGCGGCCCGGTCGCGCGCCTCCCACAGCTCCGCCAGGGCGAACTGGAGCAGTGGCAGGCCGCCCTCGGTGGCCGCGGTGGCCGCCACCAGCGTGTCCACCAGCGCCTCGGACTCGAAGCGCACGCCCTTGACGCGCGCCGGGCCCATGATGGCCTCGCGCATCTCCTCGGGCGTCAGCGCGCGCAGGAGGTAGAGCGCGCGCGGCACCGCGGCGCCGAGCCCCGGCACCCCGGTGAGCCGGGTGAGGAAGTCGCTGCGGCCGGTGGCCAGCAGCCGCACGCCGGTGACGCCCTCGGCCAGCTCTCCGAGCGCGATGCCCGCCTGGGCCGCCTCCTCGGCGGAGGCGAGCGTCACCAACTCCTCGAGCTGATCCACGTAGAGCAGCAGCCCCTCGCGCGCGCCCAGCTTCGCACGCAGCCTTCGCGCCAGGGCGCTGGGCTCCGCGTGCAGGCTCTCGGCGAGCTGCTCCTCGGGCACCTCCAGGATGGGCGCCAGCGCCGCGGAGAGCGCGGCGACGGGGTGGCGGCCCGGCACCAGGCGCGTGGAGCGCCAGCGCCGCCCGTCCTCCAGCGCCCCATCCGCGAGGAGCGGGATGACGCCCGCGAGGCACAGGGAGGACTTGCCCACGCCGGAGTCACCGGTGATGAGCAGGAAGGGCTCGCCCTTGAGCCGCTCCAGCACCGCGCGCTGCTCGCGCCGCCGGCCGAAGAACAGGGCGCGGTGCTCGGCCTCGAACGCCTGGAGGCCGCGGAAGGGGTTGCCCTCGGGGATGGTGCCCGGGACGAGCTCGTCCCGCCCGAGCTGCTCCAGCGCGTCCAGCAGCACCGCCGCGGAGGCATAGCGCTCCGAGGGCTCGCGCCGCAGGCACCGGTCGATGACGGCCGCCAGCCCCGCGTCCACCCCGGGGGCGGCCTCGGCGAGCGGCCGCGCGTCGCGCGAGCGCACGCACTCGGACAGCTCGCGCCAGGGCACGTCCCGGAACGGCCCCTTGCCCGCGCACAGCTCGTAGAGCACCACGCCCAGCGAGTACACGTCGCTGCGCGCCGTCAGCTCCTCGCCCGCCCACGCCTCGGGGGACATGTAATAGGGTGTGCCCACCAGCGCGCCCCGGGGCAGCGAGGGCAGGAACACCCCATCCAGCGAACGCGCGCCGAAGCCCGCGCTCGCCTCGGGATCCAACTCCGCGGGCACCACGGGGGGCACCGCCGCCGCCCGGCCCGGCCCCGTCTCGGCGGCCGCTGCGGCCGCTGCGGCCGGATCCAGGAGCTTGGCGAGGCCGAAGTCCAGGAGCTTCACCTCGCCGGCCTCGGTGAGCACGGCGTTGCCCGGCTTGATGTCCCGGTGCAGCACCCCGCGCCGGTGCGCCGCGCTCAGCCCGCGCGCCAGGTCCTTCCCGATGGACAGCACGCGCTCGGAAGGAACGGGCCGGGCCACCCGGTCCAGGCTGACGCCGCGGATGAACTCGGAGATGAGGTAGGGCTGATCCTCCAGCTGGCCCACGCGGTAGAGCGTGACGACGTTGGGGTGCTGGATGCGGGCCGCGGCCCGGGCCTCCACCAGGAAGCGCGACAGGGCGTTCTGGCCCAGGGCGGGGATGAACTTCACCGCCACGGGACGCTCCAGCAGCGTGTCGTGCGCCAGGTACACCCTTCCCGTGCGCCCACGGCCGATCAGCCGGATCAGCCGGTACTCGTCGAACTCCTCCGGGGGAGTCCACGCATCGGGTGGGTTGAGGGAGGCTGGAGAGGCCACGATCAGTGCCTACGCGCTCGGCTCAAGGCAATCAACCCACCTCCCGCCAAAGAACGCGTGCCGCGAGGCTAGCGCTTGCCCTTCACCTTGCTCGGCTTGAGCATCGTCCGGATCTTGTCTTCCAGGTCCGAGGGCAGGCAGGGCTTGGCCACGAACTCGTCGGCCCCTGCCTCCTTCGCGTGGTGCTCGCTGCCGGCGAGCACGTGGCCGCTGAGCGCCATCACCGGGATGTCGCGCGTGCGGATGTCGTTCTTGATGAGCCGCGTGGCCTCCCAGCCATCCATCACCGGCAGGGACAGGTCCATGAGGATGATGTCGGGCGAGGCCTCCTGGGCCTTCTCCACGGCCTCGGCCCCGTTGCGCGCCGTCTCCACGAGGAAGCCGGCGAACTCCAGGTACTCGGCGTACATCTCGCGCGCATCATCGAAGTCATCGACGACGAGCACCCGCTTTTTCGCTGGTTGGACCGCTGCACTGACATCCTCTGGCAGCATCTTCGTGGCCGACTGGCTCATGGGGCGGGGCTCCAACGGGGAAGTGACCTGAACCATTCTATACACGCCCTGCCCTCCGCGCCTTGTCCCCCCGGCCGGGGATGCGTACGCCAAAGTGCGCGGGGATTGTTTCCCAGCAGACACCTCCCCCGGAAAACCTCGTTCCCGAGGGAGGTGGACGTGCGTGGAGGGAGGCGAACCGCGCCTCAGGGCGCGGGGGGGATGGCGCCCGTACCGGACAGAACCCCGGTCAGGTCCTCCACCTGGCTGACCCCCCAGGCATTGGCATAGCCGTTGCGAGCGGCGTCCTTGATGGCGCTGAAGGCCACCACCACCGGCAGCCCGCCGGGGAAGTCCGCGGGGTTCAGGGGCCGGGTGCCCGCGAAGCGGAAGGAGTAGCGGGTGGTGAAGCCGGAGGCGGTGATGGAGAACACCGGCTCCTCGGCGGGCGTGCCCGTCACGTAGGGGGCCAGCGGCTCGTCGGCGAGCAGCGAGAAGCCCGTCTTGTTGCCCACCTCGCCCACCGCGTTGCCCACCGTGCCGTTGGCATCGAGGTCCGCGTTGAAGAACGCGAAGACCGGCGAGGCGCCGTAGCGGCTCACCACGTGGTTGAAGTTCAGGTACACCTGCTCGTTCGGATCCAACACGCCGTTGGTGTAGACGGCCGACGGCTTGAGGTCGCGGAACTGCACGCTCTCGATGGCGGTGGGGAGCGGCTGGTTCAGGTCCCCGCCGAAGAAGGACACGGTGCTGTTGAACTGCGTGGCGCCCGTGGCCGAGCCGTTGAGCGCCACCGCGCGCAGGGTGAGGTTGTACTCCTTGCCCGGCTGGAAGGGCTGGTCCGGTACAATTGTCAGCACGGTGCCGCCGCCCGACAGCGACTTGGAGAAGCCCAGGCGCGCCTTGCTGTACTCGTCCGTGAGGCCGGCGATGACGGAGGTGGGCTGCACCGGCTGGTTGAAGACGATGGAGAGCCCCTCGCCGGAGCGGACCATGTTGAAGATGGGGTCCTTCGAGCCGCCCTTGAGCGAGGCGATGCTGCTGTGGCTGAGGCCCAGGGCAGCCTCCGGGGTGTAGGCGTACGGCAGGCTCTCGGTGCGCTGCGTGCCGGAGGCCAGGAGCTGATCCGCCGTGTACTCGATGAGCCGGCCGCCGGCCTCGAACACGCCGTCATTGTTGGCATCCAGCGCGGCGATGGACAGCCGGAGCTTGCCCTGCAGCCGCTGCAGCTCGGCCGGCCGGGGCACCCGCTCGAAGGAGAGCAGGCCCTGCGCATCCGCGGTGGCATCGATGACGACGGTGCTGGTGGTCCGCTCGGAGGAGCCGAAGAGCACCAGGCCCGCGGGGTCCACCTCCAGCGTGCCCTGGGCGCCCGCGGCGGGGCGGCCATCCGGACCGAAGGCGTAGACCTTCAGCGAGCCGTTGAGCTCGCTCAGCAGCACGGGGCCAAAGCTCGCGTTGCCGTTGTTGATGGGCACGTTGCCCGCGGAGGAGGGCACCACGGAGGTGGCGCGCAGCGAGGCGAAGCCCTCCTTGCTGAAGGTGAGCAGCACCTGGGCGCCGCCCGGCACGTTCTGGAAGGTGAAGTTGCCCTGCTCGTCGGTGGCGACCGTGTTGGCGGTGGGCGTGCTGCCCAGCGTCATCGTCACGGTGGCGCCGGACAGCGGCCGCTGCTGGGTCGTCAGCACCTGGCCGGAGACGGTGCCCTTGGGCGTCGCGGGGACCACCACCGAGATGTTGTTCGGATCCCGGACGCCATCGGCGATGCCATCCCCATCCTCATCGGAAGCACCGCACCCCACGGCCAGGAGGGGCACCACGGCCAAAGCCAGCTTCTTCATCATCTCCACCTTTAAAGTGATGCTGATAAGTCCACGCCAGGACAAACGGGCGGTGTGAAACACTCTCCCGGGCACGCCGCGGGCGTCAAGTTGACGCCCGGCGCGGGAGCGGGGCTGTTACGGTGGCGCGATGTCCGATGTGAACTCGCCCTGCCTGGGCTGTGCCGTGGTGAGCGGGGCCACCCGCCCGGTGGGGGGCGTGCTCGCCCGGGGCTCCGGGCTGGTGGTGCACGGGGTGGCCGCCCCGAGTCCCCTGCCCGGCTGGGTGGTGATTTCCAGCGAGCAACACGTGCGCGCCTGGTACGAGCTGGACGGCGAGCCCGCGCGCGAGCTGGGCCCGCTGGCCGCCCGGGTGATGCGCGCCCAGCGCGAGGTGCTCGGCGCCGAGCACGCCTACGCCTTCGCCATCGGCGACGTGCTGCGTCATTTCCACCTGCACATGGTGCCCCGCTTCGCGGACACGCCGCAACGGCTCCGGGGCCGGGGGGCCTTTGACTTCACGGAGGCCGACGCGCTGTCCGCCGAGGCGCTGGAGGCCGCGGCCCAGGCGCTCGCCGCCGCCCTCCGGGCATGAGCCTGGAAGGCCTCCCCTCGGGCCCGCCGTGGCCCCTGGCCGTCACCACCTCCGACCGGGTGGACCCCGCGCTCGCGCAGCGGGCCCAGCAGGCGGCCCGGGAGGTGGGGGTGCCGTACGTGGCGCGGCACCACAAGCTGCCGCTCAAGGCGCTCTTGGGGCACAGCGCCCAGGCCCTCCTCGTCTTCGAGGCGGCCTCGGTGGCGCTCGTGGATGCGCATGGGGTGCTGCGCTTCTCGCCGGGGCTGGGGCACCTGCGGGTGAAGCAGCTCGACGCGGGCGTCCAGGAGGACATGCTCGTGCGCATCGCCGGGCTGCGCGAGGGGGAGCGCGTCCTCGACTGCACCCTGGGGCTGGGCGCCGATGCGCAGACGGCCGCGCGGCTGGTGGGCCCCACGGGCGCGCTCACCGCGCTGGAGAAGAGCCCCGCCCTCTACCTCCTGGCCCACCACGGGCTGGCCGGCCTTCCCCGCCACCCCCGGGCCTGTCCCATCGAGGTGGTCCACGCGGACGCGGGCACGTACCTGCGCGCGCTGCCCGCGGGCGCCTTCGATGCGGTGCTGTTCGATCCGATGTTCGAGCGCACGCGCAAGTCCTCCCACGCCTTCGAGATGCTCCGCCGCCACGCGGACTACACGCCGCTGACGCGCGAGACGCTGGCCGAGGCCCAGCGCGTGGCCCGCCGCGTGGTGGTGCTCAAGGGCTCGCCCTACTCCAGCGACTTCAAGAAGCTGGGCGTCCAGCCCGAGCCCGCCCGGCCCAACGCCACCGTGCGCTGGGCGAAGCTGCCCGGGGGCCTTGGCGTCCCGGACTCAGAATGAGGGCAGGCCGTTGGCCAGGTGCGACGACAGGCCGCCGTCCATGACCAGCGCGCTGCCGTTGACGTAGCCGCCCGCGGGCCCCGCCAGGAAGGCCACCAGCTCCGCCACCTCCTCGGGGCGGCCGAACCGGCCCACGGGAATGCGCTTCAGCAGCTCCTGCCGGATGCCGGGATCCGCGTTCGCCAGCATCTCCGTGTCGATGTAGCCCGGGCAGACGGCGTTGCAGGTGATGCCGGAGGCCCCCCACTCGGCGGCCACGGCCTTGGAGTAGCCGACGACGGCATGCTTGGTGGCCACGTAGGTGGACGAGAGCGCCCCGCCAAACAGCCCCTGGATGGAGGAGATGTTGATGATGCGCCCGAACCCCTGCGCCTTCATCCGGGGCAGGGCCCACCGGCAGAAGTAGTGGAGGCTGTCCACGTTCACCCCGAACAGGGCCTCCCACTCCGCCTTGGGCACCTCGTCCGCGCGGTGGAAGGGCCCGCCGAAGCCCGCGTTGTTCACGAGCACGCTGGGCGGCCCCAGGCGCGCTTCGAGGGCGCCCAGCACCGCGTTCACCTGGGCCTCGTCGGCCACATCGCAGACGAACGGCCAGGCCTGGGCCCCCGCGGCCAGCAGCGTCTTCTCGACCGAGGCCAGGGCCTTCTCATCCCGCGCCAGCAGGGCCACACGGAAGGAGTGGCGCGCGAGCACCTCCGCGATCGCCGCGCCAATGCCGCGGCTGGCGCCGGTGACAATGGCCAGGCGCGTGTCCGGAATCGAGCCCATCAGAGTACTCCCTTGGAAGGCAGCAGCCGGATCTCATCGACCCGGACGTTCAACGGCTTGCGGGCAATCTCCCAGAGGCATTGGGCCACTTCCTCCAGGGGCAGCATGTCGGCCGGACTGAACTCCGGGCGCGCGTGCCACAGGGACGTGTAGACGGCCCCCAGCGAGACGAGCGTGGCCCGGACGCCGTGGGCCTTGCCCTCCTCGTTCAGCACCCCCGTCAGCCCCCGGAGCCCGTGCTTGGAGGCCGCGTAGGCCGCGTTCATCGGCAGGGTCAGGTGGTCGCTCACCGAGCCGATGTGCAGGATGCGCCCCCCACCGTGCGCCTTCATCCGCTTGAACGCCTCGCGCGCGCACAGGAAGGCCCCCGTCAGGTTCACCTCCAGCGTCCGGCGCCACTCCGAGAGCGGCGTCTCCTCGACCGGCGAGAACACGCCGATGCCCGCGCAGTTGATCAGCACGCCCAGGGGGCCCAGCGCCTGCGCCACCTTCTCGAACAGCGCCGTCACCGAGGCCTCGTCCGTGATGTCCACCCGGAGCGCCTCCGCCGTGTCCTCCGGGACGTCCATCGCGGCGCACACCGTGTGCACGCCCTCGGCCCGCAGCTTGTGGACGACGGCGGAGCCAATGTCTCCGGTCCCCCCGACGACGAGCGCAGTGCGGACTTCCATGACGCGTGCCTCTCCTTTTCCCGGCGGACATTACTCGAAATTCTGGGGCCCCCCTCCCGCCGGGAGTCGATTTCAGGCCTCCCTGGGTAGACCTCCTCCCCCCGGGGCAGGGAGAATGCGGCAGCTCCCATGATCTGGTTTCGGCCCGTTTTCCTCCTCTTGCTGTGGCTCACCCCGTTGCTCGCGCTGGCCAACAACACCGCCGACGAGGCGGACGTCGCGTTCGAGCTGGGAAACGAGGCCTACGCCCGGGGCAACTACAACGAGGCCCTGAGCGCCTACTTCACCAGCTACCGGCTCGTCCCCAACCGCAACGTCCTCTTCAACATCGCCCGCTGCTACGAGGCCCAGAACCGCCTCAACGAGGCCTACCGCTACTACGACGACCTCTCCAACGAGGCGCTCTCCAGCGACGATGCCGCCGAGGTCCGGCGCTCCCTGGAGCGGCTGCGCCCGCGGGTGGCCCTGGTGCACGTCAACACCGTGCCCGAGGGCGCCGAGGTCTACATGGACCGGACGGACCTGGGCAGCCGGGGCCGCTCGCCCCAGACGCTCGCGCTGCCGCCCGGCCGCCACAAGGTCATGGTCCACAAGGAGGGCTACCAGCCCGCCGAGGCCACGGTGTTGCTCGCGCGCGGCAAGCGGGTGACCCAGAGCCTGGAGCTCACCCTCATCACCGGCAAGGTGGAGCTGACCGGCACCCCCGTGGGCGCCGAGGTCCGCAACGCGCCCGACGGCCCCGTGCTCGCCCAGGTGCCCGGAACGCTGAACCTGCCCCCCGGCCAGCACCTGCTCTACGTGCGCGCCCCGGGGCATGCCCCCACCCAGCTCGTGGCCGAGGTGACGGCCGAGGCCACCGTGAGGGTGCCGGTGGCGCTGCGCTCCCAGGAGAAGCCCACCGGGCGGCTCGTCGTCACCGCCAACCGGGACAACGCCAGCGTGCGCGTGGACGGGCAGCCCGCGGGCTTCACCCCCACGGTGCTCACCCTCACCGAGGGCGACCACACGCTGGAAGTCGAGAGCCTGGAGGTGCGCCCCCTGCGCAAGACGGTGCGCGTGGTGGCCGAGAAGGAGGTGAAGCTCCACGCCGAGCTGCGCTACGAGCCGCCGCCGGTGCGCGCCGCCTCCAAGGGCCTGCTGTCCGTGGACGAGGCCCCCGCCTCCACCACCGTGCTCTCTCAAGAGGAGCTGCGCGCCTTCGGCTGGCGCACCCTGGCCGAGGCCCTGGCCGGGGTGCGCGGCTTCTTCCTCGTGGATGACCGCAACTACACCCACGTGGGCGTGCGCGGCTTCTCCCCGCCCGGAGACCTCAACACCCGCCTGCTCATCCTCTGGGATGGCCACGCGCTCAACGACGTCTGGGCCGGCCAGGGCTACGCGGCGCACGACTTGTCGGTGGACCTGGAAGAGGTGGAGCGCATCGAGGTGGTGCGCGGCCCGGGCAGCGCCCTGTACGGCACGGGCGCCTTCTTCGCCGTCGTCAACGTGGTGCCGCGCGAGTCGCTGGGCACCCGCCGCGTGGAGCTGACCGGGGCGGTGGGCGGGCTGGGCACCACGCGCGTGCACGCCACCGCGGGCTGGGACAACGGCACGGACCGCTCGGTGCTGGTGTCCGCCGCGGGCATGCACGCCCGGGGCGCGGACACCACGCCGCTGGCCCCGGGGGTCCGCGTGGAGGGGCTCGACGGCGAGCGCGCCGGCACCGCCTCGCTGCGCGCGCGCCTGGGCTACCTCACCCTGATGGCCCAGCTCCACGGCCGCCGCAAGGACATCCCCACCGGGGCCTCGCAGACGGTGATCAGCGCCTCGGGCACCCAGGTGCAGGACGTGCGCGGCTTCGCCGAGGCGCGCTACGAGCGCCCCCTGGGCGAGCGCGTCAGCCTCTCGCTCCGGGGCTCGGTGGACCTGAGCCGCTACCGGGGCTACTGGATGTACTACGAGAACGGCGAGGGCTCGGCGCTCACGCGCGACACCGACGCCGGCCAGGCCGAGTGGCTCTCGGCCGAGGCCCGGGTGCTGCTGGCGCTGTTCCAGGGCAACCACCTCACGCTGGGCCTGGAGGGCCAGCACCAGCTGCGCATCGGCCAGGAAGTCTTCGGCGGCGAGGGCCTGACGCGCCTGAGCGAGCGCACGCTGCTGTCGCTCTACCTGCTGGACGAGTGGCGCCTGCACCCGCGGCTGAGCCTGTCGGTGGGCGTGCGCGTGGACCGGTACTCGGACCTGGACGCCACGCCCTTCACCCCGCGCCTGGCCCTCATTGGCAGGCCCTACGCCGTGGGCCTCACCAAGCTCGTGGTGGGCCGCGCCTTCCGCGCCCCCAATGCCTACGAGCTGTTCTACGAGGACCGGCTCGTCACCCAGCGGCCCGCGCTCGAGCTCGACCCGGAGACCATCACCACCTTCGAGCTGGAGCACTCGCACGACCTGACGGACGAGCTGCGCCTGACGGTGGCCGGCTACCACAACCGCATCGCCAACCTGGTGACGCTGGAGCTGGAGCAGCTGGGCACGCCCCAGTGCGGCTCGACCCCCGGCACCGAGCAGTGCCTGGTGTACCGGAACACCTCCGGCGAGACGCTCGCCTGGGGCGCCGAGGCGGGCATCCACTGGCAGCCGGGCCGCTACCTGCTGGTGGACCTGAGCTACTCCTACGTGACGCTGCGCAACGCCTCGGACGAGGTGCAGGCCGTGGCCCCGGCCCACATCGCCTCCGGGCGCCTGCTCCTGCCCCTGGGCAACGGCGAGATGCGCCTGGCCACCCAGGCCACCTACCAGAGCGCGCGCAAGAGCAGCGCCAGCGCGCCCAGCGTGGGCGAGGCCGTGCTCGTCAGCTTCGGCATCTCCGGGGACCTGGCCCGCTTCCGCTACTTCGCCGGCGTGCAGAACCTGCTGGACGAGCGGTACGCGCTGCCGGTGAGCAACGAAATCTCCACCGAGCCCGTCGCCCAGTACGGCCGCACCTTCACCCTCCAGCTCACGGGAGCCTTCTGACATGCCCTTGCCCGAGGCCCCTTGGAAGGCCGCCCAGCAGCTCACCAATGCCCTGACCCGCGTGGCGTACCGGGGCGTCTACTCGCTGGCCATGGCGTACTGGTTCGTGCGCCGCCCCGAGGGCAGCGGCGTGCTGGTGGGCATCTGGTGCGGCTCGCGCGTCCTGCTCCTCCAGAACTCCTACAAGCGCCTGCTCAGCATGCCGGGGGGCGGGGCCCACCGGGGCGAGTCCGTGCCCCAGACGGGCGCCCGCGAGCTGCGCGAGGAGGTGGGCCTGTCCGTGGACCCCGCTGCCCTGCGCCCCGCCTTCGAGGTGGTGGTGTGGGAGGAGTTCAAGCGGGACCATGTCTTTTTCGTGGAACTGGACGTGGACAAAGAACCGCCGCTCACCCTCGACCAACGCGAGGTGGTTTGGGCAAACTTCATCGAAGCCCAGGATGCGCTGCGGCTGCCGCTGTCCGCCCACGTCCGGGCCTACCTCACCGATGCCGTGCGAAGGCGGCACGCGCCCCCGCCCTGAACCGCCCCATGCCTCCTCCTGCCCCGCCCGCCCCCCTGGATGCCCCCGCGCTGAGCTTCATCTCCCCGGGACATCCCCTCTACGAGGCGGAGCTGGAGCTGCGCTTCCGCGTGCTGCGGGAGCCGCTGGGCCTGCCGCGCGCCTCCGTCACGTTCGCCTTCGAACACGAGAGCCTCCACCTCGTGGCGCACCGGGAAGAGCGCGTCGTGGGGTGTGTCCTGTTTCACCCCGATGCGCCGGACGGGGGCCGCCTGTTCGCCATGGCCGTCTCGCCCGCCCTCCAGGGAGGCGGGCTGGGCCGGCGGCTCGTCACCACCCTGGAGGCGGAGCTGCCGCGGCGCGGTATGGTTTCGATCCACCTTCACGCGCGCGCCACCGTGGTGCCCTTCTACGAGCGCCTGGGCTACACCGTCCACGGTGAGCCCTTCACGGAAGTGAACATTCCCCATCGGCACATGCGCAAGTTGCTGCCATCCTCTATCCTCGGCCCCCGGGAGATGTGAGGCGCAATGACGGGCACCCCAGAGCGAGCGCTGGCCGCGCGCGCACAAGACTTCCGCGAGCTGCACGAGCGCATCCAGTGCATCGGTGACGCGCGCGCCCAGGAAGCCCTCCTGGAGCGCCTCCAGCACCCCACGCGCCCCTTCATCGTCTCGTTCGTCAACGCGCACGCGGCCAACCTCGGGTGGAACACGCCGGCCATGCTGGAGAGCCTGCTGCGCTCGGATCTCCTGCTGCGCGACGGCATCGGCGTGAAGCTGGGGCTCCAGGCCTTCGGGCACGCGCCCGGGCTGAACATGAACGGCACGGACTTCATCCCGAGGATTGCCCGCGCCTACCGGGGCCGCCGCGCCGCGCTCTTCGGCACGAAGCCGCCGTGGCTGGACACCGCGCGGCGCAAGCTGGAGGACGAGGGGCTCACCGTCGTGGCGTGCCACGATGGCTTCGCCCCCGCGGAGACGTACCTTCAGCTCGCCGCCGAGACGAAGCCGGAGCTCATCATCCTGGCCATGGGCATGCCCAAGCAGGAGGACATCGCGGTGCGCCTGCGCGAGCACCTCTCGCACCCGGTGCTCATCGTCAACGGGGGCGCCATCCTCGACTTCCTGGGGGGCAAGGTGACGCGCGCGCCCACGTGGCTGCGCACGCTCGGCCTGGAGTGGACGTACCGCCTCTACCTGGAACCCCAACGGCTCGCCCGCCGGTATCTTCTCGGAATACCCGTTTTCTTCTCCCACGTGGCCGTCACCCGGTTGGTTGATCCCCAAACGTCCAGGGGCCAGAAAGGGTCATCCTGAGACCGTCCTTCCCCCCTGTGTACGGCTTCCCCTCACACGAGCGACCCACCCAACGGAGTGGGGGGCTTGTGGCGAGCGAAGAAGTGCGCGTTGCTTGAGAGTGGCCATGGCCTTCGATCGCGCCCACGCAGAATTCCTGAGCACCCGCCACTTCCCGGGACTGGATGGACTGCGCTGCTTGAGCGTCCTCTTGGTGGTGGCGTACCACGTCTCTGGCCTGCACTCGGGGCTGCTGGGGCGGGGGTACCTGGGGGTCTCCCTCTTCTTCGCCATCAGCGGCTTCCTCATCACCACGCTGCTGCTGCGCGAGCGCGACGGGCACGGCCGCATCTCGCTGGCGCGCTTCTACGGCCGGCGCGCGCTGCGCATCTTCCCGCTCTACTACGCGGTGATCGCCGTGTACGTGGTGACGGTGCTGATCCTGGAGAAGGGCGTGCAGGAGAAGGCGGAGTTCTTCGGGAACCTGCCGGCCTTCCTCACGTACACGTCCAACTGGCTCGTGCCGCTGGTGCCCGACAAGCGCATCATCTTCTACTTCGCCTGGTCGCTGGCCACCGAGGAGCAGTTCTACCTGATCTGGCCCGGCGTCATGCGCGTGGCGCGGCGCTGGGGGGCCCCGGCCTTCATGGTGTTGCTGCTGACGGTGTCGCTGGTGGCGCCGTGGGCGGTGGAGACGGGCAGGCTGGACGACGGGCCCTTGTGGGTGCGCATCCTGGCGAGCTTCTCGCCGGCCATCTGCCTGGGGTGCCTGGCGGCGTACGCGGTGCACTCGCGCGTGGGGTTCGCGTGGGTGTACCGGGTGCTGGGGGCGCAGTGGTGCGCACCGGCGCTCCTGGTGCTGGTGATGGCGGCGGTGTCCACGGATGGCACGGCGTTCTGGCTGACGGCGCTGGTGATGACGGCGCTGGTGGTGGCGTGCTGCCTGCGCAATGACCACTGGCTCATGCCGCTGCTGACGCTGGCGCCGGTGCGCTACGTGGGGATGATCAGCTACGGCATCTACCTGATGCACATGCTGGCGCTGAACACGGTGCGGCGGGCGCTGCCGGAGCAGGGCTTCACGGTGTACTTCCTGCTGACCATGGCGCTGAGCGTGGTGGGCGCGGGCCTGAGCTACCGCTACTTCGAGAGCCGGTTCCTGCGCATCAAGCAGCGCCTGACGCTGGAGCCCAAGGCGCCGGCGGGCCCCGTATTAGAGAAGCACGTGCAGACGGCGGTGACGTCGCGGGCCACCGCCTCGGGGGCCCCCGCGTCCAACCCCGTGCCGTGAGGCGGAGGCGGGCTCAGGGCGTGTCCATCACGCTGAGCACGTCCACGGAGACCTCCAGCGTGCTCATGAGGAAGTGGGGAACGCCCTTGTACGGGACGGTCTCCACGTTCGTGAGGGTGGCGATGTACTCGAGCGCGCCGATGCGCAGGCGCTTGGAGGCGCCAAGCCGCAGCTCGTCGCCCGAGAACGAGATGCGGTCGAGCAGCTCATCGCCCCGGCCCGTGTCCAGCGAGCGGCGGGCACTCACCCCGAGGTAGAGGTCCGGGGCCATGGATTCCGTGTCCGTCAGGGTGTAGGCCTGCCCCTCCCAGAAGAAGAAGTGGAGATACCCGAGCGGGCCCTGGCCCTGCGGGCCCTCGACGACGAGGGTGCGTCCGGAGCAGCAGAAGGGCCCCACGGCGGCGTTGCGGTTGGGGATGGCATCCCGCGGCAGCAGGAAGGAGCCCACGGGCTCCCTGCGCACCTCCGCCTCATCGCCACAGGCCATGGCCATTGCCACCGAGAGCACGGCCCCGTGCCAACCCCACCGCATGTCATTCTTCCCCATGGTCTCCTCCCGGAGCACCGGGGGCGGCAGGAGAAACCTGAGCCCCTCCCGCACAACGGAAAGCCCGTTGCATCTTCCCACCTGCGGAGAGACCGATGACGTGGCAAGGATTAATGCTCGGCAGCGCGTTGTGGTGGAGCCTCGCCATCATGGGCCATGCCACCCTGGGCGAATTCGACCCATCCACCGGCAAGCAGACCCAGCCAGCGGATCCAACCCGGCGGATCGAACCGTGACGCACCCCATGGAAACTCCTGAAACCCATTGGATCCTCTCGGTCTTCGATCGCGAGTCTCACGGTGCGCAGGTAACCGCGCATGAACTTCCGGACGTCTCCGTGCAGCAACTGCGAGCCGCCCTGGAGCTTCCCCTCGACCCAGAGGATCCCGAGCTGCTCTATGTCTACCCCCTCCAGACCCAAGCGCAGGCGGATGGGCTTGGCGCGCTTGTGGGCGTGACGCTCAAGCTCAACGCCTACGACTATTTCCTGGAGACATCCGCTTCGGACAGCAGTCCTCGCGTCCAACGGAAGGTAACCGTTTTCCAGAAGGGTCCAGCGGCAACGCCCGTCTTCGAGCACGAACTGCTCCAGGAGCCCGATGCGGCACTCCAGGCCAGCCTGGGGCGGCCTGTCGATGATCTGGGCTTCCATCGCCGCTGGCGCATCGAAAGCGAAGCGCTGGCCGCCGCGCTCACCCCCCTGTTGCGTTCCCCTCCTGACCTTGCGGGAGCGCGAGACTGCTTCATCGAACATTGGGATCCTCTGAAGACCCGGCCCGTGGTCCTGGCGTTCCCCAAGGGAGAAGCGTTCACACATCGGACGGCCAGCGCCGTGCACCCGCTCCATGGCGCAACCAAGGCGGCGCTCCGGCCCCTTCTGGGCCTTGCCCAGGACCATCCGCTGGCGGGGCTCTACCCGGTGAACTCCGGGCAGCAGGCCGCCGGACTGAGGCCGTTCCTGGCTCAACCGCTCGACCTCTCGGCTCACGATTACGCAGTGAACTACTACTTCCCGGTGTCACCTCGCCCCGCAGATACGTAAGGCCTTCGCCGCCGACACTCGGAGGTGGAGGGACTTGAGGTAGAAGGGGGACGCACATACCCAGAGGAGATTCCATGACGACCGCACTCGAGCCGCGTTCCCGCTCCGAGCTGGCCCAGGGCCGCTTTGGCCAGAGCCGCTATGTCATCCGCCGACAGTTCTTCAAGATCTTCGGGCAGGCCTTCCACATCTACGACGAGGCGGGCGGGCTCGCCTTCTACTCGAAGCTGAAGGCGTTCAAGCTGAAAGAGGACCTGCGCGTCTTCACGGACGAGGACATGCGGGAGCAGGTGCTCACCATCCAGGCCCGCAGCATCCTCGACTTCGGCGCCACGTATGACGTCACCGACTCCAGAACGGGAGAGAAGCTGGGTGCGCTGCGCCGCAAGGGGTTCAAGTCGATGCTGCGCGACGAGTGGCTCGTGCTGGACGCGCGGGACCAGGAAGTGGGGCTCCTCCAGGAGGACAGCATCGCGCTCGCGCTGGTGCGCCGCTTCCTGTCCAACTTGGTGCCGCAGAGCTTCACGGGCACGGTGGGCGGCGAGCCGGTGCTGAACTTCCGCCAGCACTTCAACCCCTTCATTCAGCGCATCTCGCTCGACTTCTCCGTGGACCGCTCGGGCCGGCTGGACCGCCGCATGGGCATCGCGGCGGCCGTCCTCCTGTGCGCCATCGAGGGCCGTCAGCAGTAGGTCCCCCCCCATCGGCAGGCTGATGGTACCGAGGCATCTCTGGAGCAGAGCCGAGAGCCTCTCGGAGTCCGGAATCGGGGAGGTCGCCTGGCGGCCCGAGGACGCAGCTCAGGTCCTGGAGCTGCTCCGGCCCACCGGCATCGCCGTACTGGGGGGCGATGTCTATCTGCAGCCTGCGCCCGCGCGGCGCTCCATGGCTCGGCGAACGTCTCGCTGGAGTCCAAGAACAAGCCCGGCGCCTACCTGCGCCACCGCAACAGCGAGCTCTGGGTGGACGCGCTCAAGAACACCGCGTCCTTCCACCAGGACGCGACCTGAGCCATCGCCGCGCCGTGGTGGCAGAGCACCGCGGGTGACGACGGCGGGCTATACCAACCGCTACCTGCGCCACATCGACAGCGTGGCCAACACGGCGGTGGTGGACGGCGCCAGCGCCGCCACCCTCAAGCAGGATGCGACCTTCCGGCTGGTGGCCGGGCTGGCCGAGTCGAGCTGCTACTCGTTCGAGTCGCGCAACTTCCCCGGGCAGTACCTGCGGCACAACAGCAACTGGGTCCGCAAGGATGCGCGGGACGGCTCGGCGCTGTTCGACCAGGACGCCACCTTCTGCGCGCACCCGGGCCTGTCGGGCACGGGCGTCTCGTTCGAGTCCTTCAACTTCCCGGGCCGCTTCCTGCGGCACTACGGCGCCGAGGTGTGGACGGCAGCGGGGTACGGGGGCACCTGGGACTCGGCCGCGGGATTCAACGCGGACGCGAGCTGGAGCATCGTGGGCCCCTGGGCGCCGTAATCCCGCCGGTCCTCTGAAGCGCGTGAGTTATTGAAGAGCCCGGTCCTTCTTCCGAGGGGCCGGGCTCTTTCATTGAAAGCCATGGCCAAAAGCCTGAAGACGTGGCGTTCTTCTGCGCTCACGGACACCCGTGGTGAGTGGAGCAGGAACATCATGGATAAACCCCAGGCTTCCTCTCCACCTCCGGGTTGGCTTCGCACCGGAATGACAGTGGGCCCATGGCGCGTGATGGGGTCAGCAGGCCATGGCGTCTATGGGGCCGTCTACCGTGCTGTCCGGGCAGGCGACGCGCACTCCACTTCTGTGGCACTCAAGCTAGCCCTGTTGCCGCGAGACCCTCGGTTCTCCCGCGAGGAAGAGCTGCTCTCCCGCGTGGACCATCCGAGTGTCCCCCGCTTGCTAGGCGTTGGTGAGTGGCAACATCCCGCCGGGACCGTTCATCCTTATCTCGTCATGGAGTGGGTGGAGGGGACGCCGCTCTATGACTGGGCCCAGGCGCGCCGGCCTTCTCCAGAACAGGTGGTCCGGCTGTTGGCCCAACTCGCTCGTGCCCTAGAGGCACTCCATGCGCAGGGCGCCGTTCACCGGGACGTGAAGGGTGGGAATGTGCTGGTGCGGCACGCGGATCAGCGCGCGATGCTCACGGACTTCGGCTCGGGCATCCACCCGGGAGCGGTCACCCTGACGCCGCCGGGTACGTTCACGGGCACCCCCGCCTATCGCTCCGCGGAGTCCTCGCTGTTCTCGTTGCGGTACATGTGGGATCCCTCCGCCCGGTATGAAGACAAGCCCGCGGATGACCTCTACGCCCTGGGCGTCACGGCTTACCGGCTCGTCACCGGCACGTACCCCGAACTGAGCGATCCGTTCAGAGATGAAACGGGAACCTGGCAGTTGGGAGAGATGGCCTCGCCCCCGCCCAGAGCCATCGTCCCGGGCCTCGATCCACGGTTCGACGCGCTGATCGTTCGAATGCTCCGGGTTCGTCCAGAGGAGCGGGGAACCGCGAGTGAACTGGCGGAAGCGCTGGAGCAGACCGCGGAGCAGCTCGCACGTCAGCGCGATCCCGCGTCACACGCGGCGCCTCAGAAAGCCGCTCCACGCAAGAGCCCCACGTGGGCAAAGTTCATGACAGCCGCGATGCTCCTGATGCTGTCGGCCTGGGCAGGATGGGAGGTTCGTGGCAGGACCCAGGTGCCGCCTTCCCTCTCAGGGATAGAATCCGCAGCGCCCGGCCAGGAAGGTTCGGACACCGTGGGCCTGGGCGATGCCGCATCGAGAATGCCCCCGGTGGATCCTCCTGACGCCTCGGTGCCCGAGGTGATGTCCACGGACACCTTGCCCCCACCGAGGTCAGGCCAGGCCACTCCCGATGTGAAGGGCCGGTGTCCTCATAAGGGACAACTTGCGCTCAATGGAGGTTGCTGGATCCGACTTACGCTGGATCGCGAGGCATGTGAGCAGAGTGGCTATGTCTTCAAGAGCCAGTGCTATGGCCCTGTGCTCTCCAACCCGCAGCGCCGCCAACCGACCTCCGAGCCAGGCAGCTCTCCCTGAGTGCCACCCAGGCCAGAGAGGCCCTCAGTTCGTCGGCAGGCCCTTCGCTTGGATCCATTCCGCCAGGCGCTCCGGCTCGGGCACATCGAGCAGGGACACGAAGTCCTCCGGCGCACCGGGCGCTGGCCGGAACTTCACCGTCACGGTCCCCACTCCGCGGCGGAGCTGCGCGGGAGAAATTTCCGCTGTGGCGGAGACCACCTGTCCGTAGGGAATCTCCGCTGGGAGCCCCGAATGGCCACCGTCCTCCAAGCCGCTCCCGGTAAACCGCCAGGAAGGACTTCCGAACCACCTCCTGAGCTGCGGGTAGACCGAGACCACGGCATAGAGGACGCACAACACCACCATGATCCCGGTGCGGTAATCCCACGGCAAGGTCAGCAGAGCTCCAGTGACCAGCACCAGCGGAAGCTGACTCAGGAACACACGGCGCAGGGGAACCTGGGTGCGGACCTCGAACGGTGGGGCCAGAACTTCCGGCAGCCGGGGCCGGCGCAGGGGCTGGCCCTGCCGGACTTCCTGCAATGTCCGGCTCAACTGCTCCCGCTCGGTCTGAAGTTGTCCGAGCCTGGCCCGGAGCCGGCCGTTCTCCTCGGTCAGCGTGCGCATCGCACGATGCCCCGTGCGCACGTCCTCCTGGATGCGCTCCAGGGCCTGAGCGATTCCGGGCTCCACAGGGCGCTCAGACGGCATGGGCCCCTCCCACGCTCCTGGCCTGAGCTGGTAAGGCCCGCTGCCGCAGCCACTCCGCCAGCCGGTGGGGATCATCGATCAGGTCGATGAGGACGGAGCGGTCCGGATAGGCCTCTGCCTTCCCGAGGGATGTCTGGATCAAGGGTGTCCAAGTGACCCGGACGGCCCCCGAGCCAAAGAGACGGTGGAGAGGCCCTTGAACGACCTCGACCTTATGCACCTCGGAATACAGCACCTTGCCGGAGCTCTCGGGCAACGTGTCCGGGGCGAAGCCCTCTTCGTCGAATTGCCAGGCAACGCCCTCGGCCATTTCCACGGGCTCCAGAAAGAGAGCCCGCACCGCGACGCAGACCGGAAAGAGGAGTCCCAACGTGATGACCGCCTGGGGATTGTTCATCGCTTGGAGCGAAAGGCCGATAAACAATCCCGACAGGGGCAGCGCGGATCGGAGCTTGCCATAGGTAGTCCGCCGCGAAGGGTTGGCACGGAACGGAAGGATGAGCCGTTCTGGCAGAGAAGCGGGGGGCCGCACCTGCTCGCTGTGCGCTACCGCCAGCGAGCGGCGCAGCCAGCGAACTTCATCCTCCAACCGGGCGACCTGGCCGGCCAGCTCAGCGTTCTCCGTGGGAAGCGCTTCGCATTGGTGGCGAAGGGCCCGCAGCTCCTCTTGGAGGCGCTCCAGTTCGTCCCGCTGCGAGCGCCCCGGCTCCGGGCGGGTAAGCGTGTCCATCGCGCAAGCCTAACAAGGCTTCCGGAAGCAGCTCTATTGCCCCATGGGACGAGAACCTCGCTGGTGGCCGAAGCTCTATCTTCCAACATGCATTTCCAGCGTAGAAACATGCGCCATCAGCGCCCGTCCGTGGAGCATCCGGCGTTCAGCACGAACGCTCAGAGTTCGCCAGAGTTCCCAAGCCTCCAGTGATTGCTCAGCTTACTGACAAACGTCTTTTGACGTTCGTCAACAACATTGGGAGTCCATTCCGAACACCCTATCACCTGAGTAGTCAACACAAACGGCGTAACCCCCTCAACGGTGAAATATTTCTCCTTTTTACGCTCAAACTCGTAATTGGAGGCCGCGCTATTCTTTTTGCGTGTTAGCAAGGCAAGATTTCCGAGTTTGTGTACGCGGACAGCATGCTCGTTGCTTGAGAACCATGTCATCCACTTGCTGTCCGGACGCGGATTCTGAGGCAGAACATGCTCGACCGTGACAGTATTGTAATCATATTTGGCCCCCACATCCGCCAGCAGTGCATCAAGCCGCAGCAAAATAGATGCACGGGAGCGCGGGCTGAGGGTCTCATAAACTGGGCCTTCCAGAACCTCAAGCGCGTCCAGCTGCTCGACAGAGGTCAACTGCAGAGCGGAGCCGACCGCGCCCAAATCCACCCCATCCTCGACTTCGCTTGTGAGCCTGGAAAACCGCTCAATCCGCTCGTTGACCCCTGCTCTGGTGAGCAACATCATGTAGGCCAACCTTTCCAGGTCGGCAAAAAATGTTCTCATTGAGTTGGGGTTGCCCCGATGCCGGACGGCAAACGCGAGCGCAGGGGGCATCCAATCATTGAACTCGAGCCGGTTGAGCCACTTCAAGCATTCATTGACTGCGGCTGTCTCACCGACCTGAGTGTAAGCAGAATCAAGAAGCTCTTCGTACACCTCCGCCATGGGCAGTATGACGTCATCGATCAATTTCGATGGCAGCTGCTCCTTGCTGACATGCTCTTTGAACTCTTTCAGGAGCGTTCCCTTGGGTTTTGCCTTCAAAAAAACCATTCGGATGTGCCCGAAGAGGTCACCGAAGGCATCACGTCCCAGGTCCTCTTCAGCCGTCTCCCACCTCTTGGTGTAGTGCTCCCTGTCCCGCTCGGGAATCGCACCAATGAATTCAGCCTTCAAGATGTCAGTCGCTGACAGGTCCATTCCCCGGCTATTGAGCACAGAGAAGATGCGGTAAGCGGAGTCGATGTCAGGTGTCGAAACGGCAACGAGAAAGCACCGGGTGACGATGAACTGAGCAAGCTTAAGGCGGTCCATTTCCGCCATCGCCCCAAGCCTCACTTGGAAGAACTTGGCATTGGCCTGAAGCTTGTTCTGACTATCTGTAAGGACATCTCCCAGCGCCAGCAACTTCTGAAAACCATTCTCAAGCTGCACATACTCCCGGAAGAATGATTTGTCTCTCTCTCGCAAGGAAAGGCGGAAACGATTGTGTGTCCCAAGAATTGCGCTTCCCTGCTCATAGATGAGCTGGTTGATATCCGCCGCGTTCTTTGGATCAACATTGGCTCGAATAGCTGAGAGCAGGAGAGTGAGGGTTGTCAGTCTCTGCTGCCCATCAACGACATCGGCATTCGGTATGTTTTCCTTCTTGATGAGGACGATGCTGCCTAGAAAATAAGGAGGCATGTCCTCGACGTCTCCCGGGAAAGCCTTCATGAATCCGGTCAAATCGTCGAGCAAATCGCGTGCCTGATCCTCCGTCCATGCATAGGGGCGTTGATAGCCCGGTATGCTGAAAACATAATCATTGCTGAAAATCTTAGAGATCGGCTTCTCGTGCGCGGACAGTGTCGTACTCATTGCCACCTAAGGAGGCTGGAGGAAATAACTTTTCCCCTTTCGCGGCTGCACATTGCCTATCGTGATGGAGGACTCGGGGCCTTGGG